>ONKD01000020.1 GCA_900318345.1 uncultured Prevotellaceae bacterium
TGCCGGCATCGATGTGTGCCATGATGCCGATGTTGCGTGTATATTTCAGTTGTGCGTCGGTGCCCATTGTCAGTTCACGTCGTCGCTAAATCAGAATCTGAAGTGAGCAAATGCGCGGTTAGCCTCGGCCATGCGGTGCATGTCCTCCTTGCGCTTGAACGCGCCACCCTGCTCGTTATAAGCGTCCATGATTTCAGCAGCGAGCTTGTCGGCCATAGTCTTGCCTCCACGCTTGCGAGCGAAAATGATCATGTTCTTCATCGAAACCGACTCTTTGCGGTCGGGGCGGATCTCGGTGGGCACCTGGAAGGTTGCGCCACCCACGCGGCGGGACTTCACCTCCACTTGGGGAGTGATTTTCTCCAACGCGGCTTTCCAGATCTCGAGAGGGGTCTTCTCTTCACTGGCCATCTTCTTGCCCACGAGGTCGAGGGCGCTGTAGAAGATACGGTAAGACGTGTTCTTCTTACCATCATACATGAGGTGGTTGACGAACTTAGTTACGCGAACGTCACCGAACTTAGGATCGGGGAGAATGATCCGTTTTTTTGGCTTAGCCTTTCTCATTTTTTAAACACAGTTGTAGTTTTAAGTCTGCTTGGTTGTCTTTTGCTTTGTTCTTCAACGCCCGCCGCTGCGGCGCGTTTACTCAACCAAATGTCCAATCCAATAAAACTGAAAACTAAGTTTGAAATTAATTTTACTTCTTTGAATTGATTTTTAGTAAGTCAGGGCCTGAACTGGTCACGGCTTATTTTTTCTTCTTGGGACGCTTGGCACCGTACTTGCTGCGGCGCTGGGTGCGGCCTTCAACACCGGCGGTGTCGAGGGTGCCGCGGATGATGTGATAGCGTACACCGGGAAGGTCCTTAACGCGGCCACCGCGTACCATGACGATTGAGTGCTCCTGCAGGTTGTGGCCCTCACCAGGGATGTAGGAGTTCACCTCCTTACCGTTGGTAAGACGGACACGGGCAACCTTGCGCATAGCCGAATTCGGCTTCTTGGGCGTGGTCGTGTAAACACGAACACAAACACCGCGACGCTGCGGACACGCGTCCAGAGCGGGCGATTTGCTGGTCGATTCCAGCGCAGTGCGGCCTTTTCTTACTAATTGCTGAATAGTAGGCATCTTAGTTTGATAGTTTTTAATTAATTTGACAAATATTTTTCAGTTTGCTTCGCTGCGCTTTTCAGCCCTTAACCACCCACGCTATCAAGCGTTTAGCAGGCGTTTTTGAACCAACTGGCGCAAAAAAGCGATGCAAAATTACAACAAATTCCCTTAACAGCCAAACTTTTCGACCTTTTTATTTTATATATAATGTAAACCACAACTGATTATAAATCAGCCACATAGACTTAAATCGGTATATTTCAAGCACTTCCAACATAGTTAAATTTATTCAAATTTCACATTATTTAACATCATTTAATCAAAATCGGAGGATTTTGATAGACTTTTTGTCCACATCTCCTACCGATATTGACAAGAGCGAGAAGCAGATTCCATAGTCGATTAAGCGCTACACAATATATAATATAAATAGTTACTTATAAAAGAATCGATATGAGTTGAAATCCATTGAGCAATGGTATAATGAGGAACTTTTTGGCATAAGGGGGCTTACCTTAACGGGAGAGCAGACCGACTAGCTAAACAAGGCCGACGGCCTTGAATTGAGTTAGCCCCAGGGCGCATAGGCCTTCGGCCTATGTGGCCTGGGGTTCAGGTGCATAAAGGGATGGGCCTCGAAGAGGGCCAATCACAGCCTGATTTGTGGCCCCCTACGGGGCCCGATTAGGATAGCATCTCTTTCACCAAGCCACGAGGACCTACGGCCCTCGCGCCATGGTGTTGGTTCAAGTCAAGGCCTACTGGCCTTGTGCAGACCTTCGGCCTGCATTTTACGCGTTTAACCTCACATTATATATAATATAAAGACTAAGGGCAATTAGCTATCGCCGACTGCCCCAAGCATCAAATATCATATAAAAGTGCTCTATTTCTTTTTGCGACTTCGGTTGGTGATGATGATTCCGGCAAGATAGACGAAAAGCAAAACAGGCAGCCCCACCAGCATGGTGACCGCAGAGTCGTCAATCAAAGCCATAAACCAAACGAAGGCCAAAGTAAACAATATCAGCACGGCGACAACGGCCCTCAGTTGCTTGATATTATACTGCTCGCGTTTCTCTTCACGTGCTGTGTTATAACCTGCAATCAACCCATCACCCTTGCCCGTCATGATGACGACGGCCAGGACGATCATCAGCAGGCTAATCGCCGATATCACGAAAATCAACGCGGCGTCCATACAGGCATTTTTTAGGACAGGTACTGCTTGACGTCAATGGCGGCGCGGCAGCCTCCAGCGGCAGCAACGATGGCCTGGCGGTAGTGCGGGTCGGCCACGTCACCGGCGGCAAACACGCCCTCGACGCTGGTGGCGGTGTTAGGTCCCGTAAGCTTGATGTAGCCCTGCTCGTCAAGGTCAATCTGTCCACCCAGGAAGTCGGTGTTAGGACGGTGGCCGATGGCGAGGAAGAAGCCATCAATGGCGATATCAAACAGTTCCTCCTTGTCGGTGCCCTTGAAGCGCACCAGGTGAGCCCCCTCTACCCCATTGTCGCCAAACAGGCCAACGGTGTTGGTGTTGAACAGGATCTCGATTTTCTCATTGTCCTTGACGCGCTGCTGCATGGCCTCGCTGGCGCGCAGGTAGTCCTTGCGCACGATGAGATAGACCTTGCTGGCGAGATGGCTCAGGTAGTCGGCCTCCTCACAGGCGGTGTCACCGCCGCCCACGACTGCCACGACCTTCTTGCGATAGAAGAAGCCGTCGCAGGTAGCGCACGCCGATACGCCCTGACCCGCATACTTCGTCTCGTCGGGCAAGCCCAGATACTTGGCGGTGGCGCCGGTGGCCACGATCATGGTGTCGGCAGTGAGTTGCTCGCCGCCGTCCAGGGTGACCAAGAACGGGCGCTGGCTCATGTCGATGCCAGCCACGAGGCCCGATTTCATCTTGGCGCCCAGGTTCACCGCCTGCTGACGCATGTTCTCCATCAACTGGTAGCCGTCAATGCCGTCGGGGAAACCAGGGAAATTCTCAATCGTGGTTGTCTGCGTCAGTTGGCCACCCACCTGCAGGCCCTCGATGAGCAGGCAGTCGATAGCAGAACGCACCAGATATATCGCGGCTGTGTAACCGGCAGGGCCGGAGCCGATAATCAAACACTTTGTATGTTCCATATTAGTTAGAAGTTAGATGTTAGGAGTTATTTTATTACTTCGTCGAGGTAATCATAGAAAGCGGGATCCTCGCCCACGATGGTCTTGGCCACCTTGCCCTCGGGGTCAATGACGACCTTGGTGGGAAATCCGCGCACGCTATAGAGTGCCACGGGGTTGTCTCCTTTCTCCTTGTCCCAATAGACGTGGAGCCAGGGTATCTCGTGCTCGGCAACAGCTTTTTTCCACTTCTCGACCGTGTCGTTGCAGTCCACGCCCAGGATTTCGAGTTTGCCAGCATACTTGGCATAGTATTCCTTCATCTTGGGCATGCCCTTGATGCACCATCCGCACCACGAGCCCCAGAAGTCGATAATCACCCACTTGCCGCGCAGGCTGCTCAGCGCCAGCGGCTTGCCGTTGATATCGTTGAGTGTGAAGTCGGGTGCCAAATTACCCTCTAGTCCCTCTTGGAGCTCCTGATTGGCTTTTTCCTCCTCGATGGCGGCTAGAATGCCCTTGTACATGTTGGCTGCAAGACTGCCACGGGCACGCTCGGTCAACAGCGCTGCTCCCTCTTTCATGTGGTCGACATCATCGCCCAAATCGGCGAGCAACATGGCCGAGGCGTCAGCATCGGGATGAGCCTTGACATAGCCCAGCACCGCATCGGCCAGGGCCTGTTCCAGAGCGGGATATTTCTCCTCAAACTCTTTGTCTATCTCCTCCTCGGGGACACCGGCACTGAACTTGCTCTGGCACTCCTTGATGAAGGCTTGAGCTGCCTCTTGAGGGGCTTTGATCAGATTAGATGCCTCGTAATAATCGCGATAGAACTGTGAGCCGCCCAACGTGAAGTCATCGGCACCGCCCTCAATGACTGCATACTCACCTGGCAAAGCAGGAATGGAAAACGCATTGACACGACTCAATTCTCCATCCTCCAGAGCGAACACATAGAGCATCGCCGCATTGTTCAGGTCATCAAATGTCATGTCAAACTTGTCACCAGCAACGGCACGGCTCTCCTGAACCAGCATCTCATTGTCAGCGTCGACAAGATAAACCCGCACCGAGTCGCCCAGGCCCTTGAAAGAAGCATTCACCGTGAATTTTGCACCCTGGGCCACTGCGCCCATTGTCATCATGCCCGCGAGCATGACCATCAATAATTTCTTCATCATCTTGTAGTTAATTATACTTTTCTTGCTGCAAATATAGCAGTGTTTCTCCAAAGGAGCAAATTATCTTCCTGTTAATGTTGCCCAGCATTGGCAAAAGTGGTAACTTTGTGGCAAACTTAACGGACAAGATAGTTATGAAGGAAATTTATTTTGCAGGAGGCTGTTTCTGGGGAACAGAGCATTACTTCAAGATGATAAAGGGCGTGAAAGAGACCGAGGTGGGCTATGCCAACGGCCACACCGAGAACCCCACCTATCAAGACGTTTGCACCGACAAGACGGGCTTTGCCGAGACCGTGCGCATCGCCTATGACCCCGATGAGGTATCGCTGCAGTTCCTGACCGAGATGTATTTCAAAGCCATCGACCCTGTGAGCGTTAACCAGCAGGGGCACGACAAGGGCACCCAATACCGCACGGGCATCTACTACACCGACGAGGCCGACGTGCCGACGCTGCAAGCTGTGTATAACCGCGTGCAGGCCGAGGTGAAAGTGCGCCTCGCCGTCGAGCTGCTGCCGCTCAAGAATTTCTACACTGCCGAGGAATACCACCAGGACTACCTCGACAAGAACCCTGACGGCTACTGCCACCTGCCGCTGGAACTGTTTGAAATGGCCAAGAAAGCCAATCAATAATCAAATGACCCTGCAAGGCGCCAAACAACTTATCCGACAATGGACTGACCGTGATCACCGGTGGATCACCGTGCCCGTCACTGTTGCCGCGCTGCTGGTGCTGTTTGTTCTCGTCAAGAGTTGCCAGGGCATTGCCTACAACTTCACCAACGAGTGCCGCATCTACCGCTTGGGCTATCCCATCGACCAGGCCCGTGCCCTTGCCGCTGTGTTGAGCGACGAGCAGGCCGACTCACTCATCGTGCGCGGCGAACACGACACCATCGCCTATCCCTTATTGAGCGAGCGTTATTTCATCGCCAAGAACTTCGATCGCTACCTCGCCTATCACAAGGTGGACACGACCCTGACCTCACTCAAGGATATCGTCGCCATTGTCAACGTGGGGCGCGACCTCGACCGTGAAACCGTCGCTGTTCCCTGCGACACCAGCAAGGGCCATCTGATGCTGGTCAACGGGCGCCATTACCTTGACGAGAACTACAAGCCAGACAGCCTGGTGCAGTTCCAGAAGACTTACTGCTATGAGGAGCAAAGAGCACTCGGTGATGTGGTTCAAGCCTTCATGGCCATGCAGCAGGAGTGCAAGAAACAGACCGATGCCCAGTTGATGGTCAACTCGGCCTATCGCTCCTATCAGCAACAAATAGGAACCTACAAACGCAACGAGAAGGGATATGCCGCCCGCGCAGGAAGCAGTGAGCACCAGACGGGACTTGCCCTCGACGTCACGTCGCTGCAGCACCCCATGAGGTGGCCGTTCGACACGTCCAAGGAGGGCGTGTGGATGCGGGAACATTGCCATGAGTTTGGCTTTATCCTGCGCTACCCCAAAAAACAGGCAAACGTGATGGGTTACAACTACGAGCCGTGGCACTTGCGCTACGTGGGCAAAGAGACGGCTAAACGCGTCCACGACGAGGACATCACCTATGACGAGTACTACGCCTACTACATCGAAGGGCCCCACGCGAAGACGCAAAGTCGCTAAGATAATGCAAGTTCAACGAAAATAAAGCATTGATAATCAAGACTTTATTTTTTCGAGTTCACACTAAGATAAGTTTAGTGAATAACCGGATTTGTTGGCGGTGATTGTGAAGTTGCCACGCAGGCCGTGACGGCTGCCCATGGCGGCAGTAACCATGCCCATGGTCATGCGCAGGTTGACCTCCACACAGGGATTCAGAGCGATTTTGCCGTTTTCATCCCAATAGAACATCATATCGATACCCAACGGGCCGTCATAGTGCGGCGCGACAAGATCATCTATGGCCATAAGCAACTCACCAATAACCGGGTCAAGATCGGGATACATCCCGAGTAGGAACTCGTGCAGTTCCTCCATCGGGGCTACCCTACCCGACCCAAACTGGCTATGGAAGTCGCTGTCAAACACCGAATAACCCATGAACATGGTTTGGCCGTCACGGCACATGCACTCGATGGCAAAATCCTGAATCCTATCCAGCCCCACCTCACACAGCAGCGAGCCTTGCTTTTTCAGCGCTCCCTCAATCCAGCGGGGCACATGGTTGTCGCCCTCAGGGTCAATCACGCGGTAGATGCCCTTACCGCTGCCCGACCACGGCATCTTGAGGTAGCAACCGGGATGACGCTTGATAAACGCATTAACCTCCTCTACAGTAGTTAGTTCCACAGGACAGGGAGAAAAAGCGTTCCCCAAGGCCTGATGCACAGCGATGCTTGTGCGACGATGAGACAAGCGCCTGATACAGTCCAATTCAGCATCAGTCGGGAGATATTCGGGCGACACTCCCGCTTGCAGCAAACGGTAACGCAACGCGGCATCCCATCCCCATGGATGGATGCGGCAAGGACCCAGTCCAGCGATTTGGCTAATGGGAACGGGCTTTACGTCAAGAGCATGCTCTTGCAACCAATGGCGGTCCTCCTCAATCGGGGCATCATCGGGGACAGCAATATAGGAGCCGGCTGTCGCCACCCAGGCTGGCAGCAACCGCAGGTCATGGCGGAACTGGCGGGCAAACGGCGGCGCGGTGTAATTGTGCGCCCCATGCGCCAGCGCCAGGTCATGCTCAGGATTGAAAAGATAAACGTTGACCATCATGTGCAGGATAACAATATTATCACAATCAACAACAAAAATAACTGAAGCGTTCGAGCCATGCGACAAGAATTGCAAATCAGACTTTTCAGATGATTCAGTTGTTTTATTCTTTTGGCCTGAGGGTGACGACCTTGGGGCGGTCGTCGGGGTTGACGATGCGGGCGAGGTAGTGGAGGACGCGCACACCTTGGACATCGTACAAAAGGCGGGATGCGGGCAGGAATACAGCCTTGCCATCAGCAGCCACGAGCCGTGCCGACATATTGCCGCGCCGGTCCTTGAACTCGGTGGTGAGCGTCAAGGCCACTTCGGGCAAGTCACTGTAGAGAAAATCGTCGAGAGCGGCAAGCGAGGCCTGATAGAGAAAACGGTTGTCACGGACAGGCTGCGTATCGGCAGGAACACTCTGGCGCAGGCGCTGATAGAAGTCGCTCAGGTGCCAACCGTTGCGGGTGTAGATATCACGATACTGGCGCAACTCGCATGCCGCTTCGGGAAACCTATTCTCCTTGATGAGCAATTGGGCAAGGCCCAGGTGGAGCCGCCCCGTCTTGTTCACGTCACGTTGCAGCAATAAAGCCTTGCACAAAGCGGCCTTGCGCTGGACGGGATCGGTCAAGAGAGCAGCGAGGTCGCTCCAGATGTAAGACTGGCCCGTAATCAACGCCAATTTCTTGTAGGCCTTCAACGCTTTGGCTTTTCGGCCAGTAGCGGCATACAAGCGGGCAAGGTAATACTTGTACAGGCTCTGTGTGGGGTATTGCTTAACGGCCTTGACCAATAGGGGCTCAAAATCGGAATTGAAGTCCTTGGCTCGCGTTTCATGCAACTCTTTAGCATACAGGCGGATGGCATGCTCAGCCACTGAGACAAACGTCACTATGCCTTCCCGACCCTCCTTCTTGTCTTGCTGCCAATCCTCGTCGGTGAGGTTGTCCATGCCCCACATCTCGAAAAACTTGCCGAACTTGAACTCGGCATCGCGAGCCTTGAGGCGTGTCGCCATCAGCAAGATGCGCGAGTGCAGACGTGAAGGGCGCTCATTGTCCAGCGACAGATAAGCCGCCAACGCTTGCCGCATCTCCAGCGAAGGCATCGTCTCTTGCTCGTGACGCACGTGGTAGTAGATGACCCATGCGAAGGAATTATTCAACCGAGCTGGTAGATTGCCTTGCTTCCACACGGGATAAAGGGCCTCGTAGGCTTCACGCGCCCGCGTGTGGTCCTTAATACCCGCGTCGGCGAGGTTCTTCAGACGGCTGTATTCGGTATTGTCCATTTTACTTGACGGTAATGTTGACGCTGGATTTCATGCCGGTGGCAGGATCCTTGACGGTGAGGGTCATCACGCCTGGGGTTTTACCAGCCTGACAAACAACGACTAATTTGCCGTGGAAGAGGCTCATCTGGGGCTGGGTGAAGGGCTCCAGTGAGGTGGCGTCGCCATTGCAAGCGGCCTTGTAGGTGCCCGCGCCAGTCACGCTGAACTGCAAGCGGTTAGCAGCATCGGGACACAAGGTGCCGTTCTTGTCCACAAGGCTCACGGTGATATAGGCCAGATCGTTGCCATCGGCCTTGATGGTCTTGCGCTCGGGCTCGAGCAGCAGGCGCTTGGGTTTACCGGCAGTGCGGATAATCTTCTGCCCTGCCTTGTTTCCGTTTTCGTCATAGACGACTACTTTTAGCTCTCCAGGCTGATAGATGACGTCACGCCAACGCAGGCGATAACGGTCCAGGCGAGTGGTATCATTCTTGGTGATGCGGCCCTGGCTCTTACCATTGACAAAGAGTTCGGCGCTGGGATAGTCGGTATAGCAATAGACGGGGGTCACCTTGCCCTTGCGGTCGGGCCATGTCCAGTGGGGCAACAGGTGGATGGTGTGCTCCTGCTTGTTCCAGTGGCTGCGATAGAGGTAATAACGGTCCTTGGGCAGGCCAGCGAGGTCGCAAATACCGAAGTAGCTGCTGCGCGAGGGCCAGTATTCGTCGTATGGCGTGGGTTCGCCCAGATAATCATAACCCGTCCACACAAACTCGCCCACGGTCCAGTCAAAGTCGTCCTGCATCTTCCAGTCGTCGTCGGGCAGGTTGCTCCACCAGCAGTATTCCACGTCATAGCCCGAGCACTGGCCGTCAGGCCAAGCCTTGTTGGTGGCGACGGTGTCTGGGAAACAGTAATGGCCGCGCGTGCTCACGGTCGAGGCCGTCTCGCTGCCCAGGATAAAGCCCTGTGGCAGGCGCTGGATCATTTCCTCATACTTGTGTACACGGTAGTTATAGCCGGGCACATCGGCCACCTGGGCAAAACCGCACCAGATGGTGCCGTCGGGCTGGTCCATGCCGCAAGTCACCATGCGGCTGGGGTCATACTGGTGGCACAGGGCGATGAGGTCCTTGTAGCGTTTCACGCCCTCGGGCTTCCATTGCTCGGGAATCTCGTTGCCCACGCTCCACATGATGATGCTGGGATGGTTGCGGTGGTTGAGCACCAGGTTGCGGATGTCCTGCTGCCACCACTCGTCCCAATAGCTGCCGTAGCCGTTGCGCACCTTGGGCTCCTTCCAGCCGTCAAAGCTCTCGGCCATGACCATCATGCCCAGGCTGTCGCAGACCTCCATCTGCATCGTCGAGGGCATATTGTGGCTCGTGCGGATGGCATCGGCACCCATGGCTTTCATCATCTCGATCTGGCGGATGAGGGCTGCCTTGTTGATGGCGGCACCCAACGGACCGAGGTCATGGTGCAGGCAAACGCCTTTAATCTTGCGGCGCTCGCCGTTGAGCTGGAAACCGCCCTTCTTGCTGAAGGATACAGTGCGGATGCCCACACGCGTGCTCTGGCGGTCCATCTCCTTGCCTTCACAGGTCAGTACGGTCGTGATGCGGTAAAGATAGGGCGACTCGGGAGACCACAGCGAGGGATGATCCACTGTCATCTGCGTGGCAAAGTGGCCCATGCCGTCGGGAGCAGTCCGCTTGGTAGCCACCACCTTACCCGATGCGTCGGTCAACGTGATGGCCAACTCATAATCCCAGTCGAGCGAGCTGCTGGCATCGAGCTGATGCTCAACCTGCAGGGTGGCCTTGTCGGCGTCAATGCCCAGTGTGCGCACATACATGCCCCAGGTATCCAAGACATTAAATCCTTGAGTCATCACCACCTTCACGGGACGATAGATGCCGCCACCGGGATACCAGCGGTTGCTCTCCTCCTTGTTCTCGAGGCGCACCTCCAGGTCGTTGGCCGTGTTATTGGCATAAATATAGGGGGAGGCATCGACGATAAAGGCATTGTAGCCGTAAGGCCAATGGCCAGCCTCCTGACCGTTGACATAGACGTGGGCATCGGCCATCGCACCGTCAAACACGAGTTGAACGTGCTTGTAACTTACAGGCACGGTGAATGTGGTCTTATAATAGCCCTTGCCAATCCATGGCAGCGCGCCAGAGCGGCCCGACTTCTCGGTGGCCACATCCTCGCCGTTCTCCTTGATGGCGACGACCTGCAGGTCCCATTTCTTTTCAAAGGGGCCATCGATGGCCCAATCGTGGGGCACAGTCACCGTGCGCCACTGAAGTTGATCGCGTGAGAATTGCCAATTCTCGCACAGATATACGTCTCTATGGCTCTGAGCCAATGTCGTTAAGATAACTAGTGCCGAAATCAGGGAAAAAATCGCTCTCATTGTTGTTTAAGTTGCTGATTTATAGAGTCAATATAACCCAGGACCTCATCACGGCCACGGCTATCCTCGCTTGATGTCATAAAAATAGGAGGTAGCTCTTCCCATGTCTCGAGAAGCACTTTCTTGTATTCCTCGACGGCGGCGGGGCCAGCCACCTTGCCCAGCTTGTCCATCTTGGTAAACACGATCGAGAACGGCACTCCATTCTCGCCGAGCCACTCCATGAACTCGAGATCAATCTTCTGCGGCTTGAGGCGGCTGTCAACAAGGACAAACAGGTTGGTCATTTGCTCACGGCCCAGCACATAGCCCTCAATCATGCGCCGCAACTGCTCACGGCTCTCCTTGCTGCGCTTGGCAAAGCCATAGCCCGGCAAGTCGACGATATACCACTCGCCGTTAATCAGGAAATGATTGATGAGTAATGTCTTGCCCGGCGTGGAACTGGTTTTGGCCAGCGCCTTGCGGCCTGTGAGCATATTGATGAGTGAAGACTTGCCCACGTTGCTGCGCCCGATAAAAGCATACTCGGGCAATTGAGTGGCGGGACACTTGCGGTAATCGCTGTTACTGATTTTAAACTCGGCTGATTTGATATTCATATTCTATTCGGTTGCTGTGTTGGTCGTTATCGTGTGTGCAAAATTACAAAAAAAAATGATTGGGTCGAAATTCCATGACAGGAATCTCGACCCATAATCGTGATGATGCTAAACGGTTATGTTACCGCCACATCATTTTTCAGCTATGATTACTTGTTGAAAACCTTGCGGGCACTGCCATCGCTCATCTTAACGATGTTGATACCCTGCTGCATGCCACTGAGCTGACGGCCAGTTACATCATAGTAACCAACGGGAACTGCATTGGTGTTAACGAGTTCCTCCTCGAGGCCATTCATATACTGAGAGAACTTGTAGTCAACATAAGCACCGGGAATGCTGAAGCGGATAGTTGCCGTACGACCAATTAAACCTTCGGGCAGCGGAGCACAAGTCACGTGGCCAAGGATGAGACCACTGAACTCGCCACTCTCGTCAACCTCGTCCTCAAGCTCAACTTCCAGCCAATCGGGGAGCTCGTCTGAACCGTTCCAGGTAATCTCCCAATCCTCAGATGCATTGTATGAGAAGAACTCAATTGCGTCACAAACGACGGTAGTGTCGCTAAACTCAAATTCTTTCTCAAACTCGCCACCCTCCTGGGGGAACTGGTATTCGCCATCCTCAATGTCATAGTTGAAAGTGATGAAGGGGTTCTCGGTACCAATGAACAGGGTCAAACCGGTCTTCATGGTAGCTCTCTTCTCGGGCCACTCCTCATCGTCACCAGCCATGAAGCGGTTGTTCAAACCACGCCAGCGGTATTCGCCAGTGAAGTACCTCCTGGGGTTACCAGTCTCCTCGTCAAAGATGGTGTCACCATTCTGATCGAGCTCAACCTCAAAGATACCTTCCTTCAGATAGCACAACTCACCGTAACCCTCATCGGTCTCGTCATCAATGCAGCAGAAAGCTGAGAACTCAACGAGGTTCTCCATGCCCTCATCATTGTAGCCTTCAACGGTAACCAGGATGGGATAATCAATGGTGGGATTGTACTCATAAACCAGGTCGGGATCATCCTCATCGTAGCCGTAGAGGGTGAACTCAATCAGACCGTTCTTATCCTCACCAGTGGTGGGAGTTACAGTGGCCTCACCAGTGCAAATCAGAGTACCAGGCTCGGCGGGCAGAACAGCTGAAGTCAAGTTATCATCGATATAAGCAGGAATTTCATCCAGTTTATAGATCTTACAGGTCATCTTGACGGGAGCGGTAACTACCATGTCGGTATAAGCCTGCAGATAAACTTTCTTCAACAGATAGGGATTCTCGGGTTTCTCAAAGGCCATAGCCATACCGTCAACCTTAGAGGCGTTCTTACCGAACCACCAGCCATACTGGTTGTCACCATAAGGATCAGCACCATAATATCTTGAGAAGATACCATCAACGTTGCCATTGCGGCCACCATTGACCATGGTCTTACTTGAGTACATGAATTCTACACCCTCCTCGTATTGCTCATTATAAACAATGCTCAAGATCTGCAGAGGAATGGGAGTGCCATCATCGTTGTAGCTCTTCATCTGATAATCATACCAGTCGGCAGCGGGATCTTCCAGGTCGCCATCGATAGCATAGAAAATAGGAGCATCATCAACGGCAATCCAGTCGGCAAACGTGATTGACATCACGTCATCAGCGCCATAATACTCACCCCTGATCCATAAATCCCATGCGCAGTGGGTTGTCTCGTCAGCACCACCGATGCTACCTTCCCAAGTGTAGGGGCCAAAAGGCTTGTTCATCAAGAAAGCAACGTTACCATAGGAATAGAAACCCTTACCACCATCGGCTACGATCAGCGGAGAGCAATACATACCGGCAGGACGGCGATAGAAAGGAGCCAGGAAACCAGCCTTCTTGGGAGCATTGGCACTATTAGGTGCTACATAGGCACCAGACTTCATTTCCTTCATCGAGACCTGAGAGAGATCCAACTGATGGGCAGGAGCATGTTTTTGAAGCTGGGTCAGCTTCTCTTTTGCGTCGGCCGCATGGTTCTGATAGGCCGGCTTCAATTGTGCGCTCGCAGTCGATACCATAAGAGCTGCGGCAGCTAAAAGTAAATACTTTTTCATAAATGAATCTTTGTTATGTTAATAAAAAATGAATATTATCTTTTTTGGGATTTACTGCCCCGGAGCATTGGCTCGCCATGACGAGCCAATGCCCGAGCAGCAACTAATTATTATTGCAGGTTCCAAACCAAGTAGTTCTCGGCATGGCCATCCTGAGCCATCGTGATGGCAACAGGAGCCAGCATCGAAACTGAGCTCAGATTAAAATTATTTGAGCCGATGAACTCGATAAACTCTGCAACCTTGGTAGAATTCTGAAGCAGACGGTTGGCATAATCGTTAGAGCCAGCAAAATTGAACTTCACTTGAGATGTGCTCACAGTCGTGGGAGTGAAGTAGAAGTGAGCCTCGGGAGAAACTGAAGCCGAACGTCTAACCTTCATGTTCAGTACAAATGTTGACAGGTCACTGTTATAGGTGATCACAGCCTCCTTGAGCTTTGAACCGCTCTTCTCACCAGGAACGCTGGGCAGCTGCTGGTTGATCTCTTTAACCAAATCCAGGAATCGGCCACTCATATCGGTGCTCTTGGTCACGTCAAAGTCGCACTTCCACTTGAGCGCATCCTTTGAGTTGAACAGGTTATTCTCCAGGGCATCGGCAACGATGAGCGTCTGATTGTCCTCAACACACAGGAGCGTACCGTCGGCCTGCTTTTTAAACCATTGAATGGTGTAGCCATCGAGCGTCACAGGGTTCATAAACGCCATGCCATCATGAGTAATAATGGTGTTGTGATACTCAGAGCTGCTGATCTTATCATCACCCTCACGATACAGTCTCATGTTGCATGATGAAGCACTCTCAGCAATCCAACGCTGTCCGTTAGGCAGAATGATGAACACATAAGGAATAGTTCCGCTGAAGAGGGTCTTGTTCATCACATTCACCTCGTTGAGGTAAGTCTCGTCATCGATCGAGGTCGACAAGCGCGTCATCACCATGGGCAGATTGTACTTCTTACCAGTCAAGTAGATGGTATCGCCCGAGTACTTCATGATATTGAACTCGTAATCACCCTCGTGGCCGTAGCCCTCGGTGTTAGCGATACCGTCACCACCAGCACCACCAGTGGGCACCTTGTCGGGGGAGGCAAAGAGATGGAAGTACTTGTTATAGGTATTGAACGAGAGCACAAGGCTATTGTCCAAGATCAGCTCCCACATTGAGTCCTCGCTACCAAAGGCAGATGCATTCAAGGAATTATTCTTGATGTAGTTGATCCACTTGTTGTGGCCCGACATGGTCACCATGCCATCTTTCTTGAAGGACAGGATGTAGGTATAACCGGGCTCGCCAGTGTTGGAGAAATACTCCAGTTTCCACTTGCCGCCATCACGAGTGAGGATATCAAAATACTCAGTCCTGGCATTTTCCAGTCTGATGACTGCATCCTCGTCAAAGATGTCGTCCATTTCATTCGAGCATGAACCCAGCGAGAGCGAGGCCAATGCAACGAAAGTCAATAATGAAATATTTAAAAACTTTTTCATTTCCTTTTCATCATGTTAGATTGGTAAAACATTACTGGATCTCAGAGACCCACTTGCGCAATTCAACGATGTTATAGGTTTGCTGACGATCGCGAACCTCTTGACGCAACGCATCAAGGTCGATACCCCATGCGTCGTGGAACCACTGGCGCGCAATCTGAACTTTCTGCTCAATGGCTTTCTTGCCATCGATACCATCCTCGTCCACTACGTCATAAACGATGAACGGGTCACGGGGGTTCTCGGGATTGTAGTAATACCTGTGAACAGTACCGTCGGGATCGGTCTTGGTAGTTACCTGGGTGTCACCCTGGACTACGTAAACGGGATCCTGAGTGGCATCATTCTGGGGATAGTAGAAGAACCTGCAATAATTGCCCTTCTTATCCTTGTGCCAGCCACATGATGCAGTCTCGAGCAGTTGCTCCCAGCGGGCGTCGGTATAAGTGATGTAGCAAGCTACGGTCTCGGCAAAGTCCTCGTTATACTCACTAGCAGCATAACCGGTCACGAAACCCTCGGAGCTGATCTCAACGCCACGGTCACGCCACTCACTGGGCACATAGTGACCATTGGAAATCTCACGGAACTCGGTGGGATAGATCTTGGTCTGGTGCAACACGTGAGCAAACTCATGGTGCATCGTGTGGAAGTAAGAGTCATTCATCTCCCAGAAGTTGTAGGGATTCATCGCGTTCACCTTGAACAGAGTGATCTTCACACCACCCTCGGCAAGACCTACGGTCTCACCGTAATTAGGTGAAATCTGAGCTGAACCCACCAGCAGAATGATGCGGGGACCATAGGTCTTCAGGAACTCCTTGCTGGCCACGGTCTCATACACATCAAACCACAGATACTTGCAAGCTACAGCCATATCAATAGCCTTAGTATACTCGGCAGGCACCAGATTGTAGTTCATGTTGGTGCTGACATCCGGCATCTTGTAGAGGAACGTCAAGTTGAAAGGATCAAGGTAATTATCCTTGAGGAACTTGTCTAGCTTATAGGTCGTGGATGAGGGGTCGAGCGACTCGTCTACCTCAGGAAAGATCGTCGGGCCCAATTTATCATCATCGCATGACGATAATGACATGGCGGCAACTGCCACGAGCAAGAAAGCTGAAATATAATATTGTATCTTTTTCATTGTAATCTTTTTCTTATTGATTTTACATTTCTATGCTTAGCGGGCATTGGGCTCCAGACCGGCACCAATAACCTCGGCAGGAATCTGGATAGCATAACGCGGGTCAAGCACCTCGAGCGTGTAGACGTCATCCTTGCCCATCTTGTGGGTATAGGTGAAACCATAACGCTTGATGTCAAACCAACGCTGACCCAGGTGAGCGGTCTGCATGCGGCGGAAGTGCTGTACACAGTTCAGATAAGGCTCAATTTCAGGAGTCAGTTGGTACTTATCGCTCGGGCACACCTCATCGATGTGGAATTTCTTCACGATGCCGTAACCCGGATTACCGTTGTAGAAGCTGACAATCCTGCTCTTCTCCAACTCGGACATTGAACCGTTATTGCTTGCCATGGCACCTTGCATGATGTGCTCGTGGTTCCAACGGTACAGGTCCTCAAAGGCGGCGTCAATATTGCCCAGGAACAGGTAAGCCTCGGCACGGAACAGGAGGGTCTCCTGGCTCGTGAACTCGGGACGAACCATGTGTACATAACCGATACCAGCAATCTTGTCGGTATACTCAAACTGCTCCCAGCAGTTGCCGTAGAAGATGTAGCCATACTCAGGGTGAACGCTCGAGCCGAGCACACTGTACCTGAAGAAGGGCATGTAGTCACCATTCCAAGAGGGACCAGGGCCCTGGATGCTGGCGTGGAAGCCATCACGGCTAGACCAGAAGCGGTTACCCCAACGACGCAACCAAGTGCTGTAGGTATCCATCAACATGTAGTTGCCGGGACGGTCAACGCTGGTGTAATAGCGGGCACCATCATCAAACTCGTAGAAGTCCTCCTGCATATCCCAGAAATCGTTGCGCAGTGACTCGGGATCGTTGCCCTTGAATGAAGCGGTAGCATACTGAACCACCTTATCATACTCGCGCTTGGCCAGATAGAAACGGGCAGCAAAAGCGTTAGACGCAGCAACGTTGAAGTGGTACTTGGGAACTTCATAGTACTCATCGGTAACATTGGCCAAACCAATCAGCAAGTCGGCCTCGATCTTCTGGTAGGTCTCCTCGAGAGTACCACGGTCATACTTGGGATAGAGCTCAGTCTCGGGCTCGGTAGCATAAGGAATGCCAGGGAGAGTAGCGCTGATCTGCGGGCCACGGTAGGGCATGCAGAAGATCTGAGCCAGGATGTAGTGGTGATAGGCACGAATCATGTGAGCCTCACCCTTGATAGCTGCCAGACGGGCTTTGTCACGATAGGACATGGGCTGACCCTCGATTTCGCCGGTAGCTTCAAACTCATCAACTTTTTCAATTACCGCATTGGCGGCAGCAATAGCCGAGTAGCAACCATTCCACAGGCCTGAAGGAGTGTCAGAGTCACTGATATCCAGATCCACATCCTGCCAAGCAAAGATCTGCTCGTCATAGCGATTGTAGGAGGAATAGTTATATCGGTTACCATCCTTATCGGGAGCATTGGTGTCATCAACATTATCGCTTGACAACTCACCGATAACAGCATAATTAGTCTGGCAGTAACCCGTAATAAGCAGCTGTTCCAGCTGGTCTAAATTAACAAGATAGACGCGGGTATCGGGCACCTTCTCCAAGAAATCGCTGCAAGAGCTCAAACCGATCAATGCCACCGCAATGAATAAGATTTTATATCGTAATTTCATAATCTTCTTATTATATTATATAATGTGTAACATCAATTATTACATACCCAAACGCACGGTAAGAGTAAACTGCTTGGGGTTAGGCGATGCCACACCACCACTGTTGTAGAACTCGGGATCCTGACCATAGAGCTTCTTGTCGGCATAGAGCAGGCAGATGTTGGTAGCAGCCAGCTTGACCGAAGCATTAGAGAGACGCAGGTGAGAAATCAAGGTCTTGGGAAGGTCATAGGTCAAAGAGATCTCTTTCAGACGGATGAATCCACCATCGGCAATGCGAGCAGTGCTGTAGTTGTAAGCATTGTAGGCCATGCCCAGATAGTAGTTAGCATACACCTGACGACGCGAAGCAATAGCGGGGATATCGGTATAAGCCTCATCACCGGGCAATACCCAACGGTTCTTGAAGTCCTTACCAAATGCTCTCAAGTCACTATAGGCTGAAGCGAAGGTGGGATCAAGACGCAGCTTGTTGCCAAAGGCGTAGGTCATGAAGACATTCAGGTGGAAGCCCTTCCAGTCAAAGGTGTTACCAAAACCACCAGTGATTGTGGGATCAACGGGACCCTCATACTTGAGGAAGTCGAGCAGCTCGGTCTCCTGGAAGTTCAGACCTTCACCAGAGACATTACCATTCTCGTCAATAACCAGGGGCAGACCGTGAGAGTCAAGACCTGCGAAAGGAATTGAGAAGATAGCACGGTGGGGATAGCCCTGCAGAGCGAAACCGGTACCAACTACCAGGTCGATGACGCGTGAACGTGCCGTCAGCTTGGTGATCTCGGTCATAGCATAAGAGAAGGTCAAGTCACTAGTCCAGCCGAAGTCTCCACGATTCTTGGGCTGAATGTTATGAGTGGTGAGGGTGAACTCAACACCATGTGACTTCATCTCGGCAACGTTACCAAACTTCTCGGTCTCGCCACCGATACCCTGGGTGCGGATGCGACCAATCAGGTCGAAGTTGTTACGTACATACCAGTCAAATACCAGGTTGATGCGGTTGTAGAGGAAACCGAGGTCAACACCAAGGTCAAACTCATGCTTCTTCTCATAGGTCAGGTCACTGTTGCCCAGACCACTCAGGTAAAGACCCATCTCATAGGCGCTGAGCTCTTGACGCCAGCGCAGGGTGGGATAATACAGAGCCTCGGCATGACCGAGCGACATGGGACCACTCTCGGCAGTCAGCGAGTAGCTCAAACGCAGCTTGGCAGTTGAGAGGGCACCCTTCTGATAGAGGCTAGAATTCTGGAAGAAAGGCTCGTCAGAAACGTTCCATGCGGCCGATACGTTCCAGGTGGGGAGCCAACGGTTCTGAGTGGTGCGGCCCATCTGGTTAGAACCCTCATAACGGATGGTTCCATTCAAGATGTAGCGGCCCAGCAGAGCGTAGTTGAGGTTGGCGAAGTAAGCCATATCGCGGCGGAAGTAACTACCAATGTTGTAATAGCTACCATTCTCCTCCTGAATCTGCTTGAACAATTTATAATTGGTGTAAGGCAGGTTACCGTTAGCGTAAACAACGCCCCAAGCATCAAACGACTGGCTGAAGCGGTCCAAGCGGACAGCCTCCATACCGGCGAAGAGGTTGAGCAGGTGCTTGCCATTGTTGAAGTCCTTCATGTACATACCCGAAGCACGGAAGGTGAAGGTCTTGGTGTTGTACTTCTGATAGAACAACATACCACCCTTGTCGAGCACGGTCTCTGGAAGCGTGTTCTTGATGTCGGGGTCGGTGTACAGGTAGGAGTTTGACGAACGGATGATAGAATTCTCGGGATCGATACCAGCACGATAGGCGTTAGCCATGTTACTGTTGTCCCTCACATAGTGGTTCTGCTCAGAGTTAGCCACGCGCATCGAACCCAGGACATTGAACTCGAGAGACTGATCCTGCTTCATGATGGGCTTGTAATTGAGCTCACCCTGGAACTTGAGGTCGGTAACCGTCAAGTCGATGTAGTTCTGCTCCAACTCATCAAAGATGTTGAAGGTGGTGTAGTTGCGGGTGTAACGCATATCGGGATCAACCGTACGGGCAGTGTTCAACGAGAAACTGTAGGGGTTGATATCGAAGTCACGACGAACCTCACCAAACACAACGTCCACGTTCTGGCTCAAGGTACCAGGAGCCTTCTGATCACGGAAACTGTCACTGTTCAAGATTTTCAGTTTCAGGTTATCGGTGATGTTATAGATGGCGTTAGCGTTAAAGGTGTAACGCTCAACGCGGCTGCTCTTGTACCATCCCGGATCGAGCATTACCGAAGCCGAGGTGTAGAACGAACCCTTGTCGGTACCGCCCGAGATGCTCACCGAGTGGTTCTGCATGACGTTGTTGTCAAACAACAGGTCAAACCAGTTGGTGTTGCGGAACTCAGCCTCACGCAGGAATGAATTGCGGCCATTCTCGGTGTTGGGCAGAGCATAGGTTCCGGTTGAGGGATCATAAGTGTTCATCAGGTTATACATCTGACCATAGATACCAGAAGTGGTGCTGTTCACCAGGTTGGCATACTCCAGCCAACCCTTCTGCTCCATCTCACGCAGGATACTCATTTGCTCCTGAGAGTTACAGATGTTGAAGTCACGGTAGTTGGGCTTCAAGCGATAGGTGAACTCGCCCGTGTAGTTGATCGAGCTTGTTCCCTTGCGACCGGTCTTGGTCGTGATAACGATCACACCGGCGTTAGCCTTTGCACCATAGATTGAGGTTGCCGAACCGTCCTTAAGGATCTGGAAGCTCTCGATATCGTCGGCGTTAAGGCCGGCAACAGCCGAGGCAATCAGCGTGTTGGCATCACCCGATGACAGATCATCGGCGCTGATGTCCACGTTATCCTCAAGAACAACACCGTCAACTACCCACAGGGGCTTGGAGCTACCATAGATTGAGGTAGCACCACGCACGCGGATCTTGGGCGCAGTACCGAAGGTACCCGAGACGTTTTGCACCTGCACACCAGACACGCGGCCTTCAAGACCACGGCTGACGTCAGCGACACCCGAGAGTTTGGTCTTCTCGGCATCAACGCTCTGGGTTGCACCAGTAAAGAGTCGCTTGTCCACCTTCTGGTAACCGGTGACTACGACCTCGTTCAAAATCTCACCTTTGGGCTTGAGGATGATCTTCATGCCAGCGCTAGCGGCAACGACAGCATCTTCATAACCCACATAGGTGACCTTAATCTTTGTGCCTGCTGGCACATTCAAAGAGAAATGACCGTCAAAATCGGTAGCGACGCCGTTCTTGGGATTGCTCTGCTGAACGACCGAAGCACCGATTACGGGCTCGTTGTTCTCATCAAGCACCGTACCGCTAACTTGTGCCGAAACACCAAGCGAGGCGAGTGCCATGACTAGGAACAATAGAAAATGTTTAAGACTCATAAATTTTTGATTAAGTAATTAATTATTAATGTTTTATAAGTTTACCAAATATCATTTCAACTGTCAAGGGACATGTCGCTCCAAAACATCAAATCAATTCATACCCTTTACAATGACCATGCTTCAGGTTCGAAATTTCAATCACTACAACAGATTGAGAATATATCGTTTTTTGGTTTTAGTTTCTTAACCACACGTCAAAAAAGACAGGCTTGTCCAATTAGACAGGCTTGCAAAATTAAGTGTTTTTTTTTAATAAAGTATACATTTGTTGAAAACTTTTTCGATTTTCTTCACTTTTTTCTAGCAACAGCCCTTAAAAAAAACGAAAATTCCAAACCAATCAACTGATAATCAATAAAATACATCAAACCCAAAAACAACAGACCTCATTAAAAATAGTTAATAAACTGAAACACAACACCTTAGGTTGTATTTGGCAAAAATTTAACATTTGACCGACGAGTGAACAGCCTCACTTCGCTTTATCCACCGCGCCTCTTGAACGGGCTTTTACTCATTCCAGTAGTATTTTTAAAGGTAAAAAAAAGCAAAATTAGCAGGATTTGATGTAATTTTGCACACCCTCCCATTTTGGAGAGTTTATTTTTTTGCAATGGAAGTAGTTTACGACGACAATCACATCATCATCGTCAACAAGAGCGCTGGCGAGCTGGTGCAGGGCGACCGCACCGGCGACGTCACCCTCATCGACACGGTAAAAGCGTGGATCAAAGAGAAATATGACAAGCCCGGCAACGTGTTCCTGGGCGTGACACACCGCATCGACCGCCCCACCTGCGGGCTGGTCGTGATGGCCAAAACCAGCAAGGGGCTGTCACGCATGAACGAACTCTTCCGCAAGGGAAAGGTACACAAGACCTACTGGGCCGTTGTGGGCAATGAGCCCCCTGAGGCCGAAGCCACCCTGACCCACTACTTGAAGAGCATTGAGCAAGGCAACAAGACCCGCGTGAGCATCGTGCCGCGCGAGGGTCATCAAAAGGCAGTGCTCAATTACCGCATCATCGCCGCCAGCCGGCGCTACTGGCTGCTGGAAATCGACCTGATCACGGGCCGCAAGCACCAGATCAGGGCCCAACTGTCGGCCATCGGATGCCCCATCAAGGGCGACCTCAAGTATGGAGCGCCACGCAGCAACCCCGACGGCGGCATCTCGCTGCAAGCCCACCGCATCCGCTTCACCCACCCCGTGAGCGGCAAGGAAATCGACATCACGGCCCCGCTGCCCGACGACTTCAAGCGACTAGGCTTTGACATGTGAAGAAAAATCGCTATTTTTGCAGCACCGAAATCAACTATTAACATATCAAGTAACTTTTAAACTCAGATTATGGCAAACAATCCCGAATTCCGTTATGCGCCCATGTTCCAACTGGGCAACGACGACACTGAGTACTACAAACTCACCAGTGACTATGTGTCGGTGGGTGAGTTTGAGGGCAAACCCATCCTCAAAATCGAGCCCGAGGCTCTGACAATGCTTGCCCAGCAGGCCTTCCGTGACGTGAACTTCCTGCTGCGCCGCTCACACAACGAGCAGGTGGCCAAGATCTTGCGCGACCCCGAGGCCAGCGACAACGACAAGTATGTGGCCCTGACCTTCCTGCGCAATGCCGAGGTGGCCGCCAAGGGGCAGCTCCCCCTGTGCCAGGACACCGGCACAGCCATCATCCACGGCGAGAAAGGCCAGCAGGTGTGGACAGGCTTCTGTGACGAGGAAGCCCTCGCCCGCGGCGTCTATAACACTTACACCCAGGAGAACCTGCGCTATTCACAGAATGCTCCGTTGAGCATGTATGAGGAGGTGAACACCCGCTGCAACCTGCCCGCCCAGATCGACCTGGAGTGCACCGAGGGCATGGAATACCGTTTCCTGTGCGTCACCAAGGGTGGCGGCAGCGCCAACAAGACCTACCTCTATCAGATGACCAAAGCCGTCCTCAACCCCGGCACACTGGTTCCCTTCCTGGTAGAAAAGATGCGCACCCTGGGCACCGCAGCATGCCCGCCCTATCACATCGCATTTGTGATTGGCGGCACCAGTGCCGAGAAGAACCTGCTCACCGTCAAGCTGGCATCGACCCACTACTATGACAACCTGCCCACCACGGGCGACGAGACTGGCCGCGCCTTCCGCGACGTGGAACTCGAGAAGCAAGTGCTCGAGGAGGCTTACAAAATCGGCTTGGGGGCTCAATTTGGCGGCAAATACATGGCCCACGACGTGCGCATCGTGCGCCTGCCCCGTCATGGCGCATCATGCCCCATCGGCCTAGGCGTGAGCTGCAGTGCCGACCGCAACATCAAGGCAAAAATCAACCGTGACGGCGTGTGGATCGAGAAACTCGACGACCAGCCCACACAACTCATCCCCGAGGAACTGCGCCAGGCAGGCGAGGGCGACGGCATCAAGATTGACCTTGACCGTCCCATGAGCGAGACGCTCGCCATCCTTGACAAGTACCCCGTTTCGACCCGCGTATCGCTGAGCGGTACCATCATCGTGGGCCGCGACATCGCCCACGCCAAGTGGAAAGAACGCTATGACCGCGGTGAGGGCATCCCCCAGTACATCAAGGATCACCCCGTTCTGTATGCCGGTCCCGCCAAGACCCCGAAGGGAATGCCTTGCGGCTCTATGGGCCCGACCACTGCCAACCGCATGGACCCCTATGTGGACCTGTTCCAGAGCCAGGGTGGCAGCATGGTCATGATTGCCAAAGGTAACCGCAGCCAGGAAGTGACCGACGCCTGCAAGAAACACGGTGGCTTCTACCTGGGCAGCATCGGCGGCCCCGCCGCTATCCTTTCCCAGGAGAGCATCAAGAGCATCGAGTGTATTGAATACCCCGAGCTGGGCATGGAGGCTGTGTGGAAAATCCGCGTCGTGGACTTCCCCGCATTCATCCTCGTTGACAACAAGGGCAACGATTTCTTCAAGAAAATCGGTCTGTAAGCATCAAGGTTGAAAATTCACATTTATCACTGCCGCAGGACAACAATCCCGCGGCAGTTTTTATATTCAATCTTTACTTTAAATTTTCATTTAAAATCTATTGGACTACAAAAATTTATATAACTTAATATTTCAAGTAATCATTAATAAAACTTAAAGTGTTTCTTGAAGAAATTTACACCCAAGAACAGGCTTTTGGGCCAACTGCCCACTACTACTGTTTTTGGTAAAAATATGTTAAAAAGCACATTTTTTTCATCCTAAGTATTGCCAGGTCATAAAAAAGCATTACCTTTGCAGTCGCAAATTGCGGGATGGAGCAGTGGCAGCTCGTTGGGCTCATAACCCAAAGGTCGTCAGTTCGAGTCTGGCTCCCGCTACTAACAAGAAGGTTAAGTCGTCATGGCTTGACCTTTTTTTTCTATCGTTTGCCATGATTTTTCAACCTGCCGTTGCTGGTTTCAATTATAATGTGTATTTTTGCTAAGCTAAAACACGACGATGAGATGAAACAGATTGCGGTAATTTTTGAAGGCGAAATCAATAAGCGGTTGGGAGTGTTTAACGCGGTCATCAACCGCGTGAAGCACTTGCAGGAAATCGCTGACTACAAGATCGATGTATATATGTTTGAAGTGTATGACGGTTGGCTCATGCGGCGCTTGCGACACAGTCCTAAGGAGGACTGGCGCCCCGATGAGATCGAATCCAACGGAATTAAGGTACACGTGACATGGTTTCGCCGCCGCTGGGGAGATGTTATCATGCACCGCTTCTTTCATCAGCCGCCTCGTGCCATGTTGCGCAGGTTGCATCGCCTGGGATGGGAAATGCGAGGCTACGACTTGGTGAGCGCCCATGACCGCATTGCCGGCCATGCCGCCACCTTTGCAAGCAAGCACCTGCACATCCCCTGTTTCATCACCTGGCACGGATCGAGTATCCACACCCAGCCCGTCCAAGACGACATCACCAAAGAGATGACAATCAAGCAGTTGAAGCAGGTGAACTGCAATTTCTTTGTCAGTCAGGGGCTCCTTGATAAAGCCCGTGCCGAAATCACTAGCGATTTCCGCGCCGAGTTACTCTACAATGGCGCCAGCGCCCAATTTCAACGTTACAGCGACGAGCGCCGCAAGGAGCTGCGTGAAAAGTACGGCCTAAGGGCCGAAGATAAGGTCGTTGCCTATATCGGCCTCTTTGCCCCAGTGAAGAACGTTACTTCGCTACCCGAGATTTACCAGAAAATCCAGCAAAAGTCTCATCAGCCCATCACTTTTTGGGCGATTGGTAATGGAATGCAATTAACTGAGGTACAGCAACTCATGAAATCAAAAAGCATCAACTGCCGGTTCTTTGGCAAGGTCACCCATACCGAGGTCCCCGACATACTCAATTGTGTTGACCTGCTCGTGCTGCCCAGCAGGCAGGAAGGCATGCCTCTCGTGCCCATCGAGGCCCTCTCGTGTGGTGCCCGCGTGATAGCCTCCAATGTGGGCGGATCGGCCGAAGCCGTGGGGCGCGACAACGCGATCGACCTGGGCGAGAACTTTGTTGACCGCTTTACCTCTAGGGCAGTGGAATTGCTCAAGGGAGACATTGTGCAACAAGTGCCCCAAGACATGAATTGGGTTGCCACAGCCGAGAAAGAGAACCGCATTTACCATCAATACCTCGACAGCAACGATTGACATGCCAAAATTTGCCGAAACCCTGCTGCCGCTTGCCCTGCCCGGCACTTACACCTACCGCATTCCTGACGGGATGACGCTCTCTATCGGCATGCGCGTGCTGGTACCTTTTGGCCGCAAAAAGATTTTCACTGCCATCGTCACCATGCTGCATGACAGGGAGCCCAAGGGGTATGATGTGAAGGAAATCCTGACTACGCTTGACGATAAGCCCATCCTTAGGCACCCGCAGCTGGAATTCTGGCAGTGGATTGCCGACTATTACCTGTGCTCGATGGGCGAGGTGTATAAGGCCGCTGTGCCCTCGGGACTGAAGGTGGAGAGCGAAACAACCATCAGCGCCAACCCTGACTTTGAGGAGAGTGAACCAGGACAACTGACCGACCGCGAACGCGTCATCCTGGACTTCACAGCCCAGCGTGGACGCGTTCAGATTGCCGAAATTGCCAAGGCAACCGGTTTTAAGACCGTAGAGCGCAGTGTCAGCCACTTGTTGGACTTGGATGCGCTACACGTGAGCGAGCGAGTAATCGACAACTACCGCCCCAAAACCGAGGCATGTGTCAGACTGACAGCAGCCCGTGACGACGAGGCTGCCCTGCACCAGTGGTTTGACCAACTCAAGCGTGCGCCCAAACAGGAGGCGCTGCTGCTTGCCTTCCTGGACCTGTCACGCTGGCTACAAAGCGGCGACGTGAGAGAAGTGAGCAAGGACAGTCTGCTCAAGCGCTCTGGCGTGAGCGCTGCCGTGCTCAGCGAGGCCGTAAAGCGGGGCATGTTTGAGATCTACAAGAAGGAAATCAACCGCTTTGCCGAGCTGGGAAGCGTCCTCGAGGAGCCACCCACGTTGAGCGACGAGCAGCGGCGTGCCTACAACGAGATCCACCAATCGATGCGCGAGCACGCCATCACCCTGCTGCATGGCGTGACCAGCAGCGGCAAGACATCGGTTTATATGCACCTCATCGCCGATGCCCTCAAGCTGGGCAAGCAGGTGCTCTACCTCGTGCCCGAAATTGCCCTGACCACTCAACTGACACACCGCTTGAGGCGTGTGTTCGGTGACCGACTGCTCATTTATCACTCACGCTTCAGCGACAACGAGCGCGTTGACATCTGGAAACGCTTGCTTGACACGAGCGAGCCATGCGTCATCATCGGCGTGCGCTCGTCGGTTTTCCTCCCCTACTCCAACCTGGGACTCGTCATCGTTGACGAGGAGCACGACAGCAGCTACAAGCAGCAAGACCCCGCTCCACGCTACAACGGGCGCAATGCCGCCCTGGTGCTCGCCCAGATGCACGGCGCGAAAACCGTCCTCGGCTCGGCCACGCCTGCCATCGAGGTCTATCACAATGCCCTAGCCGGGAAATATGGTCTGGTCAAGTTACTCACCCGCTACGACGACATCCAGATGCCCCAAGTCAATGTCATCGACACCAATGATGCCCGCAAGCGCCGCGAGATGAACGGCATGTTCAGTAACCAACTCCTGGCCCAATGCCGTCAGGCGCTGGCCAACGGTGAGCAGGTCATCCTGTTCCAGAACCGCCGCGGCTATTCGCCCATGGTGCGCTGCAAGGAATGTGGCTGGGTGCCCAAGTGCGAGCATTGTGACGTGTCACTCACCTATCACAAGCACAACCGCAGCCTGGTGTGCCATTACTGCGGTTATTCCATCCCGATTCCTGACCTGTGCCCCGCCTGCCAGTTACCTGGCATTGAGATCGTTGGCTACGGCACCGAGCGCATCGAGGACGACATTGACGCCGTCTTTCCCGGCGAAAAAATCTCACGCATGGACCTGGACACCACGCGCAGCAAAAACAGCTATGACCGCATCATCGACGAGTTCTCACAGCACCGCACCAACATCCTCGTGGGCACGCAAATGGTGACCAAGGGACTGGACTTTGACGCGGTGAGCATCGTGGGCATCCTCAATGCCGACACGATGATCAATTTCCCGGATTTCCGCAGCCACGAGCGCGCCTTTGACATGCTCGAGCAGGTATCGGGCCGCGCTGGCCGAGCCCACAAGCAAGGCCAGGTCATCATCCAGACCAGCAACCCCGAGCACGATGTCATCAAGTTTGTGCAAGCCCACGATTATGAGGGATTTTATCAGCACGAACTCGCTGACCGCGAGAAATTTGGCTATCCACCGTTCACCAAGGTCATCAATATCTACATCAAGCACCGCGACGATGCCACGGTGGGTGAGTTAGCGGTCAGATACAGCAACATGTTACGGCAGGTGTTCGGCACACGAGTCTTGGGGCCCATGGCGCCATTTGTGGCAAGAATCCAAAACATGTACATCCGCCAAATCATGCTCAAGATGGAAACGGCAGCCTCGATGGCTAAGGTCAAGGCTATCCTGCGCAACCTCTATGAGCAGATGATTGCCGCCGACGCCCGCATGAAGGCCGTGCGCCTCTACTACGACGTCGATCCCGTGTGATAGGCAGTGGCTAAAATAATTACTACAACTTGCATTGTTTTTCAAAAATGATTTGTAACTTTGCAATACAACAAAATCACTCCAGCCATGACCAGAGAAATGATACAACAGAAGATAGCTGAGTACTTTGAGACACAACCCGTCCTCAAGGCATGGATCTTTGGCTCCTTTGCCCGTGGCGAAGAGACGCCCCAAAGCGATGTTGACATCCTTTTTGTTCCGGACAGATCTGGTAAACCATTTACACTATTCACGATGGGGGGGATGTATATGGACTTGAAAGAATTGCTAGGCCGAGAAGTGGATTTAATTGAAGAAGGCTCACTTCGCCCATATGCTGTGGAAAGTGCCAACCGAGATAAAATCTTGATATATGAGAGAAAGGGTTAGAGATAAAGGTAGACTTGAAGATATTGTAGAGCACTGTATTAATGTTACAATGCTCATTGAAGGGTACTCCTTAGAGGAATTGATAGCAGACAAGCGCACCTACTATGCTGTAATGAAAAATGTCGAAATTGTGGGTGAAGCCTCATATATGCTGACCAAAGCCTTTAAAGAAGCGCACCCCGATACGCCGTGGAAAGTGGTGCAAGGGATGCGCCATGTACTCGTACATGACTATGCCAACATTGTATCTGAGACTCTATATGATACAGCGATCAACAGCATCCCAGAATTACGCAAACAAGTGGAGCGTTATCTGGCTGATACCGACTGGGATGCATGGGAGGCTGCCGAGGAACTAACGGAAACAGATAGACCAGAAGCTAAAGACAGCATTATGAATATAGTCCAAAAGATGAAAGCCAAAGGTTATCCCATAGAAGACATTGCAGACATCACAGGACTATCTCTTGAAGTCATCAAAGAATTGTAACTCCTAATCTTATACATGGTTAAACTATCGGGTTGTTGAAATGTTATGATTCTGACGCACTTCAACAACCCGATATTTTATGAACCCAATTGCTAGAGGGCAATAGGTAACTTCTGGCTGTCGTACGTACCTAACGACATATAGCCTCCAATATATGATGGCTGGTAGTAACGACGGTACGACACACGACAGTTTGTGGCATTGGAGTACCAACAGCATCAACAGAAGACGCTGCAATAGCGCCAGTAGAGGAACCAGTAGAATTCGTCTGCGAGGTGATGTAGCTGTCATTCCACAACTCATCGACATAGCCCCTCATGACAACAAGGCCCAATTCATTTGGCAATTTAGTGGCAACAGGTTGAGTCGATGAATAGTTACTCATCCTCACCGTAAACATAAAAAAGCTAAAGTGAGATTGAAAAGTTGGACACAAGTCCACTGTAATTGACAAATTTTGAGTAATTTTGTCGCTTGATTTTGCGCCAAGGAGAATTGTTTCAGGTTTAAAATCAACCAAATTGGCTCAATATCAACACATTAATAATAACACAACTAAAACAAAAGAGACATATAGCATGAAACTGATAGACGGAAAAGCGACAGCTGCGGCCATCAAGGAAGAGATCAAGGCCGAGGTAGATCAGATGATAGCTGCGGGCATGAAGCGCCCGCATTTGGCAGCCGTGCTCGTCGGTCACGACGGCGGATCGGAGGCCTATGTGAAGAACAAGGTCATCGCATGTGAGAAATGCGGCTTCAAGTCGTCGCTCATCCGCTTGGAGGAGGACACGACCGAGGAGCAACTGCTCGACTGCATCAAGAAGCTCAACGAGGACGACGATGTTGACGGCTTTATCGTTCAACTGCCGTTGCCCAAGCACATCAACGAGCAGCATGTCATTAACGCCATTGATTACCGCAAGGACGTTGACGGCATCCACCCGATGAATGCCGGCCGCATGACCCTGGGTCTGCCCAGCTTCATCTCAGCTACCCCGCTGGGCATCATCACCCTGCTGAAGCGCTACAACATCCCCACCTCGGGCAAGAAGTGCGTGGTGCTGGGCCGTAGCAACATCGTGGGCAAGCCCATGGCACAGCTCATGCTCCAGAAAGAGCATGGCGACGCCACGGTAACCATCTGCCACAGCCACTCGGCTACGCTCAAGGAGGAGTGCCGCCAGGCCGACATCATCATCGCTGCCATCGGTCGCCCCAACTTTGTCACCGCCGACATGGTGAAGGACGGTGCCATCGTCATTGACGTGGGTACCACTCGCGTTGCTGACCCTGAGAGCAAGACCGGTTACCGCCTGAATGGTGACGTGAAGTTTGACGAGGTGGCTCCCAAGTGCGAGTACATCACGCCTGTCCCCGGTGGCGTGGGTCCCATGACAATCTGCTCACTGATGAACAACACTCTTGCAGCAGCAAAGAAGGAGTATTTCAGTTAATAGTTAATAGTTAACAGTTAACAATAACTACCTCTATAAAATATAAAAAATGAGGGTGTGTCATAAATGTTCGCCCGAAATAATAACCGCTCTAACGAGCGGGAAATTAAAACAAATTTTGTATTTAAATTAAGCAAATTAAATTTTTTCATTTTTATTAACTATTATCTGATAACACAAAGAAGCCGAGCAAATTGCTCGGCTTCTTTGTGTTAGTCGAAGAGCCCTTCGACGGCTTCGTCTTGGCCGCCGCCACCACCGCCTTCTCCAGCGTTGCCGCCGCCACCTCCGCCGCCGCCATGCCAGCCGCTACCGCTGCCAGCATAGCCGCTCCACTCATCACCACAGGCGTTGAAGTTCTTGGGGAACTCAAACTTGGTGCTTTGCTTGTAGGGCAGGGTCTTGTCATCATAAATCCACTTCATGAAATAGCCCAAGATAGGCAGCGCCGCCTCGGCACCCTGACCCATCGCCATGCTGTTGAAGTGGATGTAACGCTCCTCGCCACCGACCCAAACGCCGGTCACCAGCTCGGGCGTGAAGCCCATGAACCAACCGTCGCTGTGGAAGTTGGTGGTACCAGTCTTGCCACCCATCTCGGCCGTGATGCCATAGGCGTAACGCAATCGCGCACCCGTACCGCCATCCACAACCTCGGTAAGCATCGAGAGCATCTTCAGATAGGTGTCCTCGCTCATGATCTCGGTCTGGCTGCCCGTGAACTCGGCCAGCACATTACCACGGTTGTCAGTAATGCGAGACACATAAACCGGCTCGACGCGCATACCGCCGTTAGCAAAGGCCGAATAGGCAGCGACCATCTCGCGTAGTGTCACCTCACAGGAACCCAGGCTCAATGCAGGCACGGGGTCGAGATAGCTCGTGATGCCGAAGCTGTGCATCCACTTGGCCAGCTCCTCAGGGGTCATGGTGTAATAGCCGTTGCGCTCAATCCAGTTCTCGCGGGTACCGCGCATGAATCCGGCCGAAATCCAGTTCTTGGAGTACTTCAACGCGTTGCGCAGGTCCATACCGCCACCGCTACCCTCGTTCTGCGGGTTGTACACCTCATTATTCCATATAATGTTAGGCGCGCCGCCTGGACGGGTCGAGCAAGGCGTCAATCCACCAAACTCAATAGCCTGGGAATAGACAAAGGGCTTAACCGTCGAACCAATCTGGCGACGACCGGTCGATACCATGTCATACTTGAAGAAGCGGAAGTTGGGACCACCCACATAGGCCTTGACAAAGCCCGTGACGGGATCCATCGACATCATGGCACAACGCAGGAACGACTTGGTGTAAAGCAGCGAGTCGAGCGGCGACATCTGGGCATCAAAGCCACCCTCATAGTTGAACAGGTGCATCTGCACCGGCTTCTTGAAGTTCTCCATAATCTCGGCGTCGGTCTTGCCCGCTTTCTTGAGCACGCGGTAACGCTCGCTGTGGCGGATGGCAGCGTTGATGAGCGCCAGCTTACCCGCGCTGGAGAGCTCCTGCTTGTTGTTGGTGTAAGGATTCTTGGTACCGCCGCGCTCACGCAGGAAGGCCGGCTGCAACGTCTTGCTCATGTGCTTGCGCACCGCCTTCTCGGCATACTCCTGCATGCGTGAATCGATGGTGGTGTAAATCTTCAAGCCATCGGTGTAGATATCATAGTGTGAGCCGTCGGGCTTAGTGTTCTTGTTGCACCAGCCGTAAAGCGGATTCACGGCCCATGCCACCGAGTCGTCGATAAATGCCTGCTGGTTCCATGAGGGATAGTCGCTGCGTTTGGGCTTCTTGGCGCTCATCACGCGGCGCAACTCCTCACGGAAATAGGGCGCGGGACCGTCGTTGTGGTCAAGCTTCTTGAACTTGACAACGAGGGGTGTCTCCTTCAACTGGTTGCACTCAGCCTCGCTCAGGTAGCCTGCCTTGACCATCTGTTCAAACACCACGTTGCGGCGCAGGCGCGTGCGCTCGGTATAACGCACAGGGTTGTAGTAGGACGGGTTCTTGCACATGCCCACCAGCGTCGCGGCCTCCTGGATGTTCAAGTCCTTGGGGTCCTTGTCAAAATAGACCTCCGAGGCCATCTTGATGCCCACGGCATTGTTCAGGAAGTCAAACTGGTTGAAGTACATCTTGATGATCTCGTCCTTGGTGTAATAGCGCTCGAGCTTCACGGCGATGACCCACTCGACGGGCTTTTTCAGGGCGCGCTCAAAGATGTTGTGAGATTCGGGCGAGTATAGCTGCTTGGCCAGCTGCTGGGTGATGGTACTACCGCCACCGGCGCTCTTCTGGCCCAAGATGATGCGCTTGATGATCGCGCGCCCGATGGCCTTCACGTCAACGCCCGAGTGCTCGTCAAAGCGCGAGTCCTCGGTAGCGATCAACGCCTCGGTCAAGTAGGGCGACATCTCGTCAAAGTCCACATAGATGCGGTTGCTACGGCTGCGGTAATAGCGACCCATCTCCACACCATCGGCACTATAGATGGTCGATGCAAACTTGTCGGTGGGATTCTTCAGCTGATCGATGGGGGGCATGTAGCCAATCACACCATTGTAGATCAACACAAACATCAGCACCACCAGAGCAACCAGGATGGCAAACCACGTCCACATCTTGCGGACGATGCTACGGCGCTTGTTTTTCTTCTTTCCACTAGTTTTCTCGCTCATATCTTCTTATAGATAATAGTTAACAGATAACAGTTAGTCGTCTCTGAAAACTCTTTATAATTCAGTTCATTGTTATTAATTCATTATCATTCAACCCATTGAACAACTCAATGGGCCAAAACGATACCTTTTAATCTGCAAAAATAATGATATTTTTTGAGATTTTAGATTATCACGAGAAAAAACTCGGGGCAACCTCACCAAAATTCGAGCGAAAACGAACAAAAAAGACGCCCAATGGGCGTCTATCACTCCTCCATTATGGTTCACATCGCAACAGCGATAATCCCCACTATCAAAGACTAAGGGCAAGGCGCAAACCAATATTATCGTCATGGCTCGATGGTCCTGTGAACCAGCCTCGGCACGACACACGGCAATGCGAGTCACTCCACCACCAGCTGCCACCACGGAACACGCGGTAAGAGCCTGAGGTAGGACCTGTGGGGTTCGTCTTTTCTCCACTTGTATAGTTGCCGTACCAGTCATTACACCACTCCCAGACGTTACCGCTCATATCATACAGACCCAACTCGTTAGGGGCCTTGGTGCCCACTGGATGGGTCGTACCGCCGGCATTACTGGTGTACCAAGCCACTGTGCCAACCGTATTGCTGCCGGCATACTTGTAGCCCTGGCTCTTGTTGCCACCACGGGCGGCAAACTCCCACTCGGCCTCGGTCAGCAGACGGAAGTTCAAGCCCGTTAGCTCGTTCAAGCGAGAAATAAACGTCTGGCATTCGCTCCAAGACACCTGCTCAACTGGACGCTTAATGTTCCCCAAGAACTTGCTGGGATTGGTGCCCATCACTTCACGCCATAGTTCTTGAGTGACCTCAGTCTGACCGATGTAGTAGCTCGACAGATGCACGCGGTTCACTGGGGTCTCATAACTGTCATAATCTCCAGCTTGCTCGTCGGTAGCGCCCATCCAGAATGTGCCACCCTCGACATATACCATATTGAACGGTACCGAGTTCACGAAATAAGTGAACACATCGCCATCGGTGGGTTGGGTCGGATTGTCCACCCAGCTACCACTGAGCAGATAGTCAATCAGGGTGGTCACGTCGGCAATGGTCACATTACCGTCTTCGTTACAGTCGCCACGCACAAAATCATCTGCAGATGTCTGGAAAGGCACAGCAAGCATCAATAACACGGGAATCAGATAAAGAAAAGAAAACTTCTTCATGATGAAAATAGTATTAGTTTTGCCCTATAACACCCCAAAATTCAGGCAGGTAATTAGTATAAAAGAAACGACGTGGGGAGTTCTCTTGTCACTTGTCCCATGCGCAAAGGCTCTAGCATGTTAAGTCAGCTAGCTTCTTACGCGTCATGACACAAAGCGCCAAGTGTAACGCCGCATAAAAAACGAAATGTCTGTCTCCACTACGCTAACCCACCCCAAGGCGGGCCATGGCCCGAGAAACACCACAAAATTAACATAAAAAACGGGAACTATCACGCCAAAAATCAAAAAAACTGCTCACTGTTAACTGTTAACTATTAACTATTAACTACCTTTGCAGCCGTGCAATACATTGGCGAAATCATATCGATAGGCGTGGCCTTCTCGTGGACGGCGACCGCGCTGCTGAGCGAGTTCGGCAGCAAGCGCATGGGCAACCTGACGCTCAACCTGATGCGCATGGTCATCACGCTCGTTTTCTCGTGCATCCTGTTCTGGGCGGTGGGCGGTTCACCGCTGCCCGCCGGCGCGAGCACCGAGGCCTACTTGTGGATGCTGCTCTCGGGACTTGTGGGCTACGTCATCGGCGACTTTTGCCTGTTCCAGTGTTACATCATCATCGGGTCAAAATTCGGCCAGTTGTTTATGACCCTGGCTCCCATCACTGCCGCCATCATGGCCTGGTTCACGCTAGGCCAGCAAATCCGTCCCACAGCCATGCTCGCGATGCTGGTCACGCTGGCCGGTATCGCCATCAGCGTGCTCGGCCGCGGCGACAATCACAAGGTGTCGCTCAAGCTGCCGCTGGCCGGCGTGCTATTCGCCATTGGAGCGGCTGTGTGCCAAGGTGTTGGACTGGTGCTGAGCAAAATAGGCATGAACCAATATGAGGCCTCGCTCACGACCGAGTTGCAGTCGTGGATGTTGCCCTTCCATGCCAATTTTTTCCGCTGCATCGCCGGAACAATCGGCTTCGCATTGCTGATGGCCTGGCGCGAGGGCTTCAAGCCCTTGCAGCGTGGCATGCGTGACCGCAAGGGTGTAATCGCCGCTGTAGCGACGACTATATTCGGTCCGTTCGTTGGTGTGGGAGCGTCGCTGCTGGCTGTGCAATATACCGCTGCCGGCATCGCCAGCACGCTCATGGCATTGACACCCATCATCATCATCCTGCCAGCGTGGTGGATCTTCAAGCAGCCCATCACACTGAAAAGCCTCGTCGGCGCCTTCATCTCGGTCATCGGCGTGTCGCTCTTCTTCCTACTGTAATATCCATTCACCTAACATCTGGGGGTGTCATAATTGTTCGCCCGAAAAAAAGAACCGCTCTAGCGAGCGGGAAAACTTGTGCAAACCGAAGGCCATGAAGTTTACTTCAATGGTTGAGGTGACGCCAAGTTTCGGGAAATTAAAACAAATTTTGAATTAAAATTTTTATAATAATTTGTTTGAATTTCTCGAGCGAAGCTCGATTTATGTTTCAATCGAGTGTTTTGCAACACCCTGCATTACTTTTCCAGGATACCAATTATCAATTGTTGCTCAAGAGTAGCCGCTTGAAGCTGGTAAAGCCGTTCTTCATGGGCAGGACATGCCGTTCACTTTTCAGGAATTCAGATAACTGCCTGGGCATCGCTATAGGATATTCTATTATCCTCTCCATCAATGGCTTGAGCTTAGCTGGATGAGCGGTGGCTAGGGTCACGCAGGTCTCACCCGGCTGGACGTCTTCTTTCATGGCACGATAGGCGACTGCGGTGTGCGGATCAAGCAGATAGCCTTCTTCACGGTAGGTCTGCTGGATGGTTTCAATGATCTGGTCATCGTTATAGCTATAGGCATGGATGTGACGGCAGATGTTCTCATGAGAGCCTAGCAATTCCATCACGCGCCCGAAGTTATTGGGGCATCCCGCATCCAGAGCCGGTGCGATGCTGTACTGTGTGGGCTTGGGCGTAAACTTACCCGTCTTAACGTAGTTATAGAAAATGTTGTTCTGGTTCTCAACGCTGATAAAGCGCTTCACGGGCAGCCCCATCCGTTGCGCCATCAGGCCGCTCGTGAGGTTTCCCAAGTTGGAGCACGGCACAGCAAAAACGAGATTGCTGGTGTCAACGCCACTGTTTGCCAGCTGCACATAAGCCCAGAAATAATAGATCATCTGGGGAATGAGCCGGGCATAATTGATGGATGTGGCACTCGTGAGCCGCATGGCCGCGTTGAGTTCGTCGTCCAGGAAGGCTCTCTCAACCAGTATCTTGCAGTCATCAAAAGAGCCGTTGACCTCGATGGCTGTGACATTGCGTCCCAGCGAGGCAAATTGGGCCTTCTGGATAAGCCCCACTGCGCCACGAGGATAAAGCACATAAACCTTAACCCCAGGCATATCCAGGAAGCTGTTGGCCACTGCGCTACCCGTGTCGCCACTGGTGGGCACCAACACGTTGAGCGTCGTCCACTCGGGATGGCGCGTGCTGTAATACCTGAGCAATCTGGACATGAAACGTGTGCCCACGTCCTTGAACGCCATGGTGGGCCCATGAAAGAGTTCAAGCAGATAATTGCCTCCAGCCGTTTTGACCAGCGGGATATCGAAATCCATCGACTCGAACACAATCTCGTGCAGCACGTCGGTGGGCACGTCACCCTGCAGGGCAAACGAGGCGATCGCATGTCCCAGCTCGGGCAACGTCATCGCGCTCATGTTGCGCAGGAAGGCCTTGGGCAGGCGCGGCAACCGCTGCGGCACATACAAGCCGCCATCGGCAGCCAGTCCCTTGATGACCGCCTGCTCGAGCGTGGCTGTGTTCTGCCTGTTGGTTGTGCTATAGTATAACATGGTCAATCAACGATTACCGTTCCGGGAGCGGCAGGGTTGAAGGTGTTTTTCACCCACACGGGGATATGCTTCATGGCCACAGGGGCAATGGTGGGCGGGTAGATAACCTTGGCGCCAGCATCACACATTTCCTGGGCCTGGGCATAGGTCATCTGCGGGATGACAGTTGCATCGGGATGAGTACGCGGGTCAGCGGTCATGAAACCGTCCACGTCGGTCCAGATCTCCAATGCCTCGGCGTCGAGCAATGCGGCAAGGATCGCGGCGGTGTAGTCGCTGCCGCCCCGCCCCAGATTGGTCACATCGCCCGAGTCTTTATCGCGCGAGATGAAGCCCTGGGCAACATGCACGCCCTCGTCCATCGAGGAGAAATCCTCCTTGACTAGGCGCTCGGTCTCCTCCCAATCGAGGACACGCCCGGCACCATCGGCTCTCGTGCGCATGTAATTGAGCGACAAGTGGGGCACACCATCCTCAAACATACCGGTCACGATGGCCGACGACAGAATCTCACCATGAGCGACAATGGCATCGCACAAGCGCTGCATCTCGTCCACACCCATGCGGGGATTGGTCGCCAGGGCCAGATAATAGGGTTTGAGGCTCTCGTCAATGAAGCGGTCGATGGTCGCATGCACCTGGTCACGCATCGACTCGACCACCACGCCGTCGATGGCCTCGTGGTGGCGCTGACGCGCCTGTTCGAGGGTATCGAGACATGATATGTCGCGTTGCTGTGCCTGCTCGCACATCGCCAGAAGCTGATTGGTAAATCCACCCATTGCCGAAACCACCACCAGCACGGGCTTGGGAGCGGCATTAACTATATCTCGCAGGTTGCGCAGACTCTCGATGCTACCGACCGAGGTTCCGCCAAATTTCATCACTTTCATTGCTATCAGGTATTATTCTTATTTTATAACGAGAAAACCGGCTTTTTATTAGAGGGAATGTGTGAAAAATTCTTTAGGGGCAGCAAGAACAAGTTTTTATCGATTTTAAGCCCCTGAAAAGCGATTTTGTTGTACATTTGCAACATGAACGACCTGGAACAGGACATCTATCATCTCAACGATGAGCAACCGCAACCCGTGCGCGGCTCATTGCTCGTGGCTAAACCCACTGTGGGCGACTTCTTTTTCAGGCGCTCGCTGGTGCTCATCGTCGACCCTGACGAGGGCGAGGGTGCAATGGGTGTGGTGGTCAACAACTACACGGGCTACAACCTGCGCGACATCATGCCCGAGATCGAGACCGTCGAGGAAGTGCCAGTGATGCTGGGAGGCCCCGTGGGCATGCAGATGATGTTCTATGTCCACACGTTGGGTCCTAAGATCGTACCCGAGGCCATCGACGTGGGCGACGGAGTGTGGTTTGGCGGTGACTTTGACGCCTTGAAACGCTATGTGGAACTGGGCGGCCCCATCGAGGGACACATCAAGTTCATTGTGGGCTACAGTGGTTGGGAAAAGGGGCAGATCGCCGATGAGCTTAAGCGCCATGACTGGGCTGTGCTCAACAATGGCGGGCGCAACCTGCTCATGGGTGAAGGCGACGATAACCTGTGGCGCGAGGCCGTTTCACGGTTTGGCGACCAATACCGCCTGTGGCTCAACCTGCCCAACGACCCATCAAACAACTAAAAAAGAAATCAGTTCAAATGAGTATTGTCATCGGTATAGACGTGGGCCTCAGTTCCACTAAGATTCTGGGCATCGAGAACGGGAAGCGCATCAAGTCTCCCATGTGTGTCAAGGGCATTGAGGACCCCGAGGCAGCGCTTTATGGTGCACTGGGTAAATACATCAGTGAGAACGACATTGACCTCAACGATATTGAACACCTGATGATTACAGGTGTGGGGACAAAGCAGGTCAAGTCGCCCATCTATGAATTGCCCACCGAGTTTGTTGACGAGTTCATGGCCAATGGTCTGGGCGCGCGCTTTGACAGCGGCCTGGACCACATCATTGTCGTGTCGATGGGAACCGGCACATCGCTGGTGCGCGTTGACGGGAATGACATCAGCCACATCGGCGGCATTGGCATGGGAGGCGGCACGCTGCAAGGACTGTCCCACCTGTTGCTTGGCACCAGCAACGTGCAGCACGTGCAGGACATGGCTGTGAGAGGGGAAATCAGTCAAATCAACCTGTCGATTGGAGACATCACCACCGATGGCCTGAGCGAATTGACCGCCGACGCCACGGCATCGCTGTTTGCCAAAGCCCATAAGACCAATCCCGATGACCATGACATCGCCAAGGGCCTCGTGTGGATGGTGCTTGAAACCATCGGCTCATGTGCCGTGCTGTCGCAACGGAACGGCGGTTTCAAGGACTTTGTGCTCATCGGCAACCTCACGCGCCTCGAGGAATGTAAAGAGGTGTTCCCCATGATGGAGGAATTGTATGGCGTGCACTTCATCATTCCCAAGTATGCCCCCTATTGCACGGCGCTTGGAGCCGCAATCAGCTATGGATACCAAAAAGAATAGCCTAGGGCTAACCGAGATATGGAATTGAGTGTAGTTATCGTCAACTATCGCGTCAAGTATCTGCTGGAGCAGACTTTACGCTCGGTGGAGCAAGCCATGCAAGGCATGACGGGCGAGGTCATCGTCGTCGATAACCTGTCGGGCGATGACAGCATCGCATTCTCGCGTGAGCGGCACCCTGGAGTCACATTCATCGAGAACCAGGAGAACGTGGGCTTTGCCCGCGCCAATAACCAAGCCATCATGCAGGCTCGCGGTGAATTCACACTCATCCTCAACCCTGACACCATTATCACGCCACGCTGCCTGCAAGAGGGCTTAGCCTGGATGCGCTCCCATCCCAAGTGTGGCGCCATCGGGGCAAGGATGATGGACGGTAACGGCGTGTTCCTGCCCGAAAGTAAACGGGCCTTCCCCACCCCTTGGGTGTCGTTCTGTAAGATCTTCGGCTTGTCTAAACTGTTCCCACGGTCGCCGTGGTTTGCCAAGTATCACCTGCGCTACCTCAGTGATCTGGAGCCTCAATGCATCGACATCCTGTCTGGAGCCTATATGTTTTGCCGCACCGATGTGTTACAGCAGTTGGGTGGCTTTGACGAGGATTTCTTCATGTATGGCGAGGACATTGACCTGAGTTACCGCATCGTCAAGGCCGGTTATGAGAACTGGTTCCTGCCCACACCCATGATTCACTACAAGGGCGAGAGCACCAAGAAAGACTCGATGCGCTATGTGAGGATTTTCTATGACGCGATGCTCATCTTCTATCGCAAGCATTTCCCTCGCTTCAACCTCATTTTCTACCCGTTTGTCAAGCTGGGTGTCGTAGTCAGGGCGGGCATGGCAATGGTCAAGCGGCTCGTGAAACGCATGTTGCCCAGCAGCGGCAAGCCCGCCAGCGAGACCTGGCCATGGGCCATCATCAGCGACAATCCGTCAACGGTAGCCGAGCGAGCCGGAATCCATATTTATCGCGACAGCATTCCCGCCGATGGTAATTGTAATGTGCTCATCGATGACGGTTGCCACAGTTACGCCCAGATAGTGGACTACATCAGGGAGCATAGCGAGAAGGACCGCCTGGCATACCACATTTTTGCTGATAGGCACAATATCATCATCTCACCCAAAATGTCATGAGCCAACTGCTGAGTAACGAACAAATCACATTGAGGGCGCTAGAGCCTACCGACCTCGACACGCTGTATCGATGGGAGAACGACACCGCGTTGTGGGCGGTGAGCGACACCGCTGCCCCCTACTCGCGCGAGACGCTGTGGCATTATCTGGAAGGCTACACGGGCGACATCTATGCCCAACGCCAGCTGCGCTTGATGATCACGCTATCGGCCGACGGCACGCCAGTGGGCACCATCGACTTTCTCAATTTTGATCCGCTGAACAACCGGGCCGAGCTGGGCTTGTTCATCGATGGTAACTACCGCGGTCAAGGCTTGGGACGACAAGCCCTAGACCTACTCACCGCTTATGCCCGTGACCACATCGGCCTGAGGCAACTGTATGTTTTCATCGCTCTTGATAACGAGGTGTGCCTCAAGCTGTTTGAGGACTATGGATACAGCCGCGTCGGGGTACTCAAGTCATGGGTAAAACGGGGCTCAACCTACCGCGACGTCGCCCTGCTGCAAATGCTATTTTAATCAAAACAAAAAATGCGGCTGATAGCCGCATTAATTTTATTAAGTTGCTTCAAAAAGACTGTTAAAGGGATTTAGCATCGGGATCGATGGCGATGATGACGCCATTGGGATCGATGAGGAATGAATGGTAGCCATCTTCAAGTCGCCAATTCCTGATGATGGCGTCCTGCATATCGCGGGCGGCGCAAAACTGTGCCGAACGGTTCAAATTGTCTATTGAAACGATGTTATTGAATACGCTCTCGCTGCGATCCAGATTCACCGACACATGAGTGCAGCTGGCACCCGTGGCCCTCGACAATCGGTCATATCGCAAGTTATTGAGGCGGGATTGAGCATCGTCAGATGACCAGAAGGTGAGCAGGATTTTCTCGCCTAAATGCTGCTTGAGCGGAGACAGGTCATTGTTGGTATCACCCAATTGGAGCGATGGAGCCTTGCTGCCAATGCGGCCGTCGGCAGGCGCCGTATAGTAAGCCGAGGTGAATAACGTCAGCAATCCCACAATAGCGATGATCAAAAAGAACTTATTCATTCATTCTTAGTTTTGGTTTGCAATCGAGGCTTTGTTTGGCCACCTGGGCCTCGCGCCACCTTGTCGATTCTCGACATGCCTCTACCAAATTCACTCAACTTGATAGGGACTGCAAAAGTAATCAAAAAAAGTTATTAACAACTCTCATAGGGGATTTTTTGTGCATTTTTGATTATTTTTCACCTTTTTGGCCCCTTAAAAACACTCGATAAAGCATAAAAACCGACTATCACGACTGATGTCCAGCAACAATTATTATTACCGATTTTTGGTGAATTGACAAATTTACTTTAACTTTGCCCCGAATAAATAACATCAACCCGTAAAGTATGAAAAGAGTCCAAAAATTTTCATTGTTGCTGGCATGTGCAATATTGTCCGTCATGACCTTCTTGTCTTGTGGGCTTGGCGACAAAACCGATCCTGACCATCCCCTTTTTGTATCTTATGAGATCTCAGTTGGATGTGAAGAATTCAATGGCCCAGATCAGTTGTTGACCGACATCAACAAATGGATTTCAGATAATTCGGTATATTATGACGTCGAGATCAACTACACCACTGGATCCAAGGAAGAGTTTGCTCAAAGTGATACCAATGCCCTCAAGAAATATGATGAATTCCTCGAGAAATTCAAGTCTTACCTGAACGAGCTCAATGGCAAGCTGTCTAAGGGTGCTTATAGCGGCGTCTCAAGGATTGACATTGATTTCTTTGTCTATGCCAAGCGCCTCCAGGGCCAGGGCAAAGACCTCAAAAACGAGCACGTGAAATTCATTTACCCGAGTAATTAAAAATTCATGACATCAAGCAATGATTGCATGATTGATACAACCCTATGCGCTAGAACCAACTGGCGCATTTTTTATTCCTAACACGACTTGAAAATATGGCACGATTAAGAATAAGTGACGATTGGTGGACCGCACCAGCCGAGGGCGAGAACGGCAACCTTATCCTCGTCACTGGCCGCCGTGGCATGCAACCCGTCATCGACACGGGTCACTATCGTTATCGCATCGAGATCACCTGGCAATATGAGGGTGACTCTAAGGCCTTGCCCCAGTTTGAGGACAGCAAGATGATGGAGGCAGTCACCGACGCTCTCAACGATTGTTTTGACCGTGACCCGGTCGCCGTGCTCACGGGCATTTACACTGGTGACAACCAGCGCAACTGGGTACTCTACACCCGCAGCCTGCCCATCTTCCAGCGCAAACTCAACGAGGCACTGGCACCCTTCCCCGCCCTACCCCTGCAATTCGAGGCCGAGGAAGATCCCGAATGGCAGGAGTATCGCGAGATGTGCCAGTGTGAAGTCGCCGAGGGCGAAGACTAATCCAACTTTTTTTACTTCAGGAAGATTTTCCTAGCGGTGCCGTCGCTCATCCTAACGATATTAAGACCCTGCTGCAGGCTTGGCAACTTGTGGCCCATGATGTCATAGTAATCCACAGCCACAGCATCCTGGCCATCGAACTGCTCAGCCACACTGTTAGCCTTTCCTTGCATGAACTTGTAATCCTGATAGTCGCCTGGTATCTCAAAGCGGATAACAGCCTCGCGATAACCGACGCCATCGGGCAGCGGAGCAGCAGTCACGTTAACACCAACGGCGTCAGTGAAATCGCCACTCTCGTCAAGCATATCCTCAACCTCAAATTCCAACCAATCGGGAAGTACAGATGAACCATTCCAGGTAATCTCCCAGTCCTCAGATGCATTGGAAGACAAGAACATAATGCTGTGATACACATCGTCACTATACACTTGTGGATGTACGGGGTACTTATCCATCAAGCCACCGTTACGAGGGAAGACATACTCGCCGTCGTCATTGTTACTAAACGCCAAATATGGCTGGTCAGCGACAATAAATATGGATAAGCCTGTCTTCATCTCCCAATCATGATAGAAATGGTTCAGGCCTGTCCATTCATATCTGCCTGTGAAATTTCCCTCGTCATCATTGATTGGGGCTTTGAGATAAGCCAATTCTCCATAGCCTTCGTCCTCATTGTAGTCGGCACAGATAAAGGCCGTAAAGTCCTCAAGGTCGGCCGCATCAGGTTCATTGTAGCCTTCAATGGTGACTAAAATCGGATAGTCAATCGTGGGGTTGTACTCAAAAACCAGATCGGGATCATCCTCGTCGCAGCTTAAGAGGATAAACTCAACCAAACCATTCCTCTCCTCCATTGTCATTGGATCCACTGTTCCTTGTCCAAACGCAATCAGTTCTCCTGGATCTTCAGGCAAGATGGCGCAGCCTTCATCCTGATAGGGAGGAATATCTTCAAGGCGATATACCCTACAGGTGAGACTGACGGGGGCATTGCATTGAATTGAGGTGATATTCAGACATACTTTCGTGAGCAAATAGGGATGCTCGGGACGTTCAAAGGCCTGCGCCATGCCATCAACGTGTTTTGTATTCTTGCCAAACCACCGCCCAGTGGGGTCAATGACAGACGGGGCAGCCCCACTATAAAAATCGGTTATCCAAGTGTAATCGAGATCATTTTTACGGCCGCCCCGACAGGCCGTCTTGCTCGACAACAGAAACTCAACCTCCTCATCATCATCGTTAAAGACCACATAAGGATCGGGTACCGCCCACGCCTCGGCATAAGGCAGGTTTTCGACAACATTGCCATTTGACGTTGAGTAATAGGGCATCTGGTAAGAATACCAGTTGGCTGAGGGATCATCCAGCGGGCCATCTGTAGCATAGAACATGGGCATCGGCTGGATAGAAATGCCATATGATGTTTTCAATATCGACTCATGGTCTACTGCTATAGGGTTATCATTTGCAGCATGGTAAACAACCCAAGCAACATCAGTATTCTCATCAGCGTTTTGGACTGACCCATAGAAAGTATACTCAGCATAGGGCTTAAACAGGACAATGTCATTATAAAGGCTATATCCACCTACACCGTTTACAGCAATCCCCGGGCAATAGAATGCCCCGGCAGGACGCCGATAGAAGGGCTTCAAGGGCGCATTATCCCGTACTGGCGCAGCGACAGGAGTGCGCTTGGGCATTTCATTTACATTTGCATCAGCTTGAAGGTCCATGCGACTTAATGGCGGGCGCTGCAACGACCGAGTCATGTCGGACTTTCGTGACTGGGCTCCTACGCTCAAGGTCATGAGCGAGGCCACCACTACAACAAAGAGTAAAGATTTTCTATTCATGTTCAGAAGAATTAAATAATTAATAAAAATGTAATACTTCCATCATCCTATTGACGTAGGCTGCAAATATAGGCATATTTTTCTTATTTTCAAACAAAAATCAAGAAAAAAAACACTTAGCGCCATTGTGTCTTTGCGCGGGGTTATGCCACAGAATAACCTTTTAAAAACAAGGGCGCCTCATTTGATTTGGCGCCCTTGTTTTTAAAAGGTATCTCTTCAGGAAGAAATTACATGTTCATGCCACCATCGACCTGGATGACCTGGCCGGTGACGTAGCTCGACATGTCGCTGGCGAGGAAGGTGGCCACGTTGGCGATGTCCTCGACTGTGCCGCCGCGGCGCAGGGGGATACGCTGGCACCACTCCTTGCGAACCTCCTCGGGGAGTTCCTGGGTCATGGCGGTGTCGATAAAGCCCGGAGCGATGGCGTTGGCGCGGATGCCGCGGCTACCCATTTCCTGTGCGATGCTCTTGGCAAGAGCGATGAGGCCGGCCTTGCTGGCTGCGTAGTTGGCCTGTCCGGCGTTACCGTGAACACCAACCACCGATGCCATGTTGATGATAGAGCCATTGCGCTGACGCATCATGATGGGCACCAGGGCATGGATAAAGTTGAACGCGCTCTTGAGGTTAACAGCGATGACGGCGTCCCACTGCTGCTCGGTCATGCGCAGCATGATACCGTCCTTAGTGATGCCGGCGTTGTTAACAAGAATGTCGATGTGGCCAAAGTCCTCATGGATCTGCTTCACCACGGCCTCGGTCTCCTCAAAGCTCGCTGCGTTGCTGGCATAACCCTTGGCCTTCACGCCCAGGGCAGCGATTTCCTGCTCGGTCTGCTTGCCGTTCTCGTCGATAACGAGGTCGGTAAAGGCGACATCAGCGCCCTCAGCGGCAAACTTCAGGGCGATGGCTTTGCCGATGCCCCTGGCGGCTCCAGTGATGAGCGCCACTTTTCCTTCTAACATTTTCATTGTCTTTTCTTCTTTATTTAATGATAGTTCAGTGATTGATGAGACCGCCAAACCTGCGACCCGCAACAGGTTATTTACCAGTTGCCATAATTTAAATAACAACTGAAATTTCTGAATCTTCTGAATGGCATCCGAGCGCCTGATGTTGAAAAACAACTCTGACTGCTTCTACAACCAAGCATCCGCACCCCGAAAAATCGAAGCGCGGATGCCTATCTGTTATCTATTAACTGTTAACTGAATTTACCAAGCGAACATGGGATAATCCTTCATCATCTCGTTAACCTTGCCGCGAACAGCTGCGATAACAGCCTCGTCCTCGGGAGCGCGGAGCACGGTGTCGATGAGCTCGACGATGTCGCCCATCTTGTCCTCCTTGAGGCCACGGGTGGTGATGGCGGGAGTACCCAGACGCAGACCGCTGGTCTGGAAGGCGTTGCGGTCGTCGAAGGGAACCATGTTCTTGTTGACGGTGATGTCGGCAGCAACGAGGGCAGCCTCAGCCACCTTACCGGTCAACTCAGGATACTTGGTGCGCAGGTCAACCAGCATGCAGTGGTTGTCGGTACCGCCCGAGCAGATCTTGTAACCCTTGTCGATGAGGGCCTGGGCCATAGCGGCAGCATTGGTGCGTACCTGGATGGCGTAGTCCTTGAATGAGGGTTGGAGGATCTCGCCAAAGGCGACAGCCTTAGCGGCAATCACGTGCTCGAGGGGACCGCCCTGAACGCCGGGGAAGACGGCGCTGTCGAGCAGCGACGACATCTTGCGGATAACGCCCTTCTTGGTGGTCTTGCCCCAGGGGTTGTCAAAGTCCTTACCCAGCAGGATGATACCGCCACGGGGACCGCGCAGGGTCTTGTGGGTGGTGCTGGTCACGATGTGGGCATACTTCAAGGGGTTGTTCAGCAG
>ONKD01000028.1 GCA_900318345.1 uncultured Prevotellaceae bacterium
GGTGCCGTCACCCCCGAGGGGTTCAACGGCGACAGCACCTACACCTTCTGTGTCGGCAACGTCGCCGAGGAGACCCTGCAGCTGCTGCGCACCACCAAGGAGTCGCTCTACGTCGGCATCGAGCACGCCGTGCCCGGTAACCGCATCGGCGACATCTCCAACTCCATCCAGCAATACTGCGAGCGCCGCAACTACAGCGTCGTGCGCGAGATGTGCGGACACGGCGTGGGTCGCAAGCTGCACGAGGACCCCGAAGTGCCCAACTTCGGCCGACGCGGAACCGGTCCGCTGCTGCGCAACGGCATGACGATCGCCATCGAGCCCATGATCAACATGGGCAGCAAGAACATCGTCACCGAGCACGACGGCTGGACAACCCGCACGCGCGACCGCAAGCCCAGCGCTCACTTTGAGCACTCTATCGCCATCCATCATGGCAAGCCTGATATCCTTTCCTCCTTTGAGCCCATCAAGGAAGTGTTGGGAGACAGGTTCATCTGATTGAAACAACTCCACATTTTTAAAGACAACCCGATAACGTTAATTTAGATTTTATATGGCAAAACAGACAGCAATAGAATTAGACGGCACGATCGTTGAGGCATTGTCCAACGCGATGTTTCGCGTGGAGCTCGAGAACGGCCACCAGATCACCGCTCACATCAGCGGCAAGATGAGGATGCACTACATCAAGATCCTCCCTGGTGACAAGGTGAGAGTAGAGATGTCCCCCTACGATTTGTCTAAAGGAAGAATATCTTTTCGATACAAATAACAAAACAGCATAGACATTATGAAAGTTAGAGCATCTATCAAGAAGCGCAACGAGGACTGCAAGATTGTACGTCGCAAAGGGCGCCTGTATGTGATTAACAAAAAAAATCCCAAGAGTATTAACTTTGCAAAAATTTTTTGAATTAGTATATGGCAGTAAGAATTGTCGGGGTTGATATCCCCCAAAACAAGCGCGGCGTCATCGCCTTGACCTACATCTTTGGTATCGGGCGCAGCTCAGCCGCTACAATCCTCAAGAAGGCCGGCGTCGACGAGAACACCCGCGTGAAGGATTGGACCGATGCCGAGGCAGCCGCAGTGCGTGAGGTAATCGGTAACGAATACAAGGTAGAAGGTGACCTGCGCAGCGAGGTCCAGATGAACATCAAGCGATTGATGGACATCGGTTGCTATCGCGGCATCCGTCACCGCAACGGACTCCCCGTGCGTGGTCAGAGCACCAAGAACAACGCACGCACCCGCAAGGGACGCAAGAAAACTGTTGCTAACAAGAAGAAAGCTACTAAATAACATTACTGAATTATGGCTAAAAAGACAGTCGCAGCTAAGAAGAGAGTCGTTCGCGTTGACGGTATTGGTCAACTGCACGTGCATTCTTCGTTCAACAACATCATTGTGTGCCTCGCTAATGGCGAGGGACAGGTTATTTCGTGGTCCTCGGCCGGCAAGATGGGTTTCCGCGGTTCTAAGAAGAACACCCCCTATGCCGCTCAAATGGCTGCCGAAGACTGCGCTAAGGTCGCTTATGACCTCGGCTTGCGCAAGGTGAAGGCCTACGTCAAGGGTCCGGGTAATGGCCGCGAATCGGCTATCCGCACCGTCCATGGCGCTGGCATCGCTGTTACCGAGATCATCGACGTCACACCGCTGCCCCACAACGGTTGCCGTCCTCCCAAGAGAAGAAGGGTCTAAGAGAGTTAGATGCTTCGCTCGCTAAAACTACTGTTTTAACAGGTTTTATTAACAAACTTTTTCGCGAATCTCTATCAGTGAATGGATTGCATTTTTTAACGACCTCTCTGCAATCGCGGCTGCACTGTAGCGATTCCAATTCACAATGTTAATCAATTTTTAAAAAGACTATGGCTAGATACACCGGTCCAAAATCTAAAATTGCCCGCAAACTGGGTGAACCCATCTTCGGTGAAGACAAATACTTTGCCAAGAAGAATTATCCCCCGGGCCAGCATGGTGCAAACCGTCGCAGGAAATTGTCCGAGTACGGTACACAGCTTCGCGAAAAACAAAAGGCTAAGTACACCTATGGTGTCCTTGAGCGCCAGTTCCGTAACCTCTTCAACAAGGCTTCGCGCATGAAGGGTGTTACCGGTGAGGTACTCCTGCAGCTTCTTGAGGCTAGGCTCGACAACGTCGTTTACCGTCTGGGCATCGCTCCCACCCGCGCTGCCGCACGTCAGCTCGTGTTGCACCGCCACATCACCGTTGATGGCAAGGTTGTCAACATCCCTTCCTACTCGGTGAGCGAGGGTCAAGTAGTTGCTGTTCGCGAGAAGTCCAAGTCCCTGGAGGTTATCCAGGACGCTCTTGCTGGCTTCAACCACAGCAAGTATCCTTGGATTGAATGGGATGACAGCGTTAAGGGCGGCAAGCTCCTGCACATGCCCGTGCGTGAGGATATCCCCGAGAACATCAAGGAACAGTTGATCGTCGAGTTGTATTCTAAACAGTAAAATTTTTATCCATGGCTATTTTAGCATTTCAGAAACCCGACAAAGTCTTAATGCGACGGCTCGTTTGGCAAGTTCGAGTTCCGTCCTCTGGAGCCTGGCTACGGTGTCACCATCGGTAACGCCCTGCGCCGCATCCTCCTCTCAGGACTGGAGGGCTTCGCCATCTGCAGCATTCGCATCGATGGCGTTCAGCATGAGTTCGCAACCATTCCCGGTGTCAAGGAAGATGTCACTAACATCATCCTTAACCTCAAGAAAGTGCGCCTCAAACGCATTGTCGATGATACCGACACCGAGAAAGCCGTTGTCAAGGTTTCAGGTCAAAGCGTCTTCAAGGCCGGCGATATCGGCAAGGTCCTCAGCGCATTCGAGGTGCTCAACCCCGAGCTCGAGATCTGCCACATCGATCCCGCCAGCGGTTTCCAGATTGAGCTTTCAATCAACAAGGGTAGGGGATACCTTCCCGCCGAGGAGAACCGCAACGCCAATGACCCCATCGACGTGATCGCCATCGACTCCATCTACACGCCCATCTTGAACGTGAAGACTGCTGTCGAGAACTTCCGTGTCGAGCAGAAGACCGACTACGAGAAGCTCGTGATCGAGATCACCACCGATGGTTCCATTCACCCCAAGGACGCTCTCAAGGGCGCTGCCGAAATCTTGATCCAGCACTTCCAGCTCTTTACCGACCGTGAAATCGTTCTCGACAATACCGAGAGCGAGGGCAACGAGGAGTTTGACGAGGAAGTACTCAAGATGAGGCAACTGCTCAAGACCAAACTTGTTGACATGGACCTCTCAGTGCGCGCGCTCAACTGCCTCAAGTCGGCAGAGGTCGAGACGCTTGGAGAACTCGTGGTCTTCAACAAGACCGACCTGCTCAAGTTCCGCAACTTCGGTAAGAAGTCGCTCAGCGAGCTTGAGGAGCTGTTGGCCACACTCAATCTGCACTTTGGCATGGATATCACTAAATACAAATTAGAAAAAGAGTAAAAAACGATGAGACATAATAAGAAATTCAACCACCTGAGCCGTAAGAGCGCCCATCGTGATGCCATGTTGGCCAACATGACCATCTCGCTCATCATGCACAAGCGCATCATCACGACCCTCGCCAAGGCTAAACCGCATCGCGCCGCCTCGTCTTCAAGCACCTCCAGAACAAGGAGGCCGTTAAGGAACTTTACTCGACCGTTGCTGCTAAGATCGGTGACCGCCCCGGTGGCTACACCCGCATCCTCAAGCTCGGCAACCGTCTGGGTGATAACGCTAAGACCTGCTTCATCGAGCTCGTCGACTTCAACGAGGCACTGCTCGAGGCCAAGGGCCAGGAGAAGGCAGCCGCTAAGAAGACTACCCGCCGCAGCCGCAAGAAAGCCACTACCGCTGCTCCCGCAGCCGAGGAGGCTCCTAAGACCGAAGAATAATTCACTACTGCTTCGTAATAATTCAACGAACCCCGCGTCAATCATTGGCGCGGGGTTCGTTGTGTTTAGTACGACTGATTTGACGGTCTTTACATCGGCTTTGCCGCTGTTTGAGGCATGGTCTCGGTGGACTTGACAATAGCCTCCATCAGGGCCTCGTCCTTGTTTAGCGTATCACCTGCGGGAGAAATGACATACATCGCCTTGAAATTTGACTCGGGTTTGTCCAGGTTCTCCACGATGATCTTCTCCATGCGGCTGAAATACTGCTTCAAGGCGTCGGTGTCGTTCTTTGCATCGATTGTCTCGACCTCTTCCTTACCGTCGTTGAGCTGTTTCACAAAACGGTAGTGTTTAGGCTTCTCGTTGCACGACATCAAGCATCCGCAGCACACGGCTGCCATTGCAATGCCGAAAATGAATTTCCTCATCTCGTCTTTACTCTTTCACTTCCCAACCCAGTGCACTGGCACCCAGCACGGCTGCGTCGCTCTCCTTCAGTTCGCTGATGAGGATTTTTACCTTACCCTTGTAGATGCCCAGCACGTTGCGGTCATAGGCCTCCTTCACGGGATTCATGATCAGGTCACCACTCTTGGTCAAGCCGCCAAAGAGCACAAAGGCTTCAGGGCTCGAGAAGTTAGTGAAATCGGCCAGAGCCTCGCCCAGGATGTTGCCCGTGTACTCAAAAATGTCCTTGGCCAACTTGTCACCTGCAACAGCGCAGTCATACACATCCTTGCTCGTGATAGCCTCGATGTCATATTCGCGCAGTTTTGACGGCTCGTCGCGCAGTTCCAGGAACTCGCGTGCCGTGCGAGCAACACCTGTTGCCGAGCAGTAAGCCTCCAGACAGCCAGTGCGGCCACAGCCGCACACGCGGCCGTTGGTGCGCTTCACAATCACGTGGCCCAGCTCACCGGCAAAGCCATCGTGGCCATATACCATCTGGCCGTTTACCACGATACCGCTGCCCACACCAGTGCCCAGGGTAATCATGATAAAGTCCTTCATGCCGCGAGCCACGCCATAGGTCATCTCGCCGATGGCTGCTGCGTTGGCGTCGTTTGTGATCAGGCAGGGAATGCCAAATTTCTTGGTCACCATCTCGGCCAGGGGGATGGGCATCGGCCAGGGCAGGTTAGGAGCCTGGTCAATCATTCCAGTGTAGTAGTTGCCGTTAGGGGCACCGATGCCGATGCCGTTAATCTTGCCTTCGGCGTCATTGTCCTTGATCAGACGAGACAACTCGGTGTGCAACTCGTCGATATAGTCATTAAAGTCGCTGTGTTTGCCAGTTTTGATTGAGCTGCTGGCAATCACATTGCCGCGAGCATCCACGATGCCAAAGACGGTATTCGTACCGCCCATGTCGATTCCGATTACATAAGGTTTTGCCATGATTCTAATTGGTTTTTATTAAGAGTTGATAATCAATAATGTTTTTTCTGTCAAAGGGCAAAGATAATAAAAAATCATCAGTGCCCACACTCCAGTCCGTAATTTTTTACACTTCCTCCTCTTTTCTATAGCCATCTATAGTGGCTCCCTTTTTATCTCCCTCTAGAACGTGGCCGAGAGGCGCACGTTGAGCTGACGGCGGGTGAGGTAGTTGGGCACAGCATACTGGATATCGTTCACGTCGGTTACCCAGTAGTAGCTGCTCACGTTACTGATGTCCAGCAGGTTGAAGCAGTCAACCCCGAGCCAAATCTCCTTGAAGTGGCTGAAGGGCCCGCTATAGGGGCGGTGCTCCTTACCGATGAGCTCGTAGCTCAGGCCCACATCCACGCGCTTATAGGCGGGCTGGCGCACATAGGAGTCGGCACGCGTCAAGTGGGGCGCCGTGGTGGGAAGACCGTCGCTGACGATACCCTTCAGGCTGAACTTCAAGCGCGGAATGTTGGGGAAGTAGTCGGTAAAGAACAGGGCGATGCTATAGCGCTGGTCGGTGGGACGGGGCACCTTCACGCCGTTGAGGTCCTCCTGTGTCTTCATGAGCGAGACGCTGAGCCATGAGTCGGTGCCCTCGACAAACTGTCCGAACAGCTTCATGTCGATGCCGGCGATGTAGCCCTTTGACCCGTTCACGCCGCTGTACACAAGCTTGAGGTTGTCGATCTCATAGGGGATGAGGTTAGTCAGGTTCTTGTAATAGGCCTCGGCCGTGAACTTGAAGGGGCGGTCAAGGGCCCTGAAGGTGTAGTCGCTGCCCAGGATGACCTGGATGCTGCGCTGCGACTTGATGTCCTTGTTGAGCAGGATGTTGCGGTTATTGAGTGAGTCCATCACCTGCTGGCGGTATTCCTTGTAGAACGGCGCTTGATAATAGACGCCCGTGGCGAGTCGCAGCGACAGGTTACCGTTGCGCTCGGGCACGAAGCCCAGACTCACGCGGGGCGAAACAAGCGTCTCGCCGTTGAAGTTCCAATGCGACAGTCTCACGCCCGCGTTGAGCGACCAGTAGCCCGCATTGCTGTTAAAGCGCCACGTGTCCATGAGCCATCCGGCGATGCGTGTGGTGTTCAAGTCGTTGCTCGACGTCTCGGTGAAGATGACGTTGACCTGGTCGGGGATGTGGGGCAGGGAATAGCCCGCGCTATCGCGCCATTGCCATTGACGGGAGCGGTCATAGATGTCCTCGTTGCGCATCGACAGGCCATAGGAGATACTGTTGTTGCTGATGCCAACATGACCGCGCAGGGTGAGGTCCATCACGTTCATCTTGAGGCGTGTGCGCTCGTGCTCGTGGTACTTGCCTACACCCAGCTCCTGGCCCGCCTGGTCTAGCCAATACTCGCCGTGGATGTCATAGGACACCAGCTCGTCGGTGCGGAAACCCGAGGCTTGCAGCGTCAGGTCGGTGCCCTTGTCGTTGAAGGTGTAGGTGACGGCACCGGCGCCAAAGTAGGTTTGGAACTTGTCCTTCTCGTAGCCGTCAAAAAAGACGGTGAACGAGTGTACATCCTCGCTGGTACCGAAGCTGGTCTCGCGGTTCACCGGGGTGAAGCGGTAATCGTTGATGCTCACGTTGCCCAGCAACGAGATGCGCAGCTTGGCGGTAGGCTTGAAGACTAGGCTCGTCTGATAGTCAAAGTATTGCGGGTCATACTCGCCCTTGCTCTCCAGCGAGCCCATGAGCGAGGAGTTGCGCTTGTAACGCACGCCGTGCATCTGGGAGTAATGGCGGGTGCTGTGCCCCAGCATGAGGCTGCCGCCCTGGATGCTGGCGGCAAGGGCGCCCTCAAAGGCCTCAGGCTCGCGGTAGGTGATGTCGAGCACCGACGACATGCGGTCGCCATACTCGGCGCTGAAGCCACCTGTCGAGAATTCCACCTTGCGCACCATGTCGGGGTTGATGATGCTCAAACCCTCCTGCTGGCCGCTGCTGATGAGCTGCGGGCGATATACCTCGATGCCATTGATATAGACGCTGTTCTCGTCGTAGGAACCGCCGCGCACCATGTACTGCGAACTCATCTCGTTCTTGCTGCTCACGCCAGCCATTGTGGTCAACACCGCCTCGACACTGCCGCCCGAGGCATCGGGCGTGCGGCGCAGCATGTCCACGTCGATGCCCTGCATCGAGTTGGTCTGCTTTTTATACTCGGTGATCTCAACCTCGCCCAATTCGAGCGTTTTCTCATACAGCTTGGGATTGATGGTCACAGTCCCCTCGGGTTTGATAAGTTGCCGCGTTATAGAGGTGTAGCCCAGGCAGGAAAATTCCACCCTGATGGTGTCGGCCTTCGGGACCGTCAATTCATATTGACCCTTGGTGTCGGTGTTGGTGCCCACAGCGGTGCCCAGCAGGCGTACGGTGGCAAACTCGATGGGCTCGCCGGTGGCATCAACAACCTTACCAGTGATTTTCACTTGGGAAAATACCGTGACGGCACTCGCGAGGCACGCCACAAGCAACAGTATGCGATGTTGAAACTTCATTGACTTCTTTACGTTATATATAATAACATAACGCAGAAAACGGTGATAAAGTATATCCAGTTCTAGCTTTTAGTGATTTGGCAGAAAGCTAGACACCCCGGAACGCCTGCGGCTAGAATAAGGAGAACAGGCTGGAGGCGCTCATGCGCTTGTAGTTGCTGGGGATGCTGCGGTCCACCTTAACCTGCTTGTTCCAGTCGATGTCCTTGTAGTTGAGAGAGAAGGACATTTTCTTTTTCTCGACAGTGGCATCAACGTTGATGTCGTGGGCGATATTGCCCGCGGTGGTGGTCTTCACGCCGCCGAACTTGACCTGATAGGCTGCGGTGGTGCTGCCCTGGGGCACGATGTCGAGCGAGGTGATGCGGTTTGACTTGTCAAAGGTGAACGAGTAACCATAGCCCTTATAGCTCTCATTAGGCGTCAACACGACGGTGTTGTGCTCAGCGGTTACGGTTACCATGGGCTTGTGTTCTGGTTTGAGAGTGCCCTTGCCGATGATGAATGGCCTGCCCAGGAACATGTCCTGCACGTCACTCACGGTGACGGGAATGCCCGAGGTGAGGATCGACACCTTCTCGGCAATGTAGCGCTTGTGCACCTTGTCCACGGCATACAGGCTGTCGGCCGTGATGAGCAGTTTGCCCACCTCGATGCCGAACACTGGCCTGAGTGAGATGAAAATCGCCTCGTTGCGAATCATGCGCACCTGGATCGATGAGGAGAAGTTGTTGCCGCCCTTCAACGATATGTTGCCGCTCGTCTGGAGCGTTTGCCACTCGCCCAGCGTGCTCATGATGGAGGCAAACTGGTCTTTAGTGCCATCATCTGTCGTGGTAGTTGTGGTCGTGTTGATATCAGGCTTGACAGCACCTGATTTCTTGAATGTGCCACAAGCGGTCATCGATGCTACAAGTATAATCAGTATCGCAATATTTATCTTCTTCATAATCATTTAATAGTGAATAACCTCAAAATCTCTAACCTCTAACCTACTATGAATAAAGTCATTACAACGACTTTATTCATAGTACGTCTTGTCCTTTACTTTGCGTTGCAACAGCTCGTTGTCGGGATCTTTCTCGAGGGCCTTGGTCCATTGTTCGACAGCTTCGTCTTTCTGGTCGTTGAACCACAGGATGTCGCCATAGTGTTCCAGCAAGTGGTTATCCTCGTCCTTTTCGACGGCGCTCTTGATGTACAGCAGCGCCATGTTATAGTCCTTCTTGGCGAAATACACCCATGCGTAGGTGTCGATGAAGTTGGCGTTGTCGGGTTGGTCCTTGACTGCGAGTGCCGCCATGCGCTCGGCGCGGTCCAGATCCTGGGCGCGCTGGGCGAGGTAGTAGGCATAGTTGTTGAGTGCTCCCGAGTTGAGTGCATCAAGCTCGAGCGCTTTCTCATAGCACTCAACGGTCTTGACCGAGTCTTTCATCTCGCTATAGGTGTCGCCCATGCCGCAGTAGAGCTCTGATTGTTTCTCGACATCGGCCGAGTCGGTCAGGGCCAGCGTGTTGACATAGGTTTCTATCGCTTTGTCATATTCTTTCATCTGGTGGTAGCATCCCGCGACATAACCCATCAGGTCAAGATTACCGGGATTGTATTCCAGGGCTTTCTCTGATGCCTTGATGGCCTCGGCATAGTTGTCGTCAATCATGTTGAGAATGACCATGTTGCGCCATCCGCTGGCATCGGTGGGATTCACATCAAGGCTGTAGCCCAGTTGCTCGATGGCTCCCTTGACGTCACCCCTGGCATACAGGTACTCGCTGTAGAGCTGGTGGATGCTCGCCTCGTGAGGGTGTTGCTGAATGAGCACGGTAAAGAGGTCGTTGATGCGCTGAGTGGTGTCCTCACGGGCTAACTGCTGGCGGATGTAATCCAGGAGCACGCCCAATTTGGAGTCCACGTCAAGTTGCTCGGCGGTGAGGGCATTATAGATTTGCTGCTCATAGCCCACGCTGTCGCCAAGCTGGTTGTAGTAATCGGCGCGCACGAGGTAGATGTAGCCGTTATCGGGCTCATATTCTTGGGCTCGGTCCAGGTAATAGAATGCGCTGTCGGTGTATCCGTAGTGCTGGAACAGATTGCTCAAGGTGATGTTGTAGTCGGCGCTCTTCGGGGCCTTGTAGAGCAGGCCACGCATCTCGTTGAGCGCGCCGGCGCTGTCCTGCATGGCTTGGTAGTTGTTGATCTTGCCAGCCGTTAATTGGATATTGTCGCCAAAGATAGCAGCGATGCTGTCATAGGTGGCATTGCTCTGAGCATAGTCGCCTGATCGCGAATAGGCTTCGGCAAGGCGCATTTGCAGCTCCAATCGGTTGGGGTTGTGCTCGTTGAGCAGTTTGATGGCGCGCAGGGCCTCCTCGGGGTGACCCAGTTGCATGTTGGCATCGCTGTAGAATGTCGTCTCGTACAGGTCCTCGGGTTGTGCCTCAAAGTGCTCCTTCATCAGCGCCAGCCCTCGCTCGCACCGCTCCTTGGTGGTGTTGTTCATTCTCACCAGGCACATGCCCATGTAGAACGAGATGGCAGTGTTATTGGGGTCAATCTCGTGGGCATGGGCCATGAGCTCATAGAAAGCATCATAATTGCTCTTCATCTTCTCGTTCTGTGCTTGCAAGAAGATGTATTCGGCCTTGCGCTGGTCGGCCAGGCTTACAGTCTTCTTGGCTGGCTCATTCTTGCCTGCAACGGCACTCAGGGCCAGCAACGCTATGGTCAGTATTACAATATGTCGTTTCATCGTTATGGTTGTCAATGATGAAAAGTTCATTAATCTCTAATCACTAATAAAGTGATGACAATTCACTAATCACTAATCACTAATCTCTAATCATCAAGTTTTCAAATATTTGAAAACTTGATTACCTCGTTCCCGTGTGTCCGAATCCTCCTGCGCCGCGCTCAGTCTTGTCAAGGTCATCAACGATGGTCCATTCTACCGTGCTGTGACGGGCGACCACCATCTGGCAGATACGCTCACCGTTCTCGATGGTTTGAGGCTCGTTGCTCAGGTTCACGAGGATGACACCCACCTCGCCGCGGTAGTCGGCATCGATGGTCCCAGGGGTATTCAATACGGTCAAGCCGCGCTTCAGCGCCAAGCCGCTGCGCGGTCTGATTTGGCACTCATAGCCCTCGGGCAGGGCGATATAGATGCCCGTGTGTACCAAGGCCCGCTGCAGCGGTTGCAGCGTCAGCGGCTCCTCGAGCCACGCCCGCAGGTCCATCCCCGCGCTCAGCGCTGTCCCGTACTGCGGCACCTCATGTGGCCCACGGTTCACAATCTTCACATTTATCTTCTCCATAATGATGTTTTAGATAAGAACTACAAAATTACATCAAAAGTAGTGCAAGTCGAATACAAAAACAATTTTTTTTTGTTTTTGTTGAGATGCAGCCGATTTTATCCAAAATTGATTACTACTACTATCTTCTTCCATTCTTCTTAAATACATCCGTCAAATCCGTTCTCTCTGTTTCTTCCGATTGTCCATTTTTTTTACACTTTTTCGCTTTTCCTGGAAAACGAGTGTTTTTTCTAGGGGAGAAGTTTTGACCCCAAAGTAGAATGTCGTATTTTTGTAGCAGTAAAATTTATTAAATCAATATCAAAATGAAAAGAAGTATTATTATCACGTTTTGCATGTTTTTAGGCTTGATAGCCCTTGCCCAATTGCCCGAGTTGACCGTTGAACAGCATCTTGAGGACTATGACTTTGCCGTGAAGTACATCGAGGACAACTATGCAGGATTTCCCAATAAAGTCGTTGATAGCACACGTGCCGACTATGAGTCAATGAAGGCTCGCCTGCGCACTCAGGTCGAGCAGGGTGAGCGCACTGGCTGGGATGCTGTGGCTCAATACACGGCGTGGTTCGATGATTTCCACACGAGGTTGAACTATAGTGCCAGGAATGAGAAGGGTAATTGGGAGAGTTACGGAGACCGATACAGGTCCCGCAAACCGATTGATTATAATGCATTTATGGAGGAGTACCGTCCCAAGGCTGTAGCCTGCAAAGTGACTGATAAGACATTCCTGATCCGTTTCCCGTCGTGTGATGGAAATCCCGATATGGAATGGATAAAAGGCTCCATTATGGATTTCAAGGAGTCCGGTTGTGAGAATCTTGTGCTGGATATCCGTGACAACGGTGGAGGAAGTGATGTATATTTTAATCCCTATTGGGAACTGCTCTATGACCATGAGGGCACCGAACCTGCTGTTGAGTATCGCAACTCACCAGAACACAGGAAAATGTTGTTGAAAGAATTTCAGGACAGTGGCGTTCCACAAGAGTTTATCATGGGTATACAGGCTATCTTTCCGATGATTGAAGGTATTGAATATTTACCGCAACCCCTTTTAAGGCAGATTCTACCCATGTTTAGCGATAGTCAAAATGTATCGATGCAAGACCTGATGGGAGTTCTAGGAAAACTGAATCAATCGGGGGGTGATTTCTCTGTTGATACCTATCGCTTAAATCAGATAAGCGATGCCGTTCGTAAGGCTGCTTTGATCATTGATAATGGTGTTGCTAGCTCTGGCGAGCAGATGGTTCGCAGCATTAAGGCCACGAGTGACCGCACGACTGTATACGGCCGTGATAACACGTTGGGGTGCTTAGATTTCTCCAATATTAATGTCGTGGAGATGCCCAACTGCCATCTCAGTTTTTCGAGCCCTATGACCCGCACTATCGGACTTCCCGATGGCGGTATTGACGCCACAGGCATAGCTCCCGATATCCTCATTCCGCTGCCGCTGCCAGCCCGCTTGACCGACAACATCGACGAGTGGGTCATTTGGGTAGCCGCCCAATTAGAAAAGTGAATGCGTTCGCCACATTCCAGAGCTTTATTATAACGCGATTATCATTTTTTGATTATCATGATTTGATAATTGTGGGATTGTTGTTAATTTTGTACAAAATTTGACATCAATGCCTATGCAACGAATGAATTGGGACCGATTGATTTCGTATAAACGACTGGGACTGGAGCATTACCACGATGACAAGGGTGGGGGAGTCAGGAGCGACTTTGAACGCGACTATGACCGCCTGGTCTTCTCATCGCCTTTCCGCCGCCTGCAGAACAAGACTCAGGTTTTCCCGTTACCCGACAGCATCTTTGTGCATAACCGACTGACTCATAGCCTGGAAGTGTCGAGTGTGGGCAAATCGATGGCGCGCGAGGTGGTCATCCGCCTCATGCCACGCTACAAGGGTGAGCCATGGGCCGATAAGTTGCGTGACATCGGCGAAATCGTCGCTGCCGCCTGCCTGGCGCACGACCTGGGCAACCCGCCATTCGGCCATTCGGGCGAGAAGACTATCGGTGCCTATTTCAGCGAGGGTAAGGGACTGGAATTCAAGGATAAGTTTATGGTCGAGCAGTGGAATGACCTCATCCACTTTGAGGGCAACGCCAACTCGTTCCGCACCTTGGTTCATCAGTTCAAGGGCCGCCGTCCTGGAGGCTTCGCGATGACTTACAGCACCTTGGCTTCCATCGTCAAGTATCCTTATTCGTCGATGTACGCTGGTGAGAAGGGCAAGTTCGGTTTCTTCACGACCGAGAAGGAAACCTTTGAGCGCATAGCCGACGAATTGGGGCTGATCAAGCTTGAAGAAGACCGCTACTGCCGCCATCCACTCGTCTACATCGTCGAGGCCGCCGATGATATCTGTTACCAGATCATGGACATTGAGGACGGTCACAAGCTGCGCATCATCGACACCGAGGAAACAATCAATCTGCTCATGGGCTTCTTTACTCCTGAGCGTCAAGCCAGTATCCGTAGCCACATGGACCAGGTGGCAGACCCCAACGAGAAAATCGCCTACCTGCGGTCTTGTGCAGTGGGTTTGCTGGTTCAGCAGTGTGCCGCTACGTTTGCCAGCCACGAGGACGAGATCATGGAGGGACGCTTTGAGGGCAGTTTGATTGACCACATCGACCCCATGCCCGCTGGCGCCTATCAGGCGTGCAGCAAGTTGGCACAGGAGCGTCTTTACCGGGCCGGCTATGTCGTGGATGTGGATTTGGCGGGTAACCGCATCATCAACCTGCTGTTGGAGAAACTTATCGAGGCAGTCATGCATCCCGAGCGCAACTATTCCCAGCTGCTGCTCAACAAGTTCCCGCAGCAATATGATGTCCATGCACCCACGCTCTTTGAGCAGGTGCAGGCCGTGCTGGACCACATCAGCGCGATGACCGACGTGTATGCCTTGAACCTTTATCGCCAGCTCAACGGCATCTCTCTGCCCACGGTATAATAAATAGGCAATGATATAGTTGTTGGCCCAAACCCTGCGGGGCTAATGCGAATTACACGAATCAGACCAATTAACGCGAATTTTATATATTTTCGTGAAATTCGTTTATTTAGCGAAATTCGCATTAAAATACTTTCAGGGTCAACTCTGATATCGTTCCCAATAAATAAGGACTGCCAAGGCCTAGGGGCGCTTCTCACTCATGACAAATTCCAGCGTTCCACCAGCCATGATGTCTTGATGCTTGAGTTTGAAACCCTGTAGCCGCTTGCCGTTGAGGCGGATTTCCTTTACGTATATACCCTTGTCGCCCTTGCGGATGATGGTAAACTCCTTGTCGCCTGCCAAGTGCAGAGTGGCACGCTGGAACAGTGGCGTGCCAGTGACATATTCGGCAGCGCCCGCATTGAAGGGATAAAAGCCTAATGACGAGAAAATGTACCAGGCAGACATCTGTCCGCAGTCATCGTTGCCCGCATAACCTGCGGGAGTGGCATTATAGAATTCGGTGCGCACCTGGTTGACCAGTTCTTGAGTGCGCCAAGGGCGGTTGGCGAAGTTGTAGAAATAGACGGTGTGGTGGCTGGGTTCGTTGCCGTGGGCATACTGGCCGATGAACGCCGAGGCATTGCCGTTAGTCTCACGGTTGACGGTAATGAGGCTGAAATTCTCATCTAACTTTTTCAGAAATCTTTTCTTGCCACCCATGAGCTCGATGAATTGCTCGGGTTCATGAGGCACAAACCACAGGTATTGCCAGGCGTTCCCCTCAATGAAGCTGTTGTCCTCATAGCTGAGCGGGTCAAATGGCTCTGCCCATCGCCCGTTGTCGTCACGTGCTCTGAAGAACCCGGTTTTTTCATCAAACAGGTTTATAAAGTTCATCGCCCTCTGGCTAAAGCGATAATAGTCGTCGGTGTACCCAAAACGCTTGGCAACGGCAGCGACGCACCAGTCGTCAAATGCCTGCTCCAGTGTGATGGAAACCGAAGATCCTTGCTTGTTACAGGGCATGTAGCCCAGTTTTTCCCATAGGTCAAACGGCGAGTTGGTGTGTGGTCTAGTGCTGCTCTCGACCATCGCCCGATAGGCTTTCTCAACATCGATGCCGGGCAGGTCGGCGAGAATGGCGTCGGCGATGACAGGGATGGCATGATTGCCTATCATGCAGTAGTTCTCTTGTCCCCACAGGTCCCAGATGGGAAGGTAGCCATAGGTGTCGTGATGGCGCACCATGTCGTTGACAAACTGTGCCGCCAGGTCGGGTTTGAGCAAGAGGTAAAGCGGATGCGCAGCGCGGAAGGTGTCCCACAGCGAGAAAGTGGAGTGGTAACTCTGACCCTTGGGCATTTGGCGTACCTCGTAGTTGGTGTCCATGTATCGGCCATCGACATCGCTCATGGTATTGGGTTGCAACAACACGTGGTAGAGTCCAGTGTAAAAGATCTGCTTTTGCTCGTCTGTGCCGTCAATATCGATGCATGACAGCTGCCGTTGCCATTCATCGTGTGCTTGACTGACATATTGGTCAAAATCCCAGCCCGGAGCTTCGGCGGCGAGGTTTCGACGTGCTCCGTCGATATCGACCGCCGAGAGGGCAACCTTGACCGTCAATCGACTATCGCCTGTATTGTCAAACGACAGGGCACAGCGCAGCGTGCGCCCATTGATTACCGTAGCATCGCCCACCGTGCGCGTGCCGTCCATGAGCAGGTGCCCGGTGATGGGACGCGAAAATTCGGCGCGGAAATAGACTTTGCGTAGCTTGGCCCAGCCGGTGATGACGCGGTAGCCTTCCACCGTGTGGTCATCGACGAGGCGGAGCTGGGCTTGGATGATGTCATAACTGCGGCGTCCGCTATAATAGGCCTGGCCGCGAAAGGTGGAGTGGTCGAGGTCTAAAATGACCTGTTGCGGCTTCCCTTGGGGGAAAGTATAGCGGTGGATGCCAGTGCGGGTAGTAGCGCTGAGCTCGGCTTTTACTCCGCTTTCCTGAAGTACAACCCTATAGTATCCTGGACATGCCGCTTCTTGCTCGTGTGAAAAAGTCTGCCCGAAGTTGCCTGTCGCCAGATACTCAGGACTCACAATCCATGTCACTGGCATGAGCGAGACATCAAACAGGTCAGTGCAGCCCGTGCCGCTCAAGTGGGTGTGGGAGATGGCGTAGATGCTGTCACGGTTGTAGTCATAGCCAGAGCAGGGATCCCAGGTCACCATCTGTTCGGTGTCGGGACTCACCTGCACCATTCCCTGTGGCATCGTTGCGCCAGGGAACGTGCTACCGCTCAAGGCGCCTGTGGAATCGGTCTGCGTGCCGATAAACGGATTGACAAATTGAGTGTAATCGGTTGTGGTGGCTTGGAGCAGCAATGTGCTCCACAGGGCTAAAAGAAAGATAGTCTTTTTCATATATTAAAAGCATAGGAGTTGATTTCTTACATTTATGGTGACAAAATTAAAAAAAAACCGCAGCTTTTTAGTAATTTTGCACCAAAATATGTGCAAGCCGAACACCATAAAGTTCACTTTAATGGTTGAGGCGCCGCCAAATTTATCTAAAATATGTGCAAGCCGAACACTATAAAGTTCACTTTAATGGTTGAGGCGCCGCCAAATTTATCTAAAATATGTGCAAGCCGAACACCATAAAGTTCACTTTAATGGTTGAGGCGCCGCCAGATTTATCTAAATAATAAAAAATGTGACTTTATGGGATTGATTGACGATAGTAAACGTATCAATGACATAGACGTAAAAGAGGAGCGTGCCGTCTTGGTGGGTTTGATTACTCCCCAGCAGGGCGAAGCCAAAACCAAGGAATACCTCGATGAACTTGAATTCCTCGCCGAGACCGCGGGCGCTGTCACCGTGCACACCTTCTTGCAACGGTGTGACGGTCCCAACAGCACTTCTTACGTCGGTAAGGGTAAACTCGAGGAAATCGTGGCCTATGTCGAGGAGAACGACATCAGTCTGGTCATCTTTGACGACGACCTCACGCCCAAGCAGATCGCCTTTATCGAGAAGGCCGTCAAGGTCAAGACGCTTGACCGCACAAGCCTCATCCTCGACATCTTTGCCAAGCGAGCCCAAACCGCCAGCGCCAAGATGCAAGTCGAGCTGGCACAGTACCAATACCTGCTGCCCAGGCTGACGGGTATGTGGACCCACCTTGAGCGCCAGCGAGGCGGTATCGGTATGCGCGGACCTGGTGAGACTCAGATTGAGACCGACCGCCGCATTGTCAAGACCAAGATTGCCCTGCTCAAAGAGAAACTCGCGCAACTGGACAAGCAGAAGACCACCCAGCGCAAAAACCGTGGCAAACTCACCCGCATTGCCCTCGTGGGCTATACCAACGTGGGCAAATCCACGCTGATGAACGTCCTGAGCAAGAGCGAGGTGTTTGCCGAGAACAAGCTGTTTGCCACGCTCGACACCACCGTGCGCAAGGTTGTCATCGAGAACCTGCCGTTCCTCTTGACCGATACCGTCGGCTTTATCCGCAAGTTGCCCACCCACCTCGTGGAGTCGTTCAAGAGCACCCTCGACGAGGTGCGCGACAGCGACGTCCTGGTTCACGTCGTGGACATCTCACACCCCCAGTTCGAGGAGCAGATCGAGGTCGTGAACCGCACTTTGCAAGAGGTGTGCGATGCTGGTGACAAGGAGATGATCATGGTCTTCAACAAGATTGACCAGTTCACCTATACGCCCAAGGACGAGGATGACCTCACACCGCGACTGCGCGAGAACATCCCCCTCGAGGAACTGCAGGAGACTTGGATGTCGCGCATGGGCGAGAACTGCGTTTTCATCAGCGCCAAGAAGCAGCAGAATATCGACGGCCTCAAGAAGTTGCTCTACGCCAAGGCTAAGGCTGTCCACACTGCACGTTTCCCTTACAACGACTTCTTGTACCAGACCTATGACGACCTGGAAGAAGATAATAATTAATTAATATGAAAGCCAATCTGGAGAGAAAACGGGTTCTGCTCTCCTGGTGGCAGAAAAGTGTTTTTAGAACCCATCAGAATCATTTTATGAAAAAATTATCTATTTTAATGCTTGTGCTGGTGATGGCATTCCCCATGAGCGCCAGTGGTGCGTATGAGCGTGGCGACGTGAACCAGAACGGCAGCGTGACCATCGCCGACGTGACCACCTTGATTGACTATCTGCTGACAAATGAATGGCCCAATTCATCTGTGCCCGGTCATGAGTTTGTTGATCTGGGCTTGTCTAGCGGTACCCTGTGGGCAACATGCAATGTGGGCGCTAATGCGCCCGAGGAATATGGCAACTACTTTGCTTGGGGCGAGGTCGTACCCGACAAAGAAACCTATACGTGGGGAACAACCGCATGGGTGTATTATGAGGGAAACTCTCTTCGCCTTAGCAAGTACAACACCAGCGAACAATATGGCGACATTGATAACAAAACCGAGTTGGATCCTGAAGATGATGCCGCCTATGTCAACTGGGGACCCGAGTGGCGTATGCCGTCCGCTGAGCAAATCAATGAATTGCTTTCTACACAATGCACTTGGGAGTGGACGACGCTGAACGGCGTAGATGGTCGAAAGATCACCGGTCCTAACGGTAATTCAATCTTCTTGCCTGCTGCAGGGCAGCGCTCGGGAACTAACACCAGCAACGCGGGTACGTATGGTAACTATTGGTCGCGCAATCTTTTTGCGTCATCAACCTCAGTCAATCCCATCAATGCTTCCAAGTTATACTTTAGCAAGTCATTGAAGCAAAGGACATCAGCCTCGCGTAACTACGGCCTGCCGGTGCGTCCTGTTTATGTTTCCGAAGATGTGCCGACCAGCGATTATGAGCGTGGCGACGTGAACCAGAACGGTAGCGTGACCATCGCCGACGTGACCACCTTGATCGACTATCTGCTGACGAACGAATGGCCCGAGCCCATTCCCGCTGAGGAATACGTCGATCTGGGCTTGCCTAGCGGCATACTGTGGGCGACCCACAACGTGGGAGCAAATAACCCCGAGGATTTAGGTGACTTCTTCGCCTGGGGTGAGACCGCGCCTAAGGCCAACTATGTGTGGGACAACACTGCGTGGTTGTATGTTGAGGATGGTCAAAAGCGTATTTCCAAGTACAACACCAAAAGCAATTATGGTCCCGTTGACAACAAGACCGAGTTGGATCCCGAAGACGATGCCGCCTATGTCAACATGGGCTCAGAGTGGCGTATGCCGTCCAAGGCTGATATCGACGAATTGATTGAGAATTGCACTTGGGAGTGGACTCAGTTGAACGGCATGAACGGTCAATTGATTACAGGTCCCAACGGGAACACGATGTTCTTGCCTGCCGTTGGTGAGCGTATGGAAACGGATATGTACCATTTGGGTGATGCTGGCAACTACTGGTCACGCTCGCTCCATGTCGTTAATGAGACTGTTTCCTTCCCGACAGGTGCATATAAGATTTACCTGACTGAAGCTGGACTGTCGTGGAACACCGCTGAGCGTCCTTGCGGTTTCCCGGTGCGTGCCGTGCGCATTGCCCAGGATTAAAACCTGCTGACCGTAACACGATAATCGGTGGTGCCCCAATGACAGACGGGGCATCACCGTATTTTTAATATAGAGCGTGCTGAGATAGCCTGAGCTTAATGAGATTTTCCCGCCCTAACGGCGGTTATAATTCCAGCAGATGAATTATTACAGTCTCTCTAGTCCTTGTGGGAGAAAATGTGGATAAGGGTGTGGTAAGCTCTGACTTCTTGTCAGGGATTGTAGTAATCCTTGTTGTAGAAATCGAGTAATTCTTGGATGTGGCGGTAGGCCTCGGCGGCGGGTCCATCGGGGTCGAGCTCCATCGATTCCAGATAGCTGTTGAGTGCCATGCGCACGTTGCCGTTCTGGCGATAGGCGTTACCGCGCAGGTAATAAGCGTTAGCGAGCGTTTCCTTTGAAACGCCATTGCTCTCGATGATTTCGCTGGCAGCGTTGAGGGCTTCATCTCCCTCGCTGCGGGACAGCATTTCTTTTATTTCTTGTATGGTTTTCATTTTGTTTCCTGTTTTGTGGTGGCAAAATTACACGTTCTTCACGAATTATCATTATCTTTGCTTTAAAAAAACGAAGATAGGCTGCGTCTCGGCAAAAAAACAAGTAAACTTGTTTGTTTTGCGCTCGACTTGCACTATCTTTGCCCAAAAATAATCACCTTTGGGCGTGACTAACGACACACTGGACAAATCAGCCATTATCGAGCTGCTGACCGCGGCACCGGCCGATGAACTCTATCGGCGGGCCGATGACGTGCGCCGCGAAGCAGTGGGCGACGCTGTCCACCTGCGTGGGCTCATCGAGTTTTCCAACATCTGCCGCAACGACTGCCTGTACTGCGGCATCCGTCGTGGCAACAGGCAGGTGCAGCGCTATCGCATGACCGACGAGGAACTGGTCGAGACAGCCAAGCGCGCCGCAGCCCTTGGCTTCCAGACCATCGTGCTCCAGTCGGGCGAGGACATGCACTTTGACCAAGCGCGCATGTGTCGCGTCATTGAGCAAATCAAGCGGTTGGATGTCGCCTTGACGCTTAGCGTGGGCGAGCGAGACTACGAGGACTTTAAGGCATTTCGTGAGGCTGGTGCCGACCGTTACCTCATGCGCATCGAGACCACCGACCGCGACCTTTATCACCGCCTTAACCCGGGCATGAGCTGGGAACATCGCCATGAGTGCCTGCTGATGATTCGGGATTTGGGCTATGAGCTCGGCTCGGGCATCATGGTGGGCCTACCAGGACAGTCGGTCGAGTCTATCGCCGACGATTTGCTCTACCTCAAGGACATCGGCATCGACATGGCGGGCATTGGTCCCTTTATCCCTCACCCCGAGACCCCATTGGCTGGCGAGGCTGGCGGCACATTGGAACAGGCCCTGCGCACGATGGCCATCATGCGCATCCTCATGCCCGACATCAACATCCCCGCCACCACCGCGATGGAGAGCCTGCACCCCCAGGGGCGCATCATGGCCCTGCAAGCGGGTGCCAATGTGGTCATGCCTAATGTCACCGAGGGCGAATATCGCCGCTTGTATGAGCTTTATCCCGGCAAAATTTGCGTTAACGATACGCCTGCCCACTGCTGTAGTTGCATTGGGCTGAAAATCAGGAGTATTGGCCGTACGATAGGACAGGGAAGAGGTGGCCACATGAAACGATAAATCATTAATCACTAACGATAATAGAAAATGGAAATGAAAGAGAAAACCAATGACCCGCAGGAGCAGCAGCGCCTGGGACAACTCAAAAACCTCGTGATGCTCGCCGCAGCCGATGGCAGACTCACCGACTCGGAACTGGCAGTGCTGCTGGCCGTTGCCTCGCGTGAGAACATCAGCCCCGACGATTTCAACCGTGTTATCGAGGATCCTGACAGCGTTACGATCGACTTGCCCGAGGACGAGGACACCAAGCTCGCCTACCTGCGCGACATGGTCGCCCTGATGATGGTCGATGGCGAGCTGGAGGAGCAAGAACTTGCCATCTGCAAGATTTACGCCATGGCATTGGGCTACCGCAGCTCCATCGTTGACGGCATGATTGCTGGCGTTGTTGACTCGCTCGATGCCGAGGCTGATGCCGAGTAACTAGGTCTCCCATCCTTTGGGATTAATGCCACTTAGTTTACTATCAATAATGATGAGAACAATGTGTAGATTTAAGTTGCTCATCTTACTGATTGTCGCCTGGATGTCAACGATGACGGTGAATGCCCAGGAGGGCTCGCCTCATGTCAATCTCGTTGACAGTGTCGAGGCGCTCAATGCCTCTTGTCCGCTGTCCTTCAGTGGTGACTGGGCGTTCAATTCCATCACAATGGTCGGCAAGAATTATTCCCTTGTCGATATAGGGGTGCCCGCCAGTTTGTCGATGGTTCTCAACATGTTGACTGATGATTCTGACAAAGTGAAAAGAATGTGGATCAAGCAATTAGATACCTTTGGAGCGCACTGGAAGCACCTGGTTGACCTCATGGTTGAGAATGATTGCCGCATTGTTGTCCACTTTCGTCCCAAGGATAGTGAACAGACCGCTTTTGTCACTTTTTTCCCCTCCGATTTTACGAAGTAGCTTATCGCTTTTCTCTTGTCGAGTCATATTGTCGAGAAAGATAGCCGTTTAGTCGATTTCATTTGGCACAATTCTTGCAAGTGACTAATTTAGCGGTGTTTAAAAAACCGTGAATCGTGTAACCAAAATAAGATAGATTGAGAAAAATGAACAAGAAGACAATCTTTGGGGGGATTACCGCAATGGCATTGCTGCTCTCCAGTTGCCAATCCATGAATCAGTTCTATGGCGTGACAACGGGCGCCTCCATTGGTGGCATGTTTGGCTCGGCTATCGGAGGCATTGCCGATGGTCCGCGTGGCAGTGACCTGGGGACTGTTGTCGGCATGGCTGTCGGCGGCATGATCGGCGCTGCGGCCACCGCTCCCAAGACCGATGATGGCAACTACCGTTCCTCGGATTACTACTATGAATATGGCGATGACGATTATCGCCAGAATAACTCCTATAGCCCCTATGCCAGCATCGAGATTGCTGATTTGCGCTTCGTTGACGAGAACAATAGCAAGACCCTCGATGCCGAGGAGCACGCCCGCCTCGTCTTCATCATCCGCGATACGGGCCGCGACTATGTTTATGACATTGCTCCCGTCATCACGGTCACGGGCACCAAGGAGATTTATCTGTCACCAACGGCCATCGTCAAGGAGTTAGCTCCGGGAAAAGCGGTCCGCTACCAGAGCGAGGTCATTGCGACAAGGAAACTGAAAAACGGCACTGCTGACTTCTCAATAGGTCTCTCGGACGGTGATAAGCTATACACCTTGCGCTCATTCCAGTTGCGCACCCGCAAGCGCTGATTATTCAAAAACCTAGATAAACTTAATATAAGGGCAACCTGGACAACACTTAGATGTGTTGCTCAGGTTGTTTGTTGTTGTTCAGGTTTGAAAAAATGGCCTTGTCTGGAGATTACAGGATGACCCGATGGGCATCGACGGGCTCGTTGACAAACACGCTCGCCAACGGCGAGAAATGCTCGGGGTCCTCGGTAGTGAAGTAGCGGCAAGTGCCGCCCTGGCTGCATTGGCGCTCAATCTCGGGATGGCGCTGCAGGTAGTCGGCGAGGCTGTCGGCCACGATGGGGCCCTGCTGGATGACGTTTACCCCCTCGGGCATGTGCTTGTTGATCTTGTCGATAAGCAGCGGGTAGTGGGTGCAGCCCAGGATTACTGTATCGATATCGGGGCACTCTCCCAGCAGCAGGTCAATGTCTTTTTTCACGAAATAGTCGGCGCCATCACCGCTGCTCTCGCGGTTCTCGACCAGCGGCACCCACATGGGGCACGCATGGCCGTGCACCTTGCAATGAGGATACATCCCCTCAATCTCGATGTTGTAGCTGCGGCTGGCGATGGTGCCTGGCGTGCCAAAGACCCCGATGTGTCCCGTGTGGGTCAGCTCACCCACCTTTTCGACGGTGGGGCGCACCACGCCCAGCACGCGCCGTTCAGGGGCGAGGGTGGGGAGGTCCTGTTGCTGGATTGTGCGCAGGGCCTCGGCCGAGGCCGTATTGCAGGCCAGGATAATCAGGTGGCACCCCTGGGCAAACAGGTGCTTGACCGCTTGCAGCGTGAATTCATAGACCAGTTCGCGTGACCGCGTGCCATAAGGGGCCCGCGCGTTGTCACCAATGAACAGGTAGTCATATTGCGGCAACACCCGACGGATGTCTCGCAGGATGGTCAGTCCCCCGAATCCCGAGTCAAACACCCCTATCGGGGCTTGCCCTGTTGCGTTTCCATGTGCCATAATTGCCATTTCGCTTAATGTTTCATTGTCAAAGGCAGTGCAAGTTGAGCGCAAAACAGACAAATCCATTTGTTTTTTGCCGAGACGCTGCCTGCCTTAGCAGTTTCATCTGCAAAGGTACTCCATTTTTCGGAAATGTTTCGTAACTTTGCAATTTAAAATGATGATCACGCAATAGTGTGTCCTTTCAAGCCATATAGCATGAACTTGCGCGGGCGGTTGGTCGAGATTGATCGCCCGTGGGTCATGGGCATCGTCAACGTCACGCCCGACTCGTTCTACAGCGGTAGCCGCGCGACCGATGAGCTGACACTCGTTGGCCGGGTGCGACAGTTGATTGCCGAGGGTGCCGACGTGTTGGACATCGGCGCTTGTTCCACTCGACCGGGTAGCCAGTCGGTTGACGCTCAAGCCGAGATGGATCGTTTGCAATGGGCATTAAACATCATTCGCCGCGAGGCGCCCGGCGTGATCCTCTCGGTGGATACTTACCGCGCCGATGTGGCCCGCCGCTGTGTGGAGGATTGGGGCGTGGACATCATCAACGACATCTCGGGCGGCACGCTCGACGACACGATGTTCAAGACTGTGGCTCAACTGCATGTGCCCTATGTGTTGATGCACATGCGCGGCACCCCCGACACGATGTCCTCATTGACCGATTATGACAACGTCACGGCCGATGTGCTGGAATGGATGGCCCGTCGCATCGATGACATGCGGCAGATGGGTGTGGCCGACATTATCGCTGATCCGGGATTCGGTTTCGCTAAGACGGTGGAGCAGAACTATGAGTTGCTGGCCAGGCTCGAGGCCTTCCACGCGCTCAATGCACCGCTGCTGGTGGGCGTGTCGCGCAAGCGCATGATTTACACACCGCTGGATTGTACCGCCGATGGGGCCTTGAATGGCACGACAATCGTCAACACACTCGCCCTTGAGCGCGGGGCTCACATCCTGCGTGTGCATGATGTGCGTGCGGCAGTCGAGGCCGTCAAGTTGGTATCCCTGATGAGTGAGAGCATCTCTAACAGATAAATTAACAACGATTTTTTATATATGGGCAGTTCACTTTTCACCCTTTTCAGTTTCAAGGACTTGATTGACATCTTGCTGGTGGCAACGTTATTGTTCTACCTGTACAGGACAATGAAGGACTCTGGCTCACTCGACATCTTTGTGGGCGTGCTGGCCTTTGTCATCGCATGGGTAGTGATGTACAAGATCATGGATATGCGCCTCATCGGCACCATCATGGATAAGTTCATTGACATTGGTCTGTTTATCCTCGTGATTCTATTCCAGGACGAGATCAAGCGCTTCCTGACAGAGTTAGGATCGAGGCGAGGACTTAAAATCTTTGAAAAACTATTCAGGAGCAAGGCCGAGATTGATGATGCCAAGAAATGGATCTTGCCCGTGGTTTATGCCTGCATGAACATGACCAAAACCAAGACTGGCGCCCTCATTGTCATCCAGCAAACCATCCCACTCACCGATTATGAGCGCACGGGTGATGTCATCAACGCCGACATCAACTCGCGCTTGATCGAGAATATTTTCTTTAAGAACAGCCCCTTGCACGATGGTGCCCTGATCATTGCAGGCCGCAAGATCATGAGTGCAGGCTGCATCCTGCCTGTTTCTCATGATACTAACATTCCGCGCTACCTGGGCTTGCGCCATCGCTCGGCAAAAGGCATTGCCCAGGCCACCGATGCCATCGCCATCGTAGTGAGTGAGGAGACGGGACGCATCTCCTACGCCCACCGTGGAGAGTTGCACCTCAACATCTCCAGCACCGATCTGGAGCACGCCCTCTCGGCCCTCGTCGAGAAAGAATGATAGCAATCACAATCACCTAATGCCTAAAACCCATGTTTGATATAGACGGTACACTGGTTAGCCTGGATCTGGTCGAGCGCTTCTTTTGCTGTGACCTGGATACCTGTTTGGGAGCATGCTGCATCGAGGGCGACTCGGGTGCGCCGCTCACCGAGGAAGAGTATCAGCAACTCAAGGAGGTGCTTCCCGAGATATGGAACGGCTTGCTCCCTCAAGCCCAACAGCAGATCAATGAGCACGGGCTGGCCTATGTCGACGTTGAGGGCGAACTGGTGACCCAACTCGTGGGTGGCGCCAACTGCGTTTTCACCACCTATGAGCGCGGGGGCATGTGCCTGTGTGCGATTGAGAAGGCCTACCGTGAGGGGCGCATCAAGTGGCGCAAACCCATCTCGTGCTACCTCTATCCGGTGCGCATCAAGAAGTACCCGGGCTATGAGGCGGTGAATTTTGACCGCTGGAAAATCTGCAAATGCGCCGAGGTGCTGGGCCGTCGCGAGAAAATCCGCCTCTATCAGTTCCTGAAAGAGCCGCTCGTCGAACGTTTTGGCCAGCAGTGGTATGACCAGCTCGTCGCCTCCTGCGAGCTCTACATCAAGGAGTATCTTGAGTGACTGTAATCTTTTAAATGGACCGTAAATTATCTATTACATAAGTGAAAACGATGAAAAAAGTGGTTTTATTCCTGTGCTGTGTGATGTGTCTGAATCATGTTGAGACATGTGCCCAAATCCTCTTTAACGGCAAGAAGGCAGCGATCGACAACCTGAAGGGCACTTGGTTGCTTTCAGTTCCCCAAGCGGCATTTGGCACCGATTACGAGATGACAGTGGCAATGGCTGACAGCTTGACCCAATGCGTGATTGATGGAGATACGGTGACCGATTGCTACACATTTCACGACATTCAGCCAGGGGCCACTTATCAACTGTGGGCTAGGATGGACTCTGACACCATTACTGCCAACATCCAATTCACTTACTGGCCAGTTATTCAAATCTATGGTACCTATGCTAAAGTGCCATACTACAGGGGAACAGTCGTCTATACCCATCCCGATTCAGCCTGTCAGGATACCATCAATTCGCGTGTTCGTTGGGCAGGAAGCTCGACGGCAGGACCCAGTCGCTTGAAGCACAATTTCCACCTCAAATTCTATAATGAGGACTGGACCAAAAAGAACATGAGTTTCTTTGGCCTCCGCAGCGATTTCCATTGGCGCTTGGATGCGGGGCAAATAGACTTTTCACGCGTCCGCAACCGTGTCTGTAAGGATATATGGGCCGACTTTGCCACTCCGCCTTATTATGCTTCCTATGAGCCCAAAACACCCCGCAGCTATGTGCGTGGGGATTTTGTCGAGGTATTTCTCAACGATGAGTACATGGGCATCTACAGCCTGAACGAGCACATGGACCGCCAGCAGCTCAAGCTCAAGCAGTATGACTACGAGACCGGAGAGTTTCATGGCGGCCTGTGGAAGCCGATGTCAAGGACGGTTACCACCCTGTTTTCCAGCCTACCCACGATTACGGCCAACAAGAAGACTTGGGACCAGTTTTATGTGAAATATCCCAATATCGATGATGTTAACCCCACCAATTTCCAGACGCTCTATAATGCGATTGACTTCGCTATGAATTCATCGAGTGAAGAGTTTCTCGATAGTGCCAAGTATTATTTTGATATCCCGGTTTTCCGTGACTATTATCTGTTCACGCTATTGCTGCAGGCTCCCGACAATGTGGGCAAGAACTTGTATTACGCTTGCCATGATGTGGCAACCGACAAGCGACTGACCATCGCTGTGTGGGATCTTGACTGCACCCAGGGGCAATTCTGGAGCAATCTGGGCAGTGATTATCATAGTTACAAGGTGGGGCCCGAGGATGATTTCAGGACCAATCACCTGGGTGATCATGTCGTTTTCAGGCGTTTATGGGAAACTGATAAGTCTTTCCATGGACTGGCCACCGAGCGCTATTGGGAGTTGCGCAATACATTGTTCAATCCTGACAGTATCGTGGCGCGTTACAAAGCCTATTTTGATGAGATGAAACGTTGTGGTGCCGATCAGCGTGAAATCGCTCGATGGAGCCGCTGCTTGGATTTGGGCGGGAGACCCCTCAATTTTGATACTGAGTTGGAGTACCTCACCGACTGGTGGACCCGCCACATCGCTTATCTTGATGCAAATGTCTTCATCCCTTATCCGATGGGTGACCTTAACTTTGACTACCAGGTGACCATTCGTGACGTATCGTTGCTGATTGACTACCTGTTAGGAGCTGATGAGAGTGTCTTTAATAGTAAGCGCGCTGACATGAATGGTGACGATAGCATAAGCATCAAAGACCTAACTCAAATCATTGATATATTATTGACCGTTGAATCACAGGCAACAACAAGCGATTGAAACAATGTGAGCTTTTAAAAAGACGATTTAGGTCTGGGAAAATGAAAAATTCAAAGGTCAAGATAAAAAATCATCAAGTTTCTTATTGTCGTGTCGGGAAAATGTATTACCTTTGCCCCGCTTTTCGTAATCTCTGACAAGAAATAGAGTGGCTTGTGTATATTACGAAGTGATTATTAACGCATTAAA
>ONKD01000029.1 GCA_900318345.1 uncultured Prevotellaceae bacterium
AACCAGGAGTACAAGATGAACATCAAGGACAAGCAGGAAATCCCCATGGAATGGGGCGGTATGCTGGTTGTCTATAACTGTATCGTTGGTGGTGCCATCGATGCACGCTTCATCCCCGCTATCGTTAAGGGTATCATGGACCGCATGGAGCAGGGCCCGTTGACCGGTAGCTACGCTCGCGACGTGCGCGTGTGCATTTACGATGGTAAGATGCACCCGGTTGACAGTAACGAAATCTCGTTCCGTCTCGCTGCCCGTAACGCCTTCTCCACTGCATTCCGCGATGCTAACCCCAAGGTTCTCGAGCCCGTCTATGACGTCGAGATCCTGTTGCCCGCCGACTGCATGGGTGGTGTACAGAGCGACCTGCAGGGCCGCCGCGGCATCATGATGGACATGTCGAGTGCCAATGGTCTGGAGCGCGTTAAGGCACGCATCCCCTTGAAGGAGATGTCGAGCTACAGCACCTCCCTGAGCTCTATCTCGGGTGGCCGCGCTTCGTTCAGCATGAAGTTCTCGAGCTACGAGCTCGTGCCCGCCGACGTGCAGGCTCAGCTGCTCAAGGAGTACGAGGAGAGCAAGCAGGACGAGGATTAATCCCCCTTCTATTGGTTCTTCCATTGGTTCAATAGGAGTTCCCACAACAATAGGAGGAACAACGGGCGGCATATAATAACTCTGAGTGGCTTGAGCATACTGCAAAGCTTTTAAATCGTCACGGTCCAAGAAAGGTATCGACAAATCGACGCTATCTGCCATAAGGTTGATTTTCTGAATTCCAATCACCAGCAAGAAGAGTCCTACAGGGACGAACAGCAAGAGATATCCCATGGGTGATAACGGGATTGATGAGAAGGTGTTTTCTGGCAAAAAGTCCCACATACTTGATATGGTGTTATTCATCATGTGAAGGATGACTCCAGGCCAAATGCTGCGTGTGCGGTAAAAGAGCCAACCCATGAAGATGCCCACAACAAATGCCGATACGCCCTGGGTGAGATTCATGTGAATGATGCCGAAGATTGCCGCCGAAATGAAAATGGCAATCCATGGATTCCATTTTTTCTGCAGCAACGCGCGCAAAATAGCCCCACGAAAAACCATTTCTTCCACTACAGGAGCGACAAAAGACGCCGTGATTAATCCAATCGGATTGCTTACCAGCCGACTCAAGGTCTCCAGATCTTCACTTTCCCAATCGGCAAAAGGCAGCAATTCCGACAAATGCCAATCGGCCATGATATACCCTATACTCGCAATTATAACCCAGAAATAGAGCCGCTTGGCCTTTTCGCTCCACAAGAAACTGAGATTGGTGTACCTGCGTTTCCAAAACACATAAAATACCACCAAATCAATTATGAACAAGCACATGGCTATAAGCCAGGTTTCACCGACATCGTTGCCATTATCCAAAGCCGATCCTAGAGCTAATATGATAATTGCTCCGGGAATAATTAATACTAACGCTACCACAATCTGGATAAGAAGCCATACTCCAAAGTATTTTAATGCCTTTTTCATATCTTACACCTTATTAAATTGTTTGTTTTTTGCACTTTAGACGCAAAAGTAAGGCCAGAAACTACATCTCAACAAGAAATAATTGTATTTTTCTTGAATTCTCCGGCAAATCAAGAATGTCCCATTTGGCATAGAAAGTGGCAAATTTAACATTTGACGTTAATTTTTTCAGCGAAAAGTGAAAGAAAATTTTGATTTTTCACAATAAAGTGTTAATTTTGCCGTTGATTGTTAAAAACAAGTGCTTTTAAAAGAGAACAACTCTCATGAAGAGATCAACGATATGGATATTGACCGTTGTCATGGCGATAGCCTTGTTGGGACTACTCGCCATGCAGATCATGTACCTCGAGAAAATGGTGGCCATGCGCAATAGCCAGTTCAGCGAGGTCGTGATGCGTAGTCTTTACAGCGTGTCCAACATGCTGGAGCAGGACGAGACCAAGTACTACCTTAACAAGGACCTGGCCGAGACTGAAGAGATATACTCAGGCCTCAACCAGAACAAATTCAATTTCGACAACAAACAAAAGGCGAAAATCGACACGACGCTCAACACCAATGAGCAGCCCAAAGCCAACGTCAGACCCGCCAACTTGCCCACGTTACAGGATCTGAACGACAGCTACCAGCTCAAGCAACAGGCCCTCAAGGAGCACTACCTGCACCAGCAAACTTTGCTCAACGAGGTCATTCTCACCATCTTGAACCACTCCAGCGACCGCCCCATCGAGGAGCGTGCCGATAGTGCCACTGTGGCTAACTACCTGCGTTCAGAGCTGGAATTCAACGGTCTGACTATGCCGTTTGAGTTTGCCATCGAGAGCCGGGCTAACGGCATAGTCTATAAGACTAACGATTACTCGCCCATGTCCCAAGAGGACATCTACAAGCTGACGCTGTTCCCCAATGATCCCAAGAACAAGCAGAACACCCTGTGCGTCACCTTCCCCAATAAGAGTGACTACATCTTCAAGTCGGTGAAGTTCTTGGTGCCCTCGCTCGCATTCACATTCCTGCTGCTGGGTGTGTTCCTCTACACCATCTCGGTGGCATTCAAGCAAAAGAAGTTGAGCGAGATCAAGAACGACTTCATCAACAACATGACCCACGAGTTCAAGACGCCCATCTCATCTATCTCGATCGCCGCTCAGATGCTTAACGATGACAGCGTGCGCAAGAGTCCCGAGATGCTCAAGCACGTCTCAGGGGTCATCAACGATGAGACCAAGCGCCTGCGCTTCCAGGTCGAGAAGGTGCTGCAGCTGTCACTGTTTGACCGCAAGAACGCAACCATGCGCCTTGAGGAGGAGGATGCCAACGCTAGCATCTACAGTGTGATCAACACCTTCAAACTCAAAGTCGAGAAATACGGCGGACACATCGAAGCCAACCTCGATGCCGAGGATCCCATTATCAATGTTGACCGCATGCACTTTACCAACGTCATTTTTAACCTGCTGGACAACGCGGTCAAGTATCGTCGCGAGGAAGTGCCACTGTCGCTTGAGGTAAGCACCATCAACCCCGATGAGGACCATATCCAGATTACCGTTGCCGATAACGGCATCGGTATGAAACGCGAGGATTTGAAAAAAATCTTTGAGAAATTTTACCGTGTGTCAACCGGTAATCTCCACGACGTGAAAGGCTTCGGCCTGGGCCTAGCCTACGTCAACAAGATGATAGACCTTTTCGGCGGCTCGATTAGAGCCGAAAGCGAGGTCAACAAAGGCTCGAAATTTATTATCACATTACCACTATACAAATAAAAAACGACAACATTATGGAAGAAAAACTGAGAATTCTGTTATGCGAGGATGACGAGAACCTGGGAACCCTCACTCGTGAATACCTCGAGGACAAGGGCTACAAGGCCGAACTGTTTGCCGATGGCGAAGCCGGCTACAAGGCCTTCCTCAAGGGCAAGTATGACATCTGTCTGCTCGACGTGATGATGCCCAAGAAGGACGGCTACCAGCTCGCACAGGAAATCCGCGCCGTCAACAGCGACGTGCCCATCATCTTCTTGACCGCCAAGGCGTTGAAAGAAGATGTGCTCGAGGGCTTCAAGATTGGTGCCGACGACTACATCACCAAGCCCTTCTCAATGGAGGAGCTGGTGTTACGCATCGAGGCCATCCTGCGCCGCGTTAAGGGCAAGAAAGGCAAGGAAGTGACCGTTTACAAGATCGGTAAGTTCACCTTTGACACACAGCGCCAAGTGCTTTTCACCGACGACAAGAGCGACAACCTCACCACCAAGGAGAGCGAGCTGCTGAGTCTGCTGTGCGCCCACATGAACGAGATCCTGGAACGCAATTTCGCCTTGAAAACCATCTGGATTGATGACAACTACTTCAACGCACGCTCGATGGACGTTTACATCACCAAGTTGCGCAAGAAACTCAAGGAGGATCCCAACATCGAGATCATCAACATCCACGGCAAGGGCTACAAACTCATTGCCCCCGAGATGGAAGCAAAGTAAATCATCCCGATTGAACCTGAACAACAGCCACCCCCGCATCGAGAAGGCGAGGGTGGCTGTCTTTATTGTTTATCCAGTTTGCTGATTATCTGAAAACTATACAACAAAACCCGAAGCGAAACATCACTCGGGATTAGTTCCGTCATAAGTTATGCTTCTCGTTTCGCGACTAAATTTGGTAAACGGATATTCATTAGCCTGAAGGGCAAGAAACTTTGCAATTTTGGCATAATCACTGGTTACCTCAATAATGTCAGAGTCATTAGGCACATTTACCGACCCGGGAATGGTATAATTTCTCACGGTAGCTTTATTGATCACCGTGGCGTCGGTAATAACCGACAGTTGAGGATAGAACTTACGGAATAATGACTCCACGACGGCCAGACTGGCGATGTAGCAGGGGAAGCCATCATTGAGGTGCACATTGTCGGCAAGCAAGGCCTTAGTTCGACCTGCACCCAATTTATTCAACTCGGGATACCCCCTAGCGTTCATGATTGCCGTTCCAGCAGGGAACACGATTCCCACACCATTGTAGAGACAAGCACGCTTGATGTTATACAGCGACTCTCGGTCATAGTCAACATCACCATAATTGCACCACCTGTTTTGGCCGCCTAATTGCCCATATTGATCGGCTTCATCATAAACCAAAGTGTGATGAATGCTCCACCCGAAGATGAAGTTCTTGTTTGCGGCATCCTCATATATGTAGTCGTACAGGGTCGGCACCACTTCATATGCAGGGGCTACCCTACCAGCAGCCGTGCTAACCGTATTGGGGGCGGCACTCTCCTGATGGGAGCATTGCACAGCAATTATATCCCAATCTGTATTTTCATAGGTGATTGCGCCATTAACCATCATGGCACCCCTCACGGCTTCCTGTGCACATGTGTTGCTTGGAACAGCACTGATCCAATAAGGGTCACGGCTCGTGTCCATGCGGAAGATTGCAGCGCCAGACCTCGGTGTGCTGTAATTCTCGACAACATTGGTTCCTGCACCCCAGCTAAGAGAATTAATCAAACTGCCATAAGGGTAGTAAAACAACGAGATGTTGACATCTATACCATAGTTTTTTAAAATGAATGGCACATAGGACCAAGCGTCTAACGAATAGGAGTTACCGATGACGAGGATATTCAATTTCCTCAGGTCTAAGTTTGAGTTTGGATCTGTGGGAGTGGTTGTAGTATCACCCCAGTCATCTGAGAGCAAATAGTCAATAAGTTTCGTCACGTCGCGTATGCTCACCAATCCATCAAGGTTGCAATCACCACGCGGGTAATCATTGGCAACAGCCTGGAAAGGCATTGCTGACATCATCAAAAACAACAAAAACAAAAAGCACCTATTCATTGATAGCTGTATTGGTTTTGCTCTGCAACGCCCCTAATCAGAACAGGTAAACCCATAATCATAAAACGGCGTGGGGTGTTCTCTTGCCTCTTGTCCAACGAACACAGGCTCCAGTGCCATCAGGCACTGGCCGTTCCTCTTGTTCGCCAAACACTTAACGCCAAGCAACGCCGCGATAACAAAATATCAGTTACTCGCACGCTCAAAACCATCATGCCGATGATAAGCAGTGCAAATAACGCCGCAAAAGTACAAAAAAGTTTTAGCTACCATCTCATAAAGCCCATATTTTTGCATGATAACGACAAAAGCAGTAACTTTGCCACCAAACTAGAAATGTGACTGATAGAAAATGATATACCTTTATCGCATATACCAGTGGTGCATCGCATCACCCATCATGCTGGTTTACAGCATCATCACCGCTCTCATTACCATCATTGGATGCCTATTCAAACAGGATTATTGGGGTTACTTCCCTGCCAAGTGGTGGGCGCGCGTCTGGTGCTGGATACATCTGGTGAGGGTTAAGGTTGTGGGAAGAGAGCTCATTAACCACGAGACAAGTTATGTGTTTGTCGCCAACCACCAGGGTGCCTATGACATTTTCTCCATTTATGGTTTCCTGGGGCACAATTTCAAGTGGATGATGCGCAAGGGCATCACTAACATCCCGCTTATTGGCACCGCATGCCGCATGGCAGGCCACATACTGGTTGACACCCACTCCACCCAAGGGCTGCGAGACACCATGGCCGCGGCCAAAAAGAAACTGCATGGCGGCATGTCGATTGTTGTTTTCCCCGAGGGACGACGCACCGATACCGGCAAGATGGGTCCCTTCAAGAACGGGGCTTTCAAGCTAGCGCTAGAATTTGGACTGCCGGTTGTTCCCATCACGATTGACGGCAGCTACAAGGTCATGCCACGCAGCACGTTTAACGTCACCCCTGGCACCATCACGCTCACTTTCCATGCACCCATCGAGCACACTGGCGGCAACGACATCGCCCAAGTGAGCCACGAGTGCCGCACGGTCATCCAACAGGATCTCCCCGCCGACATGCGCGATTAAGATTCGGCTAAATCATCCCGCTTCAATAGTAAATCGGAGCCCTCTGTAAACCCAGAGAACTCCGACTTATTATTAACCTTTCAGTCTATTATCTTGTTTTACCAAGTGATTTGGTCATTCTTGACCGTAGACTCGAGATCAACACTCAGGCGCTTCCATTCCTTAGAATTGAGGTAATCCCTGATGATGTGGGCATGCTTCACGTTGTGCATGTCACTGCCCAGGTAGTCAATCATGCCATTTTTGGCAAACCACAAGGCACTGTCCCTTGCTTCCTCGCCAAAATAGCCCGTGAACGACAGGATGTTGATCTGGAACCTCGCGCCAGCATTGTGCAACTGCTCATAGCGTTTGCGACGACGCGAATAATAGGTGTAACGCTCAGGGTGAGCAAGAATCGTCTTGTAACCCTTGACCTGCATGTCAAACAGCAACTCGTCAAGATTCATCAGCTCCTGTTGGAAGGAGTTTTCAAGCAGGATGTGGTTTCCTGGCATGGGCAGCAGGTGATCGGCCGCATATTCCTTGTCAAAATACTCGTCCATGCGGTACTCAGCACTCAAGTGCATGTCTATATCCAAACCAGCATCGGTCACCGCATCCTTGAGTTTCAAGAATGCATCCATTAAGCTCTCACGAGTGTTCTCAAATGTCATCGCCGTTACATGCGAGGTAAGGATGACACGGCTAATGCCTATCTCCATCTCAGCCCTCAGCATATCCAACGACTGCTCCACCGATTGGGACCCATGGTCCACCCCCGGCAGGATGTGGCTATGCACGTCGGTATTATAGAAGAGTTTAACTTGCTCCTTCTTGCTTCTAAAGAGTTTGCCAAACATATGTATCCTTATTTATAATTGAATTGACCTGCAAAAATAATCATTTTTTCTTTGTTAAAGTAATTACATGACTTTTTTTCATCAACAACTTATAAACATCTGGCATGATGGTTTAAGTCAAAAACAAGAAATCAATAAAAGGAGGCCTTCATCTTGTGAAGACAGTATTTTATTTGTAATTTTGCAATTTGAATTTTTGATAAAAGAAAACAGTACAAGATGAGTGAAGATAATATGAGCAAACTAAAGGTGGGTATCACCTTGGGCGATTCTAACGGCATTGGCATCGAAGTGGCCATGAAAGCGATTGGCGTGCCCGAAATGATGGACCTGTGCGTCCCTGTGCTTTATGGATCGAGCCGCATCGTTAGCTATCATCGCAACGCGTGCAACCTGCCCGGGTTCCAAATCAACCATACCAAGAGCGCTGAGCAGTTAAAAACCAACATGCCCAACCTCATTGAATGTATTGAGCAGGAAATCAAGGTGGAATTGGGACAGCCTAGTAAGCAGGCCGGTCTGGCATCATTCATTGCACTTGAGGCTGCCGTTCGAGACCTCAAGGCGGGCTTGATCGACGTGCTGGTCACTGCCCCCATCAATAAGGACAACATCCAAAGCGAACAGTTCCATTTCCCAGGCCACACCGAGTATCTTGAGAGTGCGACCGGCGAGGGCGAGAAGGCCCTAATGATCATGTGCACCGAGAACCTGCGCATTGCTCTTGCAACCACCCATTTGCCGCTGTCACAGGTATTTGGGGCACTCTCCATCGAGGGCATCCGCGAGAAGCTGCGCATGTTCAATGCGGCTTTAACACGAGACTTCAATATCGACAAGCCGCGCATCGCTGTTCTATCTCTCAATCCTCATGCTGGAGAAAACGGTATGCTTGGCAACGAGGAGCGGGATATCATCATGCCCGCTATCCAGCAGTCACTTGACGAGGATGACGTGCAGTGCTTCGGCCCCTATGCCGCCGACGGCTTTTTTGGCGCCCGCCACTACCGCCGCTTTGACGGTGTGCTGGCCATGTATCACGACCAGGGTCTCACGCCGTTCAAGACTATCGCCATGGATGAGGGTGTGAATTTCACCGCTGGTTTACCCATCGTGCGCACCAGCCCCGATCACGGCACTGGTTATGACATCGCCGGGCAAGGTATAGCTAACGAGTCGTCGATGCGTCATGCTATTTACATGGCTATCGACATCTACCGCAACCGCAAGCGTTACGACGAGGCCCATCAGAACCCATTGCCCAAGTTGTTCCAAGATCGAGGCCGTGACAACGTGAAGCTTGACTTGACCAAAGGCGAATAACCGTTATTGCGATAATGATAAAGGGTATCATCTTTGATTACGGCGGCACCCTCGATAGCCGTGGGGTGCACTGGAGCGAAGTGCTCTGGCAAGGGTACCAGCAAGCTGGTGTACCCATTGACAAGGACACTTTCCGCACTGCCTATGTTGAGGGGGAGCGCGCACTGGCACGTGAACGCATCATCCTGCCTCAGGATAATTTCCACACCCTTTTGCGCAAAAAAGTGGCGTTGGAGATCAGCTACCTGCCCCAGCAGCCTGACGAGACGACATGTTCACGATGGGTTGACGCGATCGCATCCTACTGTGACAACGCTGCCCGCCAATGCATCAACGAGGCTATGTCGTTGCTGGAAAAATTGCATGACCACTATCCCATGATGCTGGTGAGCAATTTTTATGGCAACATTGACGAGGTGTTGCGCGACTACGGAATCCGCCATCTGTTCAGAGGCATCATTGAAAGCGCCGTCGTGGGTGTGCGCAAGCCCAACCCTACCCTGTTCAAGCTTGGCGTTGATGCCCTTGAACTTGAACCAGAAGAAGTGCTTGTCGTGGGCGACAGCCTGCGCAAGGACATAGAGCCCGCCGAGAAACTTGGCTGCCAAGTGCTGTGGCTTAAAGGTAAAGGGTGGACCGAGGATGAAGACAAGCAAACTCATCCCCACACCATTACAAGTATCTTGCAAGTGAGCGACTGGATCAACCAGTTCACATAACATATCACTAAAATAATATTATTACACGACTGCTATGAATTATGCCATTATCGCCGCTGGAGAAGGCTCCCGCCTAGCTCAAGAAGGAGTCGCCAAGCCCAAGCCTCTTGTTGAGCTGCAAGGTGAGCCCATGATTGGGCGCCTCATCAACATCATGCTCAGATGTAATGCCGAGAGCATCAGCATCATCGTCAATGAGCACATGACCGAGGTGAGGGAATACCTGCAAAGCCTGGAACTGCCTGTTCCACTCAACCTTGTGGTCAAGACAACCCCTAGCTCGATGCACAGCCTGTGGCACTTGAGCCGCGTGATTCCACAGGGCAAATTCTGCCTGACGACAGTCGATACCATCTTTAAGGAGAACGATTTCAAGGGATACATTGACGCCTTTGAAAATGACGAGGCACACGATGGCATGTGGGCCGTCACCCCATTTGTTGACGATGAGAAACCCCTCTGGGTTGATGTTGACGATGAAATGAATATCACGGCATTCCGCGACAAGGCGTGGGAGGGTGCGCGTTATGTCTCAGGCGGCGTGTATGCCATGACCGATAGGGCCTTTGAGGTATTGGACAACTGCATTGAGCAGGGCGTTAGCCGCATGCGCAACTTCCAGCGGGCTCTCGTTGACGCTGGCTATCACCTGCAAGCCTACAGCATAGAGAAGATTGTGGATGTTGACCACGCTGACGACATTGCTACAGCCGAAGCATTTCTAGCTTCATAGCTATAATGACTTGATTTGAGTCCTCGAGAATGTTGCATTTATTCAACAAACGGCAATACTCTTCAAGTAGAAATCCTAACGAAAACCAATAATAAGTTATTGGTTTTTTGTATTTTTGCGCAATCTCTAATTTATAGCACAACATATCATTAATATAAACATTAAACATCGAGACAATGAAAATTATTTTTAGAAACATCTCCCTAGTGCTAATGATACTCATTAGCATGCAGGTTACGGCGGCAGTGCCTAGCGGGTACTACAACAACGCCCAGAACAAGAGCGACCAAGCGCTGATGAGTGCCTTGCACCAAATCATTAAGGGTCACACTAAGCGTGGTTATGACCAGTTGAAGACCGATTTCAAAACCACTGACTGCAATGGTAATATCATTATTGACCGCTACTCAGATTCACAGTTCACCTATGGCACGGACTTCTGTGGCACATATAACGGCGTGGGCGACTGCTACAACCGTGAGCACTCGATTCCCAATAGCTGGTGGGGCGGTTCATCCAGTGATACGGCCTATACCGATCTTCATCATTTGATTCCTACTGATGGCTGGGTGAACTCTGAGCGTGGCAACTATCCGTTTGGGGATTGCGCCAACGGCACTCCCAAGGGTACCGGAAAACGTGGAACTTGCACGTTCAGTGGCTACAATAGCACCGTGTTTGAAGTGGCCGATGAGTATAAAGGCGATTTCGCACGTATGTATTTCTACTTTGCAGTGCGCTATATGACACGCATCAGCTCGTACACCAGCGGATTGGGTAATGTTGTGTTTACTTCTGGTAACTACAAATGCTTGACAACATGGGCCATCAACCAGTTGCTCGAGTGGCATCGCAATGATCCCGTGAGCACACTCGAGACGACACGCAACGATGCCGTCTACGGCCTACAGCGTAACCGCAACCCCTTTGTTGACTATCCTGAACTGGTTGAATACATCTGGGGCAACATGCAGGGCAATGCATGGAACAGCGGTTCCACGCCAACTCCCACCCCCACATTGACGTCACCCACTAATGGTTCGACGGTGAATGTCGGCACCAACACGGGCAACGGCGTGAGCAAGACCATCAACGTGAGCGGCAGCAACTTAACCAAGGCGTTAACCGTGAGTGTGAGCGGAACAGGATTCACGGTATCCCCGACTAGCATCACTGCAGCCAACGCAAACGCTGGCACCACGATAACCGTCACCTATAACGGTACCGCCACCAATGCGACAGGCACGTTGACCATCAGCAGCAGCGAGGTAAGCTCCACAGTCAATCTCACCGCCAGCTACAATAGCGGTGTTGGCCCCACTCCCGGTGATGAGGTCATTGAGACGTGGGAAGGTTGCAACACGGGGGGCTACTGGACCCAAGACGTGCAGGGTAAAGCCTTCTCATGGTACTTCTCCAACGCCGGCATCTGGGACGACAGCAGTCAGAATGGCCATCAGAATGGTTCGCGCAGCTGCCGCTTCGGCAAGAATGCCAATTCCTATATTCAAATGAACGAAGATGTCACTTCCGGAGCCAGCAAGGTCACTTTCTATGCAGCCAACTGGAGCAGTGATGCTGCGCCGACGGTGCAGTTGCAGTACAGCACTAATGGCGGCAGCACTTGGACGACTGCCGGTTCATGCTCTCCTAACTCCACTTGGCAGCAGTACACCTTTAACCTGAATGTGACGGGCAACGTGCGCTTCAAGATCCTGCAGACCGCCGGCTCTCGATTCAACATTGATGATATTGCCATCACCAGCAATGCGGGCACAGTGACCAATCCTCAAATCACAGCGCCGGTTAACGGTTCAACAGTCAACGTTGGCACAATAGCCGCCAATCAAAACTCGGTGAGCAAAGTCATCACGGTAAAAGGCTCTGAACTGACTAAAGCGTTAAACGTGAGTGTGAGCGGCACAGGATTCAGCGTTGCACCTTCCACCATCAGTGCAGCCAATGCCAACAACGGCACCAGCGTGACCGTTACCTACACGTCAAGCATTGCCGGTAATGCAACCGGCACTCTCACTATCAGCAGTAGTGAGGTAAGCACCACAGTGAACCTGACCGCCAACAAGATTGCGATGCCCACAATCTCTATCTCACCCATCAATGCGATGGAAGCAGAGCAAAATGAAGAATCTACCATCGTTCAAGGCACAGTAACCGCCGACAACAACGACGAATCCATTATGCTGAGTGTAATGGAGGGCAATTTCGAAATCAGCCTCAACAGGCTAAATTGGGCACAATCAATCACGCTGGATGCCAGTGGAGAGACTTTCTATGTGAGACTGGCCAGCACCAATACTGCAGGTGAGTATTATGGTTCACTGTCAGCAACCACTAGCTTAGCTAGCGCATACGCCGACTTGCAGGGCACTGTCAACGAGAAAACGGTGCAATACGGCGACGTGAACATGGATGGAACTGTTAGCATCAGCGATGTCACCACGCTCATCGACTACCTGCTTGGAGGTCAAGTCAACCCATTTGACGCCGATGCTGCCGATGTCAATCACGATAGCACGATTTCAATTGCCGATGTGACAGAACTCATTGACAAGCTGTTGAATCCGACACGCACATTACTGGCTAATAACTGGTATGCAGTTCCGGTGGCTAACGGTATCGCCATCAACAATCCATTGGGCGAAACGATTGAGATCTACAACCTCGATGGTGATTGCTTAACCAGCACCAGCGACGGACAAAGTGAAATTATTTTACCAGCAGGTATCTACATGGTATCGGGCGACACCACGTCACGCAAGGTCGTCGTTAAGTGAGACTGAGCTTTTCAGTACTCAACAGACACAAGAAGCACGCGGTTGACCGCGTGCTTCTTTACGTTATGTTTTTTTAAAAACTGAGTTCTTAACGACCGATACAATGGTACTCAAACCCCGCTTGACGCAATTCGTCATGATCAAGAATGTTGCGACCATCGAGAATCAAGCGACCTTTCATCTTTTGCAACAATGTCTTGGCGTTAGGCATGCGGAATTCTTTCCATTCGGTCACCAGCATGAGGGCATCGGCGCCATCGGCAGCATCATACAAGTCCTTAGCATAAATCACGCTGTCACCAATCCTGCGGCGGCACTCGTACATTGCGACAGGGTCATAAACCTTGACAGTCGCGCCTGCCTTTATCAGCAAGTCAATCAGCACCAGTGATGGCGCTTCTCTCATGTCATCGGTCTCGGGCTTAAATGCCAATCCCCACATCGCTACAGTCTTGCCCATGAGCGCCTCTTCGCTACCATAGTAGGCCAGCAATTTGCGATATAAAACCAGTTTTTGGTCAGCATTTACATCCTCAACGGCTTGCAGAACACGCATCTGATATCCATTATCAGCCGCAGTCCTGATAAGGGCTTTGACGTCCTTGGGGAAACAAGAGCCACCATAGCCACAACCGGCATAAAGAAATTTCTTGCCGATGCGCGTGTCACTACCGATGCCTTTTCTCACCATGTTCACGTCAGCGCCCACCAATTCGCACAAGTTGGCAATATCATTCATGAAGCTGATGCGAGTTGCTAACATGGAATTTGCTGCATACTTAATCATCTCGGCCGATGGAATGTCGGTGAAAATAAGGCGATCGCTCACAATCATGAATGGCTTATATAACCTAGCCATCAACTTGCGGGCACGCTCACTCTCGACGCCAACAACCACCCTATCGGGGCTCATAAAGTCCTTGACGGCATTGCCTTCCTTGAGAAACTCGGGATTGCTTGCTACGTCAAACTCGATGTGCTCACCACGCTTATTCAGTTCCTCCTCGATAACCGCTTTCACTTTCTTAGCGGTACCCACGGGGACAGTGCTCTTGGTGACAACCACAATGTAGTGATTGAGGTGCTTACCAATCGTGCGGGCAACCTCAAGCACATATTTCAAGTCGGCGCTTCCATCCTCATCGGGCGGAGTGCCAACAGCACTGAACACGATATCAACATCATTCAAGACGTCTTCCAACAGTGTCGTGAAATTAAGTCTTCCTGATCTCACGTTTTTATGAACCAACGTTTCTAGCCCTGGCTCATAAATTGGAATAACACCCTGTTTAAGCGCGCTTATCTTGTTCTCATCAACGTCAACACACGTCACATGGACACCCATTTCACTGAAACAAGTGCCCGTGACCAAGCCGACATATCCAGTTCCTACAACGGCTATTCTCATTGAATATTTTAATGTCTAAACAACCAGAAAAGAACTATCAGCCACGTTATTGTTGGTTACCTGTGACGCCAAACTCATTTGAGACTGCGGCATCCTTAGGCGTGTCATCAACATAGTAGCCTCCACTATCACCACCATAACCATAGCCGTAACCATAGCCATAACCGTAACCATAGCCCTTACCATAGCCATAAGCGTAAGAGTAGTTATAGCGGGTCTTACTCATCTTGATATCATTGATGAGGATAGTCAAGTTCTTAATCTTGTGCTCATCATAGAGACGCTCCAGCTCATACATGTACTGTTGCTCTACCCTACCGTCACGAACGACATAGATTGTCAAATCGGCATAACGGTTAACCACAGCAGCATCGGCAATCAGGTTGTAAGGCACAGTATCCAGAATAATGAAATCATATTCCTTCTTGAGCTGTTCAATCATCTTGGTCATATTATCCGTGAGCAAGAGTGCGGTAGGATTAGGCGGAATTGCACCCACACTGATAATATCAAATCCTTCATGCAGGGCACCACGGTGAATAACCTTATTAAGATCAGGCTCTTTACCCGACAAGTATGCGGTTACACCCTTACCGTCTTGAACACCCACATATTCAGAGAACTTACCTTTACGCAAGTCAAGGTCGATTACAATCACCTTCTTATTCACGTAGGTATAAGAAAGCGCCAAGTTAACAGCAACGAAACTCTTTCCTTCACCTGACATTGTTGAAGTGAACTGGATAACCGTGGCGCCACCGTCAGAATTATTCTGACTGGTGACAAAGTCCAAGTTGTTACGGACAATTCGGAATGCCTCGTTCATGCGGTCATTAGAGGTCTCGTTAACCACAATCTCGCCAGTAACGTGTTCTTTCTTAGCAGGCAACTCACCCAAAATCGGGATATCGCAGGCCTCCTCAATCTCACGACGTGTATGAATGGTTTTATCCAATGAGAAATACCAGAACACACCATAAAGAACAAATGCGGGAATCAAGAGACCAATCACCATACCCGTCAACACAATACGCGACAACGGGGCCGTGATGGGCACAGGATTGGGAATTGCAGGCTCCATCACCTTAGCATTGGGCTCGGTAATCGCCATTTGCAACATGTTCTCCTCACGTTTATTAAGCAAGTACAGATACAATTGCTCCTTAATCTTCTGCTGACGAGTGACCTCAGTAATGGCCTTCTCGTGTGAGGGATTAGCAGTCATACTGCTACGGGCTATATTCTGCATGCGTTGAGCCTGACCTTGCCTTGTGCGCAAAGAGCCAATGTAGTTATCCAAACTGGCGAGGATTGTCTTCTTTTGAAGAGCAAGCGATGCACCGAGCTCTTTCATCACAGGGTTCTCAGAACTTGAGGTTGCAGCAATCTTCTGATAGTCCTGCATAGCAGTATTATACTCTGTAATTTGAGATGTAATACCCGTATTATTCATACCGGTATTTACAGGAATCAGATCCGTGGGCCCCATGCCAGCAATGAAATGACGAATCTGGGAAGCTATACTGATTTCAAGGCTAGCATCCTCAGTGTTAACCATTTGCTGCCTGGTGTTGGAGGGGTCACCCAGCATCACCGAGTTAGCTGAGTTAGCTGTAAGAATAGCAACCTCATTGTCCACATCGCCCAAGTCTTTAGACAGGTCAGCAACACGCTCCTCAATAAAGGCCTCGGTGCTTCGTGCTACCTGGTTCATGTCATTGATGCCCTCTTGATTATAGGCAACAACAAGAGCATTCAGCATGTCGGCGCACATCACAGGATTCTCACCCCTAATAGCAAGATTCAATACGTCACTATGCTCATCGGCAAGTTCAACCACCACTTGCTTAGAGAATGCCCTTGCGAGCGCAGTTGGATTGCTGATTCTAACAATGATATTATAATCGATATGAGCTTCAGGATCAAACAACTTTGATTTGGTTATGGCAACAGGACCATACTCAGTATTCACTTTATTACCGAAATGGGCCTTCTTCCATGGACCATCGTTGACTTTGAATTCGAAGTCTTCCTCGCTTTTCGGGACAATAGTAATCGAATACCCGCCAGTGACTTCCTTAAGTGGGGTCACCAGAACTGGAGTATCCTTATAAATATTCACATCGCGCAAAAACTTGTGACCGTAATACTGAACGTTCAAACCCAGAGAGTTCACCACGATCTCCATGACGCGCGACGACCTCAGTTTATGAGGCTCATTGGGGATATAGTTTACCGTGTTCAGACCCAAGTCACTGAATGTCATCGACGGGGTGCCCTGCGCACTATCTTTAGAACGGACAAGAATTGATGATTTAGCCACATAGAATTGCGACTGACTCTTTCCATACAAGTAAGCAAGACAGGAACATACAATCATTGAGAGGACAAACCAGTACCAGTTGTAGGCACACGCCACAAACAAGCGATCCCACTTGATACCATTACGCAAACGTCTTTTTTTCTTCTTTTCGGCAGCCGCTTTAGCGAACTGATCTTCTTGAATTATTTCTTGCATGATAAGCTAATATTATTCAACAATTATTGATTTTTTGTGCCAAATGCGGACAGTGACTATACTCCACCGCATAATACGCTGCAAATTTAGTGTAAATCAATTAATGTGGCAAAAGAAACTATCATAAAATTTATGAATTATGAACATTCCAGCAACCTTGGCAACCAACGAAAAAAATGACGGTAGCCAAGCCATGGCCACCGTCACTTATTTAAGAATATTACTAATCTGCTTAATCGATTTCCTCGTCAGCCTCATAGCCACCCATCTCGCGGATAGCGTTCTTGAGCATCACATACTGCTGGAACAAGTGGTTAACGGGAATCTCATCCTGTGTGTAATCGTGCATCGGACTCTTGAGGAAGAAGCTCAGGAAGCGCTGAGTGCCAAAACGGCCGGCGCGGTGAGCGAGGTCCATGAGCAGGCACAGGTCAAGGCACAACGGGGCTGCCAGGATAGAATCACGGCACAGGAAGTTGATCTTGATCTGCATGGGATAACCCATCCAGCCAAAGATGTCGATATTGTCCCAACCCTCCTTATTATCATTGCGGGGAGGATAGTAGTTGATGCGCACCTTGTGATAGTAGTCACTATACAGATCGGGCTGCTCATCGGCTACGAGGATTGACTCCAGTGTCGAGAGCTTGCTCACCTCCTTGGTGCGGAAATTAGCGGGCTCATCAAGAACAAGACCGTCACGGTTACCCAGGATATTGGTTGAGAACCAGCCATTCAAGCCGAGCATACGAGTGCCGATGATGGGAGCAAAACCGCTCTTCACAAGGGTCTGGCCAGTCTTGAAGTCTTTACCTGCAATGGGCACCTGGGTCTTCTCAGACAACTCCCACATAGCGGGAATGTCAACAGTGGTGTTGGGAGCACCCATGATGAACGGGCAATCCTCAACAAGAGCTGCATAGGCATAGCACATCGAGGGAGCGATCTTGTCCACCACATTATCCTTCATAGCCTGCTCCAAAGCGGCAACAGTACCATGATACTTCATGTCGGGCTCAACATAGATCTCAGTTGAAGCGGCCCAGAGCACAACAACGCGGTCAACACCCGTCTCCTTCTTAAAGTTGCGGATATCCTCACGAACCTGCTCGGTCATGTCCCAACGGTCCTTGCACTGCTTCACATTGTCGCCATCAAGACGCTTTGCATAGTTCACATCAAAGGCAGCCTTCAAGGGCTTAATCTTCAACAACTCGTCTTTAACCGGCTCAATGTCCTTCTCCTTGAGCACCTCAGCGTTCAGGGCACTCTCATAAGCATTAGCAGGGAATACGTCCCAAGCAGCAAACACGATGTCATCGAGCTTTGCCATCGAAACGATGTCCTTATAATGCAAGTATTTCTTGTTCTCGCCTTTTCCAACACGAATTTTGTCGTACTGTGTCATGCTACCCACGGGCTTTGCAAGACCCTTGCGAGTCATCATCACGCCAGTCATAAAGGTGGTGCTAACGGCACCCAATCCAACTACCATAATACCTAATTTACCGGTAGCGGGCTTCACATTTGCTTTTGCCATAATCTTTTTATTCAGTTAATGTTATAAGTTGATTCATGTTTTATTTTACCCAAATCTGGGTCTTATTGAAACATCAAGAGAGCTTTCCCTTGACAAAAAACGGCGCTAAATTACAGCCTTTTTTTGAAAACAGGAACGAATCACTTCGTAAAAATCATAAAAAGTAGTTAATTAAACACTAGTTTTTATAAATTTTGCAAAATCACAGTAACAACAGTACTTAATTGTTAAATATACTTAACCTTACGTCTCAGTTTTTTAGTTGCTGATCGCCATTTTCAACTGGCTTTAAAGCAGGATAATGCCTTGATAACATTTTTTTAGATTGCAGGAAACACGTTCTATAACCAGAGAGGTCAGAAAACCTATAGACTCATAATGATCAACCCATCGCAACGAGCCTTATTATTTGTTTATCGAATAGAGCGCAAGGCGAAGACCCTGTTGATCATTTTTAAATGTGACTGCCTGGGGATATCTAAAGCAGACTCGGCAAGACTTTGCTTTGTCATTCCAACTGCCACCACGAAACACCTTATAATTACCTATTGCAGGGCCTGTTGGATTAGTCTGAGCGTCTTCTGTATAAGCCGAATACCAATCCGAACACCATTCGTTCACATTGCCACTCATATCGTAAATCTGCAATTCATTAGGTTTTTTTGTGGCCACGTCATGTGTTCCATAATCGGGATGGTCTTCGCCCACAGCTGAGCTATTGGTATAGTACCAAGCAACTGGCTTGATTGAGTCGCTCCCAGCACACAAGTACCCCTTGCTCTGATCGCCTCCCTTGGCAGCATATTCCCATTGAGCCTCGGTAGGCAAGCTAAAGTTCAAACCAGTAAGTTCGTTCAACGCCTTAATAAATGCCTCACAGTCTGTCCATGACACATTTTCTACAGGACGCTTGGGATGCCCTTTAAAATGGCCTGGAGTATGACCCATGACAGCATGCCATAATTCCTGGGTCACCTCAGTCACTCCAATCATATAATCAGATAGTGAAACAGGATGCTGAGGTTTCTCGTTAACATTTGATCCAGTTTGATTCAACGGAGCGCCCATCATAAAAGTTCCTCCCCGAACGGGCATCATGGAGAACGATACATCATTGACACTCACGGTCTTTAACACTGCTATCTCACATGTCGCTTCCTTTCCTTGGCATCTGACAATCACATCACACACACCCGGCGCTACTGCTGTCACCTCACCATTGGCCACTGTCGCAACCGTCTCATCAGTAGATTCCCATGAGAGTGTTACACCTCCAGAAACAACAGGATTCAAGACAACGGTCAATTCACTGTGATCTCCCACTTCCAGAACTACATAATCCTTAACTAAAGACAGTGACTCAATAGGGACCTCGCGCACCTTGATGTGGCACATGGCCATGACGTCAAGGTACTGAGCGATCACTTCACATTCTCCGGGGCTAACGGCCGTCACCACGCCATTCTCAACCACAGCAACGGTTTCATCAGTCGAAGACCAGATAACATCTTGATCAGAATCACTCATAGGCGTGATGGTTACCACCAGTTTCAGGCTCTGCCCCACTTCAAGTTCTACACTTTCCTCATTCAATTCAATCGTCAATTGGCTTTGCGATACAATTAATTCTATTAGATCCGAGACGTCAGTAATAGTCACCTCTCCATCACCATCAACATCGGCGCGCTCACGCATCGAGCTATCATCAATATTACCTAATAACAAATCAACAAGATCTCCAACGTCCGAGACATTGACCTCTTGGTCCCCGTTCACATCCCCTGGCAGATATTTCACTTCGCCAGCTACTGCAGACATTGAAACAAGCAGGAACATAAACAATGAAACAAACACACTTCGGTCAAATATACTCTTCATAATAAATCATTTACTCATTAGATTTGTAATCTTTTGCCATTTCAGCGTCGCAAAATTAGCACTTTTCATCAATTCAGCAACGGCATTAATGAACTTTTAACAAAAAACTAATTCTATTCCAACTGATTATAGTAATAAGAATGGTTGCAAAATGCTTGAATGCACTTTGCAACCATTCTCACAGCAATTGTTACTGCCTTACAAAGCTAAACGCAATCCAAAGTGCTCACGACGTATTGTTACCGATTGCATGTAACGGAAAGTTGAGCGACAATTAGCCGCTGCATCATCCCACGCTCCACCACGATACGTCTTAAATGATCCTGTTTCAGGTCCAGTTGGGTTAACTACAGGTTGAGTAAAATTACTAGTATACCACTCGTAACTCACATACCAATCAGCACACCACTCATTTACATTTCCGCTCATGTCATATAGCCCCAATTCATTAGGTAATTTTTGGGCTACTGGATGTGTTGTGCCTTCACTATTTGAAGTGTACCACGCTAATGGTTTAATTGAATTACCGCCAGCAAGCATATACCCTTGGCTCAAATTGCCGCCACGTGCAGCGAACTCCCATTCTGCCTCGGTCGGGAAACGGAAATTCATTCCAGTCAAGCTATTAAGAGAATTAATAAACTCCTGACACATCTCCCAAGAAACATTATCCACAGGCCTTTGAAGGTCGCCGGGGAATGCACTCGGGTTGCTACCCATGACAGCGGCCCATAACTCTTGAGTCACCTCGGTCTGGCCAATCTTATAACTAGATAGTGTGACAAAATGTTGAGGCCTTTCGTTAGTTCTAGAACCTGTTTGATTTGTAGGAGCACCCATCAAGAATGTGCCACCCTCCACCGGTACCATACTAAATGTTACGCCATTAACAGTGAACGTGTTCTCTTCCGTGTTCTCTTCTTTGACAGTAACGTGACAAATAGCCTGCACATTCTGGCAAATAGCGATTATATCACATTCACCTGCGGCCACGGCTTTAACAACGCCGTTACTTACAGTTGCTACCGTTGTTTTGCTAGAGATCCACGTCACGGTATTGTTTGTCGCGTTAGCGGGATAAACTGTAGCAGTCAACGTAATCGTTGAACCTGGGTTCATAGTCACATTACTCTGACTTAACACTATGCTCTCGGGCTCCACAGCTTTCACAGCCACCGCGCAGGTGTCACGCTTGCCCTGGCAGTCGGCAATGATGTAGCAGTCACCAACGGCGACGGCGGTCACCTTGCCATTAACGACGGTAGCCACGTTCCTGTTGGTCGATGACCACGTCACGGTATTGTTTGTCGTATTCTCGGGATAAACTGTAGCGGTCAATACCACGCTCGCACCAGGAAGCAACGATACGCTGTGCTCGCTCAGAACCACGCTCTCGGGCTCCACGGCTTGCACGGTCACCGCGCAGGTGTCACGCTTGCCCTGGCAGTCAGCAATGATGTAGCAGTCACCAACGGCGACGGCGGTCACCTTGCCATCAACGACGGTAGCCACGTTCCTGTCGGTCGATGACCACGTCACCGTATTATTTGTCGTGTTCTCGGGATAAACAGTTGCCGTCAGTACCACGCTCGCACCGGGAAGCAATGACACGCTGTGCTCGCTCAGAACCACGCTCTCGGGCTCCACGGCTTGCACGGTCACCGCGCAGGTATCACGCTTGCCCTGGCAGTCGGCAATGATATAGCAGTCACCAACGGCTACGGCAGTCACCTTGCCATCAACGACTTCAGCCACGTTCCTGTCGGTCGATGACCACGTCACGGTATTGTTTGTCGTGTTCTCGGGATAAACCGTAGCGGTCAATACCACGCTCGCACCGGGAAGCAATGATACGCTGTGCTCGCTTAAAACCACGCTCTCGGGCTCCACGGCTTTCACGGTCACCACGCAGGTGTCACGCACACCCTGGCAGTCGGCAATGATGTAGCAGTCACCAACGGCTACAGCGGTCACCTTGCCATCTTCGACGGTAGCCACGTTCCTGTCGGTCGAAGTCCACTTCACTTCCTTATTCGTCGTGCTTTCGGGATAAACAGTAGCAGTCAGGGTCACGCTCGCACCGGGAAGCAGGCTCACGTTATCTTGATCCAAAACCACAGATTCAGGCATAGTCTCATGTACCTCAATACGGCACATTGAAGCCTGGTCTTTGCACATCACCACAATAGAGCACTCACCAACGCCAACAGCGCTAACGACACCGTCATTCACTTTAGCGACCGACTCATCAGTTGAAGTCCACGTTGTGGAACTATTGGTTACATCCTCTGGTAAGACAAATGCTTCTAGAACCACACTTCCACCAAGGTTAATTTCGGCTGATTCCAAACTCAATGAGACTGACTCCGGGACAATTACAAACACTCCTTCGTCGCCAGACAGCAGAATATCTATTAATTCTGTTAAGTCCGACACGTTGATTTGTCCGTCACTAAAGACATCAAAATAATAGGTGTCGGCCCTGGTCCCACCTGATAGCATGTAATCAATTAACCCTGTAAGATCATTAATTGTCAAATTACCGTCAAAATCCACATCCCCCATCAGGGTGGAGACAACTACCTCACAAGTATCAGGCCTTGCCAGTCCATCAAGAGAGGAAACACTAACGGTTGCCTTGCCAAAGCCTACACCTGATAACATCACCTTACCATTATCCACTTTTGCCGAAACAACGGTAGTGTCAGAAGAAATGACGCTAAGACCACCCCTCACGGGTAAAGAAACCGACGGAGTCAACACGACCTCATGATTGAGCACAACTCTGGCCTCTTCACAATCAAAGGTGATGACAACATCAGCTGGATCATAAACCTGGATATGGCAACTGGAACTGATGCCACTGCATGTCGCAGTCACATCACATTCACCGGTAGCAACAGCCATAACGACGCCGTTCTCGCCAACAGCCGCAACGTCCTCATTGCTCGACTGCCAAGTCAGGGCTTCGGTTACATCTTCAGGATACACAGTTGCAATAAGAGGCAACTCCTCGCCTATTGCAAGCATTGCCGAATCAAGATTCAGCACTATCGAATCAGCTAAAATCTCATGAATTCTAACCGTGATGGAAGCACTGCCCATAATCAATCCATTGGGACTGAAGCACTCGGCCGTAATGGTACATTCACCCGACCTCCATGTCAAGCGCGACTCAGTCGCGTTTTCGGGATATACCGTGGCTGTAATCTCCAGGATATCGCCCACCTCAATCACAGCGCTATCGGGAGTCAACACAATATAGTCGGCTGGAATGACAGGAGTCTTGACTGTGATTGCACAGGTATCGGCAACTTCTCCACATGTGGCCGTGATCACGCAAGACCCTAAGGCAACTGCTGTTACCACGCCGTTCTCGTCAACAGTCGCAACGTCTTCATTGCTCGACTGCCAAGTCAGG
>ONKD01000031.1 GCA_900318345.1 uncultured Prevotellaceae bacterium
AACTTTTAAATTGTTGTGAATATGGATTTCTTTGCTGTCTTATTATCAATTATCTTATGGGGCATTTATCTTGCCGTTGCCTTTTTCGTTATTGTCTTGCTATACAAGTTATGGTTCATGTGCAATGACGCCAGCAGTATCAAGAAACAACTCGTCAAGAACTATGATATCGAAACCACTATTGAGTTCTTGCTGCGCATCGGGGAAAAAGAAAAAGCCAAGGAGTTACTTCTCAACCGGATTCTTACCAATGAATCGATATTCAACCGTGAGGCCGAGATGACCCAGGATGAAAAAATCGAAAACGTCTTCAGGGTCTATGAAGAGGAGCTAAAGAAACTCGGGTATGATGTTCCAGCGGCAACGCAAGGCAATACGCCAACTGCAAACTAAGGAACAAGAAACCTTTTCATCTGCAACAGCCTCTGCAGGCCTTCGACCTGCTCAAACGCGCTTGAAACTCACGGCGTGTCCCAATGCAGAAACATGAAAACTGAATCATCTGAATAATAGCAGGCGGCGGGACCGTGGTGTGGTCTCGCCGCCTTGCATATTGACGGGGGCTCGCGGAGACGCAAGATTTTGCGTCTCTACAAATTGTTTACTTGTTACTTCTTGTTGTAGGCGTTGATGATGTTGTCGATGGTGTCATCGATGCGCATCTTGTAGAACGAGCGCCAAACGAAGAAGATAGCCACGAGAACGAAGATGATACCTACCCAAGGTGCAAACTCGCGGAAGTTCTCGCTGATAGCCATTTCCATGGCGAGCAGACCGAACAGGGTGGTGAACTTGATGATGGGGTTCAGTGAAACTGAAGAAGTGTCCTTGAAGGGATCACCCACGGTGTCACCGACAACTGATGCGTCGTGCAGGTCAGTACCCTTAAGGTCAAGGTCAACCTCAACCACCTTCTTACTGTTGTCCCAGCTACCACCGGCGTTGGCCATGAACACAGCCTGGAACAGACCGAACAGGGCAATCGAGATGAGGTAGGACACGAACAGTGAAACGGCATTGTTGCCACCCACGCTACCCGGCGATGCCAAGCAAGCGAAACCGAGGGCGAAGAAGAAGATGGCCAGGAAGATGTTGAACATACCCTTCTGGGCATACTGGGTGCAGATCTTTACCACCTCAACCGACGACTTGGTGTCGGCCTTCTTGGGGGCGTTAGGATCGAGCTTGATGTGGTCCTTGATGAAGGCCACAGCACGGTTGGCGCCCACGGTAACAGCCTGGGTCGAAGCACCGGTGAACCAGTAGATCACACAGCCACCCAGCAGGAAGCCGATGATGGTGTAAGGATTGAGCAGGTTCAGCAGGGCAGCGGGATCGACGCCGAGGGTCTTTTGGATCACGAGGATGATTGAGAAAATCATCGTGGTAGCACCAACGACAGCGGTACCGATGAGCACGGGCTTGGCAGTTGCCTTGAAGGTGTTGCCGGCACCGTCGTTCTCCTCGAGATAGTGCTTTGACTTCTCCCAGTCGGGCTTGAAGCCGAAGTCGCGCTCGATTTCCTCGTCCTTGTTGGGCACCTCCTCGATGAGGGAGAGCTCATAGACGCTCTGGGCGTTGTCGGTCACGGGGCCGTAGCTGTCGACAGCGATGGTCACGGGACCCATGCCCAGCATACCGAAGGCCACCAGACCAAAGGCGAAGATGGCGGGATAGGACATGAGCGTCTCAGGGATATCGATGGAGAAGGCATAGCCGACGAACATCAGCAGCACGAAAGCCAAACCAGTCCAGAAGCCCGAGAAGTTACCTGCCACAAAACCACTGAGGATGTTCAACGAGGCACCACCGTGGTGGGAAGCCTTCACAACCTCCATGACATGGCCGCTCTTGGGCGAGGTGAAAATCTTGGTAATCTCAGGGATGAGGGCAGCGCCCAGGGTACCCATCGAGATGATGCTTGCCAATTGCCACCACAGGTTGGGCTGTCCAACGATGTTGCCCAACTGCATGTAGGAAACAATATAGGTCACAGCGATACTGAGCACGCTGGCAAACCACACGAGTGAGGTAAGGGGTTTCTCAAAGTCCAGGCTGTCCTTGCCGGCATATTTAGCCTTGCAGTAGGCCTTGTTGACCCAGTAAGCCACCACGCTGGTGATGACCATGAGAATACGCATCGAGAAGATCCACACGAGCAGGTTCTTCTGCATCTCGGGATCCTTAACGGCGAGCAGGATAAACGATACCAGAGCGACACCGGTCACGCCATAGGTCTCAAAACCGTCGGCGGTGGGACCAACGCTGTCACCGGCGTTGTCACCGGTACAGTCGGCAATTACGCCAGGGTTGCGGGGGTCGTCCTCACCAATCTTGAAGACCACCTTCATCAAGTCACTGCCGATGTCGGCAATCTTGGTGAAGATACCACCAGCGATGCGCAGGGCGCTGGCACCGAGGCTCTCACCAATGGCGAAGCCGATGAGGCAAACACCAGCCAGATGCACGGGGACAAAGAGCAGGATAACCAGCATGATGATCAGCTCGACACACACCAGCATCACGCCGATGCTCATACCCGCATTCAAGGGGATGTTGAGCAGGCGCAGCGGGTCGCGGCGCAGCGAGGCGAAGGCCATGCGAGCGTTAGCGTATGTATTCATGCGGATACCGTATGCAGCCACGGCATAAGAGCCGAGCATACCGATCACTGTCGACAACAGGATGATGAGCACCTCGCCCACCGACATGTGGCTGAGGCCGCCAAAGTAGAAGGCAACCACCACACCGATGAAGACAAACAGGATGGCCAGGAAACGGCCCTGCTGCTTGAGGTAGGTCGAACAAGTTTTGTAAATCACCTCACCAATCTCGCGCATGGCGGGATGAACAGGAAGACTCTTGGTCTTCATGAAATGATACACACCGAACAGCATTCCCAGCACGCACACCAGGAAACCCCAGTGCAGGAAACTGATCTCATGCAACGACTGTGGCATCACCAAGTCGGCTTCACTGGCATGGAGCCCAAGGCTCGAAACCAGCGCCAGAAGAAGGATTAAAAATTTCTTCATAGATGTTCTCTTAATTAATTGTGTTTATGTCGTTTAATCTATTGATCAAATATTGGTCTTCATGTGATTCCCCTCTGAAATCGCCCGCAAAGATACTACCATTTTTTCTAATAGGGGATATTTTATTAAGAAATTAACAGGCGAGCGACAAAAAATAATTGTTTAGCGACGCTAAAAAAGCCAAAAAAATGGCAAATGAACCGAATTTTATCGCTTTTGGTTGACAAAATGGCGGCGCTTTTGCCAAAATGCTGGCAATTTCCCAAGTTATGATTTATAACTTCGAGAGCGATTATTCAAACACATAATTAAGGAAATCGTGCAATGGCTTGAGAGGTTGTAAGTCGGCCGCCACTCGCTCAACCCAGTCCTCACAGTCAAAGTAAGCCTCATCGAGATGCATGACCAGCAAGTACTCCTTCATTTTCAGGTATTGGGCCATCGGGTGATCCTTGGGAAAGCCTTTGGGCATCGTCTTGAGTGACTGGGACATCCACTGGTAGCGCGATGTGATATCAGGATGGTTGACGATGGCCAGGAACTCATCGGGTTCGGCATCGATGAGGCCCCGCAACTGGTCGAGGATAGGCTTCTCGGGCCACCAGATGCCGCCACACAGCATCAGTTCCTGCACCCCGAAGTGGGCATAGTAGCACGACTGTACCGTGTGTCGCCCTCCCTTGCCGATGACGCCCGAGAAATAATCCTTGTAGGGTCGCTTGTCATGGGAGAAACGGATGTCGCGGTAGATGCGGTAAACACTATCCTTCACACCTAGGCCCTTCGCCTGAGGGTCAAACTGGGCTACAAGCCCAATGAGGCGCTCCATGTCCTGCTCCCATGGTTCGCGCAGGGCATCGTACTGGTCCTTGTGCGCCTTGAACCAGGGGCGCTCGTTGTTGATGGCGAGTTGGCGCAGAAACGCCAAAATCTCGTGCATATTACTGGCTGATTTCATAGTTGTAACAATTATTTTTAGTATTGACAAAAGTAATCATAATCACCGTAACTGCAAAAAAAGACGCATGTAAAGAAGTAGAAAACAATTATGAGACTTTTATAGCACAACGGCCCGTTTACCAACAATCAGAAAGGAGAAAAAACACAAAAACTAGAAAATTATCACTAAAAATCTTGTTTGTTTTAAAAATCGTTACTATCTTTGGCGCGTTGTAAACCTTACGACTCTATCGGGTTGACCAATCATTTATAATCATTTATATTACCTAAACTAACTAAACTTAACGGCTTATGAAAAAATTTCTCTTAATGTTGACAACCGCCATGCTGGCGATGTCATTATCGGCTGCACCTGTTGATCAGGTCACAGCCAAGAAGATTGCTCAAAGTTTTCTCACCAATGAGCTTTATGCAGGTCAAATTATGGCACCAGCAGCCCTCAACCCAGTGCTGCTCAAGGCCGAAATGGGCTCTGTAAAGCTCAACACGCCTGTCTATTACATCTACAACACCTCCACTACATTTATCGTGGTTGCCGGTGATGACCGCGCCGATCAAATCCTCATGGTGGGTGACCGTCCCCTCAAGGACATCAACAACCTGCCGTTGGGTATGCGGGACATGCTCGGACAGTACAAGGATCAGATCATGTTCCTGCAGGAGCACCCGGGACTGCAACCCACGAGCGTTGAGACTCCCAACCCGTCGTTCAACGCCACCACCTATGGCCCACTGTTGACCTGCAACTGGGACCAGGAGGCACCTTATTATAACCAGTGTAAATTCGGTAGCTACCAGTGCCTGACCGGTTGCCCCGCAACGAGTGCCTCGATGGTGTTCTACTTCTGGAAATATCCCACCGCTGCAACTCCCGCTGTACCCGGCTACAAGTCGACCATCAGCGTTTCAAGCTATAGTTCAAAGAGTTACACCCACTCGGCACTACCCTCGACAACGTTTGACTGGGCCAACATGCTCGACAGCTACACCGGCAGCTACACGACCGCCCAGGGTACGGCAGTCGCCACGCTGATGCACTATGTGGGCCAGGCCGAGCGCATGGGCTACGGCACGAGCTCGGCTGGTGGTAGCGGCGTGAGCGTTGACAGTGTGTGCAACATCCGCGACGCGTTCACCTTCTTTGGTTATGACTCGAACACCACTCGCTTCGTCAAGAAGACCAGTGCCTACAGCGGTGGCACCACCCTGTACACCGACTCACAGTGGGCCGCCCTGATTCAAGCCGAGATGGCCGCTGGCCGTCCTATCGTCTTCTGCGCCGTTAGCTCTAACGCTGGTGGCCATGCCTTCAACGTTGACGGATATAACGGCAGCACCAACAAGTACCACATCAACTTCGGTTGGAGTGGCGACGGTAACGCCTGGTGCTCACTGAACTCCTTCGGCTACAGCAGCTACAACTTCAACGTATATCAGCAGATGGTTATCGGTATCCAGCCGCCTAGTGGCAGCAGCGCTACCCCGACGCTGAGCGTTAGCCCCTCGTCGCTGTCATTCAGCGCAACTGCTGGCGAGACCGTAAGCAAGACCTTTACCGTTACCGGCAGCAACCTGACCGGCAATGTGACCTTGACCAAGACCGACGCTAATGGCGTTTACACCATCTCTCCCACCACCATCAGTGCAAGCGCCGCCGCTAGCGGTGCCACCGTTACCGTGACCTACAAGCCCACGGCAGCAGGCACCCAGACTGGCAGCATCACCATTGCCAGCAGCGGAGCAACCAGCAAGACCGTTTCATTGAGCGGTACCGCAACCGCCGCAGCCCTCACCACCTACACTCCCGTGATGAGCGCCGCTAACAGCAACTATATCACCAGCTCAAGCTTCCGCGCTGACTGGACCGACCAGACAACCAGCTCCAACGTGGCCAGCTACACCCTGCAAGTGGACAAACAGGGTAGCTCAACCCCGACCACGACGACCCTGCTGGGTACCATCAACGGTAGCAGCTACACTGGCAGCTACAAGAGCATCACGCTGAGCGCTCCCTGGGGCGGCACTAACGTGAAGGGTGGTAACAACGCCGTTTATTTCACCAAGAGCGGCAAGATCACCTTCACCATCCCCTCGGGCTACAGCAATGCCACCTTCAGCGTGAAGATCACCACCGTATCAGGCACCTATGGCACGGGTAACGTCACCGTGAAGTCGGCCCAGACCTCGGCTGTGGGCCACACCTTCAGCAAGGGTGAGACCTACACCTGGTTAGTAACCGGCAGCGCTGGTGAAAAGATCACCCTGACCACGACCGATGCCAGCTACTCGCCCGACATGTCGCTGATCCAGGTTTATGCCGGCAACACCACGCTCAACGCCAGCGAGAGCGGCGACGCTAACAGTCGCACCATCACCGGCATCACCAACAAGTACTACACCGTGAGCAACCTGACTGCCGGTGCCACCTATACTTATAAGGTGAAAGCCCTCTACACCGATGGTACCTCAAGCGCTTGGAGTAACACCCAGAACGTTACCCTCAGCGAGGAGTCGCCCGCCGCTACTCCCACCCTGACTGTAACTCCCACCAGCTTGAACATGTCGGCCACCGTAGGCGGCACCAAGACCGCTACCTTCAAGGTAACGGGTGCTGACCTCACTGGCAATGTAACGCTCAGTCTGAGCGGTTCCAGCGTCTTCAGCATCTCACCGACCACCATCACTGCAGCCAATGCCGCTAATGGTGTGAACGTGACCGTAACCTACAAGCCCACGGCTTATGGCACTCAGACCGCTACCGTCACCGTAGCCAGCTCGGGTGCAACCAGCAAGACTGTTTCCATCACCGGTAATGCTAGCCTCGATAAGGCTGATCCCGTGCTGAATGCAGCTACTGTGGTTTCCAGCACCAGCTTCACCGCTAACTGGACTCACGATGTAGATGCCTCGAGCGTATCGAGCTACTCACTGTATGGCACGCTGACCGCACAGCCCGAGGGTGGTGATGAGCCCTCATCGACCCTGCTGGGCAGCCTCGACGGCAGCAACTATCCTGGCAGCTATGCCAGCATCACGCTGACCTCGCCGTGGGGCGGCAGCAATGTGAAGGCAGGTAATGGCGCATTCTACACCAAGAACTCGTCATCATGGTGGTCAACCAGCTATGGCAACATCACCTTCACTGTTCCCTCGGGTTACAGCAATGCCACCTTCACCGTTCAGATCACTACTGCCAACAGCAGCTATGGCAGCGGTACCATCACCGTGAAGTCGGCTAAGACCTCGGCCGTAACTTATAGCTTCTCACAGGGTGCAACCCAGACCTGGACCGTGACGGCAAGCGCTGGTGACAAGATCACCATCTACTCGACCGACAGCAGCTACTCGCCCGATATGGCTTATATCGCCATCTATGCCGGCACGATGAACCTCAACGCTACTGCAACCGGTGACAACACCGACTTTGTCATCACCGACATTGACGCAGGCAGCACCGGCATTACCCTGAGCAACCTGGTTGAGGGCGGCACTTACAGCATCTACCTCGTTGCCAACTATGTTGACGGCACCACCGCCACCAGCAATACTCAGGAAGTTACCCTCGTTACTGTGAACATGGGCAACAACACCGCAATCAACTCGATTGCGACCGACAATGACGATATCGAGTCGGTAACCTATGTCAACATGAGCGGTGTCCAGAGCAAGGAGCCTTGGGACGGCATCAACATCGTGATCACCCGCTACAAGAGCGGCGCTGTGAAGAGCACCAAGGTGCTGCGTTAATGCATTAGCATACACTGATATACTTCACTAATCGTGAGGGTGGCGTCAATGTGGCGCCACCCTCATTATTGTTATAGAAACATAAAAAACTACCAGCAGAGGCAGAAAAAACCAAGAAAACTTTTGGGGTTTTAAAAGTTTTCTATAATTTTGCACCCTCAAAAGAGAGAAAAAAATCAACTAAGCACATATCATGGATATAAAGGAACGCATTTTGACGGAATGCAGCCAGATGCTCATGAGCGCGGGTCCCTCATCGATGACGATGGACGACGTGGCGCGCGCATGTGGCATTTCCAAGCGCACGCTCTATGAGACTTTTCCCGACAAGAGGACGCTTATTGAAGAGTGTGTCAACCGTCAGCACAAAGCCAAGAACGCCGAGGTCAAAGAAATCTTTGAAACATCCAACAACTGCTTTGAAGCCATGTACCGCGTCTACCAACGCGTCCGCAAGATGTATGCTAACACTTCGGTGGCTTTCATCAACGACATCAAGCGACTCTACCCCGACATTTTCAACCAGCACATGGGAAATGAGAAGGTGACCATTGACGGTCTTTCAAGCGTGTTGCGCAAGGCCCAAGACGAGGGGCTGGTCATCAAGCGCATCAATCCTGAGATTGCCGCCTACCTGTTTGTGGCATCCATGAGGGAGTTACATGAGAACAACCACTTCGCTCAGTATGGTTTCAAGAGTGACGACATGTTTGACCACGTCTTCATCAGCTTCCTGCGTGGCGTGGCCACGATCAAGGGCATCGAGATGATTGAATACCTTGAGAAGAATCAACCAGTAAATCAATAAAAACAACAATACAATGTTCAACAAGAAGTTATTCTACATTATTCTATTAATGCTACTCGGCAATGCCGTGAGCGCTCATGCTCAACTGTCGCTCTCGCTCGACGATTGCGTGCGCATTGCCCTGAACGAGAATCCCACCATCAAGGTGCATGAGATGGAAATCACCCGCGTGGACTACAGCCACAAGGAAGCCCTCGGGCAGTTGTTCCCCTCGATAAACCTTGCTGGCCAGTACCAGCGCAACCTGTCGTTGCAAACGATGTACATGGACACCGAAGCCGGTACCATGGCCATCAAGATGGGTAGCGACAACACCCACGCTGCAGGTCTCCAGGCATCTATCCCCCTGGTAGTGCCTCAGTTGTGGAAATCCATCAAGTTGAGCGAGAACCAGATTCTGCAGAATTTGGAAGCCGCCCGTGCCAACAAGTTGACACTGGTCAACCAGGTGGAAAAAGCCTACTATGCATTGCTTCTCGCTCAGGACAGCAAGCGCGTCATCGAGGAGAACCACGCCACAGCAAAGCTCAACGCCGACATTTTCCAGAAGAAGTATGATCTGGGTGCTGCGTCAGAGTATGACGTGTTGCGTGCCAACGTCGCCGTGACCAATCTGGAGCCCTCGATTGTCGAAGCCGAGAATTCCATCGTCGCCCTGATGCTGCAACTCAAGGTGCTCATGGGCATGGACGTGCGCACCGACTTTGTTCCCAGCCAGCAATTGGATGACTTCAGGGGCGAGATGTATGCCCGCGTGATGAGCAACACATTGGGAGCCGACACGGCACTCACCAACAATACCAGCATCAAGTCGCTTGACCTGCAGACCGACTACCTGAAAAAGGCTCTCGATGTGCAGAAGATGGCATGGTACCCCACCCTGACCGGTAGCGCCAGCGTGATGTGGCACTCGATGAATAACGGCAGCCCCTTCTCAGGACTGCGCTGGAGCCGCGCTTCTAACGTTGGCCTGACCCTGGCCTTCCCCATCTTCCAGGGTGGTCAACGCTACTTCAAGCAGAAACAGGCCGAAATCGCCGTCGAGGAGATGAAATGGCAGCGTGAGAACCTGGAGCGCACCCTGCACATGCAGGTAGCAACCCAAAACGACGCCATCGCTAAGAACCTCAAGCAGATTGAGAGCAACGAGGCCGGCGTGACCATGGCCGAGAAAGCTAACGACATCGTGCAAAAGAGTTTCAAGATAGGCGCAGCCTCATTCATCCAGCTGCGCGACACCGAGGACGCCCTCATGGCAGCACGCCTGGCTTACTATCAGGCCATTTACAACTACCTGGTAGCCGAGAGCGACCTGGAGTATGTGCTGGGTAACACCCCTCACGTGAAATAAGAGACTATAGCAACCATAATAAGGGAAATAACAAACAACAACATAATCAACCGAAATGAAGACATCAAAACTTTTACCGATCGTGATGCTAGCCTTGACACTGGCATCCTGTTCTAGCAAGGAAGAAAAGAAGACCACCGAAGTGAAGGAGGAACTGCCCCTTGTCGAGGTTACAGCAGTGCAGGCCGAGGCCGTGAAGCAGATGAGTGAGTACACCGGCACCGTCGAGGCCTTCAAGACCAACAACATCTCGTCGAACAGCGGCAGCCGCATCAAGCAGATCCTGGTCAACGTGGGGTCACGCGTGGCTCGCGGACAGCGACTGGTCATCCTTGATGACGTGAACATTGCTCAGCAGCAAATCAACCTCAACAACATCAAGCGAGAGCTGGACCGCGCCAAGGAACTGGTGAAGATAGGTGGAGGCACCCAGCAGCAGGTGGACCAACTGCAGGCGCAGTATGACGCCAACGCACGCGCCATCCGCACCATGCAGGAAAACACCGTGCTCACCTCGCCCGTGAGCGGTGTTGTCACTGCCAAGAACTATGACGCCGGTGACCTGCCCACAGGCCTGCCCATCTTGACCATCGAGCAGCAACAGCCCCTCAAGGTCATTGTCAACGTGAACGAGAGCGAGTATCCCAAGGTGAAACGCGGCATGCCCGTGACGGTGAAATTTGACACCTACGGCGACGAGGTTTTCCAGGGCCAGGTATATCTCATCCATCCCACGGTTGATGCCACGAGCCGCACATTTGAGGTCGAGGTGGCCATCACCAACCGCGGTGACAAAGTGCGCACCGGCATGTTTGCCCGTGTAGACTTCAACTATGGCACCCATCAGAGCGTCACCATTCCTGACCGCGCCGTGCAGAAGCAGGTGGGTTCAGGCGTGCGCTATGTCTGGGTTTACCAGGGTGGTGAGGTCGAGTTCCGCGAGGTGGAACTGGGCCAGCGTCTGGAGGACCGTTACGAGGTGCAGGGCGGCCTGGCACCGGGTACCCAAGTGGTCGTTGCCGGCGCCTCACGTCTCACCGATGGAGCCAAAGTGCAACTCAAGAAGTAACCCTTCAAGAATCATCACATTATGAGTTTATATTCCAGTTCAGTTAAACGACCGGTAACCACAATCCTTGTGTTTGTGGCGCTGATCGTATTGGGTCTGTTCTCACTGAAGAACCTGCCCATCGATCTATTCCCCGACATTGAGACCAACACCATCATGGTGATGACGACCTACACGGGAACCAGCGCTGCCGACATCGAGCAGAACGTTACCCGCCCGCTTGAGAACACCCTCAACTCAGTTGAGCACCTCAAGCACATCACCAGTAACAGTAGGGAGAATATCTCTATCATCACCCTGGAGTTTGAATATGGTTATGACATCGACGCATTGACCAATGATGTGCGCGACAAACTTGACATGGTGTCGAGTGTGATGCCCGATGACGCTAACACTCCCATCATCTTCAAGTTCAGCAGCGATATGATCCCCATCGTGCTCTTATCGGCCCAGGCTGGCCCGAGCATGCCGGGATTGTATAAGATCCTTGATGAGAACGTGGCTAACCCGCTGGCACGTGTTGACGGCGTGGGTTCAGTATCTATTGCCGGTGCCCCCAAGCGTGAAATCCACGTTTATCTCGACCCCCTGCGCATGGAGGCCTATAACCTGAGTGTCGAAACGGTAGCCTCGCTCATCGGAGCCGAGAACCGCAACATTCCTGGCGGTACGTTTGACATCGGTAACGAGACCTACCCCCTGCGTGTCGAGGGTGAGTTCAACGACCCCAAGGAGATTGGTAACATCGTTGTGGGCATGTCGCCCACTGGCGGTGTGGTTCACCTGTATGACGTTGCCCGCATCGACGACTCGCTCGAGGAGCGTGCCCAGGAGAGTTTCAGCAACGGCGTGCCGGGCGCGATGATCATCGTGCAGAAACAATCGGGTGCCAACTCGGTTCAGATCTCTACCAAGATTGCCGAGGAACTTCCCAACATTCAGAAGAACCTGCCCGCCGACGTGAAGCTGGACTACATTGTCGACACGAGCGATAACATCCGCAACACCATCAGTTCGCTGGTCGAGACGGTACTGTTCGCGCTCTTGTTTGTGGGCATTGTGGTGTTTGTGTTCCTGGGACGCTGGCGTGCCACCGTCATCGTGCTGGTGACCATCCCCATCTCGTTGATCGCATCGTTTATCTACCTGTATGCCACGGGCAACACGCTCAACATCGTGTCGCTCTCGGCCTTGTCAATCGCCATCGGTATGGTGGTCGATGACGCCATCGTGGTGCTCGAGAACGTGACGACCCACATCGAACGCGGTTCCGCTCCCATGCAGGCCGCCGTCCATGGCACTAACGAGGTCGCTCTGTCAGTAATGGCATCGACATTGACACTGATTGCTGTGTTCTTCCCGCTGACGCTCGTCAAGGGTATGACCGGTGTGCTGTTCAAGCAGTTGGGCTGGATGGTGACCATCATGATGGTGCTGTCACTCATCTGCGCACTCGCGCTCACGCCCATGTTGTGTAGCCGACTGTTGCGTCTCAACGTGGGTGACACCAAGATTTTCCAGAAGGTGTATGGTCCCATCCTCAAGGTGCTCAACAAAATCGACGACTTCTATGCTCGCGTGCTCGACAAGTGCGTTGCCCACAGGTGGATCACCACCGCTGCCGCACTGGGCATCTTTGTGGCGTCCATGTTCTTGATGAAATTTGTGGGCTCAGAGTTCTTCCCCGTGAACGATAATGGCCGCTTGAGCGTAACACTGGAGTTGCCCATCGGTACACGTGTGGAAATCGCCAAGGATGTCGCTTCGCGACTGTACAAGGAGTGGACCGAGAAATATCCCGAAATCACGGTGTTCAACTACCGTGTGGGTCAGGCCAGCAGCGATAATACCTTTGCATCGATGCAGGACAATGGTTCACACATTATCTCGATGAACATCACGCTGCTTGATGCCGATAAGCGTAAACGTGGCATTACCGAGATTGCCGGCGGAATGCGTAATGACCTCAAGAATTATCCCGAAATCAAGAAGTCGCTCGTCAACGTCGGCGGTCAACGTGGTGCCGGCATGACAGGCCAGTCCACGCTGGACTATGAAATCTATGGTTACGACTTCACCAAGACCGATAGCGTGGCACAGCGCGTGAAGCGTATCCTCGAGAGCTTGCCTGGCGCTGCCGATATCAGTGTGAGCCGTAGTGACTACCAGCCTGAGTATCATGTCGAGTTTGACCGCGAGAAACTGGCGTTGTATGGCTTGAACCTGAGCTCGGCCGCAACGATGTTGCGCAACCGCATCAATGGCTCAACCGCAAGCTACTTCCGCGAGGACGGTGAGGAGTATGACATCAAGGTGATGTATGACCCCGAGCACCGCCGCAGCATCAGCGACATCGAGAACATCATGCTCTACAACTCGATGGGTAAGGGTGTTAGACTCAAGGAGGTGGGCACTGTCGTCGAGCGATTCAACCCGCCCACCATCGAGCGTAAGGACCGTGAGCGCATCATCACCGTGTCGGCAGTCGTTCAAGACCGTCCCATGAGTGAAGTGATCGCCGATGCCCAACCCCTTATCGATAAAATCGATAAGCCTGGCGATGTGTATATCAGCCTGAGCGGTAGCTTCGAGGACCAGCAAGACTCATTTGGAGACCTGGGTACTCTGGGTTTGCTCATCATCCTGCTTGTGTATATCGTCATGGCCGGCCAGTTTGAGTCGTTCACCTATCCTGCTATCATCATGACTTCGATCATGTTTGCCTTCTCGGGTATCGTGCTCATCCTGCTGCTCACCGGCACCAGCCTGAACGTGATGTCGTTCATCGGCGCCATCATGCTGATCGGTATTGTGGTGAAAAACGGTATTGTGCTCATCGACTACATCAACCTGAACCGAGAACGCGGCATGAGCATCCGCCGTGCCGTGATCAACGGCGGTCACTCTCGTCTGCGTCCTGTGCTCATGACCTCACTGACGACCATCCTGGGTATGGTGCCCATGGCAATCGGTACGGGTGTGGGTAGCGAGATGTGGCGTCCCATGGGTACCGCGGTTATCGGTGGTCTGGCCATGTCCACCGTGATGACCCTGCTGTTTGTGCCCACGATGTACACCATCTTTGCGCTCACGGGCATCCGCCGCAACCGCAAGAAGATGGCCAAGGAACATGCCGCTAAATAGATAACAGTTAATAGTTAACAGTTAATAGTTTTTGGGCTTTTGGCATCTATATTCGTACTAAAAGCAGAAAACGTCAAACTAGAAAAAGAGAATATGAAAGCGATATTCATTGCCTTTGACCAGGCCTACTATGAACGCATCGTCGAGATGCTGCAAATGAGCAACTGCCGTGGTTTCACCGGCTGGCAGGAGGTGCAGGGCCGCGGCAGCAAGACCGGGGAGCCCCACTATGCCACCCACGCATGGCCCTCGGTAGCATCGGCCATCCTGACCATGGTGGACGACAGCCGTGTGGACACCATCCTCAACCAGCTGCACGAGATGGACCTTGCCACGCCCAAGCTGGGGCTGCGCGCCTTTGTCCTCCCTGTGGAACGCACCATCTGACCGATTTCCTGAACAACGGTCTATCATTATCATCAAGGCTTGCCGCATCACCGTGGCAAGCCTTGATGCTCTTTTCAACGCCTCTGAGGGCATATCATAGATGATTTTTGGCCGATTGACAGGTTTCTTGTAACTTTGCGCCGCCATGTTCACTGAGGATACTGTCATATCAGGCAAGAGCCAACGCATCGGATACATTGATGCGCTGCGGGGCTTCACCATGTTCATGGTGGTGTTCATGCACGTGGGGACGGTGTGCTGGGGCATCGTGGGCAAGGGCATCTCCCTGCATGACTTCCTGGGACAAGTGAGGATGCCCATGTTCTTCTTCATCAGCGGCTTCGTCCTTTATCGCGAGGGTGTGGTGTGGGACATGAGCCACATCGTCAGTTTTTTCAAGAAGAAAGTGCCGGTGCAGCTCATCAGCCCATTCATTTTCTTTGCCGTGTTCCTCCACATCAGCGGCATCCCGCTGGCCGATGGCGTGATGGACAAGTACAAGCTGGGCTACTGGTTCACGCTGGTGCTGCTTGAGTTCTTTGTAATCTATGCGGTAGTCAGGTGCTGTGTGCGCAGCTGGTGGTACAAGATCATCCTCGTGGCTATAGGCTTGGTCTTGTATGGCTGTTGCTCGCCCCATATGACCGCGGGGCACCACACCGTCGACAACCTGTTCTTACTCCTGAGCGTGCATCAATGGCGTTACTTCATCTTTCTGGTGCTAGGAGCACTGACGAGGGAACATTTCGCAACCGTGCAGGCCTGGCTCGACGGCAAGTGGCTGCTGGCCGTCTGCATCCTGTTCTACTTTCTGGTCAACGCCTTTGGCGACGTGCTGCCCGTCCATGAGAAGCCCCTGCGCTTCATGCTGTCGTTGTCGGGGCTGGTAATCCTGTTCGCTTTCTTCCGCAGCAAGCAGGCCTGTTTTTCTAGGGAGACCCGTCTGGGCCGGGTAATGCAATACACGGGCCGCAGGACCCTCGACATCTACCTCATCCACTATTTCCTCATCCCACGGAATTTGAGTTTCATCACCATCTTTACCGACCATCCCATGCCCATCATCGAGGCCGCGGCCTCTACACTGATATCCATCCTGATTATCGCGGCCTGCCTGCTCATCAGCAACATCATCAGGCTCAGCCCATGGCTAGCGCACTGGCTCTTTGGCACCAAAAGTGCCACTTCCAACACCTCTACTCAAGTCCATTCACCGAAAAGTGACGGCTAAAAGCGAAACTAACGATTAAAAACACTATCTTTGTCGGCTGAAATGAAGAGATGTTTTGTCATATTGGCTGTGATGGTGGCCGCGTCGGTAATGACTGCCGCAATGGCTCAAATCCCCATAGAGGGTTCTTCCAAGCCTGCCAAGAGCAAGAAGCAGCGCGTGGAGCCCTCGGTGGCGTGGAGCGTGAGTGAGCCGTTGGGCCTACACTTCCCCTCGACCATCGACACGTTGTTCCTCGACTACCATCGCACGATGGTGCCCTCGCTGGTGAGCGACGCGTGGCTCACCACGGGCAACTATGGTGCGCCCGGACAGAACCAGATCTTCTTTGAACGGCCCCTGACCAGCGAGTTCTTTATGGAAGATGCCATCGAGGTGTGGATGCACGACACGCACACGATGCGCTACTACAACACGCGCATCCCCATGACACTGTTGAGCCACTCGACCGGCGGCGACAAGTATAGCAACCTCGACCGCACCCAACTGGAATTCTCGGGCAACGTGGACCGCAAGACCCAGGTGGGCGGCGGCATAGACTACATCTACAGCAAGGGCTCCTATGACGCGCAGGCCGACAAGGACTTCACGTGGCGCCTGTTCGGGTCACACATGGGCGATCGCTACGAGATGCAGGCGTTTTTTGACCACTACAACTACACCACCAAGGAGAGCGGCGGCATCACCGATGACCTCTACATCACCGACCCGGCCGAGGTGCAGGGCGGCGAGACCCGCGTGGACAACAAGAGCATCCCCACGCGACTGAGTGCGACACACAATCACCTGGAGGGTAGCCAACTGTGGCTCAACCAGCGTTACAAGGTGGGCTTTTACCGCTATCGCCGCGACAGCGTCACCGACACCATCATCGACCGCACCTATGTCCCCGTGACGAGCTTCATCTGGACACTGGACTTCAAGCACAGCAAGCACCAGTTCATCAACACCTCGGGCAGGGAGGACACGACCTTCTTTGACCACACCTATCTGGGCCTAGGGGGCACCGATGAGAACACCCGCTACTGGCGGTTGCGCAACACGGTGGGCGTGTCAATGCTGGAAGGCTTCAACAAGTACGCCAAGTTTGGTTTCTCGGTCTATGGCACCCACGAGGTGAGACGCTATACCCAAGTGACCGACAGCGTCACAGGCATCATATACAACGTATTGCCCAATGGGTTGGATCGCGTGCCTGCCACGGTAGATCACAGCGCGACGCAAAACCTGCTGTGGCTGGGAGGACAGTTGACCAAGCAACAAGGTTCGCTGCTGCGCTACAACGCCACGGCGCAATTTGGCGTGCTGGGCGACGCAGCGGGCGAGATCGATATCACGGGCGACGTGACCACGAGGTTCCGCCTGCTGGGCGACACGGTGAGCGTGCGCGGCTATGGCTACTTCAAGAACCTGGCGGTGCCCTACCTGTTGCAGAATTTCGTGTCCAACCACTTCATTTGGCACAACGACTTCAGCAAGACCACGCGCGTGCGCGTTGGTGGCGAGTTGGACATACCGTTCACGTGGACCAACGTGAATGTGGGCTATGAGACGCTTAACGACTACATCTATTGGGATGCCGACGGCTTGCCCGCACAGCACGGCGGCGCCATCCATGTGCTGAGCGCCCGACTGCGACAGGGGCTGCATTTCAAGGCCTTTAACTGGGACAATAGTGTCACCTTGCAGACGAGCAGCAACGAAGAGGTGCTGCCGCTGCCCAAATTCGCTGTTTACAGCAACCTGTATGCCCGTTTCATCATCGCCCGCGTGCTGCACGTGCAGCTGGGTGTGGACTGCAACTACTACACCAAGTACTATGCGCCCGTCTACAACCCCGCGACGATGACCTTCCATAGTCAGCAGGAGATGAAATGCGGCGACTTTGCCATCATGAACCTGTATGCCAACTTCAAGATGAAGCAGGCCCGCTTCTTCATCGCTTGGACCCATTTCAATCAGAAGGTTCACAGCGGCGACGCCTATTTCGCCACACCGCACTACCCGCTCAATCCCGCGCGCCTGCAACTCGGCGTCAGCGTCAACTTCGTCAACTAAACCTATTCTTGCTAAAACCCAAAAAGTATGAGCGACATCAAGAACAACGCTGATGACTCACCTCGTATAGTTAAGTCCCACGACATTCACATCGATACAGACTATGCCAAATGGATTGCCGAAGTGAAGCACCGCTACCGTTCGGCACAAGTGAAGGCCGCGGTCAAGGTTAATGCCGAAAAACTTCTGTTCAATTGGCAGCTGGGTCGTGACTTAGTCCAAAAGAGAGTTGAAGAACGATGGGGAGCAGGAGTAGTAGAACAAGTAAGCCTCGACCTGAAACGAGAGTTTCCAGAGGTCGAAGGATTCTCGACATCTAATTTGTGGTATATGAAGAAGTGGTACCTATTCTATACTTCAAATTTAGACTTGATTGATCTCCAACAGTGGGTTGGACAATTATATGCACAGACCGAACAAGTGGCGATAAAACTCCACCATATTGGTGGAGAAATTCCAACTGAAAAACTCCACCAGTCTGGTGGAGAATTTCCTCTGCCATTTGCTTTAGTTCCTTGGCGGCATCATGTAGAAATCATTACCAAGTGTAAATCCATTCAGGAAGCATTGTTCTATATCGCCAAAACTATTGAGCAAGGATTGAGTCGCGATGCACTCATCAATTGCATCAAGGCACATGTGTACGAACATCAAGGGAAGATCGCCAACAACTTTGCCGACCATTTGCCTGATACTCAAAGCAAACTTATTCAAGAAGTATTGAAAGAAAACTACGATTTTGGATTTGCCACAGTTGAACATGAGACTTATGATGAAGCAGAACTGGAAGAGGCTCTCTCGCAAAACATAACTGATTTACTATTGGAAATGGGGTCTGGATTCGCTTTTTTGGGCCGGCAGCAGCAATTAGTAGTTGGTGGGCGCACTCGGAAGATTGATCTCTTATTCTATCACATCCGTTTGCGCTGTTATATTGTCTGCGAATTGAAAGCCAAACCCTTTGAACCTGAGTTTGCAGGAAAGTTAAACTACTATGTCAATGCGGTTGATGAATTGTTTAAAACCAGAGAGGATAACCCGACCATTGGTCTACTTGTTTGCTCCGACATGAACAAGACTGAAGTTCAGTGGTCTTTCCGAGGTATCAGCACACCGATGGGAGTAGCAACATACAACAATATTCAAATCAAAGACGCATTGCCCTCTCAAGAGCAACTGGCAGAACGCGTGCAGCTTTTACAAAAAGAGCTACAAGAGACTAAACGGTTAATGAATAAAAACCAATCACACGAGTAACAAACTCTAACATTGCCGATTCCCCGCGCGCCTGCAACTCGGCGTCAGCGTCAACTTCGTCAACTAGACAGCTGTTTGATCCCACGCCTGTTTTCGTCAATGGGACACCCAAGTCATTTGCGACAGTGTTTTCTTACCAGATCATAGATGGTTTGTTGGTCTTCATCCATCTTCATGATGGCAGT
>ONKD01000081.1 GCA_900318345.1 uncultured Prevotellaceae bacterium
GAGCCAAGCTTGCTTGAGCTATGCCTTGCAAGGAGGAATTATTCAAATGATGAAACCAAGACTGTTGCTCATCGCCCTGCTGTTTGTCCTTTGCGCATCCCAGGCAGGAGCCCGTGCACCCAAAGTTGAGAAAACCCCGGCGCAAAAGTTGATTGAACGCCTCACCAAGCTGCAAAAACGCGGCATCATGTACGGCCATCAGGACGACCCTTTCTATGGCATCACTTGGGAGTGGGAACAGGGCCGTTCCGACACCTATGACATTGTTGGCGACTACCCTGGTGTGATGGGCTTTGACTTGGGTGGCATCGAGATGGGCGACGACAAGAACCTGGATTCTGTGCCGTTCAATTGGATTCGTGAAGAAATCATCAAGCAACACGAGCGTGGCGGTATCGTGACGCTGTCATGGCATCCGCGCAACCCCATGTTGGGCACCACTGCTTGGATTGAGAGCGACATCAAGTCGTTTGAGGCAGCAAAGCCCTATCTGGAGAAAACCGGTCAACTCAGCCTCGTCCTTGATCCCAAAAGCACGGTAAAGGAGATTCTGCCCGGTGGCAAGGGCCACGACAAGTTCATGACTTGGCTCAAACGTGTGGAGACATTCATCCTCTCGCTCACCGACAAGGACGGCAATCCTGTTCCTGTTATCTTCCGTCCGTGGCATGAGTACAACGGCGGATGGTTCTGGTGGGGCAAGGGCAATTGCACCGACGAAGAGTTCCTGCGCCTGTGGAATCTAACTCAAGATTATCTCAACAAGAGCCTGTCCAACTCCATCGTGTGGAGTTGCTCGCCCAACCTGGGTGTCAATCCGCAGGAATTCTATAACCGCTGGCCTGGTGACGAACGTGTTGATCTGTTAGGTCTTGACGCCTATCAGTGGGGCACCGAAGAAGATTTTGTCAAGCAGTGTAATGCCGATATGGACTTCCTGGATGCCTATGCCCAGGAGCATGGCCTACTGCTGGCATTCACCGAGTGCGGCTACAAGAATTCGCCCAATGCCACCTGGTGGAGCCGCGTGTTGCTGCCCATCATGGAGAAACACCATCCCTGCTATTTCTTGCCGTGGCGCAACTTCAAGCGTGAGCACTTTGGCGCAGCGCCTGGCATCGCCACCGCCGATGATTTCAAGCAAATGGCAAAGAAAAAGCAAATCCTCTTTGTCAAGGACATCAAGAAAGTGAAGTAATCTAATTGTTACTCCATAACAAAGAAAGCCGGCAGCACAGTTTGTCGGCTTTCTTTGTTGATGGTTCAAAGCAAGGCCAACTCTATCACTAGCGGATCATCCTTGAATATGAACTCAGCCAATTGCCCGATGGTGATAAAAATGGGGGTGTGACATTATTCATCTGCTGGAATTATGACCGCCCTACGCACGGGAAATTTATACAAATTAATTGAAAAATTGATATAAAAATTTAATTTGCTTAATTTAAATACAAAATTTGTTTTAATTTCCCGCTCGTTATTTGTTTTAATTTCCCGCTCGTTAGAGCGATTATTATTTCGGGCGAACATTTATGACACACCCTCGCTCGGCTTGCGCTATCATTCTTATGTCCAGGGCTTGAGGCCCAGGAACATCTGTGCCAGGTCGGTGTCGTTATTGAAGTCGTTGATGAGCGTTTCGCCCTGATCTAAGCGGCCAATGGCCTCCATGTCCTCGCTGGAAAGTTCAAAGTCAAAGATGTCCAGATTGCTTGCCATGCGCTCCTTGTGCGATGTTTTGGGCACGGGCATGATGTCTTGCGACACTAACCAGTTGAGAGCCACTTGGGCGTTGGTTTTGCCATATTTTGCTCCGATGGCCTTGAGTGTCTCGTTTTCAAAGAAACCGTGTCGGCCTTGTGCCAACGGTCCCCATGCCATGAGTTGCGTGCCATAGCCCTTGATGAGTGCACGCATGGCCTTTTGCTGGGCAAACACATGAGTCTCGAGCTGTAGCACAGCGGGCTTGACGTCCATGTGCTCGGCGATGTCGATAAAACGCACGTTATAGAAGTTGCTCAGTCCGATGGCCCTTGCCTTACCAGCCTGATAGGCTTTTTCCAAAGCTCGATAGGTGCCATAGCAATCACCATAGGGCTCATGCACCAGCAGCAGGTCAACATAGTCGGTGCGCAGTTTGCGCAGCGACTCATCGATGCTCAGTGCCGCACGTTCCTCGCCGGCGTTGCTGATCCACACCTTGGTGGTGATGAACAGCCTGTCGCGTGGGATGCCGCACTTCTTGATGGCTGCGCCCACACCTTCCTCATTCTTATAGTCCTGGGCCGTGTCGATGCTGCGGTAGCCCATCTCGATGGCGTCCAGCACGCAGCGTTCACATTCGGCTGGCGAGAGTCTGAATACGCCAAATCCCAGTGCGGGCATCTCCACACCATTGTTCAGTTGAATCGTTTTCATAAGGGTGATGTCATGTCATTGGGTTACTATTGATGGCAAAGGTTTACATCCCGAAGTATTCTTTCTGATTTATTCGGCGGTGATCATTAAATTTCCAGACTTTAGCCCGTCGCTGCTGCAGCTGAGCTGAAGGGCAGCGGGGGTATGCCCGCTCTGGATGAGAATCTGGGCCAGTCCGTTGAATGCCGGGATTTGGAATGTGTGGCAGTCAAGTTCATTGGGATGGTCGGGACCAAGGTAGGAGGGGTCTCCGTTGCCGACACCCAAAATGCGGCCGTCTCCCTGAAGTGAGCAGGTCAGCATGGGGCAGGCATCAGGAACCATACGTCCTTTGTTGTCCTGAATCTCAACGGTCACGATGGCCACATCGCGCCCATCAGCAGTGATGAGCCCTCGGTCTGCTGTCAGCACAATCTTTGCCGCAGGGTTGGTGGTCTCGATCGTTTGTTTCAAGATGCGCTTTCCATTCTTGTATCCAACGGCAACTATGCGGCCCGGTTGATAGATGGCTTTCCATTTCAGGTGACTGTTTTTAGGCATCGCCTGTCGACCCAGTTTCTTGCCGTTCACGGTCAGCTCCACTTCATCACAGTTGCTGTAGGCCCAAATCTCCACTTCTTCGCCCTCATGGCCTTGCAGATTCCAATGGGGGAAGATGTGCAGCACGAGCTCGCTCGTCCACCATGCTTTAAGATAGCTAGCCTCATCTTTGGGAAATCCGCAATAGTCAAGAATGCCAAATTCCGAGTCATGGGCAGGATAAGATAAGGGATTGGGCTCGCCACGATAGTCAAACCCCGTCCAATAGAAGAGACCCGCCGCCCACGGACGCTCGTCATAGAATTTCCATCCGCGCTCAATCACGTTCTCCACGCCTGGCTGTGTGCCACGATTGATGCTGGCCATTTGGCCGGGTTGGTCAGGCGAGTCAAAATAGACACCACGTGTGCCGCATCCAGTGGTTTCTTCGGTGCCCACGATTTTCCATGTGGGGTTGGCTTTCTTGCGGTTATCCACATCGTTTTGTGCGATATAGTTGAATCCCACCACATCGAGCATCCCACCACATCGAGCCCCTTAATCAATTCTGACCCTCCAGCATTGGCTATTGTTGAATGGCGGGTGGGGTCAAGCAGGCGGGTATATTCACGCATGGCGGCAGCAACGCGCGTGCCTTGGATGGTATTCTCCAAGCCCCACTCCTCGTTGCCGTCGCTCCACAGGACAATCGACGGGTGATTGCGGTCGCGCTTAATCATGTTATCTAACAGCCTCAGGTGCTCGGTATTGATGCCCGAAAGTCGGTTTTCGTCAATGACGAGTATGCCCTCGCGGTCGCAGATGTCAAGTTGGGCAGGCGTCATCGGGTTGTGGGATGCACGATAAGCATTGCAGCCCAATTTCTTTAACTGCTTGATGCGCCACGCCATGAGTGCCTCGGGGATAGCGGCTCCCACACCGGCGTGGTCCTGATGCATGTTCACGCCCTTGAGCTCAATCTCTTTTCCGTTGAGCAGAAATCCTCGGTCGGCGTCAAACTCCACATCACGTATGCCCGTTGTTGTCATGTAAACATCGGTAACCAGTCCGTTCACTTTAACGGTCGTTTCCACTTGATACAGATAGGGATCGGTGGTGCTCCACAGATGCGGTCGGTCAAGTGTCAACATTTGTTTGCAGCCGCTGGTCTGTTTGCCTTTCAGGTCAAGTGATGCAGTGGTTGTCCTGCCCACTTCGTTGCCTTGAGCGTCGAGCAGTCGGTGTTCTACGGTACACGTTTGTGGTTCCAACGAATGATTGTTTACCTCGGTATCTACATGAATGGTCGCCGAGGTATAAGGGGCCTTAAGGTCGGCATAGACAAAGGTGCCGAATGGAGCCACACTGACAGCAGCCGACTTGATGAGCCATGCGTCACGATAGATGCCGGCTCCCTCATAAAACCAGCCTTCTTCGAGCGTTGCGTCGGCTCGTACACAAACAAGGTTCTCACCGCCATAGTTTACATATTCAGTCACATCATACACCTGCGTGGCATAGCCGCTGGGTTCGGTACCCATATAGAAGCCGTTGAACCATACGCGGGCATTGCGGAAGATGCCGTCAAACTGCAGGGCGATGTGCTTGCCCAAGTCTGACTCGGGGATTGTGATCATCTTGCGATACCAGCCCACACTCGTTTCGGGATATTGATAACCCACAGTTTTGTAGCCGTGAGAGTGGCTGGCCTTTTGAGCATAGGGCAAGGTATTCACCCAATCGTGCGGAATGCGCACATCTTGCCATGTG
>ONKD01000032.1 GCA_900318345.1 uncultured Prevotellaceae bacterium
TGTGTCGCCCCTCATTGTGATGCCGTTGTCCAGGGCACTATTCGGAGTTGAAGACATCCTCGGCCCGTATAAGGTGGGTGCCGTTTTCAGCATCGTGTTCTTCCTTCAAGTGTGGGCAACACGAAACTTCCAAAGCCTACCACCCAAGGAACCGTAGTTTGCGACATGGCCCGCAAGCAGCAGGGGATTACATTCGCTATGGTCACGGAGTTGTATTCGGCTGCTTCACGCTCCGCACCTCAACCAGCCGGCTGCGCTGGCTGGTTGAGCTGCTCCGCTACAGCCTCATGCCGCTGGGCGACTTCGCCCGGCTGAGATTACCCTGTTCCACCGCTCATCGATGGATTAGGGTGTCCCACAGCCCAGCTTTTATAACTTCAATCCGTATCCGAGAGTGCTCGCAATTAGAGAGCCTGCTGGCTTTAAATTATATGCTGGATTATTTGTTTTATTAAAAAAAGTATTAATTTTGCAGCCGAAAATTTGGTGCTGCGGGCATCACGCCGTGATGTGTCGCAGATTAAAAGGGAATCAGGTGAGAATCCTGAGCAGACCCGCTGCTGTAAGTCCCGACCAAGTTGTCACACAGACAGAGTCACTGTCCGCCAAGGATGGGAAGGCCGTGTGACAATGGGATAAGCCAGAAGACCTGCCAAGTTGGACATAAGTTGCTTTGACTCTCGTGGTAATAGAGTTGGACAATCAAGACACCAGTCATCCTCCTGGGTGAGGAAACTCGCGTGTGTGGCTGCCTGCAGGCAGTCAATCCATCCGATTTATTCACGTCTATGCCCATTGTCAAGGTCACTTTATGGATTTTGATTGTGTAATGCCTCGTGGCATGAAACAATAAGTGTATGTATATAGTAACCTTTTCGGTGGCGCAGTCATGCCGCTCAACCTTTTTCTGCCAATCTGCGGCATGACTGCAAAACTGAACTAAACGAGTAATTGAAATGATTACAAACGAGAAAGGCCTTTTGCGCGTGTATACCGGCAACGGCCAGGGTAAGACGACGACAGCCATGGGAATGGCCGTCAAAGCGTTGTCTGAAGGAAAATCGGTCTATGTGGGGCAATTCATCAAGAACGAGCTTGACGAAGAGAGCCTGCTGGGCCACCAGTATGACAGCCTCCATATCGAGCAATTGGGATTTGGAGGTTTTGAGGACCGTGCTCCCAACGAAGATGACCGTGCTGCGGCTCTTGCCGGGCTTGACCGCTGCAAGACGCTGATGGCAAGCGGCATGTATGACATGATAGTGATGGACGAGTTGTGTGTCGCCATCCATTATGGGTTGTTGACCTGTGAACAGGTGATGGAAATGCTGTCGCAGCGTCCTGCACATACCGAAGTCATCATTACCGGCGCCGATGCCCCTCAATGGCTTATTGAAGCGGCAGATTGCGTAACCGAAATGCACGAAATCAAACACACAGCCAACGACATTGAAGCCATGTTGTGTGATGCCATTAACCAATAAATAATACCAATCAAATTATGTTTAAAATATTTCATGGCTTCCACCTGGTTGAAGCCTATCACAAGAACAAGAGAGAAAACCGCAGTCAGGAGTCATCGGTGAACAAGCGCATTATTATCGCGCTCATTCTGTCGGTGATCACGTTAATCATCTGGAACCTCCCTGCCGGTGTGTTCGGCATCGATGGTCTGACAGTCATCCAGCAACGCATCATCGCCATCTTTATTCTGGCAACGCTGATGTGGATAACCGAGGTCGTTCCCTCATGGGCCACCTCCATCTTCATCATGGTGTTCTTGTTGCTCTTCACCTCGAACAGCGGTATCAAACCCATGGTCAATGAGGAGCAGGTGGGGCAACTGCTCAGTTACAAGGACATCATGTCCAGTTTTGCCGACCCGGTCATCATGCTGTTCATCGGTGGTTTTATTCTTGCCATTGCGGCATCCAAGACAGGTCTTGATACTCATCTGGCACATGTGCTGTTAAAGCCGTTTGGCACCAAGAGCGAGAATGTCCTGTTGGGATTTATCCTCATCACGGGCTTTTTCTCGATGTTTGTCAGCAACACGGCCACCGCGGCAATGATGCTCACCTTCCTTGCCCCCGTATTCAAACAGCTGCCGCCCGAAGGCAAGGGGCGTATTGCCTTGACGCTGGCTATCCCTCTCGCTGCCAACCTGGGAGGTATGGGAACGCCTATCGGCACACCGCCCAACACCATCGCAATGAAGTTCCTTAATGACCCCGATGGCCTGAATATGGGCCTTGGCTTCGGTCAATGGATGCTGTTCATGTTCCCGCTTGTGATCCTCTTGTTGTTCATCGGCTGGTTCCTGCTCAAGACGATGTACCCGTTCAGCCAAAAGACCATCCATCTTGAGATAGAGAGCAATATGGAGAAAACCAAGCACACCAAGATCGTCATCTGGACGTTTATCGTCACCGTCCTCCTGTGGCTCACCGACAGCCTCACGGGCATCAACGCCAACACGGTTGCCCTAATACCGTTTGCCGTCTTCTCCATGACAGGAGTTATCAACAAATATGATCTTGAGGAAATAAACTGGAGCGTGATCTGGATGGTAGCGGGCGGTTTTGCCCTGGGCTACAGCCTCAACGCATCAGGCCTGGCCGAGAATGCAGTCAAGAGCATCCCGTTCAACACGTTCTCGCCCATACTGATACTGCTGCTTTCCGGTCTGATCTGTTACCTGTTGTCCAACTTCATCAGCAACTCGGCGACGGCAGCCCTGCTGATGCCTATTCTTGCCATCGTCTGTGGCGCTATGGGAGACAAACTGGATGCCATCGGCGGTACCGCCACCGTGCTCATCGGCATTGCCATCGCATCATCCAGCGCTATGGTGTTGCCCATCAGCACACCGCCCAATGCCCTCGCGTTCTCGACCAACCTCGTTAACCAGAAGGATATGAGCCGCATGGGCATTATCGTGGGCATCATCAGCATGGTGTTGGGCTACGCCCTTCTGTATTTAATTGGAAAAGCACACTTACTATAAAGAGAGAGAATCGGATAAATCTTTCTGAACAATTATTTAATTGAATTAAGTGATTGGTGTGGGGCACTATTATGGTCCCCCACATTTTTTGTCAATGGGACAAACAACAATCCCCCGACAGACAACATACACTTGAGAAGGCCTCCACCATTCCATCATTGCATGGGAAATTCACTTGCTCTGGTCACAGGGCTGTATCCGGCTGCTTCATGCTCCACACCTCAACCAGCCGGCTGCGCTGGCTGGTTGAGCTGCTCCGCTACAGCCTCATGCCGCTGGACGACTTCGCCAGGCGGAGATCGCCCTGTTCACACCGCTCATTGATGGCGCTGCCGCTGATACCGCCGAGTCGGGATCACTCCGTTACCGAGAGTGCCTTATCGGGCTGTCTGTCCGCATCGAGACCTCACACGCTCGGCTCGTTTCGTCGCTGACGCATCAGGTCTCGCTACGCTCGATTTGATGCACGCTCCTCAATCAAGTCCAGCGTTCTCGCTATACGCTCCAGGCAGTTACCATGCATAAGCCCAAGGTTGACCGCTCGATCGCCGTGACAAACCGCATCTTCACCGAGCAGTTTGACCCCTCATACCAATAACCTATGGCACAATCCATCCACATCAGTACCCTTCGAAGGATGCTCAAGGCCGGTGACCCGGTTGACCTGAAGTTCTGGACCAAGAGCGGGGAGATCCAGTGCTGGCGCAACTGCATTCCCCTGCGCTACAACTTCTACCAGGGCACCCAGCAGTTCAAGCTGCTCGACAGCAGACAAATTCGTACAGCCAGATTGGTCTGCGTGTTCAGTGTGAATAATTTGGAAGTATTTTTGTAGGCAATAGCATCATCATTTTTAAAACTTGATGTATATTTGCACTGAACAAAATACTTTTTATCATGAAGAAATTTATATTTTTTTTATTATCAGTCTCTTGCGTGATATTGATGTCATGTGGCGACGATGAACCTATCCCTGACGTTCCCAATGTGCCGGATTGGACCGAAGATATGCCGTCCGATGACCACTTGGTGCCACCTGTGGTATCTAAAATTGTAGGTTTGACCGAAGAAACATTTCCTGTGATTGACGGTTCTGACTCCACTGAGCCGATACGCACACTGCTTGCTGCCTCGCTTCTTGAAGGTTATGAGTGTTTTTGGGGACCATCGCCAGTCGACGGCTCAAGAGTATTGTACATATCAACTAATTCAGAAGATTGGACAGCTATAAGACTGTTGATTCAAAAACTTAAAGAGAACAACACCCATCCATCTTACAACAATCTAATAGATGGTACGGTGGAATTGATTATCTGTGCGCGAGAGAGTTCTGAAGATGAACAAAACTACGCTCAGGAGAAAGGTGTGACGCTCATTGAAAAACCCATTGCATTTGATTCGTTTGCTTTCTTGGTAAACCGTGCCAACAATGTCAACAATCTATCACACGAGCAGGTTGTTGGCATCTATAGTGGTAAAATCACTAACTGGAATGAAGTGGGCGGGGAAGATCAACCCATCAAGGCTTTCACCCGCAACCGCAATTCCGGCAGTCAAGAAAAAATGGAGAAGCTCGTTATGAAAGGTACTCCGATGATTGATGCACCCGAACTGCGTGGTGGTTCAATGATTTGGCCATACATGAGTCTTCATGCCTCAGTCGATGGTATTGCTTATTCACCATATTATTACTACCTTAATATGTCTGAATCCATCGAATATGTCAAAGCTATTGCCATTAATGGCGTGCCTCCAACAAAGGAACACATTCGCGACAAGTCTTATCCCTACGTTTCGTCGGTCGTAGCAGTGATACGAAGTGACACGCCAGCAGATAGCTACGCCCGCAAAATCTTTGACTATCTCACTACTGATGATGGAAAGAAAATCATTGAAGCCAGCGGATATGTAGCCAATTGACAAGAAATTCTCTGTCTTTTGACATCCAAGCATAGCTCCATAATTTTGCGGGAACTAAAACCGCGAGATTATGGAGTTAAATTTTAATAGTGTAGAAACCATTCCGGTGCTCAACGCATCGGCCGCTTTCAAGACCGACAGCGGCAAAGTGTTCAAGGAAGACGTGGACATCGTGCCGACGATCATCGACAAATCGCTGTCCTACATCCCATGGGGGAGCGATAACAACATGCCGTACCACATCATTGACCTCATCGAGAGTGACGAAACCCTCGCCACCTGTCAGATGTTCAATGCCGAGGTATGCTATGGCAGCGGGCTGCAGTACAACACCGACTCGTGTGGCGGCGATGTCAAGCGGGAGGTCGAGGACTTCCTGTTCGACAACGCCATGCCCTCTTACTTCCTCGGTGTGTGCCAGGACTTCAAGCACTTCGCCTTCTGCGTCTCGGTCGTCATCAACAAGATTGACTCCGACAAGGAGGACGGCGACTGGTCAACGGACATCCAGAAGGCGGTGCAATTTCGGAGATAAGTGTTAATCGGTGCAGAAATCGGGCTGGAAAATTTTTGAACCGGTGCAATTTCGGTGCAGTTTTGACCACGAAAAAGCGGAAGCCGTTGATTTTCAACGGCTTCCGCTCGAAAAAGGTGTCCAAGATGAGAGTCGAACTCACACGCCCAATCGGGCACTACCCCCTCAAAGTAGCGCGTCTACCAATTCCGCCACCTGGACAAAAAGAGAGCGAAAGACGGGACTCGGACCCGCGACCCCGACCTTGGCAATCTGGTGAAGTTCAAAGAACGTTGAGCGAAAGACGGGACTCGGACCCGCGACCCCGACCTTGGCAAGGTCGTGCTCTACCAACTGAGCTACTTTCGCAGTCAATTCCGCCCCCTTTGCAGGGGTGCTTTCGAGAATTGCGGTGCAAAGATATATCGACTTTTTGAACTGACAAAATTTTTTGCCAAAAAAATCAAATTATTTTTTCACGCCGAGTAGAGTGAAGAACTCGTTTTGGCGGTGAATGTCCTCAAACTCACCACTATACTCAAATGTGATGGTGGTGGAGTCTTGTTTCTCGACTCCGCGCATTTTCATGCACATGTGCTGTGCCTCGGCATAGACGATGACTCCGCGGTTGGGCAGGACACGCGTGAGGAGCTCGCAAATGTCGTGTGTCATGCGTTCCTGGACCTGAAGGCGGCGTGAGAAGGTGTCGACGATGCGGGCGAGCTTGCTCAGGCCGACGATGCCCCCGGCGGGGATGTAGCCGATGGAGACTTTGCCGAAGAATGGCAGGATGTGGTGCTCGCACAGAGAGTAGAACTCGATGTCCTTGACGATGACGATCTCGCTGCCCTCGTGCTCAAAGATGGCGCTGTGGACGATGGCGTCGGCGTCCTCGTTGTAGCCTCGGGTGTTCTCGATGAGTGCCTTGGCGGCGCGCATGGGGGTCTTGGCGAGTCCCTCGCGCTCGGGGTCTTCACCGATGAGTTCGATGATGGCGCGGTAGTGGCTTGCTATCTTTTCGGCGAGTTTGAGGTCCTCGTCGCTGAATACCATTTTAATCATTGCTCCAGATGTTAATGCGGTCCTTAACGATGACCATTTCACGGGCGAATTTAGGATATACGCTCTTGATGCGCTGCAGGGCGGCTTGGGCTTCGCGTTGTGTCTTGAAGTCGCCGATGCGCAGTCGCCACGAGGGCGCCTTGTAGGAGATGTAAGAGCGGTACTGCGGAAACTTCATCGCGATGTCGCGGGCGCGCTTTTGGGCTGCGGCCTTGGCGGTAGCGTGGTTGTTGTCGCTGTAGGCTTGGATGCGGTATCCCACTCCTCTTGACTCGATGGTCTGCTGTGAGGTGTGAGTGCGCTTGGGCTTTTTGGGCGTCAGTTCCTCTTTCTTTTTCTCGTCTTCTTTCTTTTTCTCCTCGTCTTTCTTGGCAGTGTCCTTATTGTCGTCGTCAAGTTCGTTGAGGCGTTCTTCCTCGTTGGCGGGGTCGTTCTTCTTTTTGTCTTTTTCCTTGACCTTCTTGTCCTTGTTGTTGTTGGTCTGCTTGCCGTTGAGGTCGGCGTTGTTGCGTTTCACCAGTTCCTTGGGTGCGTCAACGGTTACCTGGCCGTTCTTGTTCAGGCGGTCGGTGATTTGTGGACGCTGTGCGCTGGCAATCAGTGCAATAAGTAGCATCAGGCACAGGGAAAGAGTGCGCATGTGTAATTGTTTCAACATTGATAGATATCTATTGGTGTCAATTTTCGCGGCAAAGATACTGCAAATTTCCGTAACAACGCGAATTTCTTTACGAATTATGCAATGACGTTCTAGAAAATCGTTGTGGCCTCACGCTAAGGCGCTAAGAGTCTAGTGGAGCATCCGCGCTCTTTTTTCAAACAACAGGCACAACATTGAAACAACTAAAACAACTTTTTTAATTGGCATCCGCACGTGGATTTTTCACGTGAATTGCCGTGAATTTATCATTAATTTAAAGACTGACATTCCCGTCAAAAGGCAGGATGGGGGTGGAGGGTTGTTTTTGTAACCTGCTGATTGTCAATGTCTGTCTTTGTCGCGCAGTTGTATGGAGTGGCGTGCGGGATTATTAATGAATGTTAAAGGCTGTTTTATGGCCTCTGGTGCAAAGGTAGAATCTACAGCCCTAGGCGGTCAATGACTAAATGCTCGCTGCGCTCGCTGATTAGTGGGGCATCCGCGTTGTATTATAAACTACGAATTTCGCGAAGGGCATCCGCAACTTAACAAACTACTAATTACACGAAGGCATCCGCACACTTAAAGGGTGTAAAGGACTGTCGACGAATCAGGGGAGAGCCTAATTCGTCGACAGTTAAGGGGGTGTGAACCAGTCTCTTTAGAAGGCGGTAACGATGCCCATGAAGTCGCTGGCCTTGAGCGAGGCGCCACCGATGAGGCCGCCGTCGATGTCGGGCTTGGCAAACAGCTCGGGGGCGTTGCTGGGCTTGCAGCTGCCGCCGTAGAGGATGGTCGTGTCGTCGGCCACCTGTGCGCCAAACTGGTCGGCGAGCAGGCCACGGATCAGGGCGTGGATCTCCTGTGCCTGGTCGCTAGTGGCGGTCTTGCCGGTGCCGATGGCCCAGATGGGCTCATAGGCGATGACGATGTTGGCCATCTGCTCGGCAGAGAGGTGGAACAGTGAATCGCGCAGCTCGGCGCTGATGACCTCCTTGAAGGTGCCATTCTCGCGCTCCTCGAGGCTCTCGCCGCAGCAGAAGATCACCTTCAGTCCATTCTCGAGTGCCAAGTCAACCTTGGTCTTGAGCATCTCGGGGGTCTCGTTGTAGTAACCGCGGCGCTCGCTGTGACCCAGGATAACGTAGTTGGCGCCTGTCGAAGCGACCATGGCTGCCGAAACCTCGCCAGTGTAGGCTCCGCTGGTGTGGTCGGCGCAGTTCTGAGCTGCCAGTCCCACCTTGTTGATGTCGATGACGTCCTTGACGGCGGTGAGATGGGTGAAGGGCACACCGACGATAACGTCACACTTCAGGTTAGCCTCTGCAGCAACAGCGGCACACACGTCCTTGGCGAGCTGTACGCCCTCGGGCACGGTGGTGTTCATTTTCCAGTTGCCCGCAACAATGTTCTTTCTCATTTTTCTCTTATTCAGTTAAAACAATAAAAGTGATTTGATTCGATACCGCAAAGGTACAACCTTTTGTCGAAATCATCAAACAACAGTCTCGGGATTTTCAAACAACATGGACAACTTGTGAGCAACGGTTACAGCACCCCTATTGTAATCGTTGGGGGTGGGAGAGGAACTCGATGATGGCGCTGGGCTCGCCATCGATGGCCAGGGCGACGATGTAGCCGCCGCCGATGGGGTGGAGTGTGGGGGAGAGCAGGTCACCCAATTTGGCGGCGATGCGGTACTCGACGCGCATGTCGCGCACCTCAAAGCCCTCGGGCAGCAGTTCCATGGCGATGCGCACGTAGTTGGCGTTGTTCATGTGGCGGTTATAGTCAATGTCGGCGCGCATGACCGAGACTGGCTCTATCACGGTGCCTTCCTGCTTGGGCAGGATGATGCGGCGTCCACGGTAGTTCATCTCCTGTTTGGGATCCAGCTTGAGCGAGGCGATGGCGTCGTCGGCAATGCGGGCGAGTTTGCCAGTGGAGAGGTCGACAAAGGCGCCCATGCTCCACGTGCGGTAGCATGGCTCTCCCTGGGCGTCGCGGATGAAGGTGTTGCGGAAGCCATACATCGGCATCACCTCATAGATGGACGTGGTCACCGTCAAGTCCTCCTTGTAAGAGGGCACACGCAGCACTTCGACCTGGCGCGTGGCCAGCAGCTGGGTCATGTTGTTGTCGGTGAAAAACTTGCGGGCTGTGGGCTCGCTGTCAATCCACATCTCGGAGCAGTCCTGCATCATCTGCAGTGCCGAATAGAGTTTTAGCTTTCCCTCGCAGTCACAGCAACTGGTAGTGACTTTATAATTGAGTGTGTACATGTGATAGTAGTTAAATGGTGTGCAAATATAGCTAAATTACGGGGATTATGGGGGCAAAGCACACATTATTAATATACTTTAAGGGGGTAGAGGGGTTGAGTTTGCCTGTTTTTTTTGTACCTTTGCGGTCGATTTTGTGCAAAATGTGCACAAGTTACTGTAAATAAATAGAATATCAACGTAACAACCATAAAATCGAAAAAGAAACTATGGGTTTAAGAATCATTGTACTGGCCAAGCAAGTGCCAGATACCCGCAACGTGGGTAAAGATGCGATGAAGGCCGACGGCACCATCAACCGTGCTGCCTTGCCCGCCATTTTCAATCCCGAGGACTTGAACGCTCTGGAGCAGGCGTTGCAGCTCAAGGAGGCTCATCCCGGCTCGACCATCACACTGCTGACGATGGGTCTGCCCCGCAGTGCCGAGATGGTGCGTGAGAGCCTGTATCGCGGTGGCGATGACGGCGTGGTACTGACCGACCGCCCCCTGGGTGGCGCCGACACGCTGGCCACGAGCTACTCGCTGGCCCAGGCCATCAGGCACATGGGTGAGTTTGACATCATCGTGGGTGGTCGTCAGGCCATCGACGGCGACACGGCCCAGGTGGGACCGCAGATCGCCGAGAAGTTGGGCCTGCCCCAGGTGACCTACGCCGAGAACATCAGTGTTGCCGATGGCAAGGCTACCATCAAGCGCCGCATTGAGCGCGGTTTTGAGACCGTGGAGTGCCCGCTGCCCCTGGTGGTGACCGTTAACGGCAGTGCCGACGCTTGCCGTCCCCGCAACGCCCGCTTGATCCAGAAGTACAAATATGCCGTGACGCCCAGTGAGAAGGCCGCATTGCCCGCCGACCGCCAGGCGCTGGTTGACGCCCGTCCCTACCTGAACATCAAGGAGTGGGGCGTGAAAGAGATTGAGGCCGATCCCGAACAAATCGGTATGGCAGGCTCGCCCACCAAGGTAAAGACCATCGTTAACGTGGCATTCCAAGCCAAGGAGGCTCGCCGCATCGACGCTGCTGCCGATGCCGAGCTCGAGGGTCTCGTTAAGGAGTTAATCGCCGACCACATTATCGGTTAAAACAACTTGCCGAGCGGCAAGTTGTGATTAGTGATTAGAGATTAGTGATTAGAGAATAAGATGACAATAATGGAAGACAAGAATAATCTGATAGTCTATTGCGAGTATGATGAGGGTCGCATCGCCGACGTCAGCCTCGAATTGTTGACTAAGGGCCGCACGCTGGCCACCCGCCTGGGCTGCCGTCTCGAGGCGCTGGTGCTGGGCGATAAGCTCGACGGCATCGAGCAGGAGTTGTTCCCCTATGGCGTTGACGTGGTTTACAAGGTGCAGGACGATCGCCTGTTCCCCTACACGTCGCTGCCCAACAGCAGTGTGGTGACCACGCTGTTCAAGGAGATTGAGCCGCAGGTGTGCCTCATGGGCGCCACCACCATTGGCCGTGACCTGGGTCCCCGCGTGTCCTCGTGCCTGCACAGCGGCTTGACCGCCGACTGCACCTCGCTCGAGATTGGTGACCACACCGACGCTGCCCAGGGCAAGGAATACAAGGACCTGCTGTACCAGATCCGTCCTGCATTTGGCGGCAACATCGTCGCCACCATCGTCAACCCCGAGTGCCGTCCCCAGATGGCGACCGTGCGCGAGGGTGTGATGAAGAAGGAGATTTTTGACGCCAACTATAAAGGAGAGGTCGTCAACCTCGATCCCGACAAGTATATCGACCCTGCCAGCCTCGTGGTGAAGATCATCGACCGCGAGATCGAGCAGAGCAAGGTGAACATCAAGGGTGCCCACATCATCGTGGCCGGAGGCTACGGTGTGGGCAGCAAGGAGAACTTTGACATGCTGTTTGAACTGGCCGACGTGCTCGGCGGTGAGGTGGGTGCGTCGCGCGCTGCCGTTGATGCCGGTTTCACCGACCATGAGCGCCAGATTGGCCAGACGGGTGTCACCGTACGTCCCAAGCTCTACATCGCTTGCGGTATTTCGGGCCAGATCCAGCACATTGCCGGCATGAACGAGAGCAGTATCATCATCAGCATCAACACCGACCCCGATGCGCCCATCAACGCGATTGCCGACTATGTGATCACGGGCAGCGTCGAGGACGTGATTCCCAGGCTAATCAAGCACTACAAGAAGAATTCAAAATAATAGCTATTAGGTTTTAGGCGTTAGGCTTTAGTTTTCGCAAGCAAATCCTAACACCTAGCACCTAAATCCTAAAACCTAAATTAAAAATATGGCTAACTTTTATACCGACAATAAAGCGCTCCAGTATCACCTGCGTCACCCGTTGATGAAGGAGATCGTCGCCCTGCGTGAGCGCGATTATACCCAGAGCGAGAAATTTGACTACGCGCCCCTCGACTTTGAGGATGCGATGGACTCCTACGAGCGCGTGCTGGAAGTCATTGGCGAAATTTGTGGTGATATCATCGCCCATAACGCCAAGGATGTTGACCTGGAGGGCCCCCACCACGAGAATGGCCGTGTGCGCTATGCCAGCGGCACCGAGGTGAACCTCAAGGCGCTCAACCAGGCTGGCCTGATGGGCATCACACTGCCCCGCCAGTATGGTGGCTTGAACATGTCGTCCATCCCTTACATCATGGCAGCTGACATGGTGAGCCGTGCCGATGCGGGCTTTGTAAACGTGTGGGGTCTGCAGGACTGTGCCGAGACCATCAACGAGTTTGCCAACGAGGACCAGAAGGAGCGTTTCCTGCCCCGCACCTGCAAGGGTGAGACGCTGGCCATGGACCTGACCGAGCCTGATGCCGGCAGTGACCTGCAGTCGGTGATGCTCAAGGCAACCCAGGATGAGGACGGCACTTGGCGCCTGAATGGCGTGAAGCGCTTCATCACCAATGGTGATGGTGACATCTCGCTCGTGCTGGCACGCAGCGAGGAGGGCACCAGCGACGGCCGCGGCCTGTCGATGTTCATCTATGACAAGCGCGACGGTGGCATGACCGTGCGCCGCATCGAGGACAAGATGGGTATCCATGGCAGCCCCACGTGCGAACTCGTGTTCAAGAATGCCAAGGCCGAATTGTGCGGTGAGCGCCGCCTGGGCCTTATCAAGTACGTGATGTCGCTGATGAACGGCGCCCGCCTGGGTATCGCTGCCCAGAGCGTTGGTGTGAGCGAGAGCGCCTATCAGGAGGCCATCGCCTATGCCCGCAGCCGCGAGCAGTTCGGCAAGCCCATCATCAATTTCCCCGCCGTGAGCGAGATGATTGCCAACATCAAGGCCAAGTTGGACGCATCACGCACCCTGCTGTATGAGTGCACCCGCTTTGTGGACATGTACAAGTCACTGGAGGCCATCAGCCGTGAGCGCACCCTCACCCCCGAGGAGCGCAAGACGATGAAGGCCTATAACCGCCTGGCCGACGCGTTCACCCCGCTGGCTAAGGGCATGACGAGCGAGTTCTGCAACCAGAACGCCTATGATTGCGTGCAGATCCACGGTGGCAGCGGTTTCATGCGCGACTACGCTTGTGAACGCATCTATCGCGACGCCCGCATCACCAGCATCTATGAGGGTACGACCCAGTTGCAGGTGGTTGCTGCCATACGCCACGTCACCACTGGCACTTATCTGAACCAGATTAAGGCCTATGCCGAGCGCGAGTACAGTGAGGCTGTCGCTCCCATGAAGGCTAAGCTGGAGGCCATGACGGCCACCTACGAGGAGACGATGGAGAAGGTAAAGGCTGTCGAGGATCCCGAGTACATCACCTTCCATGCACGTCGCTTGGTAGAGATGCTCGGTCACATCATCATGGGCTATCTGCTCATCGGTGATGCCAGCCAGGAGCCCGACCTGTTCATGGATAGCGCTAAGGTCTATGTCAACATGGGTGAGGCCGAGGTTGCCCGTCACGCACGCTTCATCGGCGCATTTAACCCCGCCGACCAGGCCGCTTATACCCGCCAGTAATTCCCTGTTTTGGGGTTCATGCAATATAACAGCGCTCCTGTCACCGTGTGGTGGCGGGAGCGCTGTTGTTGATAGCGTTGCCTGATGTGGGCACCTTAATGGTCGGCGATCTCCTCGAGCCTAGAGAGGAACGCGATGCGTGCACCCTGCAGCAGGGTGATGGCGCGCGGCACGATGTCGCTGAGCTCGGGCGTGGTGTCGGCCAGGATCTCAAAGGCAACCCACACGCTGGTGTCCTTCTTGCCTTCCTCGTCCTCCATATCCATGGTGTAGAGTTTCACGACCTTGATGCTGCTGTTCACATCGTTCATCACCTTGAGGATGGTGTCCTCGTTGTCCTCGGTGACTTCAAAGATGGCGGGCATCATCAGCCTGAAGTACTGTTCATCCTCCTCATCCTTGAAAAAGAGGAAATTGAAACCCTCGTTCTTGAACGCGATGCCGAAAGGAGTCTCGTGGGGACGGTAACCTTCCTCGGCCAGATAATCGATCATCAGTTTGTTTAAGTCCATGTTGTTTAGTGTTTTAGTCGCTAGTCACTAGTCTTTTGTTGTTAGTTCTTATTTGGTGTTGAAGCCCACGTGGGGGAGGGCGTTGTTGCGGGAGATGCCTTCCATCTTGTCGCGCATCTCCTCATACTCCTTGAGCAGCTCGTTGCTGATCGATGGCTTGATGCCCTCGATGGTCTTGATGAGCAGGTCTTGGGTGATTTGCTCGTGGTTGAAGGCGGCGATGGTAGCGGCCTCGTTGACCACATAAGCAATGTCGCTGGCGACGTAGCCCTCGGCCTTCTTGGACAGGATGTCGCTGTCGATATTCTCCTCACAGGGGCGGTCCTTGAGGTATAGCTCGAACATGAGCTTGCGGGCAGTGTCATCGGGCATGGGCACATACACCTGCTTGTCGATGCGTCCAGTGCGCAGCACGGCAGGGTCAACCTTGTCGGGACGGTTGCTCGTGGCGATGACAAAGATGCCGCGCTTGGAGCAATTGTTGAGCTGGGTGAGGAACTCGTTAACCTCGCCCGCCTGGTTGCCGCCAGAGTTGTCGCTCGAGCGGTTGGGCACAAAGGCGTCAAACTCGTCGAAGCACAGCACTGTGGGGGCGTTCTCCTCGGCCTTCTTGAACAGGTCGGCAATCTTGCCTTGTGAGCCGTGGACATAGATGGAGCCCAGGTCGCTGGCCTTGACCAGGATGAAGTTGAAGCCCGTTTCCTCGGCAAACTTCTCGGCAAAGAAGCTCTTGCCGCATCCGGGAGGGCCATAGAGCAACATGCCGTTGGGTGGCGTGAGGCGGTATTTCGCGGCCAGCTCTTTATCTTTCAGGATGAGGATGACGCGCTTGCGCAGCATCTCCTTGAGGTCATCCATGCCGGCAATGTCGGCAAAGCCGTTGCCGCTGCCACGCTTGATTTCCACGTCGGCGCTGGTCTCGGCAGCGTGCTTGGAGGTGGTGCCGCTGCCCCCGCTTCCGCTCCAGTCAAAGGGGTCAAACCCGTCGGTGCCATCATCGTCGTCAGTTTCCTCTTTCTGGCGAGTGGTGAGCTTGTTGCGTATCTCTTGGGCCGTCTTGCTCTCATCGCCCTCGATGAGGTCGTTGAGCATCTCGTCAACACTGCCATAGCGGTCGTTGTAGCCTAGCGCCAGGCCTTTCTTGATGATTTTCTTGAGCTTCTCGTCGTCGATGTCATCGACGTTGATCTCGCCCTGCTCGCTGCGAGCCTTTTGCACCAGTTTGATTTTCTCCTTGCGGGTCATCTCGGGCGGGAATTCCACACCCCAGGGGTCCTTGCCGGTGAGCATCTTGTAGAACACGCCCGTGGCGGCAAAGATGTCGTTGCGCTCGTCATACTTACCCAGGAACGACTGCCCGCTGGCGTAGCGGGGATCCAGGTCGGCGGTGTCAAAGGGCGCGCTGCCCATGAAGCAGTTGGAGATGTGCCCCATGTCAATCAGCTCGGCGATACCGCCGGTCTTGCTGCTGAGCATGACGTTGGTGGGGTTGATGTCGTTGTGCAGCAGCACGCCGGGTGAGTTGTGCAGGTACTGCAGACCTTGCAGCATCTCCATGAAGATTTTTACAGCGGTTTTTGGGTCGAGTTTCTTTTTCTTCTTGCGCTGGAGCATTTCGCTCAACAGCTCACCGCTGAAGTAGTTGGCCACCAGGTAACGGCATTCACCCGCATCGTCGCTGTAGGTACCGTTGTCGATGCAGCTGATGATGTTCTTGTGGTTGATGATTTGGCTCATGACGACCTCGATCACCTGCCCATCGATGATGAGTTTCTCAGGCGTGTTCTTGAGCCTGTAGACCTTCAAGAAATAGGGGTTGCCGCTCTCGTCCTCGACGCGGTAACTCTCGGCATAAGGGTTTTCCTTGATGAGGTAAACCACATGCCAGCGGTTGTTGATGAGTTGTCCTTCTTTGAGAATCATATATTCGGGTTTTAGTTATTTGTCGATTTTTTCTTGAAAAAGAGGCGCTTGACAACCAAGTGGGAGCGGTTGATCACCAGCACGGCGAGCATTCCCGCCAGATAGGCCAGCATCAGGGTGGTCATGATGCTGTCGGCATCATAGTCGTCGGCTAGTTCTACCAGATGGTCGGGCATCGTCACGCTGTCGAGCGAGCCCAGGGTGCGTTTCCAGCTGATGACGCCATCCTCGAGATAGACCACGGCGGGATTGCCGCGCGCGATCATCTTGAGTTCGCTGTCGTCCATGTTGTAGATGGGATAGCTTGCCATCGAGTTGTCCTTCCACTGCTCGATTTCCTCGGCCGTGGCAGGCGTGAGACCAATCACGTCCACATCAGTGACCATGGCGGCATCGGTGAGCTCGTTTAGGGCAAATGAGTTGACGACCCCCACCGTGGGCAGGTCGGGGAAGAGCAGCAACAGGGTGTTGCGGCTGTCGGCGAGCACATCGACGGTGACATCGTTGCCCTCACTGTCCATGATGGCGATCCCATCCTCGGCATTGCCGGTTTGCACAATCACTTTTCCGCGTGGGCGGCGGGCATGGTAGCGGGTCACGTATTCCCAGCCGTCTTCCTCGTCAGGCAGGCTGTCGATGGTGAACTCCTGCTGCTTGCCGTCGCGGCTGTAGATGAAGATGAAGTCATCCTCGCCCTCGTCGCTGTCACCCATGGTCGTGGCATTGACCAGGCGCGTGCCTATCGGGTAAGGTCGGTAATCGATGAGCGGCTGGGTGAAGTAGCCATAGTAGGCCACCGCCATCACAAAGGCGAAAGACAGCGCCATCACCATCCACTGCACGGCGGGCCCGTAGATCCCGCGCACCGAGGTGTTGAACAGCAGCAGGTAGATGGTGCCCAGCAGGAGCAACACATTCTTGCCAAAGGTGGCCCAGTTGCTCAAGTGCAACGCGTCGCCGAAGCAGCCGCAGTCGGGCACGGCAGCAGTTACGGCCAGCCACAGCGTGAGCGGCGTCATCACCAGCATCGCCAGCAATGCCAGCCAGGGGGCGCTGCGGCGGTAAGCGCCCACAGCGAGCGCCACGCCGAGCATGAACTCCAGCGCTGCCAGTGCAATGGCCGCGAAGAGCGCCGTGCCGGCCCACTGCTCCAGCCCCATGGCATTGAGGTAGTCGGTAATCTTATAGTAGGTGCCCCAAGGGTCAACCCCCTTGGTAAAGCCTGAAAAAATGAATACGCCACCCACGGTGATCCTCATGAGCACCGTGAGTATCTGGCACCATTTCTCGAACTTGACCGCGTTAACGACTGCCTTGATGGTCTTCATTTCTCGTTCTCAATCAAAGTCTAACCTTTAAATGCTTCCCTCGTTGTGCTTGATGAGGGCAAACACGCTGTAGTTGATCATGTCCTGGTAGTTGGCGTCGATGCCCTCGCTCACCAGTGTGGCGCCGCCGTGGTTCTCAATCTCCTTGGTGCGCTGGATCTTGGTCAGGATCAGGTCGGTGTAGCTCGAGATGCGCATGTCGCGCCATGCCTCGCCATAGTCGGTGTTCTTGGCAATCATCAGGTTCTTGGTGTCGGTGATGAGCTCGTCATAGAGCTGCAGGGCTTTCTCCTGAGAGATGTCCACCGTGTCGCTGTAGCCCAGTCGCAGCTGGATGAGTCCGATGATGCCATAGTTGATGATGCCCACAAATTCGGGCCAGATGCCTTCACCCACCTTGGTCTCGCCATTGAGCTCAAGGGTGCGGATGCGCTTGGCCTTGATGAAGATCTGGTCGGTCACCGAGCTGGGCCTGAGTATGCGCCACGAGGGGCCGTAGTCCTTCATCTTGTTGATGAACAACTCGCGGCACTGAGCGATGGCCTCGTCATATTGTTTGCTGGTATTCTGCATAGTCAATCTTGAGGGATTTGGTTTTAACTTACAAAGTTAATGCTTTTTCCCATGCGATGCCATGAATGTGGGGAGATTTTTTCAATTATGTCCCTGGGAAGGCCAACGTGTCGCAATATTTAACCGTGCTGACGCACGGGAAATTGAAACAAATTTTAAAATTCAAGACGGACCAAGGGGCCGCGACAAAGGGTACCGGGCGGGAACCGCGACACGGGTACGGGTTGACAACCCGTAATACATAGACAACACTGACGCGGGGGGACTCGGGGAGACTGTGTCTCAATTGCAATGTCGCTATATATATCGGCCTACGGCCGAGAAATTAAAACAAATTTAATTAAAAAATTGAAACAAATTTTTAAATTAAAATATTGAGACGCAAGATTTTGCGTCTCTACAGGCGGGTGGTGGTGTCGGATGGGGTGGGGTTTCCTGGGGGCAATGGATAACAAAAACGGCAGCCGCGCCTGGTCGATCGAGGCACGGCTGTCGTGAATGATAGCTGTCGCTAACGGATTGCGTTAACGCAGGATTTTCTTGCTGGAGCGGCTACCGTCGCTGTAGGTGGTCACAACGATGTTGATGCCGTCAAAGGGCTTGTCGCTCCTGGCACCCATGAGGTTGTAGTAGTGAACACCGGTCACGGTGCGCGGGGTGTACACTTCCTTAACGACGGTCACGTTGCCCAAGCCGTCGCCGTTAGAATCCTCGGCATAGCCCATGAGCGGGAAGACGATGAATTTGCTCTCGTTAAGGATATCAAAGGGAACAATGTCCATATTGGTTACATCGACATAGTCGGTCCTCCTTGGGGCATTGAACGCATGATTGCCTCCACCCTCGTGATAGTCGCCGGTGTAATTCTCGTCAATGACGCCTGCTGTGTACTCGACATCACTGAGGTCGTCACCCCATGCATAGCGGATCAGGGCGAGGATCTTGTAGGCTTGTCCGGGCTTGAAGATTTGGTACCAGGGCTGTCCGTGCTCATTCCAGTGGTTGTCGTCACCAAACAGTGACCAGTTGACCTGGAAGCCGCCATACTGCATGTAACCGTTGCTGAAGGGACCATAGGTCTCACCCCATGCCGCATTGGGCGATTCGGGATCGGTGCCCCACAGCTGTCCCTTGCGGTTCCAGTTCATGGGCGTATAGAAAGCGCCAGGCGTTGAAGGTTCATGCTCGCAGCCGCTTGTGCCGACAGTAGAATCAGGATGGTCAAATACCGCCCATGTGATGAAGGCGATTTCCTGGGGCTTGGGCGCCACATAGAACATCTTGTAGCGCTTGTCGGTCTTGATCTCGGTGTAGTCGACAAAGTAATTGCCGTTGCTGTCGGTCAAGTACTCACCGGTCTCATCGTCAACGGCCAGGTGGGGAACAGTCCTGTAAACACCCTCGTAGATGCCAGGACTCCATTCCTGATGCACATAGCTAAAGACAATCGAGTCGTTGAAGTGGGTGGTGACGTACACATTCTTCTCATACTCGGGGGTAGCTATCGGATTGGCGATGTTGGTGATGTGCATCTGGGGATTGACATTGTCCACCAGGTTACCCGACATGGAGTGGCCGGGAATGATCTTGCCCACATAGCGGCTGAGGTAACCCTCGCTAAGCTGCTCGGCGCGAAGATAAGTCATATCGTCGAACTGGCTTGCGTCGATGGTCACGTCGGCATTGCTCTTGGCGTTGGTGTTGTCAAAGTTGGGCGAGAGCACAATCTTCACCCAGTTACTCTGGTCATAGGAGGTGCGCTTGAGCTGAATCTGTGAGCCGCCAGGATACTGTTGGCTTGTCCAGTGGGCGCAGATGTCATAGACATAGTCGGTCGTGCCCTCGGCCAGCCTTGACTTGGCTGAATAGTTCTCATTGTCCTTGGCATAGAGCGCGCCCTTGACGTAGTAAGGAATCTCGTGGCCCTCGTGGTCAACGGCCGTGATCAGCGTGATGGCATCGTCGTCATAGTAAACACCAATCAGGTCATCCTCGACGGTGTATTTGGGTCCGTCAACGACACCGCCATTGATGATGGCGTTGAGCGAGTTACCCAGGTAGATCATGCCCAGGTAGTCGTAGCAGGCACCGTTGTCAAACTCCAGGTCACCGGTCTGCTGACGCACGGCGTCGCCGGCTTGGCCCTCAGACTCGCCGCCCCTGCCGTTGTTGAAGATGACACCTGTAGGCTCGGGCTGGTTGAACTCATCAATCAAGCCGAAGTCGTAGCACCACACCTCGTAGCCGTCGTTGTCATAGCCGACAAAGGTACACTTGCCGCCGGGATAACCGCCATTATACTCGATGAGCGGATCGGAGTGCCAAGCATAGCAGTAAACCGAATCCCAGCCAGTGGTGTTAGTGTAATAGACATAGTAGTGTCCCTCGAGCATCGTGGCGCAGTCGCTCACGCCGCTGGTGGTCACGTCATAGTAGTCGCGGGTCACATCCATCAGGCTGTCGAGGTGCTGGGCATTATCCTGACGGTTGAAGGTGGCATCCTCGTCAATCCAGGTGAGCCAAACCTCGCCGGCGCGGCGGATGATGTTCTGTGACTTGTAGTCGGTCTGGTTATTGCGGATGAAGTAGAACTCGCAAATCGAGTTGGACACGCTCCAGGCATACCATTCCTTGCCATCGGAGGTGATGGTGTCGTTCATGTCCTTGAGGTAATTGTCGCCGCCATAGTCGTTACCAACCTCGCCGTCATAGGTGTAGTTGGTGGGACCATGGTTAATGGCCCAAGTGTAGGCCTGGTCGTTCTGGCTCTCGAGGTTGAGCTTGTTCCAGGCGTAGATGCCACCGCGCTTCCCGTCAACCGGCTGGTTGTTATAGGTGCCGCCAGCGGGGTTAAGGGTCACATTAGGAGTCTTCTGCAGGTAGATTTTGGTCTTGGTGGCGTCGTAGGTCTTGCGCAGCATCACGGTCTTCTTGGCCTTGTTGACCACGACGATGTACTTGCCCGTGGTGCCATTGAAGTAGAAGTTCTTGGTGCTGCCCGGTTCAAGCTTCTGAGCAAAATTAATCATCAGGTCGGTGATTTCATAAGACTCAGAATCGGTCTCAGCGCCCCATGCGCTATCGTCATCCAGGTCGGTCGAGAACAGGAAGAAGTCGCCCTGGTTGAGGGTGATGGTGGCCTGATAGACATTACCATCGACCGTCGTCATCTGGTCGCTGTTGAGCTGGTAGTCCCAGTTCACGCCATGGGAGATGTACATGTCTTCGTGACGGGTTTCCACCATGATGCGGCGTGTGCCGGGATCAACATAGATGTTATAGGAACCGGCCTGCTCGACATACCAGTTGTGGTTGTCGTTGTTAACAAAGTCATCGTACTTGATCCAGGTGTCGAGCTGATCTACCGTGATGTTCCAGTTGCTCTCGCCGATTGAAATCAGGCGATGGGCATTAAGCGTATCCCAGTCGTCGCTGGTCTCGCCCAGCTGGGTGGCAAATGCGAAGTTGCTCCTGGAGGTGAGCACGACGCGCTCCAGCTTGTAGTAATTGTTGTTCTCGTCCCACTCCATGGGGATGCCGTTGTTGGCCGCCCACTGCTGTGAGTTGGCATAGCCAATGAGGTACATGTCGGTGCGGGCATCGGCCTGAGCATTGGGGCCGTCAACAGTGCTGCCGCCACCATAGGTGAAGTAGTTGTCACCAGGCGTTGCGGTCAAGTCAGCAGTCTGAGTTGACGAGGAGCCGTTCTCGTTGAAGATGACGTTGATTGTCGATGAATAGGACGTGTAGGTCACGTGGTAGTAGGTATAGCCGTTGATGATCTCTGAGCTCAGGCTTGAGAACGGTGTGCCGCCCATATTGCCGCTCCAGGCGGCAGACAGCGTGCCATTACCATCCCAAGCATAGATGTACAAGTTGGTGTCTTCCTCAAGGCCCGTGTAGCGCACGTAGATGTCGTAGGTGTACGTCGGGTCGGCCTGAACCAAAGTGGGCACGGCGGTCACGTTGGTGCCATCGAAGCTGAACACCACGTTGTAGGTGCCGCTGACATTCACGTTGAAGGTCGCGTTATCGCCCGAGGGATACCACGAATTGTCGCTGCCCGTTACCTTGTACTCATAGTTGGTGCCAGCATTCAAGTGGACGTTGCTTGCTGTCCAGGTGTAGGTGCCGTTATCTACGTCCATCAGGTTCTCGCTGCCCGTGTTCCAGCCGTTGGGGAAGATGTTAGTGTCGTTGCCCACAACATAATAGTCAGGAGTCGTTGGGGTGACCGATTTCTCGGTCACATTGACGGAGACATTCTTAGTAACCACATTGAAAGAAAAAACAACATCAGCAAGGCCGGTGAAACCAACCGAATATTCAAGGTTGGAACCTGGCCATGAAGTAGTCCAAGCGTGGTCTAGTGTTACTTTGCACTGGTAGTTTCCAGCCGTGACATTCACGTCAGTAAAAGACAGTGTGTAGTTCACACCGTCGCTAGTGGTCATGTCGTTATTGGCATCAGCTTGACCCCACGATGAGCCTAAAATCTCGGTCTGGTTGCCTGCCACGGTCAGCGTCTTAAACGGGCCGAACAGGGAGACGGCGTGATTGTTGTCTCTGTCGTACATAAACACTAGGCTGTAGATGCCATTGGCATTGAACGTCAAATTGCCGCCGCTGGGATACCAGCTGCCGTTGTCCACGACCTTGTACTGGGTCGTGCCTGACAGCGACACGTTGGTCTTGGCCAAGTAATAAGTGCTTGTGCCGCTTTGTAGCGTCATCTCATTAGATGAGTTGGCAGTCGTGCTCCAGCTGCCGCCAAACAGCGCCGTGTTGTCACCAGCCACGACGATGGCTGCATGGAGCTGCGGCACGGTCGCAGCAAGACACAGCATCAGCGCTAAGAGCCTGAATGCTGTCGTTGATAGCATTTTCATCTTTTTCATTGATAAGTAGTTAGTATTTTGGTTATTAATAAGTAGTTTCAGGTTATTTCGGTCACTCGGTTTGACGCTCTTCATCAAGAATGATAAGTGCAAGCCAAAGGGCTACAAAAATAGTTCCAGCGCTTTTATAATAATGTGGTAACTCCCTAATAATTAACATTTTTTATTATGCAATCGTTTGCACTTATCATTAAAAAGAGTGGGGAAGTCGTGCTTCCCCACTTCGAGTGGTTTTCATGGTATTGGAATGTTGTCAGGCGGTGTGGAGGAGGTCGGCGATAGCGTTGGCGGTGTCGGGGTTGTCGGCGAGGAACTGCTTGGCGGCCTCACGGCCTTGACCTAGGCGCATGTCCTGCCAGCTGAACCACGCGCCGCTCTTCTTGATGATGCCGGCCTCGACACCCAGGTCGATGAGTTCGCTCTCGCGGCTGATGCCCGTGCCGTAGATGACGTCAAACTCGGCCTTGCGGAAGGGTGGGGCGACCTTGTTCTTCACCACCTTGACACGCGTTTGTGCGCCCAGTACGCGCTCGCCGTCCTTGATGTGGGCCAGGCGGCGGATGTCGAGCCTGACGCTGCTGTAGAACTTAAGGGCGTTGCCGCCGGTGGTCGTCTCGGGGTTGCCAAACATCACACCCAGCTTCTCGCGCAGCTGGTTGATGAAGATGCAGCAGGTGCGCGTCTTGGCGATGGTCGAGGTGAGTTTCCTCAGCGCCTGGCTCATCAGGCGAGCTTGGAGGCCCATCTTGCTCTCGCCCATCTCGCCTTCGATCTCGGCCTTGGGCGTGAGGGCGGCGACGCTGTCGATGACGATGACGTCGATGGCTGCGCTGCGGATAAGCTGGTCGGCAATCTCCAGGGCCTGCTCGCCGTTGTCGGGTTGCGAGATCCACAGGTTGCGCGTGTTCACGCCGACGGCCTCGGCATAGGAGCGGTCAAAGGCGTGCTCGGCGTCGATATAGGCGGCAATGCCGCCCATCTGCTGCGCCTGGGCAATGGCGTGGAGCGCCAGCGTGGTCTTGCCCGACGACTCGGGGCCATAGATCTCGACTATGCGGCCGCGCGGATAGCCGCCCACGCCGAGCGCCCTGTCCAGGCCGATGCTGCCGGTGGGGATGACGTCGACGTCCTCGACGCTCTCGTCGTTCATGCGCATGATGGCACAGGTGCCAAAGGCCTTCTCGATTTTGGCGACAGCGTTCTGCATCACTTGCAGCTTCATGGGGTCCACCTCGACGGCGTGCTTAGCGAGGGGAGTGGTCTCGGCAACGTGGTTGTTCACAATGTCGGGTGTGGCGATGCTCATCACCTGCTGCCCGTCAATCATTACGTCTTGTTTTAAAATCTGCTCAGTCATAGTCTATTAAGTTTTTAGTTGTTAGTCCTTGCTGTTAGTTGATAGCGCGTGAAAAACCTTTCACGGTGCAAAGGAATAACAACAGAGTGCCACTTTTTAGCACTCTAATGAGAAAGAAGGTTAAAACCTCATGTTTAAGGTTGACAAGCCGCAATACGGGACCACAGGAACGCGGGGGCGGGCTCATAATCTTAACCGTGCTGGCGCACGGGAAATTCAAACAAATTATAAAGCCACGGCAGCGGATGGCTGTCGCGGCTAGATGAAAAAATTACTATTATCTGTCTACAAGGCGAGTGCCCTAGTAAACTCTAAATTGAGACTGCAGTGAGCATCATGTGGATGCTTCACTAACCTCTAACCTTTAACCTCCTAGTGGGCTTGCCCACTAGGTCTTAGAACTCGGCATTGTTAGGCGTGCGGGGGAACGGGATGACGTCACGGATGTTGGCCATACCGGTCACGAACAGGATCAGGCGCTCAAAGCCCAGACCGAAACCGCTGTGAGGCACGGTGCCAAAGCGGCGCGTGTCGAGGTACCACCACATGTCCTTCATGGGGATGCCGCGGCGCTCGATCTCGCTCATCAGCTTATCGTAGTCGGCCTCGCGCTCGCTACCGCCAATGATCTCGCCGATCATGGGGAAGAGCACGTCCATGGCGCGAACGGTCTTGCCGTCCTCGTTCTGCTTCATGTAGAAGGCCTTGATCTCACGCGGGTAGTCGGTGAGGATGACGTCCACACCCCAGTCAACGGGGAATTCAAACTTCTTCTTGGCTGCCTTCAGGATCTCGATGCCCTCGGTGTAGGTCAGGCGCACAAACGGCTCCTTCAAGACGCTGTGCAGGCGCTCGATGAGCGTGTTGTCATACATCTTGTTCAAGAACTCCAGGTCATCCTGGCAGTGCTCGAGTGCGTAGTTCACACAGTACTTGATGAACTCCTCGGCCAGGTCCATGTTGTCGGTGATGTCATAGAAGGCCATCTCGGGCTCGATCATCCAGAACTCGGCCAGGTGGCGCGGGGTGTTGCTGTTCTCGGCGCGGAAGGTGGGGCCAAAGGTATAGATGGCACCCAGCGCGGTGGCACCCAGCTCACCCTCGAGCTGTCCCGACACGGTCAGGCTCGTGGATTTGCCGAAGAAGTCCTTGGAGTAGTCGGTCTTGCCGTCCTCGGTCTTGGGCAGGTCGCCCAGGTCGAGGGTGGTCACCTGGAACATGTCGCCGGCACCCTCACAGTCGCTGGCAGTGATCAGCGGCGTGTGCAGATAGAAGAAACCCTTCTGGTTGAAGAAGTTGTGGATGGCAAATGCCAAATGGTGACGAATGCGGAACACGGCACCAAAGGTGTTGGTGCGCATGCGCAGGTGGGCCTTTGAACGCAGGAACTCCAGCGTGTGGCCTTTCTTCTGCATGGGATAGTCCTCATCGCATGTGCCGTAGATTTCCACCGTTTTGGCCTGAACCTCAACGGTCTGGCCCTTGCCCTGGGACTGGACGAGCTGTCCCTCGACGTGGAGGCTGGCGCCAGTGGTGATGGGCCTGAGCTCCTCCTCGCTGAATTTCTCAAGGTCAATGACGATTTGCAGGTTGTTGATGGTCGAGCCGTCGTTCAAGGCGACAAACTGCACAAACTTGTTGCCGCGCCTGCTGCGCACCCAACCCTTGACGCAGACCTCTTGTCCCACCAGTGCGGGATCAAAGATGTCGACGATTTTTGTTCGTTTCAAAGCCATTGTTTTTTTGTGTTGTATTTCTTTTTTAACTCCGACACAAACACCCCACGCTAAGGCGCCAAGGCGCTAAGTGATATTTTTTGACAATAAAAAAATTCTTTGCGACTTAGCGGCTTAGCGAGAGGCTAGAGTCGGTTGTGTTGTTATGTTTATTCAAATGAGTTTTGTTTCAAGAAGTTCACCTCTTCCTGGGTGAGGTAACGCCAGCGTCCGCGCGGCAGGTTCTTCTTGGTCAAGCCTGCAAAGTAAACGCGGTCGAGCTTCACCACGTGGTAGCCCAGCGATTCAAAAATGCGGCGAACGACGCGGTTGCGGCCCGAGTGGATCTCGATGCCGGCCTGCTTGCGGTCGGTGGGCGAGACGTAGCTCACGGCGTCGGCGTGGATGGGACCGTCGTCGAGTTCAACGCCGTCGGCGATGTGCTGCATGTCCTCCTCGCTGATGGGCTTGTCGGTCCACACCTGGTAGATTTTCGTCGTCCCACGGGATAGATGCGTTCTTCGCATGCGCCTTTCACGAGGTCCATGACGGTCTTGCGGCCGTTGGGATCGTCGCTAGTGGTCACGCAGTCTTTGGGCTTGTTGAGCAGGATGTAGCACTTCTTCTCGGTGGTCACTACCTCGCCGTTATATTCAACGATGTCCTTGGGGGTGATCTTCATACCGAGTTCGGTTGCTACGTTGCCGTTCACCTTAACGAGACCTTTCTGGATGTATTCATCAGCCACACGGCGTGAGCATATGCCGGCATTGGCCATGAATTTGTTCAAGCGGATCTCCATGTTGGGGTCGATAGCCGGCTCCTCATAGATGACGCGTTGGGGCTTGGGCGTGAAGCGCATCTGGGGCTTGGGACCCTGGCGCTTGGGGCGCTGCTGGTTGTATCCGCCCTGGCGCTGGTTGTATCCGCCCTGCTGACGTTGGTTATAGCCACCCTGGCGCTGCTGGTTGTAACCACCCTGGCGCTGCTGGTTGTAACCACCCTGGCGCTGCTGGTTGTAACCGCCCTGACGCTGCTGATAACCGCCCTGGCGCTGCTGATAACCGCCCTGACGAGGCTGATATCCACCCTGGCGCTGCTGGTAACCGCCCTGACGGGGCTGGTAACCATGCTGACGGGGCTGGTAGCCGCCTTGTTGCTGCTGCTGTTCGGGGTTCATCGTGTTGCCCTCGGCATTGGCGTCATCGCCCATTGCTTGAGGCTGTGGATAGCGTTGCTGGTAACGGGGCTGATAACCACCCTGCTGGCGCTGCTGGTAGCCGCCTTGACGCTGTTGGTATCCACCTTGACGGGGCTGATAGCCCTGACGGTTGTAGCCGCCTTGACGCTGCTGGTATCCACCCTGACGGGGCTGATAGCCCTGACGGTTGTAGCCGCCCTGTTGACGCTGCTGGTAGTCATCGTGATGCTGGATGCCCTCGGGGGCAGTGTTCTCGTCGCCCTGATTTGGCTCATGGGCTTTGTACTCTACTTTCTCGTAGCGGCCATTCTCCATGTTCTCATCTAAATTGGCGCTAGTTTCACCGATTCTGGGTCTTTTCGGCTTTTTCAAATTTTCGTCCATCATATTGCAAAAAATGGTTAGAGATGATTTGTAAAAAATGAATGATAACTAAATATTAATATATTGGCCTCGCGGCCGGTTTTCTAAAAAAATCTCAACTTGTTTAGATATACTTCTTAGATTGTGGGCGGTGAGGGATTCGAACCCCCGACCCTCTGCTTGTAAGGCAGATGCTCTGAACCAACTGCGCTAACCGCCCATGACTTTTCCTGAAAAGCACCGCAAAAGTACAGCAAAGTTTACTAATTCCCAAAAAATTAAGGATAATTATCATTAACGCCCGCCAAAGTAACTATTGAACGAGTCAACTTCATGCCAAGTCGCCGTAGTGCTAAGTTGTTGTTTGATGCTCGCTGGCGCGAGTGGTTAATAGGGCCAATAGGGGCATTAGGGGCCATAGGGGTGAAAAGAAAAACCTGGGGCACCGGCAAGTGCCCCAGGCTTTAAGGTGTCTATAAACACAAACTGCTGTGTGCTTACAGGTTGGGATTGATCTTGTTCCACTCGCTGATGGGGGGAACGATACCCAGGGTTACCAGCTCGTCGCGCATCTTGCACAGGTGCTCATAGCTGGCGTCGAGACGTGCGTTCTCGCTGGGAATGCCCTGCGGCACCTTGTAGGACGCGCCATTCTCGTCGAGCGTGGTGTCCATTGCCATCATGATGTGGTTGTACTTGTCGTTGCTCACGTAGGTACCTACGGGGTAGTTGAACTTCTCACCGCCCATGGCAGCACGAATCATCTCTACCGACAGGTAAGCGGGGCTCTGGAACGAGCTGCGGCCGCGCAGCTTGATGATCTGGGCACCACCCAGGGTGACGTCACGCTTCATGTGCTCCCACTCCTCACGGGGGAATTCCTCGGTACCCATGATGTCGATCAACTTGCGTCCTGCAATCTCGACATGGCTGCCAAACACTGCCATCTGCTCGCCGTGGCCGCCGTAGGTGGCACAGCCGGTGATCTGGCTACGCATCACGTTGAACTTCTTGGCCAGAGCGTTCTGCAGGCGCGTGGTGTCAAGGGCTGCAAGGGTGGTCACCTGGCTGGGCTTCAAGCCGCTGTACAACAGGGTTACCAGACCCGTCAGGTCGGCGGGGTTGAAGATGATAACCACGTGCTTCACGTCAGGGCAGTACCTCTTGATGTCCATGCCAAGTTCCTCGGCAATCTTGCAGTTGCCAGCCAGCAGGTCCTCGCGGGTCATGCCATCCTTGCGGGGAGCACCACCGCTCGAAATGATGTATTTAGCGTCGGTAAAGGCTTCCTTGACATCGGTGGTAGCGACGATATTCACGTCGCCGAAACCGCTCTGACGCATTTCCTCGGCCACACCCTCGGGCGAGAACACGTCATAGAGGCAAATGTTTGTTGTCAAGCCCATCATCAGGGCCGTCTGTACCATGTTTGAGCCAATCATGCCAGCAGCGCCGACGATGACCAATTTGTCATTTGTTAATGCCATAATGTTATGTTATTTAATCTTTTAATGTTGATTCTTCGAAATTTTACCAGCGCAAAGGTGATTAAATATTGTGAAATCAGCATTAATTCGTGACAAAATGACTAATTTTGCCCTCACAATCACGATAGATAGCATGGAACAGGAATTTGCCTCAAGGTTACTGGAATCGGCGGTCAGCGAGTTTGCCAAGCTGCCCGGCATCGGGCGCAAAACGGCGCTCAGGCTCGTGTTGTATCTGCTCAAGCGCGATGAGCAGGAGGCCGTCAACTTTGGTGAGGCCATCATCAAGCTGCGGCGAGAGATACGCTACTGCACGGTGTGCCACAACATCAGCGAGACCGAGGTGTGTCCCATCTGCAGCAATCCGTCGCGCGATGCCAGCACCATCTGCGTGGTTGAGAACGTCAAGGACGTGATGAGCATCGAGAACACTCACCAGCACCATGGCCTGTACCATGTGTTGGGCGGGCTCATCTCGCCCATGGACGGCATCGGACCTGCCGACATCGAGGTGGACAGCCTGGAGGAGCGTGTCAAGGCTGGTGGCATCAAGGAGGTGATCCTGGCCCTGAGCGCGACGATGGAGGGCGACACCACTAACTTCTACATCTTCCGCCGCTTGGCACCGTACCCCGATGTGAAAATTACTATCCTGGCACGTGGCGTGAGCGTTGGCAACGAGATCGAGTACACCGACGAGTTGACCTTGGGCCGCTCGATCATGAACCGCACCCTCTTTAGCGACACCTTCCACAAGGAGTAAACAAACAACGAATTACACGAATTTCTCTAATCATATTTCTGTTAATCAATCCGTTAAATTAGCGAAATTTGTAGTTGACAATGATGGCTGATAACGATTTTGCATACCGCCAGGAGGACGCCGAGAAGCGCCGTCGCCGCCGTGAACAGGAACGGCAGCGTCGCTTGCGCCATGCCCGCGAGGAATACATCAAGAAGAAAAAGCAGGAAGAATCACATTAAGCTATTGTTTTAGAGAAAACACAGTGGCTGTGTCATAATTCAACGTCGCAATATTTAACCGTGCTACGCACGGGAAATTCATACAAATTAATTGAAAAATTGATATAAAAATTTAATTTGCTTAATTTAAATACAAAATTTGTTTTAATTTCCCGAAACTTGGCGTCACCTCAACCATTGAAGTAAACTTCATGGCCTTCGGTTTGCACAAGTTTTCCCGCTCGTTAGAGCGGTTATTATTTCGGGCGAACATTTATGACACACCCTCCAGTTTTTAGTTGTTAATCAGTTGTTTTTGTTGTCTGGTAATTGGTCGGCGAGGGCGAGGACCTGGGCGGTGAAGTCGGTGGGGGAGAGGGTGCTGGAGAGCCAGTGGATGGGGGTGCCTCGCTTTTCCATGCCGCGGTACCAGGTCATCTGCCGCTTGGCAAACTGATGGATGGCAATCTCCAGCTGGCGGAACATCTCTTCTTCACTCAGCTGGCCGATGACGTATTGGGTGACAAACTTGTATTCCAAGCCGTAGTAGATGAGGTCCTCGGGGTCAATGCCCTCGTCGTCGATAAGGCGGCGCACCTCGTCCACCATGCCCTCGTCCAAGCGGGCCCGCAGGCGGCGGCTGATGCGTTCGCGACGTGTGTCGCGGTCCACTTCAACGCCGATGACCAACGCATTTTCCATGGGGTGGGGCTCGGTTAGGGCTTTGAGTTCGGGATGCAATTCATAGTAGCGGCAGATTTCGATGGCGCGTGTGGCGCGTGCCACGGTGTCGATGTCGCTGTTGTTGCGCAGGGTCTTCATCGTCTTCAACAGGGCGGTCAGTTCCTCCAGCGACTTGCCTGCCAGTTCGGCGCGAAGCTCCTCGTTGCGGGGCACGGGTGGCAACTTGATGCCCTTGACGACGGTCTCGACATACATCCCCGTGCCACCACACATGATGACGGGCTTGCCACGACGGCTGATGTCGTCATATACCCGCTCAAAGTCCTCTAGAAACTCATACAGGCTGTAGCGGTAGCCGGCAGGACGGATATCGATAAGGTGGTAGGGCACACAGTCATACTCGGCTAGGTCCTTGCCCGTGCCGATGTCCATGCCGCGATAGATTTGGCGCGAGTCGGCGCTGATGATCTCACCTCCAATCGCCTTGGCCAGATGCACCGCCCGAGCCGTCTTGCCCGTCGCCGTCGGTCCCGTCACCACAAAAAACACATCCCTATAATCCATTAGTCATTCCTTCAATTTGTATTCCACGAATTATTTTCAATGCGAATTCCACAAATTAAACTAATTCAACGAATTCATTTTTATTTTTCTAGCAGGTTATTGCTGTTGCAAACACGAGCAGTTTCTAAACTTGTGGAACCAAAATTCGCTAGAATTCCGAGTCGGTATCCAGTCGCTTTCAGGTAATTTTTTACTTGACTTTTATGAATATCAGCAATTTGAGAAACTGCCTTGAGTTCAATAATGATTTTATCATAACATACAAAATCAGCAATATATTCCTTTGTGAGAGTGACCCCCTTGTAATTGATTTGTAGAGGCACCTCACGTTTGAAGGGAATACCGGCCTTCTTAAATTCAATTGCCAACGCTTCTTGATAAACAGCCTCAAGAAAACCACAACCCAATTCTCGGTGGACATCCATTAAACAGCCTGTGATGTCATATGACTCTTTTGGATAAATCAGCATGAAGAATTAGTATAATTCGTGAAATTCGCATTAGCCCCGCAGGGAAAATTATTTGAGGTACTGGTCGTAGAACTCGAGGGCGCGCTTGTAGACCACGTAGCGGGCCGAGCAGTCGCGGATGCTGTGGTTCATGTTGGGGAATACCATCATGTCACAGGTGCGGTTCATGTCAACCAGCTTCGATACATACTGCATCGAGTTGACGATGTGCACGTTGTCGTCAGCGCTACCGAACATGATGAGCACGCGGCCGTTGAGGTTCTCGGCGCGGTTGAGCGGGAAGTTGCTATAGCCCTCGGGATTCTCTTGGGGCGTGCGCATGTAGCGTTCGGTGTAGATGCTGTCATAGAAACGCCAAGTGGTCACCGGGGCGATGCTCACGCCACAGGCATAGTTGCTGCCCGGCTCGCTCATCGCCATGAGCGTTTGGAAACCGCCGTAGCTCCATCCCATGATGCCGATGTGGTCAGCATCCACCCAGGGCTGGCTGGCCATATAATTGGCAGCGGCCACAGCGTCCTCGGTCTCATATTTGCCCAGGTTCAGGTAAGTGATGGACTCAAACTCCTTGCCACGGAAGCCCGTACCACGGCTGTCCACCTCGCACACGATGTAGCCCTGGGTGGCAAAATACTGTTCCCAACCCATGCGCCAGCGGTTGACCACCTCCTGTGAGCCAGGGCCGTTATAATGCTCCATGATGACGGGATACTTCTTTGACGGATCAAAGTCCACAGGCTTAATCATGTAGCCATTAAGGGTATAGCCGTCGTGCTCCATGGTGAAGAATTCCTTCTTGGGCACGTCCACAGCAGTGTAACGGCGCGCATACTCCTCGTTGAGCTGCAGGTCGCGCACACGCTTGCCCTTGCGGTCATATATACGGTACTGATGGGGGGTCTGGGCATCGCTATAGCAGCCCACATAGTAACTGAAGTCACCGTTAAAGGTAGCCGATGCCGTGCCCTTGCCGTCAACAGTCGACGGAGCGAGGCGCGTCACCTTGCCCTTGTCATCGACATACTCTACAACACGATTCAATGGGCCGCAAGAAGCCTGATAGTAAAAACGCTTGGTTGCCTTGTCGTAGCCGTAGAACTGCGAGATGATGCGGTTATTGTCCTTGGTTAGCTGGCGCATGAGGTTGCCGTCCAAATCATATTGGTAGAGCTGCATGTAGCCCGAACGCTCACTGGGGATGACAAAGAAATTGTCCTCATACTGCACCTGCTGGCTGGTCTCGGCATCGACCCAGGTGTCAGATGTCTCGTGATAAACCTGCTTGGCTTCGCCCGTGCGGGGATTGACAGCATAGATGCGCAGGTCGTTCTGGTGACGGTTCAGGCGCTGTACCATCAGGCGCTGAGGATCGGGGCTGAAAGTGATGTGGCACACGTAATCCTCCTCATCAAGGGGCACATTTAACTGCTTGAAAGTGCCATCGATAACATCATAGCAGTGAACGGTCACCACCGAGTTTTTCTCGCCTGCCACGGGGTACTTGAAATCGTAACGGCCAGGGTAGAGCGCATACTCGTCCTTGGGGTTGCACGTGCCTTGATAGATGACCATCGAGGCCATCTTCACCTGGCTCTCATCCCAACGCAGGAACGCCAGCGAGCGGCTGTCGCTTGACCAGTTCAGGGTATTGAGCATTCCCAATTCCTCCTGGTACACCCAGTCGGGCACGCCATAGATGATGTTGTTTTTCTTGCCGTCATGGGTGACCTGCACTGTCGTGCCGTCCTCCAGATTGCGCACAAACACATTGTTGTCCTTGACATAGGCCACGCGCTTGCCGTCGGGCGAGAGAGTGGCGATTTCTTCTCCACCACCGTCACTCAGTGACTTGAGGGTCTTGTTCTTCAAGTCATAAACGTAGTAGTCGGCACTGAAGCTGTAACGGTAAATCTCCTGAGAATTGTTCCACAGCAGCACATAGGCGCCATCGGCAGTCACCTCAAAGTCGTCCCAGCCTGTCACCAACTCGTTGCGGGTATCGACCAACACGCTCTCGTCACCCTTGGCATAGCTGATGCGGTTAATGGCATTGCCGTCGTCACTCAAGCGGTAAAAATAGCGGCCGTCGCTTTTGCTGGGCTGCATCGCGCCGATACCGCGTGGCGAACTGCCGCGCAACACACATTCTTCAAGCGTTAAGGCGCTGGAACTCAATGCCAGCACCATTATGGTGAGGGTCAATATTATCTTTTTCATAAGCCGAGTTCCAAAATTTGGTTAGCGCTATCCTTAGTGTTCACTTTCTCGATGATATGCTTCACAACTCCCTGTTCATCGATGATGAAGGTCGTGCGCACGGTGCCCATGTAGGTGCGGCCTGCCATCTTCTTCTCGCGCCACACCCCGAAGGCCTGGTTCAGCGTGGTATCGGTGTCAGCAATGAGCGGGAACGGCAGACTGTACTTGTCGGCAAACTTCTGGTGGCTTGCCGCGCTGTCCTTGCTCACACCCAGCAGCGCAAAGCCCGCGCGCTTGAGCGCTCCATAGCCCTCGGCCAGGCTGCATGCCTCGGCAGTGCATCCGGGCGTGTTGTCCTTAGGGTAGAAATAGATGATGAGTTTCTTGCCGGCAAAATCGCTGGCTTTCACTTCGTTGCCATTGGCATCCGTGCCCAGGAATTCGGGAATCTTATCTCCAATCTTCATAGTGTCATTCAGTTTTAAAGGTTGATTAATCTTACAAAGTTACAACTTTTTCCCGAACCCTTCATCTTTCAGCTTTATTTTTCCTCCACAATCCCCTTCAACCAGATCCTCATCATCCAATTGAACCGCGTTTAGCTCCAGGAACTAGACAGCAAATTGCAGTGAGGCTGGTTGTGCAGAATGGTTGCTCACACCATAAATACCGTTAATTTTTATGAAATTAATCGGTTATTCGCTCTTGACATTTGCACACATTATAAAAAAGAAGTAATTTTGCGGGCTAATTGCGCAAAATACAGTTCAATGATTAAGAGATTGTCGATAATTGTGGCAGCGGCTTGTTTGCTGATGGGCTGTGGCGAGTACAACAAGGTGATGAAGAGCAGTGACCTTGAGTACAAATATGCTTATGCCAAAAAAGCCTTTGAAAACAAGCGCTATGCCCAAACCTATACCATCTTGACCGAATTGGTGCCCATTTTCCGCGGCACCCCTAAGGCCGAGGAGTCACTCTATTTGTTGGCGTTGAGCTACTATGAGAACCAGGACTATTTGAACTCAGGCTCTTATTTTAAGCAATACTATCAGCGTTATCCGCGTGGTGAATATGCCGAGTTAGCCCGATTCTATTCAGGTTACGGTTACTATCTTGATTCTCCTGACCCTCAGCTCGACCAAACCGAGACCATCAAGGCCATGGAGGAATTGCAGGCTTTCCTGGATTACTTCCCCAAGAGTGACAAAGTCTCGATTGCCCAGGCGGCCGTCTTTGAACTGCAAGACAAACTGGTGCTCAAGGAGCTCCAAAACGCGACCCTGTATTACAATCTGGGTAACTACATGGGTAACAACTATGAGAGCGCGGTGATTACCGCTCAAAATGCCATCAAGAGTTATCCCTATAGCAAGTACAAAGAGGACTTGGAGATGTTAGTGCTCCGTGCCCGCTTCAAGGAGGCAAGCGAGAGTGTTCTAGAGAAGAAGTTGGAGCGCTTCCGCACGGTGATCGATGAGTACTACTCGTTTGTCAACGATTATCCTGAGAGCAAAATGCGCAAGGAGGCCGACAATATTTTCAAGATTGCCAACAAGTACGTCAATGGCAATTAAGCATCAATAAAAAGCATCATCAACAATCACATAAATATTATATAGATATGGATTACAAGAAGACTAACGCGCCACTTACCACTACAGTGCATGACATTATCGAGATGGCTGAGCCCACGGGCAACATCTATGAGACCGTGTGCATCATTAGTAAGCGAGCTAACCAGATTGCTGCCGAGATGAAGTCTGATCTGGAGAAAAAGCTCCAGGAATTTGCCACTATGAATGACACTCTTGAGGAAATCAGTGAGAACCGCGAGCAGATTGAGATCTCGAAGTACTACGAGAAGCTGCCCAAGCCCACACTCATCGCCACTCAAGAGTATCTTGAGGATAAGTTGGCTTACCGTAATATCGCCAAGGAGAAAGAGGAGTTCTAAAAGACACCTGTTCTCTGGTGACATAATGATAACAAGAAAGGAGGGTGGTGCCATCATGGGCAGACTCCTCCTTTTTATGCTTGTAAAAAGCGTGGCCCGTTTTGAGAGGGGGGACTTGTGATAGATGAACCGATAATAATGACCGACGGATTATGAGATTTGAGTTTTCTGATTTCAGCAAGAAAAGAAGCCAACTGATGGGCATATCCATGCTCATGATCATGGTTTTCCACAGCGGAATGATGTTGCAGTCCAGATATACACAATTTGGTGATGTGGGCGTGGAGTTCTTTCTTGTGATTTCGGCAATCGGATTGTTTTTCTCACTCTCCAAGAACAATAATAAACGAGCCTTCTACAAGAAAAGGGTTTTACGCATCCTTCCCACCTATCTCATTGTCGCCGCGCCCTATTTTGCCCATAATCAGGAGTTTTCGATAGGTAACTACCTGATTAATCTCTCAGGCTTGTGTATCCTTTACAATAACCGTTTCTTTTGGTTCATCGGCGAGATATTGATCTGTTATTTGCTGGCGCCATTCTATTTCGAGGTGATGAAAAAGCACAAACTGTCCATAGTCATCCCCTTTGTTACGCTGGCGGTTTGTTACGTCCTTGGACAGTGTTTCCCCCCGCTGGCCATCATGCTCATCAGGTTCGCCATATTCTTTTTAGGGCTCCATCTGGCCAAGTTGGTCTATGACAAGCAGGTAATCGACAGTTGGCTGGTGCTGCCGGTTTGTTTGCTGTCACTGATTCTGATACCGGTCATTGGTGATATGCCGATTCCTGAAGAACAGCGTTGGTTGGCTTTTTTCTTCCTCTCCATCCCTGCTCTCGGTGCCCTTGTCATGATGCTGGATAAATGTCCTTCTTTCATCAGTCAATCGCTTGCCTTTGTGGGTGGTATCACATTAGAGATATACCTGTTGCATGAGCGCATTTGCCTCAGGGCCATGGAGTTGCTGTTTGGTCCACTCCTTGGTGCGGTTTTGAGTTTCCCGGTGTGCATCTTCCTGGCTTATTTGCTCAGCAAGATGATGAAAATCGTCAACAAGCATCTGTTGCCAACGTCTACCAAGGCTTAGTTTTTTGCTGCCTAATTATACATGCTTGGGTGATTGACGGCATCTCCTGGCTATCGCTGGGATGCCATATCGCTCGCTCCTCAATGATACCCCAAAAGCGATAATTGAAGAGATTGTAAGATTTTTCTTCATTTTTCCTTGCAAAATCGTTGAATTGATGTAATTTTGCCAAATATTTATCAAAATATCACAGATTATGGAAGGAGCATTCAAAGTGATTATACTGGCTGGCTTGTATGTGTTGGCATTCTTTTTGGTGGAGTGCTTAGGTTTTTTACATCCGTTTGGCTGGACCTATAGCGCGGTATTCCTGGCCGTTGTCGCCGCGTGGCCCTATTTCAAGTTGTGCCAGCGTTTTCCCATACCATGCGTCGCCATCATTTGCTCGGTGTTGCTGCTCATGTGCAATTTCCTCATTGGTGAGGGACATGAATACTTTGCCCTTGGATGTGTGGGATTTGGCTGCATTGCCGAGCTTTTGCGCAAGGTCTTTGGCAACTATCGTGGTCGCAAGGGTGTGATTGCCAGCTATGCAGTGATGTCGCTCATCCCCTTCTCGATGACCTGCGTCCTGTGGATTGATTATGACACCGCCATGGAACTGGTCGTTAACCGCATGGGAGACATCTATGCCGCCGTGATGGGCCGCATGCTCTCCAAGTATATGCTCTTGGCCATGATAATCCTCACGCTCGTGTTTGCCGTGTTGACGATGTGGATATTGACCCGCAACTGGCGCCCGCGCGATGAGTACCATTTCATCAGGGAATAAGCTGAGTGCTCATAGTCACTGGCTTAAAAATATCTAGAGGCAGAACCCATCCGATGGTGTTCTGCCTCAATTTTTAAGTCGTGTGATGTGCTGAAAGTTATTCGGCGGTGGGCTGCACGGCGTTAGGGGCGATGGGCTTGCCCTCGTTCTCGATTTCCTTGTCGATAGCCTCAAACTTGCTGTGCATGCTCTTGTACTCGGGCACAAACTCTTTCATGGCATAAACCATCTCGTGGACGTCACCCTTTGACGCAAATGTGATGATCTTGTCAATGTGGGTGCACACGTCTTTATAGTCATACATCTTCACCTTGGCAACCATGATTTTCTTGTTGACGGTCGCCGTGGTTTTCTCCTTATCGTTAAGCAGCTCCTCATACAGTTTCTCGCCGGGACGCAGGCCTATCTCTTCAATCTTGATGTCAACATCGGGCTTGAGACCAGCTAGGGAGATCATGCGGCGCGCCATGTCATAGATTTTCACCGGCTCGCCCATGTCAAAGATGTAGATTTCGCCGCCATTGCCCATGCAGCCAGCCTCAAGCACCAGTGAGCAGGCCTCGGGAATGGTCATGAAGTAGCGGATAATCTCCTTGTGGGTGACGGTCACAGGGCCGCCAGCCGCAATCTGCTTGCGGAACAACGGAATTACCGAGCCGTTGCTGCCCAGCACGTTGCCAAATCGAGTGGTGATGAACTGGGTTTTCTTCCCCTTTTGCTGTGCGTCATGGAACAATGATTGGCAGTAGATCTCGGCGAGGCGTTTGGTGCAACCCATCACGTTAGTGGGGTTAACGGCCTTGTCGGTCGAGATCATCACAAACTTGTAAACGCCATATTTCAGGGCCAGGTCGGCCACATTTCGCGTGCCCATCACGTTGGCCAGAATGGCTTCGGTGGGGTTGATTTCCATCATCGGCACGTGCTTGTAGGCGGCAGCGTGGAAGACATAGCTGGGATGGAACTTCTCGAAGGCTTCCTCGACGCGCTCGCGGTTGCGCACATCGCCCATGAACAGCTCGATATCGGCATCGGGATAATCTTTCTTCATCTCCAGCGAGATGTCGTGCATCGGCGTCTCGGCTTGGTCAAACAAGATGATTTTGCTCGCATGGTAGCTGGCCACCTGTCGCACAATCTCGCTACCAATCGATCCACAGGCACCGGTGATGAGTACACACGAGCCGTTGATGTGCTTGCTCACGAGCGGGTTGTTCAGCACAATGGGGTCACGGCCCAGCAAGTCCTCGATCTGAACCTCCTTGATGTAGGTGGAGATGCCTTTCTCGTTCTGGCCTTTTGGGTCATCCTGCTCAAACTCGGCCACCTTGTTCATGGCCAGCAGGGCAATGTCGTTTTTGATAAAGTAATCGGCAAAACCGCTACTCATCAGGTTGTTGCTCTTGGCGTCATAGATGAGTCCAACAATACCATTCTTGGCAAACTCGTCGCTCGTGGTTTTAGGATCAAAATGATAGATTTTCAAGCCGTTGATCTCAGAGTTGGTATTATTTGACTTGATGCTGAGCAGGCCCACGGGCAGGTATTTACCGCCAATCTCGCCCTTCAACGCGTTAGCCAGGAACACCGAGTTGAAAGTCGTGCCCAGAACGAGCACGCGCTTGCGGCCTTCGGTGGCATTGTTCATGCGCATGTACAGGTACTTGATGCACAATCGTTCAATCATCATCATCGAGAAGGACAATGCCCCGATGACAAGAATATTCCAGAACTTAATGAGCTCAGCATGAGCGAAAACGAGCCAAAGGGCATTGATCACGCACAGGATAACTGAGGCTATTATTACGGCTATGAATATGCGGTACAGGTCTTCAATCACCGATAGGCGGATGACGCAGGTATAGCTCTTGGATATATAGGAAACAACAAAATATACGCCAATGACGATAGCGGCGACAAACAAGACGTTTAACGGTCCTGTCACAATGTGCAACGAGTAGGTATCGGCAATCACAGTAGCTGCATAACTGATCAACACAATGACCATGTCGAGCAACAAGATGATCCACCGTGGGGTTGTTCTTACCTTAAATGACCGGAGAATTCTCAGGTCCATCAATTTATTTAGTAGTTGTTCCATCTGCAAGTGTAAACTTTTTCATGTCTTGAAGAATGATAGGACGGTACAAATCCTTTTCATTCCCCTCAATGGGCGCTTTGCGCATTGGGTTTAAAGGGTTGATATACAGTCACATCATTTGTGTCTGAATAAGGGGCATAACTCCCCTAAAATTACAATCAAGCCCACAAAAGTAACTATTTTCTTTCAATAAACAACAATATCTCTAAAAAAACACTCTTTGGCCACTTGGCCATGCCTGGCAAGTCTATCTATCGCCTGTTTTTTGCCCTGCGATTATTGGAAGCTCGGCAGCCCTATCGTGTGAAAAATGAGAAAATTATAGGGCTTGTGGATTAGCCGCATGGTGGTTGATGTCCTGCATCGTGGTCTTTGACCCCTCGTTCGCTGGAGCCACTTCAACTCCTAACTCCTAACCTTTAACCTTTAACCCTTAACCCTTAACCTTTAACCCTTAACCTCTAACCTTTAAACCTTAACCCCTAATCACGTGTTTTAATGCTTATTCCACAAAAAAAACCTATTCATTCATTTGAGTTAAAAATAAAATGTCTAATTTTGCACGTTTAAATGTAAATTCGATAGAATGGACTGTATCATACCTAATTATAGGCATCTCATTATCGGGATGTTAGCAATGCTGCTGATGGCTGTGAACACGTCATGCGGTGACGAGCCCGATGGCTGTGAGGCCGATATCGAGACGGTGACCCTTCACGTGTCGAGCCCTGAGCACTTCTTCTTTCAGGCGACTGACTCGATGCAGGTTGTCCTCTCGACCGATAGCGTTATTACGTTTGCCGTGCGAGGCGATGCCGACGTAACGTCACTCTCGCCTGTCTTGACACTGTCACAAGGCGCTACTGTGACCCCCGAGAGCGGCACTACCCATGACTTCTCTAACGGACCAGTCGTTTACACCGTCACGTCCCAGGACGGCAAGTGGCGGCGCACCTATCGGGTGAACATCGTCCCCACAATGGTTACTGTTGCCGACACGTTGTGCTATGACTTTGAGCACTATGAGCTGGAAACGGCCACTCAGCGCTACTACCAGTGGCATAACGTCTTGCCTGACGGCTCGCTGGGTAATGACTGGGCCACGGCCAATGCCGGTTACCGCATCTCGATGAGCACGGCACTGCCCGAGGATTATCCCACCACTCCCTTGGTCGATGGCTATGATGGCGCTGCCGTGTGCCTGATGACACGCGACACGGGACCCTTTGGACGCATGGCCAATAAACGGTTAGCGGCAGGAAATATGTTCTTGGGCACGTTTGACATCAGGATCGCGATGAGCGACCACCTGCGCGCTACACGCTTCGGTCTGCCGTTTACCAGCCGTCCCGCTCGCTTCACGGGCTACTACACCTATGAGCCTGGTCCCACCGTTCAAGACTTCTACGGCAATCCCATCGAGGGCCGCGTCGATTCGGCCGACGTGTATGCAGTCTTTTACCGCAACCACGACGCTGCGGGCAACGAGGTGGTGCTCTACGGTGACAATGTGCTGTCGAGCAATCAGATTGTGGCCGTTGCCAACCTGGGATATTACGAGCCCACCACAACGTGGACAGCCTGGGATGCTGAATTTGTATATAGAGAAACCATCGACGAGCAGTTGCTGGCAAACCGCGGCTATAGCCTAGCCATCGTCTTCTCCTCGAGCCGAGGGGGTGGCGACTTCATCGGAGCCATCGGCAGCCGCCTGTGTGTGGATAAAGTTCGCCTCTTCTGCACGCATGAAGAATAAAAATTACAGTTGACAATGACCAACATAAAAACAACCCTATCAGTAGCCTTACTGCTTGTCATCACCACGACAATGGGCGTGAGTGCCACGGTGCTCGATAGCTTGAGTTATGACGTGCGCCTGGGATATGCTCTGGGTGGTACTGTGCCCACCCATGTTGACAACAAGATACGTCACCTCAACAGTTTCAACCCTGGATTTAATTTCACCATAGCTGCCGAGGCTTCCTATCCGCTTGCCGAGCGCTGGTCGCTGCACTCGGGCCTGCGTTTTGAGCTGGGCAGCATGGATGTGGACAGCCGGGTCAAGAATTATGACATCGAGGTGGTGCGAGGCGAGGAATCGCTTAGCGGAATCTTCAACGGCAATGTGCGCATCAAGACGGCCCAGCGTCGCATCACCTTGCCCATCCAGGCCGCCTATAGCTTGAACGACAAGTGGTCACTGCGTGGCGGCTTTTTCATGGCATGGCTCACTAACCGCCGGTTTTGGGGATGGGCTTACGACGGATACCTGCGTGAGGGCACTCCCGTTGGACCCAAGATTGAGATGGGAACAGAGCCTGGCGACCGTGGCGACTTTGACTTTGACGCCAACATGCGCCACATGCAGTGGGGTCTAGATGTGGGCGCTGACTGGCAAATTCACCGCCGCTGGGGTGCTTTTGCTGAGTTGACCTATGGCCTGAGCGGCCTGTTCAAGAGTGACTTCCATTCGGTGGAAACCCTGCGGCCCTTGTATGGCACGCTGGGCATTATCTACCGCATCAAGTGATAAGAAAATTATAATATAATGAAAATGAAAAAATTAGCTTTAATGTTTAGCTTGGCATTGATGACCTGCATGGCCGGCAATGCATCTAGCATCGTTTTTAACGGCACATGGACAGTTACCATGGATGGTAATACCCAGACGTCCAATGACGGTGAGGTGACCATCGAAACCAACCCCACTGGCGTGGACAATATCAATTTCGTGATTCCTCCTTTTGGCATCAGCAGTGTATCGCTGTTCTCAGTTCCCGGTGCCACGGTCAATGGCATTACCGTTTATAGCACCGAGCGTGATGTGCAATTCGGTGGCTCAATGAAGCACGCCATCGTGCTTGCCCGCTACATCGGCGGAATGATGACTGCCGAGATTAACATCCCGGCCGAGGGCATCACCGCGAGGTTTGACAACGTGTATGACCACTTCCAGCTGCCCAACAGCGGCTTTGAGGCCTGGACTGCCAGCACTGGCGAGCCCGACCGCTGGCATGGATTCAAGAGCGCAGGCGGCACCTATGCCACAACTTCGGCAGCTCTTGTCAAGCTTGAGAAAAGCCAGGACGTTCGCACTGGCGCTACCGGCTATAGTGCTGTGATGACCGCTAATTCCATCATTGGCATCGTTGCTAACGGCACCATGACCAACGGCCGCCTCATGGCCGGTGCGATGAGCGCCGCCAGCCTTTCTAACCATGCCGAGATGGACAAGACCTCGACCGAGACCGACGCTAACGGCGACCTGTTCTACATGCCCCTGTATGCCAAGCCCGACGCGTTCAACGTGTGGATGAAGTACACCCAGGGCACCGCCAACGCCAACAACAAGGCCAGCGTCAGTGTGAAGACCTTTGATGGTACCTACTATCAGGAGCCCGTGGATATGGAATATACCAACCTGTCGGGCAGCATCGTGGGTGGTCAGATCCCCGCTGGTGACTGGACCCACTATTCCTTCCCCTTTGACTACGACAGTTATGCTGCCAATGGTGCTGCCACCGAGGCCATTTTCGTCACTTTCTCGACCAATGGCAATCCCGGCCAGGGCAGCAAGAACGATGCCCTCTACGTCGATGACATGCAGCTGGTTTATCTGGCTCAGATGACCGACCTGCGTTACCAGGGTGTGACCCTGCAGGGCTGGAACCCCGCGGTTACTGACTACACCCTCGTCATGGACGGTGAGCCCAACCTTGACGACTTCACTGCCGATGTGACTGGCGCTAGCGCTGTGGTCACCAAGACCATGGAGCAGACCGACAACGGCTACCGCATCGCCATCAGCGCTGTTGCTGGCGACTTGCAGACGGCTACCGCCTATATCATCAATGTCACCGTTCCTGCCGCAGGCATGAAAGGTGATGTGGACAACAGTGGCACGATCAACATCTCGGATGTGACCGCCCTCATTGACTACCTGCTCGCAGGTGGCGACGTCATTGAATATAATGCTGACGTTGACAACAGTGGCACGATCAACATCTCTGATGTGACCGCTCTCATCGACTATCTGTTGACCGGCAATTATCCCGCTAATTAATCACTCAAATGTAATAACAATGAAGAAATTATTTTTAATGTTTGCAGCTGTTTGCTGCGCTATGGCTGTCAATGCCACTTCCTATGGTTGCCACCTCAAGGTGACCATCAATGGCGAGAGCACTGAGCAGGACCAGGTGCCTGTCGAGGTTGTCAAGAACGGTAATACTTACACCTTGACCCTTAAGAATTTCATCCTCATGGCCGATGGCGTTTCTTTGCCAGTAGGTAATATTGAAGTCACTGGTGTCGAGGGTGTTGACGAGTATGGTTACACGGTAATCCATTACAATAACCCGGTTACCATCACTCCTGGTAATGACCCCAATTATGGCGAGAGTGACTGGATTGGTCCCATGTTGGGCGAGGTGCCCATCGATTTGACTTCGCGTTTCATCAGCACGGCAATCTCAGCCAATATCGACATCGATTTGTCCGAAATGTTAGGCCAGGTGATTGGCGTGTCGATCTTTGGTGTCGCACCCCAGCTCAAGGGCGATGTCAACGAGGACAATGAGGTGAACATCACCGACGTGAACAACGTGATTGACATCATTGTTTCACAGTAAGGTAGATCATTGATAAAAACAGTGAGGGCAAGGCTCGACGAGGTGTCATCGTCAAGTCTTGCCCTCTTTCAATTCACTAATCTTTAATCTCTAATCACTAATCAATTCCAGCTGCATCGCAGCTAAAATTTCATGTACATGCGGCGGTTGGAGCCCGCGCGGTGGCTCACGTGAATCCATCGGCACCCTTTCTCGTCGATGCACTGGTCCACGGGCAGGTCCAGGCGCTTGATCAGCGCCAGCAACCGGCGGTTGGCGCTGCGCGAGCCCACGGTGATGTCGGCGGCCTCGCCGCGTTGGTGCTGGCTTGTCGGTGTCCCGCCCACGGCCTCGTTCAACTCGGGGCAGCGGTAGCCGCTGTTGACCCTGATGGGACCGCCCCAAGCCTCACGCAACGGGTCGAGCACCTCATCCACGAGGACGGTCAGGGCTTTGACGGCGCTGGCGGGCGGTGTGTTGTCAATGCCCAACCGTTGTGCGGTAGCCGATCGGCACAACTCAGCGATAGTGAAGTACTTCATCGGTTCAGGATGCGCATGTGCGCCTTGGGGTAACGCAATACCAGGCACGAGGCCTCGGTCATCACCAGTGCGTCAACGTTGCGCACACCGCTCTTCTTGAGGTTCAGCTGCTCGGTGCTGAAGGGGATATGGGTGTACTTCTGGATATACTCGGGGTCGATGACCATGCCGCAGTCTTCCAGCCCCACCTCGTCAAACACCTCGCTCAGCAGCACATACAGGCACCCAAACTTCGATCGCAACTCGGCGAAATCTATGCCCCACTTGCTCACGTGCTGACCGGCGTGGATGATGCGGGTGTAATCGAGCTTGCTGATCCTGCTGATCAGGCCGCTGCCGCCAATCAGGATCTTGCGCTTGCTACCCGTGTTGCCGGTGAACGCTTGGCGCATCAGCTCCACCAGCTCATCCTCGTTCAGCTCGGTTGACGACTCCAGATAGTAGTTCTTGCCCGCCTGGTTCCAGATGCCGCCCGTGAAATAGACGTGTTCCTTCTTGTTGGGGTCCCAAATCTGGCGGGCAACGCCAAACAGGTAGGACTTCTCGATGCCCATGCGCATGTCATAGACGGCTGCCTCTTCCTGGTCGCTCATCGTCCAGCCCACCTCCTTGTTGGACAGGCGCTGCAGGGTTGACTGCTCGACCTGCATCTTGAAGATCTGGCACAGGTTGCGGCTCTTCTTGGGCAGTGCCTCAAACTGGGGCGATTGCACGTCAAGCTCGCTGGCGGCGCGGCCCATGCGGATGAGGCTCACCCCATTGGGGATGTTGGGGAAGCAGTTGGGCACACCAGCAATCGTGGGGCCATTCACGGCCATGACAGTCACGCCCTCGTTGGTGCGGTTGATGACATAGAGCACGAGGTCTTGTCCGCTCTCGCTCACGCCATTACTGTCATAACCTGACACGTTCTGCACAAGAATCGTGTCGGTGGGGTCAAAGATCTCGTTGTTCTGGGTGCTGATGACAATGATGGGGGTGTCATCGCCCTCGTGCACGTCCGACTCGGTGACCGCCCCCGTCAGTTTAGTGCTCGTGGGCTTGGTGTCAACGCTGTAATAATCAACGACCATGCTGCCGGCGTGTTTGCTGCCCGCAAAACGCGAAATCTGGTCGATGGGCGTGGACATCGGGCGGATTTTGACAATCTGCTGGTCAATCTCGTTGAGCAACAGGTCGGGCGAGCCCTCGCGGGTCAGGTCGGTGGTCAACGGGCCGTCAACGACGTGTTTGCCGTCATCCACGCCGGCGATGATCATGCCCACGGCCAGGGTGGCACTACCGCCTTCAGTTAGACAAGATGATAAGATGGCGATGAGAATCATCGTGATGACAAAGAGAACGAGTTTCTTGTGGTTGCCCATCCAGCGCAGGGCGGTTTGGATTTTGTTCAGTTTCATGGTTTTAAATAGTAATTTTGAATTGAGTGTGTTGATGTTAATCCCAGATGCTGCGGCGGCAGTAACGGGGAAAGTTGATTGTCAAGCCCGGGTCGTTGTTTTCCTCCTCCTCGGGCTGGGGATGCAGGACTGCCTCGATTTTCTCGTTGCGACCACGCAGGTAGCCGGCTGCATCGGCTGTCTGCACGTCATCGTCGTGAGTGATGCCGTGGGCGAGCATGGTGAGCAGTTCTGGAGTGACCGCCTCGGCGTTGAGCCCTGCGGTGAGTTCGGTGAGCCGTTTGGTCGTGCCCTCGTCCAGCCCCATTGTGCCTAGTTTGTCGGCAAGGGTAGGGGAGGTGGTCGGCTCTTGTTCATGCGTTTCACTTGAGTGAAAGGGTGGTGGTGCCACCGGTTCCTGTTCGGGATGATCTTGTGTTTCCATGTGGATAATGAATGATTAAAGTGAATAATAAAGGAATTATATATACTCGGCGCTTTAGCGTGACTTCAACCCAAATAGAGCTAATGCCCAAGTCATCTGATGTGAATGCTATGTCATAATTCATCAGCTGGAATATTAACCGCCCTTCGGGCGGGAAAACTTGAGCAAATCGAAGGCCATGAAGTTTACTTCAATGGCTGAGATGCCGCCAAGTTTCGGGAAATTAAAACAAATTTGAATTTTTTATAATAATTTTTTATATTTAATTTGTTTAAATTTTTCGAGCGAAGCTCGATCAATGTTTCAATCGAGTGTTTTGCAACAATCTCTCGTTCTCTGGTTAGTAACTCACTGAAAACAATTGAGCTAGGGTGTATTGGTGTCGCAGAGCGCTATCGCTATCAAGAGGCCAATGCCCCCATTTTGCGGTCACGCTGGCGACGGAAGGCCTCAAATGTGTCAAACACGTCGCTCAAGGCAATGTTGGCGTTCTCGCTCTGCAGTTGATAGGCGCCCGCGCTGTTCACCGTGGGGGCTTTCCCCTGCAAGGCGCCGCTCACGCCGCTGATTTCCTCAAACAGCTTCATCTGCAACTCAATCATCTGGTAGGCCCCGATGTTTGTCCCGTTGCTGCTCACCTGCTCGGGCTTGGCCTCGCTGTAGCGCGGGTTGTAGGGCAGCAGGCCGTTGGCGCTCGACCAGCAGCGGCGCGCGTCTTCCCAGGTCCAGCCGTCGGGCAGGGCGGTCTCGGGGAACAGCAGCACACCCTTGGCACTGCTGCGCATCACCTGATCCAACAGCGAGATCATGCGATTGACGTGTTTCTGGGTGTCAATCAGGTCCTCGACGACGGCATGCACCTCACCGTCGGTTAGCGGATAGAGCTTGATGACAAACGGATGGCTGCCGTGTGGCCAGGGCGAGTCATACTCGCACAGCAGGTCGCCCATCGGGCTGTACCACCGGCAGTGCCACACGGTGGCGATATCCCAGCGCGTGGATACCTCGGGCGTGTTCTTCAGGCGGTGCAGGGCGCTGGCGGGCTCGACGGTGAGGGTGCCCTCGCGGCGGTTGTGGCACACGACCACCTCGCGGCTCTCGAGTGTCCACACCTCGATGGCGCGGCACTTGCCATCGGGCGCATGCCAGAAGTCGGTCCCCAGTTGCGAGTCGGCGCCCAGACGGGTAGTGAAGTCGATGAGGCGGCTCTCGGCGTTGTCGGTATACAGCCGCCTCACCCATGCGGCCTTGCGCGGGTTGCCGCCCGCCACGCGGCGCAGCAGTTGGGCGATGTTCAGGTCGTGCAGTTGCCCGATGAGTTCGCAGTCCCAGGCGCGGGTGTCGCCCATCGTGTTCACAAACAGGCGGTTCACGTTCACGTTATCGACCCTCACCTGCTCGTTGCCCACGGGCTCGTTGACGGTCTCCACGCGCTGGATGCAGCATCCCGAAATCAGGAACTCCTCAAGCGCGCGGCTGTCGAGTTCATCGAGCTCATTATACTGCCCGATTAGGCTCAATGGGGTGGGGGCGCTATCGCTGTCTTTTTTGATGTACTGGGAGCGGAAACGGCCCACAATTGTCTTCACCATCTTCCTGATCAGGTTATTGGTGATGCTTTCACAGCCCTGATGGGCGATGTGTTCGCCCTCGGTCATCAGTTTGCCGTGCGGACCCCTCACCAGGTCGCCCCATTGGTCGCCATAGGTGAACCGCTTGTTCCTGAGCCGGGCCTGCCGCAATCCTGCCGCGTTCATCCACGCCTGGTAGGCTGCCCTCAGCACCCGTGTGTGCTCTTCATGGTTTGTTGGTGTCTTCATGGTTCTTCTGTTTTTAAAAATTCAAAGTTTTGTCGCTGGTCGCATAAGGAGTTAGGAGTTAGAAGTTAGGAGTTGGCCTTTCCTAAAACCTAGAGCCTAAACCCTTTAACCTGCAAGCCCAGCGAGCATTATTCACGCTGCAAAATTACGCGCCCCGATTCGTCCCCCACCATGTCAAAAAGCAAAAAAGACATAAAAATCTTGCATACATCAAAGAATATGACGTAATTTGCATAAATCTAGTTTAATACAAGACCATTATGAACGAGCGTCAACAGCAACAATTAGAGATGACTCGCGATTACCTCGAGCGCCTCAGGCGAGAGCACCCCTTAAGGGATTTGTTTTGGGAATGCACCTTGCGCTGTAACATGGCCTGCCGGCATTGCGGCAGTGACTGCCTCAAGGAATCGATGGTGCCCGATATGCCCTTTGCCGATTTCCTGCCCGTGCTTGACGAGGTAGCGGCCCATTGCGACACCAAGCAAGTGATGGTGCAGACTGTGGGTGGAGAACCGTTGGTCAGGCCCGACCTGTTGGACTGTGGGCGAGCGATACGTGAACGGGGCTTCATGTGGGGACTTGTCACCAATGGCCTCATTTTGGACCGCTCTTTAGCTCGCGAGATGGCTCAAGCCGGAATCACTTCGCTATCCATCGACGTGGATGGCATGCGCGAGGAGCACAACTGGCTCCGCAATTCCAAGGTCAGTTTTGATGCCGCCATGCGGGCGATAGAGGCGGTGCAGACTATCCCAGGTCTCACTTGGGACGTGATTACCTGTGTCAACGGCCGTAACCTGCCCCGGCTGAATGAGATCAAGAAGCTGCTCATTGAGGCTGGAGTGACCCACTGGCGCTGTTTCACAATCGACCCGATGGGACGAGCCGCACAGGACAAGAGCCTGCTGCTCACCGATGAACAATTCCGTGACTTGCTCAACTTCATCGTCGCCACCCGCATCGAGGGGAAAATCAACCTGAGCTATGCCTGCGACGGATTCTTGGGCGCCTATGAGGGGCTTGTCCGCGATTTTTTTTTCTACTGCCAGGCGGGACTCACCGTCGCCAGCGTGCGGGCTAACGGTGACATCTCGGGCTGCTTGAGCATCCGTAGCGATTACAGCCAGGGCAACATCTATCGCGACAGTTTCTGGGACGTGTGGGATAACCGCTTTGAGCAATACCGCGACCACGAGTGGATGAGGCGCGGCGCGTGCGAGGATTGCGAGGCCTTCCGCTACTGCCAGGGCGACGGATTTCACCTGCGAGACGGCAATGGCGACTTGATGATGACCTGCCACTACAAGCAACTGAAGAATATTAGGTTAGAGGTTAAAGGTTAGAGGTTAAAGAGGTTATTGTGAAACTTAACATTTTAACATGATGAAAGACAAAAATAAAGGAAAAAAGTCACTCGCCGCGATAGGTGCCGTGGTTGCTGCCGGGCTCACGCCTGGTATCATAGCCGCCTCGCCCATTCAAGGCTGCAATGCTGCAGTCACTGCAGCCGACGTGGTCGCCATCGACGGCACTACTTACAGTTTTGACGAGTTATATTTTCATCCTCTCGTGATGAAGCTATTGGAAATGACGACACTATTTTTCGTAGCGTTGAACAGATGCCTCAATTCCCTGGTGGCGAGGCTGCACTGATGAAATACATTGAATCTCATATCAAATATCCTCCCTTGGCTGCCACGAACAAAGTTCAGGGTAGAGTCATTGTACAATTTGTTGTGAATAAGGACGGAAGTATAGGTGAAGTGAAGGTTGTCCGCTCGGTGGATAAGGACCTCGACAAGGAGGCCATCCGAGTTATCAAGACGCTGCCCAAGTTCACCCCCGGCCGTCAGAATGGGCAAGTAGTGAGCGTATGGTACACACTGCCAGTTTCATTCAAGCTGCCAGCAAAGAACGATAATTAAAAAACAGATAGCATGATGAAAGACAAAAATAAAGGAAAAAAGACGCTCGCCGCGGTGGGTGCCGTGGTTGCTGCTGGGCTCACGCCAGGCATCATAGCCGCCTCGCCCATTCAAGGCTGCAATGCTGCAGTCACTGCAGCCGACGTGGTCGCCATCGACGGCACTACTTACAGTTTTGACGAGTTATATTCGTGATGATAAGGTTCAGAGGAAAAAGACTGATGCAAATGACGGCATTATATATCGTAGCGTTGAGCAGATGCCCCGATTCCCTGGTGGCGAGGCTGCACTGATGAAATACATCCAAGAAAACCTCAAATATCCACAGGGGCAAGAGAATGTTGAAGGCAAAGTCCTCTTGGAGTTTGTTGTGAAAAAGAATGGTAAAGTTGGATCAGTGAAGGTTTTGAGTGTGTTGGGCAAAGACTTTGATCAAGAGGTCATCCGTGTTGTCAAGTCGCTTCCCAAGTTTAAACCTGGCCGCCAAAATGGCAAAGCGGTCGATGTATGGTACACGCTACATGTGCCTTATAAACAGAAATAGGGAAAGTAATCTATTCAACGAAACACCTGCCGTAAGGCCTCACGCTAAGCCGCCAAGGCGCGAAGAGTTTATTGGGGCATCCGCGCGTTGAGGGTTGGAAGACAAGAACGACAAGAATGACAAACTTGTATTATAACAAAACGCAGATTGCGCTGATTATCGAGAATTTAGAAATATTATTTAGCGTTAATTCGAGTAATTCTCATTATAATAATCACGTGAAAAGATAAAAGCTTGACGTCTTAGCGGAACATAAAAGTGCGCGGATGCCATCAGAGGTCTCAGACTATTCAGTTGTTAATTTAAGAACTGGCTAGCATATTTAAAAGTTGTTTTTATTGTTTTTTTAATGTTGTTTTGGTTGTTTGATATAGCGACTTTGCATGGGGTCAAACGGCTGAAACGAAATAGGAAACAGGCACGGCTAAAGAGCATTAAACTCTAACGGCGTTTTTTAGTCTAAAAGATATAAAAACGCTACCTCATCATGAAAAAAGACAAAAATAAAGGGAAAAAGACGATCGCCGCGGTGGGTGCCGTCGTTGTTGCCGGGCTCACGCCAGGCATCATAGCCGCTAGCGCTGCAGGTACGGCTCTCCAAGCCCCCAATGCCACAGTCACCGCAGCCGAGGTGGTCGCCATCGGCGGCAACACTTATGACTATGACGAATTATATGACATGCAGCAGCGTGCCGACGGGCCGAAGCAAGCCAAGAAGAAAGAACAACGTCAACAAGCCACAAGGTATGGTGTGCCACGCCCTCAACACGCAACATACTATGGTGTGCCACGCCCTTCAGGAACTTTTCCTTCAAAGCCTAGTCCTCCCCCTAAGCCCGATCCAACAATTGTTGTTGTAACAATGCCGAATTCTGAAACGGTTGAAATGACCTGCCTGGAGTACCTCATGGAGTACAGTGCACAACTGATTGCTGCCGATGCCAGAGGTATCATGATTACACCAGACAGTGACCTCTCTCATGAATTAGGAATGAATGAAGACCAATTGAAGGCGCTCAAGGCTGAAATTGAAGACTGCTTTGGCGTGGAAGTTTCCTACAACCGATTCTTCCTCAAAGGCCAGCTCAACACCCTCCGTCTCATTTCAGAGTATATCTATAAGCTGAAAACCGTTTGGTATTGATGATCACCATACGGTTTGAGTATAAAGAATAAAAAAGCTATGGGTGTGTGACATAATTACATCGCCTGCAATAATAACCGCCCTAGCGGGCGGGAAATTAAATTCTGTATAAAAATCTATTCGTATCCGTGGAAAAGCCCCGCTAGAGGCGACCAAGGCTTAGGCAGGGGTGTAACGAGGCGAAGCCGAGTGAAACCCCTGCAGCATTGGAGCACACACATCCAAGCCCCATCGGGGCGGCAGTAAGGTATTGATACACAATCTGTCACCCCTAACGGGGTTAATTGATGATGGGGATGTCCATTTACAGGGGTTCCGCTGCGCTCCACCCCTGCCTATGCCCTGACCAGCCCTAACGGGCTTCAAAGTAAGTCCCATCACGCGAAAACGCCATAATGGCATTGATATTGAAACGCTTATGTAACCTTGGAGCTTTTTCCCCGGACAACAATGATAAAAATAATTCAAACAGAAATAATTTTGTTTAATTTTATATACAATTTGTATGAATTTCCCGTGCGTAGCACGGTTGGTTTCTGCGACATTGCTTTTTGACACAGCCTCATGCCCTTTTAACCTTTAACCTCTAACCTTTTAACCTGCTCGCGCAGCGAGCATTAATCACGCCGCAGAATTACGCGCCCCGCTTCATCCACACCATACCTAATTGCAACCATCGCACAAAAACCATTGCTTTCAGGGCAAGGAAATGTAATTATTTTCATATCTTTGCAGGAGAATCAAAATTATAGACAAAATGGAACAGTTTGTAACGACATTGCACGAGGACCTGCACCGCTACCTGGTGCAGCGCGGTGCCGTGGACGAGCGTATGCCCGAGTGCCCAGACGTGGAGGCCAAGTGGGCCGCTATTGCCGAGGCTTACCTGCCCGATGGCGCGCGTGAGTTTGCCGATTATCCCATCGCATCGCTGGGCTGGATGATGTTCATCGGCATGGCGGTGGCCAAGTACTGGGACACCGACTGGGAGCGTTATGCCAACGTTGAGGACCTTTACACCCCCATGCGCGACAAGCGCGGTTTTGACAACCTTGACGAGTACATCATGGACGAGGTGCTTGACGTGCACGGCGATGCTGCCGAGGCCTTGCAGGAACTAGTGGGCGACACAGCCGAGCGCACCAAGCGCGCCCTGTTCCGCCTCGATGTGGAGCCAGGCACGGCCGAGGCGTTTAAGGCCTATATTGTATGCCTGCAGGCGATGTACCAAATGGGTATGGCCGTGCAGCTCAAGGCCATGGGCTACCACATGACAAAGGTGTGATTTAGGCACTAGGAAAGGTCAACTCCTAACCTCTAACTTCTAACTAAGAACTAACAACTAAGGACTAAAATAATGAAAATACTTCTCATCAACGGTTCGCCCCATGAGCGGGGCAACACCTATCAGGCCCTTAATGAGGCCGCTCAAGCGCTTGTAGAGCAAGGCTTTGAGACCGAAATCGTGTGGATTGGCACCAAGCCCGTGCGCGGTTGCATCGCTTGCGGCACTTGCGCCGCTAAGGGCGATGGTCACTGCGTGTTTAACGACGACCTGTGCAACGAGGTGATCGACAAGATGAACGCTGCCGACGGACTCATCGTGGGTTCCCCGGTCTATTACGGCACCCCGACGGGCAATGTGCTCAACCTGATTCACCGCATGCTCTTTGCCGGTGCCCAGGTAGCAGGCAAACCCGCTGCCGCGGTTGCCGTGTGCCGTCGTGGTGGTGCAACTGCCGCCTTCCAAACCTTGCAGATGCCGTTCCAGATGGTCAACATGCCCCTGGTTACCTCGCAGTACTGGAACATTGCCTATGGCCTTGAGCCGGGAGATATCGCGCAGGATGCTGAGGGCTTGCAGACGATGCGAACCATGGCCCGTAACATGGCTTGGATGGTCAAGCAGTTCAAGTCAGGAACCGCCCAGCCGCCAGAGTTTGAACCCTGGCAGGGTACAAATTTTATCCGCTGATGAATAGCAATCATGACCCCATGGGCCATGCCATTGCCGACTATCACAGTAGCGGCAAGGCGGCACGCTTACGGGTGTTCTCGCCCATGTTTGACGAGGACGAGATCCCCGTGGCTATGCTCTTTCGCCCCTTTGACGACATGCCGGCACTGGAGCAGGAGGCCTTGCGTGCTGCCACCGGTGAAATCCTTGATGTGGGCGCCGGAGCAGGTTGCCACTCGCTTGCCCTGCAGGCGATGGGCAAGCAGGTGACAGCCATCGACATCTCGCCCCTCGCCGTGGCGACGATGCGCGAGCGAGGAGTACTGGACGTACGTGAGCAGGACTTTTTCACCCTCGATGGCCAGTATGACACTATTCTCATGCTCATGAATGGCATCGGCATCGTGGGCTCGCTCTCTCGTCTGCCCGCGTTTTTCATGCAGCTCGACACCCTGCTGGCTCCGGGAGGGCAGGTGTTGTGCGACTCCAGCGACATTTGCTACATCTTTGAGGACGAGGACGGCATTATCGACCTCACGGGAATCGACGGATATTATGGCGAACTGACCTACCAAATGCAGTACCGCAAAGTCAAGGGTGAACCCTTCCCCTGGCTCTTCATCGACCCCGAGACGCTCGCCGAGCAGGCCGCGGCCCACGGCTACCGCTGCGACATCATCGCCCGCGGCACCCACTATGACTACCTCGCCCGCCTCACCCGCCCCTAGTTCATATTGGCAATGGTATGAATTAGTGTAATTCGTTGACGGTCAAGATCGTGCAGATGCCTTCTGTAGTAATCTTAGCGCCTTGGCGGCTTAGTGTGGGATCCCTAATGTCTAAAGTCTGCTTGTGCTGCGAGTATCACCGCGGCAACTCGATTTGGGTCTAAAAAAACGCTGATTTGTGATAAAAAAATCAAAATTGGGGCTGATGATAAAATTATCGATAGATAAAGCACGTTATTTTCAAAAAAGATTGTACCTTTGTATCTTAAAATATTTTGACGACAAGATAATATTAAGCACTAATGAAGTCAGATAGCTTAGTCATCATTCCTACCTATAACGAGAAGGAAAACATCAAGGCCATCATCGAGGCTGTGCTCGCTGTGGGTGAGCACCAGTTTGATGTGCTCATCGTTGATGATAACTCGCCCGACGGCACTGCGGCCATCGTCGAGTCGTTGATCACCGAGCATCCCGAGCGCATCAATATCCTCAAGCGGGCTGGCAAGATGGGATTGGGTACAGCTTATATCGCTGGCTTCAAGTGGGCGCTGGACCATGGTTATGAGTACATCATCGAGATGGACGCCGACTTCTCTCATCCCGTCGATAAACTACCCGAGTTGCAGGCTACCTGTGCTACAGGCGGAGCTGATGTGGCTGTCGGTTCAAGATACATTTCAGGCGTAAATGTCGTCAACTGGCCGATGGGTAGGATGCTCATGAGCTACTACGCATCGGCCTATGTCCGCCTCATTACCGGTATGGAGGTTCGCGACGCCACCGCCGGATACGTTTGCTACCGTCGCGAGGTGCTACAGGCCATCAACCTCGATGCCATCGAGTTTAAGGGCTATGCCTTCCAGATCGAGATGAAGTTTACTGCCCATCGCATGGGCTTCATCATCAAGGAAGTGCCCATCGTGTTCATCAACCGCGTGCTGGGCACGAGCAAGATGAACAGCAGCATCTTCTTTGAGGCACTGTGGGGCGTGATCAAGTTGCGCTGGGACTCCATCTTCAACAAGGCGCGCTTCACACGCCAACCCGCTCCACCGCAAATTACCTCTGGGCAATGACATTAATCGTAAACCGGTTTGATTCTGTTTTACAACATGATCAAGGCCGGTTTTAATTTGGCATGATTATTGCCGCTAGGGAATTATGCAATTGTGAAAATTGACTGAACATGGCTAAAAGAAAACCAGATAACGGCCTTACTGCCGAACAAGTGATTGCCAGTAGGCAAGAGCATGGTACTAATGTGCTCACTCCTCCCGTCCATGAACCATTGTGGAAGCAATTCCTGAAGAAATTTGACGACCCGCTCATCAAGATCCTGCTTGTGGCACTGGTCTTGTCGGTGGGTTTATCAATATATGAGTTTTTCTGGCTCGACATGGGCGTGAGCATCCTGTTTGAGCCGCTGGGCATCTTCATCGCAATCGTGCTGGCAACGCTGGTGGGCTTCCTGGTCGAGGTCAATGCCAATAAGAAATTCCGCCTCCTCAACCAGACCGATGACCACATTAAGGTCAAGGTCATGCGTGCGGGACACATCACCCAGGTGCCGCGTTGCGACATCGTTGTGGGCGATATCGTCATTCTTGATACAGGCGAGAAAGTGCCTGCCGATGGTGAGTTGATCGACAGTTTCAACCTCACTGTTGACGAGAGTTCCTTCACCGGCGAACCCTCGGCATGGAAAACCCACGACCCCGCGTTGGCCGCCAAGGCCACCGAGGCCACCTATCCCGCCAATGAGCTCCTGCGTGCGAGCACGGTGATTGAGGGCAATGCCATCATGCGTGTGGATCGCGTGGGCGACATGACCGAATATGGCAAGATCTACCGTGACGCCCAAATCGACAACAACATCAAGACCCCGCTTACCCAGCAACTCGACCGCCTGGGTCGCACCATCTCCCACGGCAGCTACATCATGGCGGCCCTGCTCGTGCTCGGACGTGTCGTGGAATTCTTCATCGCTGGCAGTGAGGGTGTCGTTGCCGATGCCCAGTATTTCATTGAGACGGTGATGCTGGCTGTCACGCTCATCGTCGTTTCGGTGCCCGAGGGCCTGCCCATGAGTGTGACCCTGTCGCTGGCCTTGAGTATGCGAAAGATGCTCAAGCACAATAACCTGGTGCGCCGCATGCACGCCTGCGAGACGATGGGCGCCGCCACAGTCATCTGTACCGACAAGACCGGCACGCTCACCCAGAACAAGATGCAGGTCTATCAGGCCCGTTTCTATGGCTTGCCCGATGGAGACAAACTCGCCGATGATGAGGAGAGTGCCATCGTCAAGGAGAGCATTGCCTGCAACAGCACGGCCTTCCTCGACGACAGCGACCCGTCAAATATCGTGGCACTGGGCAACCCAACTGAGGGCGCTCTGCTGCTGTGGCTACAAGATGCGGGCATTGATTATATGACCGTTCGCAACGAGGACGACGCGCTGGCCCAACTGCCGTTCTCGACCATGACTAAGTATATGGCGACCGTCATCGACAGCACCACGGGCAAGCGCTTGCTGCTTGTCAAGGGTGCTCCCGAGATTGTCATGGGCATGTGTGACACGATGGCTGGTGGCGTGTCGTCTCAACAGGTGTCTGATGAATTGACCGGTTTCCAGTCCAAGGCGATGCGCACGCTGGCGTTTGCCTGTGCCGAACTCGACCGTGACGTGGCTGCCGACAAGGTCATCAACGAGTTGAGGAGCGGTAAATTCTCTGGACTTACCCTGTTGGGCATTGTGGCCATCAGCGACCCTGTGCGCCCCGATGTGCCGGCAGCCATTCAGGACTGCCGCAATGCGGGTGTCAAGGTGAAGATCGTCACGGGTGACACAGGTGCCACGGCACGCGAGATAGGCCGCCAGGTGGGCTTGTGGACCGACGAGGATACCGCCGATGCCATCATCACCGGGCCTGATTTTGCCGCCCTAAACGATGATGAGGCTGCCAAGCGTGCCGCCAGCATCAAGATTATGGCCCGAGCACGCCCCGACGACAAGGCGCGCCTTGTACGTCTGTTGCAAAAGCAGGGCGAAGTGGTGGCTGTCACCGGCGACGGAACCAATGACGCGCCGGCCCTCAATGCGGCCCAGGTGGGCATGTCGATGGGCGATGGCACTGCTGTGGCCAAGGAGGCCAGCGACATCACCATCCTCGACAATTCGTTTGCCAGCATCAATAAGGCGGTCCTGTGGGGGCGCTCGCTCTACAGCAACATCCAGCGCTTCATCCTGTTCCAGTTGACGGTCAACGTGTGCGCTTGTTTGGTTGTTGCCGTTTGCTCGTTCTTCAGCAAGCAGCCGGCGCTCACCGTTACCCAGATGCTGTGGGTCAACCTGATCATGGACACCTTTGCTGCCCTTGCTCTCGCATCGCTGCCGCCCAATAGCGTGCTCATGCGTCAGCGACCGCGCAACTCCAAGGCCAGCATCATCACCCCTGTCATGATGCGTTTCATCATGATATGCGGCGTGTTGTTCGCCGTACTCATGATTGGCTTGTACTATTATTTTGTCAGGGAGGCCAATGGAGGCCCTGTCTTTATGCGCGGCATCAATCCCAACATCAATCCTGAGGAGATGGGCGTGTTCTTTAGCGTCTTCGTTTTCCTTCAGTTCTGGAATATACTCAACGCCAGGGCATTCGCTACAGGCAAGTGGGCGTTTAATAACATGGAGGACAGCAAGGTCTTTTGGGCTGTGGCCATTGTCATATTTGTCGGCCAGATTGCCCTCGTGCAGTTCGCTTCGCCGTTGTTTAATTGCGCTCCCCTCGACCTGAAGACCTGGGTATTGATTATTCTGGGCACCTCGCCCGTCTTCCTGCTTGGTCAGGTGGTCAAGAGTGTCAAGAACATCGATGCCGGCCCCGCTGAGTAATGATCTAATCAATTTGATGTCAAATTCCCACAGGCCCGTTCTATCTCGGTAGTTCGGGCCTGTTGCTCGTGTTAAGGCCACTTTTTCAGCGCTCAAGTCATAATCTGAGCGCTAGAAACCCGAAATAGAAAACTTTTCACTACCTTTGTAGGTTGAATCAATTATTTTTTATGTCATGCAGATATATAGCTTCAATAACATTCTCAAACCTGTGTTGTGGGGTGGGAATCAGATGACAGCCTTCAAGGGGCTGCCGCCGTGCGATGAGCCCATTGGCGAGAGTTGGGAAATCTCGGGTGTGCCGGGCCGTGAGTCGGTCGTCGCCGAGGGACCCGACAAGGGCTTGACGCTCACCGAGCTTGTCCAGCGCTATGGCGCACAACTGGTGGGCGAGGATGTCTTTCGCCGTTTTGGTACCGAATTTCCACTGCTCATCAAGTTCATCGATGCGCGCCGTGATTTGTCAGTGCAGGTGCATCCCGACGACGAGTTGGCGATGAAATTGCATGGTTGTGAAGGAAAAACCGAGATGTGGTATATCCTGCGAGCCGACGAGGGCGCCAAGATTCGTGCTGGCTTTAACCGGCCGATGTCGCCCGAGGAGTATGACGCTAGGGTGGAGGATGGCTCAATAATCGATGTCATTGCAGCCCATGATAGCAAGCCAGGCGCAGCATTCTTCATCCCCGCAGGACAGATCCATTGCATCGGTGCGGGCAATATGCTCGTTGAGATTCAGCAATCGAGCGACATCACTTACCGCGTGTGGGACTATGCCCGCCGTGACGCTAATGGCAACTTGCGCCAACTTCACACCCAGGAGGCGCGCGAGGCCCTCAACTATGATGTTGTGGAAAGCGAGGTCCATTATGGTCCTGTCGAGGCCATGGGGGTTACTCCCGTGGTGTCATGTTCCAAGTTTGATGTGTGCCACATTGATGTGGATGGCCGTCTTGACCTACCGCTGCCCGCACCGCACTCGTTTATAGCGCTGATGTGCATCGAAGGCGAAACGACGGTCATGGTCGAGGGCATGGATCCCGTCACGTTACCGATGGGCCATTCGGCTCTCGTGCCTGCCACCGTGCCGTCCATTCAGTTTACGGGCACGGCCCAACTGCTCACGGCTATGGTTCCTGTAGAAGGTGATTAATTGCCCTGTGAGGTCTTAACTCCAGGAAAAAGAAACAACCGAATAATAAAAAGGGAAATGAATAAGAAAAAATGGATTGTCGGCATCATTGCCGCTGTAGTAGTTGCCCTCGTGGCATGCACCGTGCCTTACTTGTTTATGGGCGCTCCAGCCGAGGGACTGGTCAAGGTGCGCAAGGGCAGCACCATTGATCAGATTGCCGATAGTGTCAAGACTCATGTGGATGAGGCATTCGGCAGCCGCGTGGCGACCATGCTCAAGTTGATGAACGCCAAGGTCGAGAACCGCGAGGGGGCCTACCGCATTGAACAGGGTACCTCGCCCTTCACTGCTGCCCGGCGCATCAAGAATGGCGTGCAGAGCGGCGTGAAGTTCACCTTTAACAACGTGCGCACGCTCGACGAGTGGGCACAGCGATGGGGTGATACCTTCATGGATGGTGCCGATGAGATGCTCAAGGTGCTGAAGGATAGCGCCATTTGTGCCAAGTATGGAAAGACACCCGAGACGATCGTCTGCCTGCTCATGCCCGACACCTATGAGTTCTATTGGAACATCTCACCCGAGAAGACACTTGCCCGTTTCAACGACTATTACAACGATTTCTGGACTAACGAGCGCAAGGCCAAGGCCGAGAAGTTGGGTCTGACGCCCGATGAGGTTTCCACCATCGCCTCGATTGTCGAGGAGGAGACAAGCAAGGCCGATGAACGCGGCAAGGTGGCTCGTCTCTACCTCAACCGCTACCAGCAGCATATGCGCCTCCAGGCCGACCCGACGGTGAAATTCGCACTGGGCGATTTCTCCATTAAGCGCATCACACAGCCCATGACACAGGTGAAATCACCTTACAACACCTATCGCGTGGATGGCTTGCCACCAGGTCCCATCCGCTTGCCCGAGAAATCGACCATCGATGCTGTGCTCAACGCTCCTCAGCACGATTACATGTACATGTGTGCCCGTGCCGACTTCAGCGGCTATCACGATTTCACCCGTGACTATGCCTCTCACCTTGACAACGCTCACCGTTATCAAGCTGCTCTTAACAATCGTGGTATCAAGTAACCCGTTAAACGACTCAACCCAATGGAAGAGAAACTCATTGTTTTTGATAAATTCCCTAACGCCATCGACGCCAATATCGTCAAGGGTGCCCTCGAGGCCAGTGGCATTCCTGCAGGTGTGATGGGTGACAGTACGGCCAATGCCATATTGATGGCGCCCGTGGCTGTCGTCGTGTTCCAGCGCGATTTGGAGGCCGCTATCCAAGCCCTGTATGGTGGCGAGGCTAACTATGATGATTATAAGGATGAGATGGATGTCATCGCCTTTGAGAACTGGCAGGCCTGCAACAAGGTCTTCTGTGAACTGGCGCTGAAGATTCATCCTGAAATTGGCGGCAAGCAGTGTCGCGATGCCTATCGCAGAGCCAAGGACGCGCTCGAGGCGGGTGACCTCAAGACCCTCGAGGCCATGCGTGCTCACATCTGATTTTTTTAGCATGAAAAAACTCTTGACCTCAACATTGCTGCTCTACATCGTGATGCTCACCATGTTCACGACGTTGATCATTGCCGTGTACATGATTCCGCGCAGCGCCATCGAGCCTCAAGTCAAGAGTTCTGCTAAAATCTTCTCCCAAGAAGGGGTTTACCCCTTCAAGACGTCGGTGGACGGTCGCCGTGTGCTGGTTGACAACCACACCGACTGTTGCATGCACATTGTCGCTTACTGTGCCGATGACGCTCATCCGGTCGATGCTGCCATGCGCAATTACCGTTACCGCGATAATGCTGACATCACCGTGTCGCTTGAGCATCTGGTTAGCGGCAACCTGCTCAATGAGCCATTTGAATATGGCAAGTATTGGCACGGCTATCTGGTGACCTTGAGACCTCTTCTCACGGTGATGGATTATGGGAAGATCAGGATACTCAACGGCATCATCTTGGGCATCTTGTTTGTCATTACCCTCATTTTGCTCACTCGCCGCCTGTCCATCGGCATCACCTTGTGCTTCCTGGTGGCGCTGTTCATGGTGCATTCGGGCATCATTCCGTGGTCGCTGCAGTTTTCAACATGCTATTACATCACGCTGGTGAGCATGATTGCGCTGTTGGGCTTCAAGTGGCTGACCGCCACTTGGCATCGTTCGCTGCTCTGTTTCTTTGCCATTGGCGCCTCCACCGCTTTCTTTGATTTCCTCACCACGCCCATGATGACCCTCGGCGTCCCATTGACCGTCATGTTGCTCAAGGATGAAAAGATTTGTAGAATGAGGTTTGTTTTGGCCTTGTGTGCTGCATGGTTCTTGGGCTATGGCTTGATGTGGGCTTCCAAGTGGCTCATGGCCTATCTGCTGGCGGGCTATAATCCCCTTGCCGAGGTGTCACAATCGATAAAACTCCACTCGGTAGGTAAAGAAGAACTCCCCATGTGGTCCTATTGGCAAAAAATGATTAACATGCTCTCGCCCCGATGGTCGCTTTTTGAGGCTAAAGGTTGGATGAGATGGGGCATCATAGCCGCTCTTGCTATCCCTGCATTGGTCGCTAACAAGGGCCGCCTGACAACTAACAGATACCTTCCCTTGCTCTTCGTGGCGATGTTAACGCCCCTGTGGTATATAGTGGTGGCGCGCCATTCTTACACTCACTTCTATATCACCTCACGTGCGCTGCTCGTTTGGTGGTTTGCTTGCTTGTGCTTTTTGTATGTGAATATTGACTTCAAAAAACTGAAATCCCATGTCCTCAACAAATTGTGAACAAGACGCTCGGGTCGTGGTGCTGATTCCATGCTACAACGAGGCGGTTACGGTTGCCAAGGTGGTGGCTGACGTGAAGCATGCTTTGCCCACAGCACTGGTCGTGGTCTGTGACAACAACTCGACCGATGACACTGCCAATATTGCTAAGGATGCTGGAGCGCGGGTGGTTACCGAGTCACGCCAGGGCAAGGGCAATGTCCTGCGCACACTGTTCCGCAACATCGATGCCGATTGTTATATCATCATCGATGGCGACGACACTTACTCTGTGGACCAGTTGCCTCACATGGCCGACATGGTGCTCAGCGAGGGTGTGGACATGGTTATTGGCGATAGGATCTCCACATCCTATCTGCAGGTGAACAAGCGGCGCTATCACAACTCGGGCAACCTGTTCTTGCGCTTTTTCATTAACAAGATGTTCAACAGTTCAGTCCCCGACATCCTGTCTGGACTGCGGGCATTAAGCCCCGCCTTTGTCAAGAATTTCCCTATCTTATCCCATGGCTTTGAGATCGAGACCGAGATGACAATCTATGCCCTGGACAACAATTTCGCCCTTTGCTCGATACCTGTGGCCTATAACAACCGCCCTGAGGGCAGCACATCAAAACTGAACACATTCAGCGATGGCTTCAAGGTCATCAAGAAGGCCTTCTCTCTTTTCATTCATTTCAAGCCTCTGCTGTTCTTCTCCATCCTGGCCAGCGTGTTGTTCCTGGCGGGTGCGATTGGCATGATACCGGTCTTTGTCGAGTATTTTGCCACAGGACTTGTGCCCCGCTTCCCCACACTGATTGTTTGCGGTTTTGTCATCCTACTGTCCCTCTTGCTCTTGGTCTGCGGCTTGATTCTTGAAGTGGCTAACACACGACACAAGCAACTCATGGAGGTTTTGATGAACAAGAAATAAGTTTGTGTGCAGGCATAAATTTGCCGCTGTTTATACGATTAGGTGCTGTTTTTTCGTTATATAGGTACTAATTTGGAGTTAACAAGCAAGACGATATGACAACCTATTTGCGTCACCTCATATTGACAGCCGCGTTTTTTGCGGCGTTTCAGCTTGTGGCCGACGATAACTCGACCACGGCCTATAATTTCCTTGACGTGCCCGTCTCTAGCCACGTCTATGCCCTGGGTGGACACAACCTCACCGTCATCGACGATGACATCAGCCTCGTGGAGCAGAATCCTTCCCTGCTGGGACCAGAGTTTGACCATCAAATCGGGCTCAACTACATGAAGTATATCGGTGAGACTAACTTTGCCGGTGTGCGTTATGCTCAGGGTGTGAGCGAGCATGGCGCTGTTGCCGTGGGACTGCAATATTTCGGCTATGGCAATATCCAGGGCGCTGCCATCGACGGCACCCGTACGGGTACTTTCAGCGCCAGCGACATCGCCTTCAACGTGACCTATAGCCACGACATCAGCGAGCGCCTGCGCGGTGGTATCACCGTCAAGTACCTCTATTCCAAGTATGAGGACTATACCGCAGGGGCTGTCGCTGCCGATTTGGGTATCAACTACTATAATCCCGATAACGAGTTCTCGGCATCACTTGTGGCCAAGAATCTGGGAGGTCAGGTGAAAAAGTTCACCGACTACAAGGACAACCTGCCCTGGGACATTCAGCTGGGTGTGAGCAAGATGCTCTCGATGGCACCGATTCGCCTGCACATCACAGCCTATGACCTCACGCGCTGGAGCTCTCCCTATTACAAGATTGCCGATGTCAATAATCCCAAGAGCGAACTCATTGAGGAAGAATCTTTTGGCAGCAATCTCCTGCGCCATTTGGCCTTTGGTGTCGACATCCTTCCCACCAATAACGTCTACCTCGCAGTGGGTTATAATTACCGCACCCGCACCGATATGGCCACCTACAAGCGCGACTTCTTGTCAGGATTATCGGCAGGTGGCGGTTTGAAGGTGAGGGCGTTCAGCTTTGGTGTGGCTGTGGCACGTCCCCACACTGGCGCCATGACCGTCATGGTCAATCTCAACAGTTCAATCGGTGAATTATTAAAGTAATTGTCTGATATTAAGCTGATTATTGTGTTGCAAAAGAATCAATAGACTTGCACGCAACGAAATTTTTTCAAAAAAAACGTCCAATTTGCTTGCAGGGTCAAAAAAAAGCGCTACCTTTGCACTCGCTATTGAAAAATAGATTTCAGCTAGCTTCCGGAGAGGTGGGTGAGTGGCTGAAACCAGCAGTTTGCTAAACTGCCGTAGGGGTAACTCTACCGCAAGTTCGAATCTTGTCCTCTCCGCCATGCAAGCGTGCTTGCAAATGGGCGCCAACAGAAAAACGATAGAGCGCCCTTGTCTGGGCGCGGTTTCTCGGCTTGGCAGCGTCCCCTCGGGAGCGCCCAAGATGCACGAGCGCTAGCGAGTGAATCTTGTCGCCCCGCTTCTCGCTCCCTCCATTTCTAATCTCAACTTCCGTATCTCGAGGACTCCTATACTGAAATGACCGAGTGATTGCGCAGCAATCGGTTGCGAACTGGCAGCGTCCCCGCGGGAGCGCAAAGATGCACGAGCGCCAGCGAGTGAATCTTGCCGCCCCGCTTCTCGCTTCCTCCATTTCTAATTCCAATTCCCGTATCTCGAGCGCCCCCTATACCAAAGCAACCGAGTGATTGCGCAGCAATCGGTTGTTCAAAGGCAGCGCCCCCACGGAGTCACCGATTGTTTCGCTATACGCTTTCGCGGTGTTTATTCCAGGGGACTGCCATTGCCTTTTCTGTCATTATCATGGCCAAACATTTGATTCTATGAAAATATTATTCTACATTTGCAGCACTGAGTTGTGATGTTTCCCACCTGTCGCGACCTTAAACCACAAACAATAATCAGGAGGGTGTGCTTATGCTTAACAAGAATAATCCCGAAGACGTCAACATGTTGAATGATCTCATCGTCGCCGCGTGCATCAACGGCGACGACCTGAATCAGCTCAAATCAAGGATTGCCGATTCGGACGACGGTCTCTTTGAGAAATGCGAACAGTTCGTTTCCGATTTCAGGAGGATGAAGGAGCAAGGCGATCGGCTATCGCCTGCAGCTGTCAAGGTACTGCTGTCCCAAGGCAAAAAGATCTGGCTGACCAAAGAGACCTTGTCCCTGCTGAAAGACGAATTTGCCACCGAGGCTGACCAAGCGCCTCAAAATGAGTCCCAAGCGAACGGCGAGCCCGACGAGACGAGCGCTGGCCAGGGGGCGGCTAGTGACCTGCTGACCCAGCCAGACAAGCAGAATCAGGAGCCATCGGAATTGTCATCAATCCTTCTGGGTTTGGCCAGGAAGTACAAGAAGTGGCTGATCGGCCTCGCTGCAATAGCCTTGCTGTTCGCCTACATCATCCCCCAAGTGAAGGCCACGATCCAGAAGCACGAAGAGGAACAGCGGCTCGAGAGTGCCATCAAGAGCATCAGCCTCTGTTCCGAGCTGGCAACCGTTGAATACAAAGTCAAGATGGTCCACGTCGAGAAAGATGAGAATAAAATACTTGAGTTTTTCAACAACATTACCAAGATTATTGGATGGAATCTGGGCAGAGAACGTTCGATGGCAATTGTCAGTACTGCGAAGATAAAGGCAGGCATCAACCTGAAAGACTTCTCGCCAGACAATGTCTCGGCTAACGGGAAAGCCATAACAGTCAATCTGCCTAAGCCCGAATTGTTTGAACCAAATATTACTGTTAATGAGTGTCATCTGTATGTCGGTAGCCTTAGACAAAGTATTGATCTGAAAAGAATCAATAACGCCGAACAGGAGACAGAGGAAGAGTTGAATAACTACCTACAACATTGTGACATCTTGACTGTTTCACAAAAGAATGCCAGGGAGTTTTTTGAGGCCTTTCTTGAGCAACTGGGATACACGTCAATCACCATTAATTTCATTTAATCGCAATGGCTATGAACGAGATCATCAATAAACTGAAAAACTGGTGGCAGAGTGTTAAGCAGAGTCTCTCCGAGGGTGCCCGAAACTCCAGTCCCGCAAGTGATGAAGATGCATCAACCGAAAAGAAGTCCTTACGACGCGGATTATCAAGTGGGCTGTCGTTTAGCTGGCTGCTGCCGTTGATTGCCGTTGCCTTGGTCATCGGTCTGTTTTTCTTTCTGAAGAATCCCTTTAAGATCGATTGGAGTATCAACAAGACAGAGAAGCAAACCACTCTGACGGTTGAAGAAATCAAGAAAATTTCAGAACTTAACACAGCGTCCTATTATGAGGAGATGTTGCTGGAAAAGAGAGATACGACTAAAGGTTTCTTACATAAAAACAAACACTTATTAGCTGTGCTGGTCAAAGGGAACTTGAAGGTGGGGTTTGACCTTAGCCAGATTTCCGAGGATGATATTTCCATTGGTGATGATCAGTCAATAGTTATCACGTTGCCCGAAGCGAAGGTCACCGACATCATCACTAACCCAAGCGACAGGACCATCGTCTATGGAGAAAAGGACAAACATTTCACTGAAAATGATATCAATGAACTGACCAATCAAGCAAAAACCGTCTTGGTCAACAATGCCCGGGAAGAAGGCATCTTTGAAAAAGCCACAGAGCAGGGCAAAAAGGAAATGGCCAATTTGCTCAAAGCGATGGGCTACGAGAAGGTGACAGTGAAAATCAAAGGAGAATAACGCGGAAACAATAGCGACAGCAGAACAAAAAGCTGTCTGAACCCTGAATTTGGGTTATTGTTATTCTAATCATTTACCTGACGGAACCTCAGGCACACGCGCCTGGGGTTCTATGGGCTTCATGAACAGGTTCTCCTTGGAGATATAGCGGTCATAGAGGAAGATAAGGACAGAAATCAGCAGATAGACGATGATGCCAGCCAAGCCCATGCCACCGATCAACAGATCATTGGCCGGCATAACAAGCAACGTAAAGTTTGGTATCATCGCATTGAATGTGCCGTGCATGATGGCAGGAACAATAACAGAGCCCGACTTGAGCCTGAAATAAAGCAATATCGGTGTAAAGCTGATGCACATCAATATCATCATAAACACACCGATGACAGGATGGGTCGGATAGTTGTGACCATTTAATACCAAAGGAAAGTGCCATGCACCCCACACCAAACCGATCACTATGGCTGCGAGAATGAAATTCTTTCCTTGCAAAACCTTGACCAGAAAGCCCCGCCATGCAATCTCTTCCCCAAAAGCCAGCACCGCATTAATCGTCGCTCCTGACAACAAACCTTGGACCAAAGTAGTAGCAATAAACCCCCACATTCCCAGAATACCCAATGAGCGCTGAGTCAAATCATTAGCTTGCTCTGGTGAGATTCCATGAGATGAGAGAACAGCCTGATTGGCCTCCATGACCTGTTCCATCGACAGACAGGAGCCCGGAACAAGCAGTGACATGCCCATCACCAGTAATGAAATAACCGGAATCAACAACAAGCCTATCAACCACCAGTAGTTGAACTTGAAGTTTATACCCAGCCCCTTGAAAAGGGGTTCCTTGAACAGGAGTTGCGTGATAATTACCGCCACAAGTGGCGTAAACATGGCAGAGCCAAAGACCACTTGCTTCATCTGATCACTTAATTCGGCATAATAAACGGCCAAGCCTATACCTATCATCATCACAAAGGCGCAGATGATGAAGACTGTGAGTTTTTTCATATTCAGTTGTAAATAACGTTAAAATTCACAAAAAAATTCAAAAGCATACCACTTGAGTATACACTGCAAATTTAGATATAATTCCCGATTTATAGACCAGTCGAGATAAAAAAGGTGAACAAATTGCCCCGAACGTAACCATTAGACGGAAACCATACAGAAAACAAGGTCACACACGCTCAATCCTAATTTTCGGCGCTCTAAGTCGCAATTAATTGTGTAAATTTGAGGTGATATTATTTTT
>ONKD01000082.1 GCA_900318345.1 uncultured Prevotellaceae bacterium
CACACCATACCATCTTGCCAATTCCTGCATGATTGAGAATAGCGATTCATTATCAAAATAGAAAAAACCTTCCTTCCATTGGGTGATGGGGTAAGTGTCAACTGCCTTGACCGCCAGCTGCGAGCCAGCGAGTGAAGCCTGCTGGCCTGGGGTGAGCACTTGATCGGCATCTTGGGTCTTGACAAGCACGCGACCCGTAACCAGCGTAACCGAGGCATCACGAGCCGAGCGCGCCCGCACATCGAAAGCTGTGCCCAATACCATCGTCGTGAGATAATCGCTATAGACGATAAATGGGTGCTTGGCGTCTTTCTTCACCTCAAAATAGGCTTCGCCCTGGAGGCGCACCTCTCGCTTGTCACCGGTGAAGCGGTCAGGAAATTCCAGATGGCTCTCGGCGTTGAGCCACACCTGGGTGCCATCGGCAAGCGTTAAATGATAATCCTTGCCTCGTGGTGTGGAAATTGCCATCAATTGTGCAGGAACACTAGAAGACTGATCAAGCTTCATCTGCTTGCCGCTGGCTTGTTTTTGTTTGCCATCAGCAGTTGATATGGTGACATCATCAATCTCGTCTGGAACATTGATGGCAAATGATGTTGCATCTACATGAGCGACACTTGTCGTTGGGCTTGTCCAGAACCTATATCCAATAATAATCGCCAGAGTCGCCGCAATGCCAGCAACCCAGCGAACCCATGACCGAGTATACATCGGCACAACCCCATCTGCGTCGGTATCATTCTCATCGGTGAGTTCTAATTTCTCTCTGACTTCCTGCCACTGCCCATCAATATCGGGACATGAGACGTGTTCACGAGATAATGCCTCGCGCAATTCCCATTGCTCATGAGGATTGAGCGGTTGAGGTTCTTCTATGTTCTTGTTATCCTGTTTCATTTCACTAGTTGATACATGATAATAACAACAGCGGTACAAACTTTAACATTTTTTTACCCAATGAAATCCTCATCTGGGCAAATGAGCGTTGAATAATCTTCTTCACACCATCAACACTGATTCCAAGCATGTCGGCAACATCCTGATTGCTCTTCTGCTCGTAGAAGCGTAAATACAAGACACGTCTCACTCGTTCGGGCTGGCGATTGAGCACTGCCTTCAAGTGTGTTATACGTGCCTCATATTCATTCCAGTCTGTTTCGGTATAATGCTCTAAATCATTCAGCACTTCTTCCATCAATGGGACTTGACGGTTACTCTGTTTCAATTGATCAAGGCAACGGTTGCGTACACTTGTATATAGATAGGATAAAACTGTGTTCTGGTCAATGGTTTCTCTTAAACGCCACACGTTAACAAAGACTTCACTGACAACATCTTTGGCAATATCCTCATCGTGAGTAATGGCATGTGCATGATAATACAGCCGTTCATAGTTTTGCTTGAACAGATTCTCATATTCATGGACTGTCAAAATCCCACTTTGATTCATCCCCACATTATTATATTGAATTTTAGTGGGCACAAAGATAAAAAAAATTCTCAAAACAGATGAATAATGATATGAAAATCATTTTATAACTGATGAGCGAGCTCAGAATGTGACATGAGGGTGCGCAATCACAATAAAAAATTTCAAAATCTTCAAAAAAAATGTACACCAGTAAATGAATTGAACGTATATAGGGCAAACAAGCGAGAATCATAAACTTTACAAACTAAATAATAAGAAATAAAATGATGAAGAAGATTGCGACATTATTGACGATGGTGACGGTAGCGATGCTTGCCGCCGCCCAGATGGCTAATCCTGTGACCTTCACTTCGCAGTTGAGAACCACCAACGGCTCCAGTGAGGGCGAAATCGTGTTTACAGGCAAGATCGACAAGGGATGGCACGTCTATTCGACCAACCTGGGCGATGCGGGCCCCACCGAGGCCGCTATCACCTTCCACAAGAAGGATGGCGTGGAGCCCGTGGGTAAACTTAAGGCTGTAGGCAAGGAAATCTCTAAGTTCGACGAGATGTTCGGCGCTAAGCTGCGTTACTTTGAGAATAATGTGCAGTTTGTGCAGAAGGCCGAGGCCGAAGCGCTTGCCAAGGCCGACTCGCTCGCTGCTCTGGCAGCCGTCGCTGCCGATAGCGCCGCGATGGGTGCTCCCATCGATAGTGCGGCACTTGCGGCCCTCGACCATGACGCTCTGTGGAAGCCCGTTGTGGGCGATATCCAGCGCATCGACGGCACCGATGGCGGCAGCAGCAGTCGTTCACTGTGGTACATCTTCCTGCTGGGTCTGCTGGGCGGTCTGGTGGCACTGTTCACACCGTGCGTGTGGCCCATCATCCCCATGACGGTGAGCTTCTTCCTCAAGCGGGCCAAAAATGACAAGAAAAAAGGCATCAAGGACGCCATCACCTATGGCATCTCGATTGTTGTCATCTACCTGGCTTTGGGACTGATTGTGACCGCTATCTTCGGCCCCAGCGCGCTTAACGCCCTCTCAACCAACGCGGTGTTCAACATCTTCCTGTGCCTGCTGCTCGTGGTATTCGCGCTGTCGTTCTTCGGCATGTTCGAGATCAAACTGCCCAGCAAGTGGTCCAACGCTGTCGACAACAAGGCCAGCAACACCAGCGGCCTGCTGTCCATCTTCCTGATGGCCTTCACCTTGGCGCTGGTTTCGTTCTCGTGCACGGGTCCCATCATCGGCTTCCTGCTCGTGGATTTCGCCACCAGCGGCAACTTCTGGGGTCCTGCCATCGGCATGCTGGGCTTTGCATTGGCCCTGGCGCTGCCGTTCACGCTGTTTGCCCTCTTCCCCTCGTGGCTGAAGTCGGCTCCCAAGTCGGGCGGCTGGATGAACATCCTCAAGGTGGTGCTCGGCTTCATCGAGCTGGCTTTTGCCTGCAAATTCTTCTCGGTAGCCGATCTGGCTTACGGCTGGCACCTGATGGACCGCGAGGTGTTCCTGTGCCTGTGGATCGCCATCTTTGGCCTGCTGGGCCTCTACCTCATCGGCAAACTCAAATTCCAAAGCGATATCGTCATGCCTGGCGATGAGACCAAGCCCATGCCCGTGATCTGCATCATGGGCGGACTGATCTCGATTGCCTTCGCCATCTATATGATTCCTGGCCTGTGGGGCGCACCGTGCAAGGCCGTGAGCGCCTTTGCACCGCCCATGAACACCCAGGACTTCAACCTCAACACCAAGGAGGTGCGCGCCGCCTACACCGACTATGAGCAGGGCATGGCTGCCGCTGCCGCCGCCGGCAAACCTGTCTTCCTGGACTTCACCGGCTTTGGCTGCGTGAACTGCCGCAAGATGGAGGCCGCCGTGTGGACCGATCCCAGCGTGGCCGACAAGCTGAACAAGGACTATGTGCTCATTTCCCTGTTCGTCGATGACAAGCGCCCGCTGCCCGAGCCCATCGAGGTGACCGAGGAGAACGGCGAGACGCGCACGCTGCGCACCATCGGCGACAAGTGGAGCTACCTGCAGCGCTACAAGTTCGGCAGCAACACGCAGCCGTTCTACGTGTGCGTCGACCCGCAGGGCAACGCCTTGAGCGGCTCGTTCAGCTACAAGGAGGACGTTCCCGCCTTCCTCGACTTCCTGGACGGCGGCCTGACCAAATTCCGCCAATAAAACAAAAAGGAAAACAATAAGTACAACAAATACAATAATATAATTATTTGTCATCGTTGTATTCATTGTTTTTCTTTCTAGATAAATTAAGATATAATGATCGAGAAGAACATTAGAGAGCAGATTATCGCGTTGATGA
>ONKD01000072.1 GCA_900318345.1 uncultured Prevotellaceae bacterium
CTACACGGGAAAAAAGAAAATAAAAAAAATATGCGACCGAACGTCCGTCAACGCTCAATCGCATTTCTCAATCGCATTTTCAGTTTATCAAAGGCTATTTTTCTGACCGCCCTACATACTCCAACACCCAGTCGGCATAGGGCTCTTGCCGGCACTGGCCCATATATTTGCTGAACGTCCGGTAGTTGTCACACACATTCGCACTACGCGCAATACTATCCATGCTGCCCTTGATGACGCCACCCTCCTTCAGCAATCCCAACAGGCAACCACGGATAAAGTCCTGACGCTTGTCCTTGCCCCACTCCGTAGCAATATAGTCCTTGTGTTCCGATCGCATCAGCGCATTGACAAGTGCCTCCGTCCATTGACCGTCGAAGCGCTTGTCGGTGCGGTGTATTTCGAACCACTCCTCGGCCAACAGCACTTTCAGGTTCTTCGCCGGCGCAAAATAGTTCAGCTGGGGATTCAAGGCATCGCCACCCTGCATTTCCGATTCCAACAGCCGGCGACGCTCCTGTTGAACCATATCAATCTTGTGCAGGTATTTCAGCAGATTAGTACGGTGCGACTTGGCATTCTCCTCATGGCGCGACATATAGAAATGCTGGCCGATGCGATGAGGCATCACGACCAGGTAGCCATCCTGCCAGTCAACCATCTTACGCAATTCGGAATAGTACCTGTAGGCCGTCTTCTTGAAGAGATTGTCGTCGGGCAACAGGTCGAAGTCCAGCTCGCTCGGATAGCGCGTAGCACGGCGCACGTGTTCAACCCTCGACGTCAGCACACCTTGCTCGAAGATGCGCACAACCTTCTCCAACCGATAGTCCTCAATGTCTTCCATGCTCGGCGATCCATAGCACACAGAGTCCTTCCAGTCGGTATATTTCCCTCTGGCCCTCTGTGCAGTTCCCGAGTTCAGATAGCGCTTCTTCTCCTGCTCATAGAGTCGCGCGTATTCATCATTGTTACGGTGACGAGTCAGTTGGACGGCAATTTTCAACAGCACGTCGCTCAGTGTGGCCAGAGCGTCGTTCACCCCTTGCGTTGCTTCCTGCAAGTCATCGTCTGACGACGTCAGCACCATCGATGCCACACGCTCGCCCGTCTCGGTGTAGTCGATGTCCGTGTCAGCATCCAGCACAACCTCCTTCGTCACCCGCTCCAACACCTCCTGCGTCATCATCTCCGTCGCTTCCGTCACGTCAGCCGCCAGCCCCATCAGCCTGAACCTCGTGCCGGCCGTGGGACGTTCAGTCCTCATTCGCTCTACTTTCTCGAACAAGGTCTCCAATAAATTCTTGTAGTCAAACATACCTAAATATTAGTTATTAAACAGTTATATAGTCAAAATTTTTTATTTCGTCGCATCTTTCACGGCGAAAACGGTTGCAAAGTTACTAATAATTTTCCGAATAACGTGTCGAAAATCCTGTGTATTTTTCACCATTTTCATCCTTCCGTAGTTAAGGTTTGTTAAGCCCCAACGCCCTCCTTTCCCTAACCCTCAATCCATCAACCACTTGCCCCCGATTCCTTCAACCTTTTCACCAAGAGCAACACGGAAGGGACCGGTTTCAATGCTGTTTTTTCGTCGTTTTGCTTGTTATTTCATTTTTTATTTGTATATTTGCAACATCTATTGATAAGAATCTAAAATTTGAAATGATTATGAAGACAAAAAAACGTAATTACATTTTTCTTGCAGTCCTAATGATGGGGATTGCGACGATGATGACTGCTTGTGCAGACAACGACCTTGCCAGTCAGACCCCCAACGGCGGCGGTACTAATCCTACCGATATGAATGTGGACGAGTTGAATGTCAAGGTGACTGCCGACATGCCGACAGCCGTGCTGAGCTCGTTTGACGAGAACTCTATGGGTGCAGCCTTAGTGCGCCGTTTGAACATCAAGACCAACGAGGTGACCTCAGACACTAAGATGATACTCATCAAGGGTGAGGACATCAAAAACCGCCCAATTACTGAGTGGTTCCAGGCAGCAAAGATATACCTCCAGGGAGGATATATCGCAATAGAGAAGCCTCGTAATGCCCACATGGTAGAGGTGGCAGAGCAGTTATCTACTAAATTAGAGCAGGCCACCATCGAGTTGATGACACAGAGTGGACATGTAACAATCACTCCTCCCAATCAGCAGTCTGGCAATGCCATCAATTCTGATGCAGCGAGGATTAACGCCCGCGTTGCCAATATCGCTGCAATAGCAGGCACACGAGGTGATGCCAGCGGAACAGATGCTGTTGCCGAGATGGTCATCTTCTCGCCCATGGGTTACTACCAGTGCGAGCCTCACCAGGGTGTCTTGGTCAGATCCTCATACACAGACAAGGATGGAAAAGAGGTAGTAAAAGAAGAGATACACAATCCCGACTACACCAAGCGCAGCAGCGGTTGCCTTGCCGACGGTGCTGCCATGTGGCTTAACACCAAGAATGCTCAGACACCTACCAACAAAGTCAACACCCGTGCTGACGGTCAGGGGGCTATCAACGAACTGATGGGCGCCAGCGAAGAGCATTACTATCAGAGAGATCTGAAGGCTAAAGATTGGAACGCACAAACGCGCAACAAGCCTAACGGCTTTACTGAAACCATCCGCGTGTGGGGCAGCCACAATATGAAGACCAATAAGGACTATTACTTCGTGGAGCAAAAAGCGCTGTCAGCCGTTGGAGGGGAGCAAGAGGGTGATGCCCGCTTTGATGTCAACAAGACCCTTTATGCAGGTCCTTACAAAGAGGATGAATGGATAGATGCAAGTTACGACAGTGAATACGACGGTGAAAACATACATTACACAAGATACTATGGTGCATATTGGCAGGAGGGCAACTACACATTGAATCTTGTTGGTTCGGGCACCATAAAACTGGAGGATGCCCTTCCTACTACCGACAACAACACCACCAGCACATCTATAGCTGTGGGCGAGACGCACTCAGAGACAAGCACCGTTGGAGTCTCCATGGGCATGGTAGGTTTTACTACCACCAATACCAAGGAGATAGCGGTGCAGAAGAACACTGAAGCAAATAAGGTTACGTGGAAATACCAAATTGGCCGGGACCCCTACGACGATTCTAATTCAGACAAGCACAAGATGGCTCCTGCGGCAGTCACCACCGACGTAAACATGGACAACCAGGCATGCTGGTCTGTAGAGAATCCAGAAGGGGAATACACCCTGGAGGTGACGAGCGACTCATGGATGAGGAGTATATATTCCGACGCACACAAATGGAGGACTTGGAAAGGCGTCTCGCCAAGCACAGAGGATAACAAATATAAGCTCATCGTGCCTAACCGTGCTGAGCAGACATGGCACATGGACGTCACCTTCCCAGAGATTGGTCAGGAGGGTCACGAGGGACAGAAGGGCCTGCTCACCCAATACTTGGAAAAGCAGTTCCCAGACCTCTATCAGACAAAACAGTTGCTTGCCGACAAGACGGCAGAGAGCGAGAACACCATCAAGATATTGGTCAACCAGGCAGATTATTTGCTCCACAACA
>ONKD01000034.1 GCA_900318345.1 uncultured Prevotellaceae bacterium
AAACAAATTATTTAAATAATTAATATAAAAATTTTAATTGTTTTAATTTTAATACAAAATTTGTTTTAATTTCTCGGCCGTAGGCCGATATATGTAGCGGCGTTGCAAGTATGACATAGCCCGATCGATGTTTTACCGGGCACTCTAATGAAATCTAACAGGGCAAGGAGGATAGTGCGGGTCTGTCATTTATAGGGATTTTTTCTTGATTAGGAGAAATTTATGAGAATGTTTGGGATGATTGCTGCGAAATGTGTACCTTTGCAAGTTGGAAACATTGCGTTAAACAATAATCATATAATATAATGTACATGAAAAGGATATTAGTACTGTTAAGTGTGTGTGTGGGCTTGAGCTCGCTGGCCGGAGTGCCGTTGCAGCGTTCCCAGGTGGTAAAGTTGCAGCAGACATCGCGTGAGTCTCGCCAAATAACTCCCACGATGGGTGTGAGTGCTGGCGATATGCAGGGTAGCCGTATATGCCTTCTCCAACTCTATGACTGGAGCGAGGATGCGATGGGCCGTGTTACCGTTGAGCCCAATGACTTGTTCTACTCGGGCGGTTGGATGACAACGTTGGCCGCAGGTAGTGATTCCGAGCACTTGCTGCTGTTGGGCGGCTTCACGATGTATGAGGTGACGCAACCCATTAAGGTAAACTATGCTACGGGAACTGTGACTCTTGAGGTGGGTGATGAACCCTTTGCCTCGACTAGCGGTAGCGTGACCACCACCACTAGCGTCTCAACAACCACAGTTGACAGCACGTTGAACTACTATGTCGTTAACGAGGATTGGCTGGTGAATTACGGTGAACTGGCCGACGTGACCGGCACAATCGAGAGCGATGGCTCTATCGTGATTAATGACGGCTTCTGCTACTATATCGAGAAGGTCAAGACGACGACGGTGACGGCCAAGGGCCAGACCGAGGTCTACAACGACACAACGTTCTCGATCTCGTTGCTGATGCGTGACACAAAGTTGCTTAAGCCCAATGGCAAGCATGAGTATCGTGGCCAGACCAATGGTGTGGCCTATACTAGCGATGTCTATATGCGTCAATCGGGTGACACGGTCTATGTGACTAACCTGTATGGCATGGGATGGTCTGGCTGCAATATGGTTCTTCAAAATGACGGCACGATGTTGTTCCCCGGTCAGCCTATTGCTGATATCAGCGACGCTGAGTACCCCAACGGCGATGGCGTGTGGTACAATACCACCAACTTGACGCCGGGCAATGCTGGAAATGTGACTCCCGAGATGATAACATGGGGCTTGACGGTTCCCAGTGACAATAACACGAGTTGGCCGGGCTGGTATGACAACAAACTGTATTTCACCAATGGCAGTGAGTTTGTTATTCCGGGTTCAATAACTGTGATGCGTGGCGACGTGAACGGTGATGGTATTGTGAACATTTCTGACGTTACCGCCTTGATTGACTATCTGCTGAGCGGCAATGCTAGTGCCATTGTTATTGAGAATGCCGACTGCAATGGGGTTGACGGTGTGAACATTGCCGATGTTACCGCCTTGATTGACTACTTGCTGAGTGGTTCGTGGTAATCGATTGAAAGATTAGAAATAAAGAATATAAGGCCCCGTGCTTGCAAGATGACGCAAGCGCGGGGCTTGTCGTTGTTGTGTGGTGCTGCCTTTTGTACTTGCGTTAAGTGCCCGTCATGGGATATTTTTGCGCCCGACGATTGTTTTACACATTATTTATATTATAACATTACCATGAAGAAACACCAATTCAAAGAGACCCTGGTTGAGCCCAGGGCGATGGTGCTGCGCGTCAATGGCGAGGCGGCACGATGTGGCGAGGCTGTGCTGGCTCAGAATGTGCGTGAGCAGGAACAGTCGCTGCAAGTGTCAGGAATACCCGTGACAATGGGCGCTATCACGCCTGGCGAGCGGTTGCTGCTCGTGGCGGGTGGGCACATCGTTACCGTGGGGAACACAACAGTGAAAATTGACGGCGCCCCCGTCGTTACCATCGATGGCGTGATACAGGCCGCCTATCACATCGGCGATGTGGTTGTGGTCGTGGCCTCGAGCGGCTTGACCTACCTGACCAATGCGAGCGGCGAATGGCTGGTATTGGACCCTGAAGAGGCCGTGCCGACGCTGACGTTCCGTGCTGTTACCTCAACATCGCGTGCCGATGTGGGAAGCTACACCTTTTCCGCTCCTTACAGCCAGTGGCAGGCGCCGCTAGCCGATGCCGACACGACCGTGCTGGAACGCCAACTGAGGGCGGTATGGAATGCCTTGAACGCCGATGCGGTGGCCGAGGGCTATCATGTCGGGCCGATGCTGGTGCGATGGGCCGTGCGCCTGCAAGATGACACTTACTTGTGGATAAGTGACCCCGTGCGCGTGGGTGATGAGACGTTGGCCAATGCTGACCGCATCGCAGCGACCGTGACGACCGGTAGCGGCGGTTTCAACGGCATTGAGAACACGTCCTTTGAACTGACCCATTATCGTCTCGCTGTGGATGTGACTGGCGGGATTGCGGCCGAGTGGCTGCCGCTGGTCAAGAGCATCGATGTGTTTGCCACCAGCGAGGCACAACTGCTCACCGCAAGCCGTTTGTTGGACTATCGTTGCATCACGCGCACCGTGGGCACTCATGAGTATGTGTTGGAAATGGGGTTGTCACGCCTGAGTCCCGATGCCATCACGCGCCAGCTGAATGCCTCGCCGTGGCGGTTGGTCGCCCCCGCTCCAGCGACAAGTCAACTCGATGGCCATGATTTTACCATTCCCGTCGAGCAACTGACCCTCACTAGTGCCCAATGTGCCGACATCGGGATAATGGAGCGGCTAGAGGACGTGGTCTGCTCCACCTTGGCGAGCGGGCGACTGTATTGCTGCACGATGGTGGGCGAGGTTGTTGTGTCGGTCCCTGGCAATGCCATGGCCCAAGCCCATCGCCGTAGCGTGTCGGGCGCCTTGCCGCGAGCGATGGCGGTTACCACCCGTCCGTTGTATTCAAGCGGTTTTGGCCGCTATCCGGTTTATCTGTTCACCGACGACGGCGTGTATGCCATACCCCAAAGCGCGACGGGTGCGCTGGGCGAAGCGCGCTTGGTGGATCGGACGGTCATTGAGCCAGATGTGGCACCTGTCGAGGGTGGGGGAGACGTGTGGTTTATTTCCCGCCACCGGCACCTGTGCCGCTTGAGGGGCTCGCAGGTGACGGTAAGCCAGCGTGACGTCCCCTATGTCGCCCTGGCGTGGTGTAACGCTTACCGCGAGTTGTGGATGTTGCCTGCACGGGGCTATCCTGTGGTGATGATGGCCAGTGGCGCCATGAGCCAACGCACTGTGGGGGCAGCCAGCCTGTATTGTGATCCCTTGCACGCCATTGCTGTGAGCGATAGCGGCACCTTGTTGGACCTGGAGCAGGAGACGGCGGCAGAAGTGCCGGTGAAATGGCACACCCATCCCATCGCGTTGTCCCCGTTGATGGCGAGGAAGGTGAGGCGTGTCGTGTGGCATGTGTCGAGCACTGCTGCCGAGTTGACGCTGCGCGTGACGGGGCAATGGGGTATTATGGAGCATGACCGTGACGTGAGCATCATCACTGTGACAGGGGAAATCAGCCAACCGTTGGCATCGGCGCCCATCCTGGTGCCCGCGCGCACGTTGAGACTACAACTGGCAGGAACGGCCATCACGGGCTCCTTGTTGTTACCCACACTCATTCAGGAGAAGTAGCATGGAGAAGGAGAAAATCACTATAGAGGCGGCGCTTGTCGAGAAGGAGCGCCGCCATGCACGTCTGGCGGCTGACCTTTACGACCCGCTGACGGGCGTGGGTTGCTGGGGCGACCGTGTGGACGTGGATGGGAACCTTGTGCCCCGGGTGTTGCTGCAAACGTGTCCTGACTATGCCCGGTTGGAGCCAGTAGAGCAGGAACGCAGGCGCATTCAGGAGGATTTTGAGTTTTGGTGTGCCCGTTGCGTGACCATCAAGGACAAAATGAGCGGCAGGAATGTGCCATTTGTCCTCAACCGTCCTCAACGTCGCCTAGTTGGCGTGATGGAGGGCCAGCGTCTGGCAGGCAAGCCTGTGCGTGTGATCCTGCTCAAGGCGCGCCAGTGGGGCGGCTCAACTCTAGTGCAGATGTACCTGGCCTGGATGCAAATTGTACGTCATAAGGGCTGGAATAGCCTCATCTGTGGCCACTTGCATGCCACAAGCAAGGGCATCAAGCGCATGTACAACTTACTCTTGCGCCATTATCCACGCGAGTTGATGGCCGATGGCGAACAGTTGACCTTTAGGAAACTTGAGGGTCAACCCAACGTGCATGAGATTGTGGCTCGGGATTGCCTGGTACTCACGGGCAGTTCCCGCAGCGAGGATGCCGTGAGGGGCTATGACATCGCGATGGCCCACTTGAGCGAGGCCGCCTTTTGGCCGTCGAGTGTGATGCACAACCCCGACGAAGTGGTGCGCAGCGTGTGTGGCAGCATTGCACTCAAACCCGAGACCGTGATTGTGCTCGAGTCCACCGCCAACGGCGTGGGCGACTATTTCCATGATGAGTGGCTGCGGGCTCAATCAGGCTTCAGTGACAAAGAGCCCGTGTTTGTGCCATGGCAAGAGATTGACATCTACTCGCTTGCCGTGGATGACCCGCAAGCATTGTGGGAACAGATGGACGAGTACGAATGCAAATTGTGGGAAGAGGGATGCACGCTCGAGCAGGTGAACTGGTATCACCACAAGCGGCGCGAGTACCGCAGTCAGGAACTGATGATGGCCGAGTACCCGAGCAATGCCAGTGAAGCGTTCACCGCCACAGGGTTCAATCCGTTCTCGCCCGAGCATCTTGACCGTCTGGAACAAGGTTGCTCCATGCAACCGCTGCTCGTGGGCGACATCCAGGGCAAGGGCCTGGATGGCAGGGAGGCTAAACAGGGCATCCATCTGGTTAAGGAGTTGGGCGGCAAACTCAAGGTGTGGGAATACCCTGAACAGGGTACTCCTGTCGCGGTCAAGTACCTCACCGTCGTTGACGTGGGCGGACGCTCGGTCACCAGCGACTACTCGGTGATTGCGGTGTGGCGCCTGGGCGATGGTCATCGCAAGCATGCTATTGTGGCGCAATGGCGTGGGCACATCGACCACGATTTGCTGGCATGGAAAGCAATGCAGCTATCAAAATACTACAACAATGCCATGCTCGCCGTGGAGAGTAACACACTCACCAACGAAGCAGCCCGGGCTGGGGAGAGCGATTACATTCTAGAGGAGGTGAAAATGGTTTATGGGTGGGTATATGAGCGTGCCCCTCACAAACTGGGCTTCCACACCAACGTGAAGACGAAACGAAAGGCCATTGTCGCCCTGATTGCAGCCTTGCGCGATGGCACCTATGTGGAGCGCGACATCGAGGCCGTGAACGAGATGCGCGACTATGAGGACCACAACGGCCGTTATGCCGCCCGCGCCGGCAAACATGACGATATCCTGATGACCCGCGCCATCGGCCTGCTGCTCATTCAGGAACCGCGCGTTTACTCCGGAAAACAGTCGCCCGACAAGTCGCAATTTGAGGACGATTGGATGAAGCACCCAATCTGAAACCCAATTAGCCCAATTGGACCAATTACGCTAATCAGTCCTGTGAGCCCAATTCAAAAGAAAAAGCCCGTAGACTAATTGTCTATGGGCTTTTCTTTGTTATGAAAAAGTTGTGATTTCTTACTTCATCACCTTGTAGGTGCTGGTGGTACCGTCGTTATAGGTAACGACCTTGATGTTCACGCCATCAAAGGGCACCTCGCTCTGCATACCAGCGATGTTGTAATACTTCACGTTCTTGATGGTCTTCTGAGCCAGGTTCTCAACAACGCTAGCGCTGCCGAAGGTGCTCACGCGGTTGAACTGCATGAAGCGCTGGGTCTCAGCATTACCACCGGTGCCATAGAAGAAGGTACCCTCGTTGGAGTTCCACTCAGCGATGGCGCTCTCGCGGAAGTTCATGATCATGTTGCCAAGGATGATGTCATCAATCTGACCTTCGATGGTCTCCTGGTTGTTGTTCTTGATGAACAGACCGAAGACGGTGTAGTCTTTTTTGAGGGCACCATTCTGCCTGTACTTACCAGCGGTCTGGGCTGACAGGTGTGAGCCATAAGCGTTTGAGTTGTAAACAACAACGGTATAGGCAGCATAGTTCTTGCCGTCAATCACCTTGGTTCCTTCTTTCAGACCTAACGTCAGGTTGCTGGTGTTGGGCATACGGTCACCCTGTGCAAACTGCTCGTCATCATCGTTAACGGTGAACTCAAGACCCTCGGGCAGATAAATGTCCATCTGGAATGAGTTATAAGTAATCTCGTTGTAGAGGTCACCTGCTGAGTTGTAAGCAATGGGAGTGAGTGCCTGTACAGCCTCGTTCTGATAAATCTCATCGTCGTTGAGATAGAACCAGATGGTCTGCATGGCACCGCTCTTGAAGCTCATGGTGTTGTCATAGGTCTTCATCTCACCCATGTCATCAAAATCACCACGAACAAAGAAGTGGTCCTGGGTAGCTTGGCCAGTCATAGCGGGGTCGCCATTGGTCAGCCATGCCAATTCACCGGTTGACAGGTCATCAGCAAAAGCGGAAACGCTCAGCGATGCTGCGGCAGCAAAAAGAAGTAAACTTTTAATCTTCATAGTCAAATGAATTAAATTGTTAGTAATAATGTCAATTAATATTTTTTTGTTTTCTGTTACTGTTTAATTTATCAACTCACGCACTATCAAGGCCCTTTTTGGGTGTATGATAGTGGCATTGTCAACAATTTGAAAATGAGAAACTTGAGCATCAGATGCGTCAATTATCCCGCTTTTCAGAGTACAATATTACAAACTTTTTTTGGACTGACCAAATTTTTTTATGAAATCGGCAAAATTTAACAATCCTTATAGTAGTAATTGTTTAGGGCAGGACGATGAGCGACAGGGTCGAGGCAGCACCATTGTAGTGGGCGGTGATTGTGAAAGTTACATTGACTGGTGCTCCTGGCGCCATCACCCATTTGGCTTGCCATCCATTGGCCTGTGAGGGTGCCTCGATGGTTGACATGATGGTGTTGATGTCGGTCTCGTAACATGCTGGTACCCATTGGCATGCCGATGCGTTAAAACTATTGTCATTGATGAGGTGGAGCGACTGGTCCACGATGGTCACGGCGAGGGTGTCGCCGCGATGAACCTTGCGGTGCTCACCAGTGGCCCAAGTGCCGTTTTCCTTGAGGGCCGTATACCACGCGCGGTTGTGCAGCAGGATGGAGTCGGAGGTGTTGTTGGCCGTGGCGATGATGTGCGTCTCGCAGTCGTCACGCACATTGGCCAGGAGGACTAGCCCCTCGTTGTTGACGGTAGCCGCCAGGGTGTTGGTCGATTTCCATTTTACGGTGGCATCGGCGCTGGTGGTGGCATACAGTTGGATTGTCTGCCCCATGTAGCCATAGTCGCGCTCGGCACTCAGCTTGAGGGTGAAAGTGCTTGAAGGTGAACCCCCTGTGGTATCGCGACCAGTCGTGTCGCGGCTGGTGGTGTCGTTGGGCGTGACGCGTCCAGTGGTGTCACGTGTCGTGGTGTCGTTGTTGACGATGTTGCCATTGTTGCCCGGGCGCTTGCCGCCAGGCTCGTCGTGACCGCACGAAGCCACGCAACACACGGCTGCGATGACCAGCAAGATGGGCAGATGTCTAGCCAATCCTGTCATGGCTTGATCTTGAACGACTTGTCGGCCAGTGCCGCAAGTTGCCTGAATCGCTTATACCAGCCCGGTTTTGCCGCCGGCCTATGTTTGGGTATTATGGCGCTAGGCCGTTGAATGCCAAAGGGTTTTCTCATCATTCTCGCCAATGGATTAAGGATGTTGGTTGTTGTCGTCCACGCTCACCGCTGCCTCGCGGTGGAGGGGGAGGGTGTAGAAAATGCTCAATGATAAGCCCAAAGAGCTGCCTCGTGGTCCATAACCAGGTATGAACCAGGGTCTTGAATTGGCATTCTTGCCATAGTCAAAGATGCCGTGATAACGTATCATCCATCCCATGGCCACGCGGTCCCACAGTTTGACCTTGAGCCCCAGGCCGGCCTCGCCCCACAGGGCGTGGGAGTGTTCTCCCTTGATGGCAAAGGGGATGTCCTCGTTCCAGTAACTGTTGACGTAATAAACGTCGGTCACATCATAGGAGAAGGTGCTGTAACCCAATCTCACTCCTAGTAATACCTGATAGTCAGGACTGTTCTTGAACAGGAAATTGTAGTTAGCGCCTATCTTGAAATAGGGCGATGGCTTGCCCTTGTAGGTGAAGTTCATGTCGTCGGGCGTGTTCTTGGCCCAGCCAAGGCCCAGTTCTACCGTGGGCTGCACGCGGTTCCACATGTTGAGCGTCGCGCTCACGTCGGCACTGGCATAGCTCTGCCCGAAGGCCATGAACAGCGGCTCGGTCAGGTTGACACCGATTGATAGGTCGGTCAAGCGGGGATAGCGCTTGTAGGCCCGCCTGAGCGAGTCCTTGCGCGCTTCCTGGATGGCTGCGGTGCTGTCACCGCTGATGTATTGTTGGATGATTTTCTCGTCGGTGCCCTTGGGTGGCGGCTGCACGCGGTTGGTCTCGGGTTTGACAGGCGTGACATGCCTCTTATCCGGCTCCTGAGCCCCAGCGCCCAGCGCGGTAAGGATTACAAATGTCATCAAAAGAACCGTCCCTTTGATGGCATGTGTGGCGTTATGTGGGCTGATTCTCATGAGGCTGGTTGGGTGAAATAGATGCGCAGGGCAGGGGTGCGCGAGTTAGTGACATGGGGAGTGAGCCACACGACCGAGTCGATGCCGTGATGCGTAGTGTTGACAGCCTTGATGTCAAAGTTGTACATCGCGCCACACTCGATGGAGTGGAAGTACTCGATGGGCTCATACTCAATGGTGATGGTGTCGCGCAACAGGGTCTCGTTATTGATCCATCGCCACAGGGCATAGCTGGTAGTGCCCACGCTGGCGCGCAGGGGCAGATATACCTCACTGACCGATGATGAATCCACTAGCAGGCTGTCGCCAGGGACTCCGATACCCATCACTGACAGCCCCGGGATTGCCTGCTGGGTCTCGCCGACGTGGAGCGTGGCCAAGGGCAGACTGCTGCCGTTGTCATAGCAACTGTCGTCGCTGCACGCGCTCATGCCTAGGGCCAGCGCAAGCAGCGAAAAGATGGCTATGATGGGCAGTCGGTTCATTGAGCCTCGTTTGATGCGTTAGTATTGACGGTTTCCTTGACTTGTGCAGGCAGCTCGTCGACCTGACGAGAAGGCAACGCTTTGGGGTCGCCCTCGTCGGTGATGCGCTCGTTGATTTCGTAGTGGTTACGGTCGTAGCTGTGGCGGATGATGAGTTCTCCCAGAAATCCAGTGAGGAACAATTGGGTGCCCAGAATCATCATCGTTAGTGAGAGGTAGAAGTAAGGCGATTCGGTAACCAGCCTGTAGCTGTGACCGCTGTACATGTTGTAGAGCTTGAGGGCGCCAACAACGATGACGGCGACAAAACCCAGCAGGAACATGAGGCTACCCAACAGACCGAAGAAATGCATGGGCTTGACCCCAAACTTGGCTTGGAACCACAGGGTGATCAAGTCCAGGTAGCCGTTGACAAAGCGATCCAGGCCGAATTTGGTCGAGCCGTACTTGCGGGCACGGTGCTTGACCTCTTTCTCGCCAATGCGCGTGAATCCCGCAATCTTGGCCAGGTAGGGCACATAGCGGTGCATGTCGCCATACACCTCGATGTGCTTGACCACCTTCTTGCGGTAAGCTTTCAAGCCGCAGTTAAAGTCGTGCAGGTTGTGGATGCCGCTCACGCGACGCGCGGTGGCGTTGAACAACTTGGTGGGGATGGTCTTGCTGAGCGGGTCGTAGCGTTTCTTCTTCCATCCGCTCACCAGGTCATAACCATCCTTGGTGATCATGCGGTAGAGCTCGGGAATCTCGTCGGGGCTGTCCTGCAAGTCGGCGTCCATGGTGATGATGACGTCACCCTGGGCTTGTTGAAAACCCGTGTTGAGCGCCGGCGATTTGCCATAATTGCGCCTGAAGGAGATGCCCTTCATGCGCGGATTCTTCTCGTGAAGACCCTTGATCACTTCCCATGAGTCGTCGGTGCTGCCGTCGTTGATAAACAGCACTTCATAAGTGAAGTTATTCTCGTTCATGACGCGCTCGATCCATTCTGCCAGCTCGGGCAGTGACTCGGCTTCGTTATACAGTGGAATGACTACTGAAATATCCATATATATAATCTAGAAACTAGCTTAATTATCGGTGTTAAGACTACTTGCCGCGCTTGTTGATGGCACGGTGGGCAATGAGTGCCGTGACAGCGCTGATGAGCGATCCCATGAAGGTGACGAGCCAGTACATGCTCATCACAATCTCGATGGGCGAGGGCATGAGTTTCTCGTCAACCATGCGCTTGATGATCTGCAGCAACTCGTTATCCATCACGCCCGGGGCTTGCTTGTCGGTGTCGATGATCATCTGGGCAATGTCATACATGAACGTCGGCCTGATGTGCTGCAGCACCAGATAGACGATGAAGCTGGCAATGAGTGTGCCGAGCAGGAACAGCATGATGCCAAGCATCCACAGGCCCGCGTACTCGGTGAAACCGTCATCCTCGATGAACTTGCGCCGCTGGAAGAAGTACACGACCACAGGAAGGCAAGTGCACATCACCATGAACAGTAATAATAGCGGCGAAAAGTAATCGCTGAAGATATAGGTCATGGCCGCGCAAGCCAGATAAAGACCAAATGGGATGCCCCACTCGGCCGCGCGCTGAAATATGCTTTTTTTATTTTCCATGAGATAACCTGCAAAATTAGCTAAATTAATCGATACAGCGGTAAAGTGCCTGCTAAAAAATGAAGATTTTCAGGAATGCGGTTCCGTTGGCTGGGATTGATGAGAACAAAATCACGTGAAAAAACGCCTGTCGCCTACTGTTTTTGGTAAAATAGATATAAAAAAGTAACTGGTGATGAGAAAAAGTTACTAGTTGTAAAAAAAGATACTATTTTTGCATGGATTAAAATAGGCTTAATAATCATTTATAACCTGTGTAATGAATTTCGGTCATCCTTGCTTTTATCATGCCGGAAATGTAGTGACTACTATCAGAGTTAACGTGCTGATGTTGTGGGCGCTACTACTTTGTCTCGCGGCGCTGCTATGCATGCCATCGTGCACATCCTGTGGCCATCGGTCGGCGCGTGGACATGGCGACGAGGCGCGTTTTGCCCAGTTGGATAGTGTGATAGGGCGTGTGACGTCGACCGACAGCCTTGCAGCGATGATGCAACACTATCATGCCCAGGGAGATGCCATGGGCGAGATGATTGCCAGCAAGTACTATGGCCGTGAGATGAGTAAACAATCTCGCTTTACCGATGCAATTACGGCCCATAACCGCAGCCTGGATATTGCCACCCATGTCGAGGATACCATCGAGATGGTCGAGGCGCTTAACGACCTGGGAACCGACTGCAGGCGACAGGGTGACCTGGCTAAAGCCAATGACCATTTGATCAGGGCCCTCAAGTTGACCGACGCCTATAGTGACCACAAGAGCGATGAGGCGCTCTCGATGCGCGTGAAGACACTCAACGGCATCGGCATGATTGAGATTGATATGTGCAATTACCCGATAGCCGACAGTGTGCTTCACGAGGCCCTGCAAGGTGAAATTAAGCTGGGCCGCGATGTGGGCATGGCGGTGAACTATTCCCGATTGGGCGCTGTCAAGCAGGCCTTTGGTCAGTTGGACTCAGCATGGTTTTATTACCGCAAGTCACTGGAGTGTAATCAGCAGGCCAATAATAAGATAGGGGTTGCATTGTGCCACTTGCACTTCGGCGAGTTGCACGAGGATGAGCGCCGTTTCTCTCACGCCATCAACGAGTACCGCCAGGCCTATGACCAATTAAAGGAACTGGGCGGGCGATGGTACTGGCTTGAGTCATGCTTGGCATTGGCCCGTGTGAGCATCAAGATGGGAGAGAAGGAGGAAGCGCGCGAGTACCTGCAGCAGGCCGAGGCCGAGGCGTTGCTTGTTGGTAGCCGTGAGCACCAGGCGCGCGGCCACCTGACGCGTTACGAGCTGGCACGGCTCGAGGGCAATCCCCAGGAGGCGTTGGATTACTATGTGAAGGGCACCGAACTGCTCGACAGCGTCTATGGCCTGAAGAAGAATGATGAGATGCGCACCCAGTTTGTGGACTATGAGCGCACGCGTGCTTCAGGGCAAGTTGACGTGCTCAACAAGGATATCGACCGCTTGAAGCGCATGCGCAATATGCAGTTCCTGTTCATCTTGGCATTATTGCTCATGGGCGGTGGCATCATTGCCGCTCTGATCTATGCGATGAGGGTGAGGACCCGCTCCCAGCGCCACATGCGTCAGCTCGAGGAGACCCGGTCCTTGTTCTTTACCAATGTGGTTCACCAGTTGCGCACCCCCTTGAGCGCCATCATGGGTGCCACCGACAGCATTGTTGCCGATGAGTGTGGTTATACTCCAGAGCAACGCAAGAATGTCGATATCGTCGAGCGCCAGTGCCGCAACCTGCTCTTGCTGGTTGACCGCATCCTGGAAGTGGGCAGTGTGCGCAGTGAGGTGAAAAAACTGGAGTGGATGCGGGGTGATGTGGTGCCCTACATGAGAATGATATTGGAGAGTTACCATGAGGCATGTGTCGAGCGCCACATTGAATTGACCTATGCGTCGCGCGAGCTCAGTGCCGAGATTGAGACTGTCCCTCATTACCTCAGGACGATTGTCGGGAGCTTGATCGATAACGCGATGAACTATTGTCGCGAGTATTGCAAGATCACAGTGACCACTCAGGTTGAGGACGGCGTGTTTATCATCAAGGTGGCCGATGACGGCATGGGCATCAGCAAGGAGGACTTGCCCCATGTGTTTGAGCCCTTCTATCGTTCGGCCGACGCTGAGCAGATGGTGGATGGCGTGGGCATCGGCTTGACGGTGGTTCGCGACATGACCATGGCTATGGGCGGCTCGGTGGCCGTAGATAGCATGAAGGATCGCGGCTCGGTGTTTACCGTGAAGCTGCCGTGCAAGGGCGGTAAGGATGTGAAACAGCGTTTTGACGATTTGATTGCATCATCGATACCGCTAGTGAGCATTGCACGCAAGAAAGAGGAGCCCGATGTGCTCGGCGAGGGCTGCGCCAAGGACAAACCCGTTGTGCTAATCGTCGAGGACCACAGCGATGTGGCCCAAATGGTGGGTAAGGTGCTCAAGAACCATTACAACGTGCAGTATGCCTACAATGGTGAGCAGGGATTGGCCAGGGCACTGGAGCTGAGGCCCGCTGTGGTTATCACCGATGTGAAGATGCCACAGATGGACGGTTACGAGATGAGTAGAAAGATTAGGGCGTCGAGCGAGCTGTATAATACCGCAATCCTCATGCTGAGCGCGCGCACTGGCTACATGGACCGCGTCAAGGGCATCGAGGCGGGCGCCGATATTTATCTGGAAAAGCCCTTCGTTGGCGTGGAGCTGTTGACGTGGGTCAATCACTTGGCTGAACGTAACCAGATGAAACCCCGTGTGGAGCTTCTTGATGAAGGCGATAGAGACGTGACTGCTCTTGATGACAAGACATTCTTGTACCGCTTTGCACAGCTGGTGGACGATCAGTTTGTCAATGGTGAGACAAAGCCCGATATCGATAAAATCGCGTTTAAGCTCAAGATGGGTGAAATCCAGATGAAACGGCGCATCCAGTCATTGACCGGCAAGAGCGTGATCGCATTCATCTCCCAGTTGCGCATGGAGAAGGCTATGCGCCTGCTCAAGAAGCATCCCGACATGCTCATTGGCGATGTGGCCGAGCAGTGTGGCTTCGTTGATGTCGCTTATTTCTCGAGGGTATTCCGCCAGTACTATAGCATGACGCCCACCCAGGCCCGCAATGCTCAGTGATGAGCTATAGCTTCTATTATTGATATTATCCTTTAAGACTTGTTGTCGCTAGGCTTTCCCCAGCGGCTTTGCTGGCGTGCGGTCATTTGGTTCTCGCTGGGATTGTCCTGGGGATACCACAGCTGGGGGTGGTGCAGCTCCTGGGGCATGTATTCTTGCCTGACGAAATGGCCAGGGAAGTCGTGGGCATACTTGTAGTCGTTGCCATAGCCCAGTTGCTTCATGAGCGCCGTGGGGGCGTTGCGCAGGTGCAATGGCACGGGTGCATTGCCCGTCTCGTTGACGAGTGCCAGGGCGCTGTCGATAGCCAGGTAGGCGCTGTTGCTCTTGGCGCTGGTGGCAAGGTAAATGGCACATTCGCTCAAGGGGATGCGCCCCTCGGGCCAGCCGATCTTGTTGATGATGTCAAATGTGGTGTTTGCCAGCAGCAGGGCATTGGGATTGGCCAGACCGATGTCTTCGGCAGCAAGGATGCACAATCGCCTGGCGATGAACTTGGGGTCCTCGCCGCCGGCAATGAGCCGTGCGAGCCAATAGACGGCCGCATCGGGGTCGCTGCCGCGGATGCTCTTGATAAAGGCCGAGATGATGTCATAGTGCATCTCGCCGTTCTTGTCAAAGGCGAGCGGATTTTGCTGCAGGCGGCTGGTGACGATGTCGTCGTTGATGACGACCGGCTCGCCCTCTTGCAGGGACTGCATGATGAGGTCAAGGATGTTGAGCAGTTTGCGCGCGTCACCGCCGGCAAACCGCAGTAGCGCCTCGGTCTGCTCCACGCGCACCTCGCGCCCCTGGAACATCTTGTCGGTCTTCAGGGCGTGGTCGAGCAGGTGCAGGAGGTCGTCGCGGTCCAGCGGGTTGAGCACATACACCTGGGCACGGGAGAGTAGGGGACGGATAACCTCAAACGAGGGATTCTCGGTCGTCGCACCGATGAGCGTGACCGTGCCCCGCTCCACAGCCCCGAGCAGCGAGTCCTGCTGTGACTTGTTGAAACGGTGTATCTCGTCGATGAACAGGATGGGCCTCCCCTTGGAAAATACGCTGCGGGCATCGGCCATGCAACGGTCGAGCACCTCGCGCACGTCTTTCACGCCCGAGGTGACGGCGCTCAGGGTGTAGAACGGCACTTGGGTCTGCTCGGCGATGATGCGTGCCAAGGTGGTTTTTCCCACGCCCGGCGGTCCCCACAGGATGAATGACGAGATATTGCCGCTCTCGATCATGCGACGTATCACGGCACCCTCGCCCACGAGGTGGCGCTGCCCGATGTAATCATCGAGCGACCTAGGGCGTAACCGTTCAGCAAGAGGTTCGTAGCTCATGGGACCTATAGTAGTGGTTTAATGTTTAAAGGCATGCTGCTCGATGGCGCGGGCTACGGCTTCTAGGCCACGGGCATCCACCTCGTCAAAGGCCGCCAAATCGCGGCTGTCGATGTCGAGCACGCCGATGACGCTACCCTCCTGATCGCGCAATGGCACCACAATCTCGCTGCGCGAGAGGCTGCTGCACGCGATGTGTCCGGGGAACAGTTCTACGTCGGGGACAACGATGGTGCGGTTTTCCTGCCATGCGGTGCCACACACGCCTCGACCACGTTTAATGCTGTAGCAAGCCACGGGACCTTGAAACGGCCCTAGCTGTAATACTTCATCTTTTACCAGATAGAATCCTGTCCACCAGGTCCCTAGTGCCTCGTGGATGAGGGCAGCGGCGTTGGCCAACTGACCGGTGGTATTGTCCTCGCCCTCGAGCAGGCTCTCAACCTGCTGGGCCAGCAATCGATAATTATCTTCTTTTTCCATACCCCACAAAATTACTGCCTTTGGTTCAATAAAAAAAGTAGAGACGCAAATTTTTGCGTCTCTACCTGTTAAATTGTTGAAGCTAAATGCTTACTTCACAACCTTAACAGCGCTCTTGCTGCCATCGGTGTAGGTGGTCACCTTGATGGTGATGCCCTCGGGCTGTGCCATCTCCTGACCAGCTACGTTGAAGTAGCGTACGTTAGCAACGGTCTTGCCAGCGTTCAGCTCGTCAACGTTGGTCTGGGTCGGATACAACCAAACGATGTCAGAAGCGTTCCTCTCACCGTTAACGGTGTAGTAAACCTGGATACCGATGTTCTCGGTGAACAGGGGCTCGTAACCATCAGCGTTGGTGCGATACATGTAAACATAGTAGTCGTGGAAGTCAACGGCGCTGCTGTAGAGGTCATAGGTTACCTCAGTGATGTCAGCGTCATAATCCAGGTCGAAGGTGTAATCGTCACCAGTGAAGTGGAAGATCTCAGGATCTGCAACACCATTCACAACGTTGTCAACGAAGATGCTGTAGGTCACGTACTCTGACTCAATCCTGTTGCCATCAACATCGGTGGTGGGCAGGGTGAAGTAGAAGCGGCTGAAGCCGGTCTCGTCACCACAGTCATACCACTCGTCAGCGCTGGGGTTAGCAGGAACAGCGGGAACGATGTTAACGGGATCACCAGTGGCCTCTTCGCCATTGGTGAACTCAAGAGCGGTCATGCTCAGGTCGTCGCTGTAGTAGGTGTACAGACCAGTTGCATTGAAGCTCTCGGGGAACTCGGCGTTAATGTCGCCTTCGCAACCCAGCAAGAAGATCTTCTCGCCATCAAACATGTACTGAATCTCGGTGGTGCGCTCGTCAAGCTCAGTGCCCAGGTAGTAAAGGGGCTCACCAGTCTCCTCGTCAACACCATTCTCGTAAGTGTAGGTCTTACCCCAACCGAGGACGACACCATACTCATAAGCTTCGCTGTAGGTCAGGTACTGGCCAGTGGGGATGGTAATCATACCGGTAGCAGCATCATAGGTACCCTTTACCCAGCTGTTGTAGCTGTCGTGCCACCATGAGGGGTTCTGGATGTAAGCTACACCATTGGCCTCATCGATTGCAAGGGTGAACTTGCCGTCGGTAGCGGTCTCACCAATGCCAAAGATGCTGTTGTAGATGCAAGCACTGTTACGATAGAATTGGTAAGTGGTGCAACCCTCGGGGATCTCGGTGATCACGGTGGGAACAACGGGAGCCTCGGTCTCGGTGAAGACGGTGTTCCACTCGAGGCCAGCAAATGACAGGTCGTCGGTCCAGTAAGCGCAGAGACCATAAGCCTCATAGTCGCTCAGCTCGCCAGTGAACTCGGCGGGACCATCGGTGCCCTGCAGGGTGATCACGTCACCATCTACACTGTAAACGGCCTCAGTTACGCGATCGTCAACGGTCAGCTCCAGATAGGCGCTACCATCCTCGTCGTAGAGAACCTCGGTCTGGCCAAATGCCAAAACAACGTCAGCCATGTAGTAGTCGCTGTAGTAAATCGACTGGCCCATGGGAACAACGATCTCGGTGCCATCCTCGTTCATCTGACCCTCAACCCAGTTTTCACCATAAGCGTCGCCAGTGCCGAAGAGCAGGTTCTTCATGTAAACCTTGCCATTCTCACCGTAAACCATGTCGATGCGCTTGTTCTGCTCGCCAGTGTAGAGATAGCCATTGGAAACATAAATAGCCTTACCTGAGCGCAGATAGGTCTTAGCCTCACCCTCGGGATCAGCGATGGCGGCGCGCATTTGGGTCTTTGCCTTGAGGTCATTTACCTTAACGGTTGACTTAACCATCTCGGTCTTGGGCATGATCTTGTTGCTCTTGATAGAGCGGCTAGCCTTCAGGTTTACACCTGCCGAAGCGCTAACAGCTACTGCCATAGCAACCAAAAGTACTGATAATTTCTTCATAATTTTGATTGAAATTAAGTAGTTAATAAAAAGTTGTTAAAACACTATAAAATAGTTAATTAATGGTCTTTTTTGATGGCTCATTATACAAGATTCTCATGTTTTTGTGCCACAAAAATATAGAATATTATTGAAATCGGCAAATTTTAGTTGTCTTTTTTTATGAAAAAAAGCACTTCCCCGTCATTTGCCCTCACATTATAAAGGGGAAGCGCCAAAGCCCACCCCTTACATCGCACCAGTAACCCACCCCTTACATCGCACCAATAACCCGCCCCTGTTGCGCCCCAACATCTCTGTCTTCGTCCTCATGCAGCCGCGAGGTTGTTGCAAAACTCGTATGACTCAATAATTCATCGGCCTACGGCCGAGAAAGATTGTGCAAGTCAAAGGCAAACAAGCTTGCTTGATTTGCTGAGACGCAGCCAATCTTATCTAAATTAAAACAAATTTTGTATTAATTTTGTATTAAAATTAAAAAAAATTAAATTTTTATATATATTTTTTAAATAATTTGTATTAATTTCCCGTGCGATAGCACGGTCAATTTACCAAGCCATAGTTTTGACACAGCCTCCATTTGATTAACCGGTTGTACCGCCACGCCCCTAAGCAGCGCAAAGGGGGGCACTGCCGGTACTGCCTCGTGTAGCCCTGTCGCCAGCGGCGACCCCTTTGTTTTAAAAGTTTAAATATAAACATGAACTGTATGATTATAAACAACTGACAATCAACCAACACAACATGTGGAGACGCAAAATTTTGCGTCTCTTTTATCGAGCCTCATTGGCTCGCAATTTTTCTATTTTTCGACTCTTGCATCACACATCCCCGTCACCAGCAGTGACCCCTTTGACCATAGCTTTAAATGAAAACATGAACTTTATAACGGCAAACAACTGGCAATCAACCAGCCCGCCCTGTAGGGCCGCAAAATTTTGCCTCTCCATGAACTATCCCTCCCCGCGTCACTGTGGTTCCGTATTGCGGCTTGCCAACCCGCACCCCCGCCCGCGGTTCCTGCCCGGTACCCTGTGTAGCGGCTCAGTCGCGCCCCACCAGTCCGCCAAATAAAAATTTGTTTAAATTTCCCATGCGTAGCACGGTTAAACATTGCGACATTGAATTAACGACACAGCCTTCCATCCTAAGGCCTCCCCAAGAACCAGCAAAATCTTGCATCTCAACAATGTCAATAAAAAAAAGTGGTTTTTTTTGCCATTGTGTTCGACTTGCACTATCGTTCCCTCACTTTGTTCGGGCAAGATAGGCTTCGTCTCAACAATGTCAATAAAAAAAAGTGGATTTTTTTGCCATTGTGTTCGACTTGCACTATCTTTGTGCATTTCAAGACCTCATACTACTTTCAATAGTCGGGGCTAAAAGGTTGAATTATAGACATTAAACCATAAAACCAAACATGTATGTATAAAATTGAAAACCATCCAATCCTAGACCTTCCAAAAGAGGAATTCGTCGAATTCCAGTTCGAAGGTAGAACCATTCGCGGACAAAAAGGTAAAACCATAGCAGCAGCCCTGCACCAAGCAGGGTTTGTCGTGCACAGCCACAGCACCACGGGCCGCAACCGCAGTCTGGAATGCGGTATCGGCAAGTGCGGTGCCTGTGAGATGCTTGTCGACGGACAGGTGCGCCGCATCTGCATCACCAGCGTTGACGGTGTGAAAGAGGTGCGCGAGATCCCCAAGGACTACATGCCCGAGGGCAGACCCCGTGCAGCCAGCGAGACCAAGATCTACAAGACCACGGTCGCCATCATCGGTGGTGGCCCCGCCGGTCTGGCCTGCCGCGAGCAGCTCACCGCGCTTGGCATCCCCAACATCGTTGTTGACAACAACGCAACCGAGGGTGGTCAGTTCAATATGCAGACCCACCAGTTCTTCTTCTTTGAGAAGGAGCAGAAGTTTGGTGGTATGCGCGGTTTTGACATCGCCAAGACACTGGCTGGCGACAGCCACGACGGCATCCTGTTGAACAATACCGTGTGGGACCTGCTCGAAGGCCGCCGCATCGCCCTGAAGAATATCGTCACCCAGGAGGTGAGCTACATCGACGCTGACCACCTGGTGGTGGCCACTGGCGCAGTGCCGTTCATGCCCGTGTTTGAGAACGATGACGTGCCCGGTGTTTACACCGCCGCGGTGTTCCAGAAGATGATGAACCAGGAGCACACCCTGCTGGGTAAGCGCGTGCTCACCGTGGGCGCCGGCAACATCGGCTACCTCACCAGCTACCAGGCCATGCAGGCCGGAGCAACCATCAAGGTCATCATCGAGGGTATGGACCACGAGGGTGGTTTCCCCGTCCAGGCCAACCGCGTTCGCCGTCTGGGCATCCCCATCATGACATCACACGTGCTCATCCGCGCCATCCCCAACGAGGACTACACCGGCGTGAAGGGCGCAGTGATTGCCGAGTGCAAGAATTTCCAGCCCATTCCCGGCACCGAGCGCGTGATTGACGACATCGACATCATCAACATCTGCACGGGTCTGATTCCCGATAACCAGTTGCTCGTGAAGGGCCGTTCGGTCTTTGGCCGCAACGTCTATGGCGCCGGCGATGCCGTCCGCATCGGTGAGGGCACCAGTGCCGTGCTGCGAGGCAAGCAGGTGGCCTATGAGGTGGCTCAGGAGCTGGGCCTCCGTTTCCCCTACGAGGACTACCTGGAGGTTTCCCGTCAGTATATCGACTCACAGCAGCGTCCCGTGCGCTTGCTCGACGCGCCGCGTGTCCCCAGTGAGGAGCGCATGGCCGCTAAGCCCTACGTGCAGATCAATTGCCTGTATGGCTTCGCTTGCAACCCCTGTACCTTTGCCTGTCCGCAGGGTGCTATCACCAAGCCGACCACGTCGTCGGTGCCCATGGTCGATTATGACAAGTGCATCGGCTGTATGCAGTGCGTGAACCACTGTCCTGGTCTGGCCATCTTTGGTTACGACAAGCGCAAGAATGTGATCTTCCTGCCTGTAGAATATGAGGTAGAAGAGGGCAAGGAAGTGTTCCTGGTTGATGACAACGGCGCCAAGGTGGGCGAGGGTGTCATCGAGAAGGTGCTCAAGAAGGACAACAAGACCAATGTGGCCCGCGTCCAGGCCAGCAAGGTGGATGACCTGAATCAAGTGAAGGGATTCATCCTCAAGGAGCGCTATCCCGAGCCCTTGAACCTGCGTCCGCTCACCGACCCCGAGGAAGGCAAATCCTATGTATGCCACTGCGAGGACGTGGATGTCAAGACACTGCTCGCCCTGGTTGGCGACCGCAAATATATCTCGGTTGACGAGCTCAAGCACACCACCCGCATGGGTATGGGTCCCTGCCGCGGCAAGCGCTGTGTGTCGCGCGCCAAGCAGATCCTGCGTGCCCACGGCATCGAGGTGACCGGCGACAGCACCCCGCGTGCCCCGCTGGCCAACCAGGTCACCCTGGGCGATGTGTACAATGGCGAGTCCAAGGAGACCTTCGTCTTTGAGCATGGCTCCATCATCGAGAAAGCCGAGACCGAGATTCTCGTTGCTGGTGGTGGTATGGCCGGTAGCGCGGCATTCCGCTACTTTGCCGAGGCCGGCAAGCGCGTCGTCCTGGTCAACTATGACCGCGGCTCGACGTGGCGTTGCATCGGTGGTGGCCGTCCCGCCTTCTCCAACCCCGACATCAGCGACATCGCGATGCACAACCTGGAAATCTTCCGCGATGACCAGCAGCACCGCAACATCGACCTGAAGATGACCCGCTATGTCAACCTCGTTCATGATGACGCTACTTACCGCTCGCTCGACGCATCACGCGCTTGGAGTGAGGCCTTCATGATCGACCGCAAGGACTTCACCAAGGTAATTTCGCCTTACTGGAATCCCAACGACAATATCTATAGCCACGCCTTGATCTCCGAGAACTGCTGGCAGGCCACTCCGGGCCGCACCATCGAGTATGTGCGCACCGTGGGCAAGCAGCATGGCGGCGAGGTACTCGAGGACTGCGAGGTGCTGCACGTGCAGCGCGCCGGTGACAAGTACCGCGTGCTCGTGCGCCGTCACGACAAGCACTACGTGGAATACACCTGCGACCACTTTGTTAACGCCATGGGTTGGGGCGCCGAGAAGTTTACCGACATGCTCGGCATCGACACCCAATTCTTCCCCGTCAAGCACCAGGCGTTCATCACCCGCCGACTGCCCAACATGGGCGTTAACGGCGACTCGCTCGACATGATCATCGACCGCCGTCACTACAAGGGCTTCAACGCCGTTTACGGTCAGCAGTTCCTGCACACGGGTCAGATCATCGGCTGCGCGTCACCCGACTGCGACCCCTATGAGGCACGCCAGAACCTGAAGTACAACAGCCAAGCCTTCCTCAAGATCGTGAGCGAGATGTTCGCCCAGTGGATTCCCAACCTGGCATCGGTCGGCTTCCATGCCGTTTGGGCCGGCTATTACATCGAGCCGCGCTACATCATCGATCCCGAGGTAGGTCTGTTGACCGGCCTGCGTGGCCACGGCTTCATGCTCGGCCAGTACCTGGCTAAACTCTATGTGGACAAGTATCTGGGCAAGCCCGTTCCCGAGTACATGAAGGACCTCGCCATCGGCGGCAAGGGCCTCAGCGAGAACGCCTTCCAGTAAAATAGGCAGTGCCTCACGCTAAGCCGCGAAGGCGCTAAGGTTTTCAAATTGACATCCGCGCTCTTGATAACACAGGGCGCGGATGTCTTTAAACTCTACGCTAAGCTATTTGTTGTTATTCATTAGCTTGTCTGGTTAAACGCGTAAAAATCAGGCTGTGATTGGCCCTCTTCGAGGCCTTGCAAAATGCAAAATAATCTCCAATGCAACTAGATATGGAGGATTTTTAGTAACTTTGCTGTCGCGATCATAACTATTAAATTTTTAATCATTATGGCACAACCTTGTGAAAACTGCAAACTGAGGGCACATCATGACAAGAATCCCAAGTCCCTCATGGGGCGCTTTTGGCGCTGGCACATCAACTTCTGCCCCGGCTGGAAAGCTTATTTCACCAGTCTGGCCCCTGACAGGCAAGCTGCGCTAAGGGAGAAATATAACTTTAAGAAATACAATCAATAACGTGAGCTAGATGAACTTGTTTGCTATGATTCAGTATGTTATTTCCCGCAGGACTTTGTAGAGACGCAAAATTTTGCGTCTCTACAGATTGAGAAGATTTGAGTATCAGTATTTATTTTCATCGGACTCACGCTATAAAATGTCGCGAACAAAAAAAGTGCAGGGCTCAGGTCATGGCCATTCAAGCATTTGCAGCCATGTCAAGAGCGTAAAACAAATATTCAGTAATATGAACATTAAATTGCATACCCCCACTACACTCAAGGCCGGCAGTGGCATGTCCTCGGCCAGGCAGTTCATGCTGTCCCTCATCGCCACCACGGTGTCGATTATACTCACCTTTGGCACGGCCGCTCTTATCGACTATTATAAAAAGCAAGCGGCCAAGAAGGAAATGGTGATGATGGTCATCAGCGACTTTGACAACACCATCAGTTTTCTTGAGCGTGTCGATTCTAGCTTGATCGAGTGCCGACGTCTTCAGCGCGAGGTGGCGCTTCATCCTGAATCCTTCGACAGTCTCAAGCAGAAATTCCCCCCAACAATGCTATGGGTTACTGAGAAATATTTGGAAACCACCGAGAAGATCTTTTCCACAAGCATAGAGACCTTCAGCACCATTGGCAATGTCAACTTCGTGAATGATGTATCATCGTTCTATCTCGCTCGCCAACAAATAAAAGAAATGGTATTGGATGAAATCAAGAGAGAAGTTGAAGCAGGGAAACTCATTGAATCCTTGTCCACGTTGTTGAGCATTGATTTCCCTGGATATGTGTTGGGTGTTGAATCCCTCGTCGAGGGCTTGAGAGAAATACGCAACAATTGCATGCTTAGAATGAATATCAGCGAAAAGGACCTGAGCAAATTCAATGAGAAGAATAAGTACGTCAATGCCTCTAAAGACAATGACACGAACGGTGGCAAATTGATGCAGGAATATATTGACTATGATGAAGTGCTCAATCAGGCAAGGGAAAAACTCAAGGACTGACACAATAAGATAACTAATCAATCAATCACTTTAAATTTTAACTACTATGAACATTCTGATTTTACAAAGCTCGCCCAGGGCTAACGGCAGCACCGCCTGGATGGCCGAGGAGTACATGAAGGCTGCCCAGGCAGCAGGACATGAGGTGACACTGGTGAACGTGTCAAAGAAGAAGATTGCGGGCTGCCTGGCCTGTGAGTATTGCCACGGCAAGGGCAACGGCGCATGCATCCAGCAGGACGATATGCAGGAGCTCTATCCGCTCATGGCCCAGGCCGAGGTGCTTGTGCTGGCCGCTCCCATCTATTACTTCACGCTCAATGCCCAAATCCAGGCACCCATCCAGCGCATGTACTGCGTGAACAGTCCTGCCCGGGTGAAGAAGATGGCATTGCTCATGTCCTCCTATTCACCTGGCGTGTATGACGGCGCCAAAGCCGAGTATCGCGACATCTGCAACTACTGGAAAGTTGAGGACAGCGGCATCGTGACCGCCACCGTCGACGAGCAGAAGACCGACGCAACCCGTCAGAAGATCCAAGACCTCGTCAACAATCTCTAAAGTGACATCAACTTATTAATATCATTCAAGACAGATATGAGAATTTTAGCAATCCGCATGTTTGACGGCGGCTTCATGAACCAGCCGTTCGCCTTCGGTGGCGAGGAGGGTAGGGAAGCCTTCGACGACCAAATCATCTATCGCAGCAGCTTGCAGAACTTCCTCATCGACACGGGCGACGAGGTGATCCTCATTGACACGGGCTTCAAGGCTGACTTCAATGCGCCGGCCAAGAAGTATGGCGCTCCGCTCTATATGGGCGAGAAGGTGGCCTACTATATGGAGGCCTTTGCCGCCACGGGCTACCAGCCCGAGCAGGTGACCAAGATCCTCATCACACACAAGCATCCCGACCACAGCGACTGCATCGGCGAGTTTCCCAATGCCAAGATCTATATCGCTCCCGAGGATGCCGACGCCATGAAGCTCGAGGGCGACAACATCGTGCGCGCCGAGTATGGCCAGGCCTATCACAACTTCCCTAACGCGATGCAGGTGGCCGATGGACTGTGGTTCATCGAGGCCAAGGGTCACACCCGGGGCAACAGCATCGCCATCTTGGAGCACGACGGCCTCTACTACATGTTCCACGGCGACGTGACCTATTGCGACGCCGCGCTGAAGGCTAACAAGCTCTCCATCATCTTTGAGGACAAGGAGGCCGCCCGCGAGACGCTCGACCGCGTGCGCGAGTTCATCGGCGCCAACCCCACCGTCTATCTCTCCACCCATTGCCCCGAGGGCTATGAGAACCTGGAGATGAAACGCGTGATGAAGCTGTAATTCCCTTAACTAATCATCCATGCATAGATTAAAACGAATCTAATATTAACCAATAATTAATTAAAAGATGAAAAAGATTTTAATGTTATTCGTGGCAATGGCAGCAATGTTGCCAGCCAGCATGTCGGCCTACGACTTTAAGGAAGGCGGCTTATTCTACAAGGTGTACGGCGATGAAGTTGCAGTGACCTATGAGGTCGAAAATGTGGGCAGCTACAGTGGCGACGTTGTAATTCCCGAGACCGTAGTCCACAATGGTGTGGAGTATCCCGTTACGGCCATTGGTTATAAAGCTTTCTGCTTTTGCAATAATCTGACCAGCATCGAGATTCCCAATTCGATTGACAGCATTAGCTCTCACGCTTTCAGGGGTTGCGAGAGATTGGAGCGTGTCGTTATTCCCAATTCTGTCGAAACCTTGTTCCCATGCGCTTTCAACTCGTGCACTAACCTGAAATCGGTAGTGATAGGTAATTCTGTTCGCGTTATTGACGAGTATTGTTTCCAGTATTGCTATCAGTTGACTGACGTGGTGATCGGTTCATCAGTGAGATATCTGGCAATCCAGGCTTTCGGTGGTTGCTCAGCGTTGAGGAAAGTAACATGTCTGGCACCCGAGCCTCCGGCTATGTATGACTTTTTTAGTTTCAGTTACGATGCCTATGCTTATGCGACCTTGTGTGTCCCTGGAGCTTCCATGCAGGCATACAGGAATGACGAGAACTGGGGCTGTTTCAGCAGTTTTCAGAACCTGACGCTCGCCGAGCAGATCTCGCTTGACAAGACGTCACTCACACTGCATGGCAACGAAAGCCAGCAATTGACAGCCACCGTTCTGCCAGCCGACGCCAGCCAGGAATTGACGTGGACGTCCAGCGATGAGAGCGTGGCCACGGTAAGTCAGAGTGGCTTGGTCAGCGCCGTTGCAGCCGGTCATGCAGTTATTACCGCAACAACGACCGACGGCACCGACTTGAGCGCTTCTTGCGATGTAACAGTTTTGCAAGTGCAAGCTGAGTCCATACAGTTGAATGTGACGACCGCGGGTTTAAATGAGGGTTCGACCCTGCAACTGACAGCGACTGTTCTGCCCGAGGAATGTGATATCAAAACCGTGACTTGGGCATCAAATAATCCGAGTGTCGCCACCGTTGACAGTAACGGCTTGGTAACAACACACAGCGTGGGCACCGCCACCATCACAGCCATAACCACCGATGGCAGTAATCTGAGCACTACTTGTACGGTGACTCTCCTGCCCGTGGGTGTCAAGGGTGATGTGAACGACGATAACCGGGTGGACATCTATGACGTGAGCGACCTGATCGACTATCTGCTGACACGTGTCTGGCCGAATTAATTCTCCTGCAAATCTATGACAAATCCCTCATGCCCGTCTGAAGGTGTGAGGGATTTTATTCATTGTTGTCTGGGAAAAAAAGCACCAAGGTCCCATAAGCGTCTCAATATCAATGCCGTTATGGCGTTTTCGCGTGATGGGGCTTACTTTGAAGCCCGTTAGGGCTGGTCAGGGTATAGGCAGGGGTGTAGCGTAGCGGAACCCCTGTAATTGAATGCCACACAAGAATATTAGCCACGTTAGTGGCGACAGACTGTGTATCAGTGATCTACTGCCGCCCCTATGGGGCTAAGACCAGAACTGTCTACTATTGCAGGGGTTTCACTCGGCTTCGCCTCGTTGTACCCCTGCCTATGCCCTGGCCGCTCCTAACGGAGCTTTCTCTGGACATCAATGGATTTTATTAGATGATTATCAGCGTTTTAGTAATACTAAACAGGCGTTCTTTTACCGAAAAATCATATCTTCTTGATGACCTTTGCCGGCACGCCCCCGACGATGGTTCTTGCGGCAACGTCCTTGGTGACAACTGCTCCAGCGGCCACGATGGCACCCTCGCCGATAGTGACGCCCGGCAGGATGGTGACATTGGCACCGAGCCAAACCTTATTCTCGATGTGGATGGGGCGGAACTCCATGTCTCCCCGTCGGTCGGGATCCTGGTCATGGTTGATGGTGCATAGCGTGGCATTGTGACCAATCAGGCAGTCGTCCCCGATGACGATGCCGCCCTGGTCCTGAAACTTGCACCCGGCGTTGATGAACGTGCGCTCGCCCACCACAGTGTTCTTGCCAAAATCGGTGTTGAACGGTGGGAACATGCCCACGCTCTCAGGCACCTCATATCCCCATAATTCAGACAGCAACTGGCGGATTTCCTCGGGCTCATGAAACTCACTGTTCAATTTGACAGTGATCTTCTGCGCCTCGCGACTGGCTTGATGCATGAGCTGATGGGCCTCAGAGCCGGCCTTGACCGATTGGCCCGAGGCGATGTATTCTTTATATTCCTGGATAGTCATGGTTCAATATTGATTTAGCATTGATAACGCAGCCACACACACTCATCTTCCATCCGGCGCACTGACTTGAGGCGTAGCTTATAAGGGTGCTCATGGCTGGCGTCGATGCCGTCAAATGCGGCCCCAAAGCCCTCGCGGCCATCGATGGCCGGGCCAAAGACCATGCTCACCTCGTCAATCAGTCCCATGGCAAGGAAACTGCCATTGATGTGGCCGCCGCCCACCACACCGATGCGCTCGGCACCAAATTCGCTTTGCATCAGGGCTGTGGCTTGAGCCAGGTCCACGTGGTCGCGCCCGACTACGATATAGGAGATGCCGCGCTCGCGCAGGTAGTCCAGATAGGCACGGCTGGTCTGCTGGCTGACGATGCACAGGCGGTCGGGCGTGTCGCCCTCGGGCCACACCAGGGTGCCGCGCGTTTCAACGATAGCCTCCCAGTGCTTGCTGTCATGTGACTTGTAAATCTCGTCGGCACCTGTGGCAGGGCTATCGCCGTCCTCAAATGGTTTTTTCTCGGCATAGTGCATCAGGGCCGTTATCTTTCCCTCGATTGTAGCATCAAGATTCAAGGCTTCAAGCGCTTCATAGTAGCTGTTACCCTCTATCTGTTCGGTCATGGCGCAGTCGATACGCCCGTCAATCGATGCCATCATGTGGCAAATAACATACGGTTTCTTCATGTTTGTCTTGAGTTGATTGTAAATCGACTGCAAAGGTGGGAACAAATGGCAAGACAGTGATTATCCAAAACGGCTGAATATCTACCTCGATTATTGTTTTCTCATCGAGGCCACGTAATCCGATGGCGTCATGCCCTCATGCTTCTTGAAGTAGCGGGTGAAGTGCTGGGGATATTCAAAGCCAAGCTCGTCGGCCACTTGCGACACCGTCATGCCGCCAATCATCAGGCTCTTGGCACGGTCAATGAGGAAATGCTGGATGATGCGTGTGGGGCTATCGCCGGTGGCGTTGCGCACCACGTCGCCGAAGTAACTCGGCGAGAGACACAGCTCCGAGGCGCAGTATTTCACGCTTGGCACCCCGTACCGGTGCTGCAACTGGCGCTCATAGTAGTCGCCAAGCACCTTATGGAACCGGGCCAGCAGGTCGCTCTTTTGGGCTGATGATGCTTGGAACTGACGCTGATAGAAAAGCAGGCAGTAGTCGCACACAAGCACGATGTAGTCCTGCACAATGCGGTCGGTCAAGGCCGTCTGCTCCCTGTGGCTGATGAATATGCGTATGCGCTCCATCAGTTGCCACAGCACCTGTTTCTCGCCTTGGGTGGTGTGCAACGCTTCGTTCACATTATAAGAAAAGAAGTGGTAGTCGGTAAGCCGTTGCTCAAATACTGTGCCCCGCATGAATTCAGGGTCAAACAGCAACGCCCAGCCGTGATACACCTCGCGGTGACCATTGTCGGCCTTACCGATAATCTGCCCAGGCGATGCCGCCGTGAGCGATCCTTTTGACGTGTCATACCCCCCCATGCCATAAGTCGGCTCAGTGGGAAAATTGTCTTGCACAAAGATGGCGTACACGCCCATTTTGTTCAGCGTATGGGGAATCTCTCCCAACTCATCAAAATGAATGACGCTCACCATGGGATGCCACACTTCGGCCCCCACATCTAGAGCGAAATCGTTCGCCTTGTTGATGTACATTAGATTCTTCATAAAACTCATCGCAAAAATAGTCAATTTACCAGAATTAATCATGTTTTGTTGAGAAAAAATAAAATAGGTAGGTTTTCAGTCATTTCAGATAAGAGCACCTGTCGGTGAACACAGTAATTTTGCAATCGAAAAAATGAACAAACTAACGATGATGAAGACTTATATCAAAAACATGCTGATGCTCGCCCTCCTTATCCTGAGCGGCTGCTCCAGCGACAACAATGATGCTATGGCTCAAACGATGACCCAGAAAATGAACATCACTATCGATGGTGTGACAAAATCTGTAACCTTGGTTGACAATGCGGCAGCCCGCGCCCTCGTGGCAAGGCTGCAAGAGTCGCCTGTCACGGTGACGCTCAACACCAGTGGTGGCTTCGAGATTTGGGGCGCATTGGGCTTCTCGCTGCCCACAAGCAATGAGCAAATCACTGCCCAGCCTGGCGATGTCATTCTCTATAATGGCAGTAACATTTGTTTATTCTATGGCTCTAACTCGTGGAGTTACACCCGCCTGGGCCACATCGACGGCCTCACTGAGGAGGAGCTGCGCGCCTTCCTCCATGCCGGCGAGAGCAACATCAAAGTCATGCTTTGGCTCCCTGCTGGAACGACAGCCCGTCTTGGAGACGTCAACGAGGATGGGGAGGTCAATATCAGCGATGTGACAACTTTGATAGATTTAATTTTAGGAGCTAAGAATAAGGCTTGATTGATAATTGGTTAATAACAGAAATGATGAAACGAGGTTTAATTACAGTGGTGCTCATGAGCTTGTTACTCGTGGCCTGCAATCAAAACGAAGAGAATATGAACAGTAATTTGAAATTGACTCAGGAGTGGGACAAGGTGTTCCCGCTCAGTGAGAAGGTAAACCACCGCAAGGTGACGTTTGAGACGCAGTATGGCCTGACTCTGGCGGCTGATTTATACGAACCGAAGGGTGCCGAGGGCAAATTGCCCGCCATCGCTGTTAGCGGTCCATTCGGAGCCACCAAGGAGCAGTCGAGCGGCCTTTATGCCATGAGGATGGCTGAGCGTGGCTTTGTGGCCCTGGCCTTTGACCCGTCATACACCGGTGAGAGCAGCGGTGAGCCTCGCCGCACGGCATCACCCGATATCAATACCGAGGACTTCATGGCTGCCGTCGATTTCCTCTCAAGGCAGGAGAATGTTGATGCCGGGAAGATCGGTATCATCGGCATCTGCGGTTGGGGTGGTATTGCCCTCAACGCTGCCGCTGCCGACACCCGCATCAAGGCCACAGTGGCCAGCACGATGTATGACATGACCCGCGTGAGCGGCAACGGCTACTATGACAGCGAGGACAAGGAGGAGTCGCGTCATGCTGCCCGTGAGGCCATCGCCAAGCAGCGTCTTGCCGATCCCACGGCAATGGCTGGTGGCGTTGTCGACCCGCTGCCCGAGGATGCACCCCAATTTGTGAAGGACTACTTTGACTACTACAAGACTCCGCGCGGCTATCATGCCCGCTCGGGCAACAGCAACGATGGCTGGCGCGTCATCGGCACCCAAGCCTATGCCAACGCCCGCTTCCTCTACTACATCAACGAGATCCGTTCTGCTGTTCTCGTGATGCATGGCGAGAAGGCCCACTCGCGCTACTTTGGCGAGGCTGCCTACAAATACATGGTCGAGGGCAAGGCCGAGGGCTATAACACCATTGGCAAGCCTAATCCCAATCCCGAAAACAAGGAACTGCTGATTATCCCAGGCGCCACGCACTGCGACCTCTATGACGGCGGGTACACCGAACTTGTCGGCAAGGGAGAGCCCAAAAATCTCATCCCCTGGGATAAGCTGGCAGACTTCTTCAAGACCAACCTCAAGTAACAGAACCTGTAGAGGGTGTGTCATAATTCTGGCACATCCTCTTTTTGTAACATGCTGTAAAACATATAACAAAGCCTCTACTTTCCCAAGCGGAGGCTTTGCCATGTCA
>ONKD01000041.1 GCA_900318345.1 uncultured Prevotellaceae bacterium
AAAAATAATATCACCTCAAATTTACACAATTAATTGCGACTTAGAGCGCCGAAAATTAGGATTGAGCGTGTGTGACCTTGTTTTCTGTATGGTTTCCGTTTAATGGTTACGTTCGGGGCAATTTGTTCACCTTTTTTATCTCGACTGGTCTATAAATCGGGAATTATATCTAAATTTGCGACAAAATAACCATCACATAGACCCAAATAAACAATGAAAATGACTAAACGACTTGGCATGATGCTGCTCATCACGTTGGTGATGTTGCCCGCAGTGGCACAGCAGCAGTTTACGCTCGAGGATTTGAACTTCGGCGGTACAAATTACAGGAAAATGATTCCCAAGAACCGCTCGCTCACCTGGTGGGGCGACCAACTGGTGCGCTTGTCGAGTGACACCTGTTGGACGGTGAACACGGCCACGGGTAAGGAGAAAGTGTTGTTCACTAGGGATAAACTCAATGTGGGCGCGGGATTGGTTGCCGACTCGCTCAAGGTGAATAGCTTGAATATGGCCTATTTTCCTTATCCCGGCAAACCCTTGGTATTGCTCTCGAACATGAACGAGCGCATGCTCATCAACTTCAAGACGCGCAAGGTGGAATGGAGCCAGTCGTCCAACGCTTATGCACAGGCCAGCGAGTGGAACAAGCAGAGCCGTGCCGAGGCCTATGTCGAGAACGACAACTTGTATGTCATCGATGCGACCGGCAACAAGCGCCAAGTGACGAGCGACGGCTCGCGCGATATGGTCTACGGTCAGAGCGTGCACCGCAACGAGTTCGGCATTGACGGCGGCCTGTTCTGGAATCCTCAGGGCACCCGCCTGGCGTTCTACCGCATGGATCAGAGCATGGTGACCGACTATCCCTTGATTACCGTTCCCGAGTTAGACGACAGCGCCCATGTGATTGCTACTCCCGCTCCCGAAAAGTACCCCATGGCGGGTCAGACCTCCCATCTCGTGTGGGTCGGCGTGCTGGATATGGCTACGGGCGACACGGTCTATCTCAAGGCCGGAGATCCCACCGATCGCTATTTCTCCAACATCTCGTGGAATCCCGACGGCAACATCGTTTACATGATGGAGGGCAACCGCGACCAGAACGTGGTGGACCTGGTGGCCTATGATGCTGTGACAGGTAACCGCATCAAGACGCATTACCACGAGGCCCATCCCAAGTATGTCGAGCCGCAGCACCCCATCACGTTCCTGCCTTGGGACAAGGAGAAATTCCTGCTGTGGAGCGAGAAGGACGGCTACAACCACCTCTACCTCTATGACACCGCTGGCAAGCAGGTGAAGCAACTCACCAGCGGCAAGTGGGTGGTGATGGAATTGCTGGGCTTTGATACAGAAAAACAGGCTGTTATTATTTCGGCCAATGCAGATAATCCCATCCAGCAGAACCTCTATCGCGTGGACGTTGCGACGGGCAAGATGACCCGCATCGACGAGGGCGGCAAGGGTTGGCATAGCGGCCGTCTGAGCGATAGCGGGCGTTGGCTCGTCGACTACTACCAGGAGCCCGATGTGCCCCGCAATATCGCCATCGTGGACACCCGCGCTAACAAACAGATGCGCTACTTCACTGCCCCCGATCCTTGGGAAGGCTATACCGTGCCCGAGTATCGTTGCGGCACCATCAAGGCGGCCGACAACAGCACCGACCTGTATTACCGCATGGTGATGCCCGTGGACTTTGACCCGACGAAGAAGTATCCCACTGTGGTCTATGTCTATGGCGGTCCTCATGCCCACAACGTGGACGCACGCTGGCACTGGGGCAGCCGCAGTTGGGAGACCTACATGGCACAGCGCGGCTATCTGCTTTTCATCCTTGACAATCGTGGCAGTGAGAACCGCGGACGTGATTTCGAACAAGCCACCTTCCGCCACTTGGGTCAGGTCGAGATGCAGGACCAGATGCGCGGTGTGGACTTCCTGCGCACGCTCAACTATGTCGATACAGCGCGCCTGGGCGTGCACGGCTGGAGCTTTGGCGGTTTCATGACCATCACTCTGATGACCAACTATCCCGATGTCTTCAAGGTGGGTGTCGCCGGTGGTCCCGTCATTGACTGGAAGTGGTATGAGGTGATGTATGGCGAGCGTTACATGGACACCCCGCAGACCAACCCCGAGGGCTATGCCCAGAACAGCCTCATCCACAAGGCCAAGGACCTCAAGGGCCGCCTCCAGATCATTATCGGCCTTAACGACCCGACGGTGGTTCCCCAGCATGCTTACAGCTTCCTCAAGGCCTGCATTGCCGCTGGCACACAGCCCGACTTCTACGTCTATCCTGGTCAGGGTCACAACATGATGGGCCATCAGAGCGTCCACCTCCACGAGCGCATCACCCGCTACTTCGACGACTACCTGAAATAATTATCGAGTCGCGATACTCACTACCGCACATCTATCGACGTGCGATTACGGGTGCGTAGAATACCCACAGTGAGGCTGTGTCATAATTGCAATGTCGTTACATATATCGGCCTACGGCCGAGAAATTTAAACAAATTATTTAATAAATTAAATAAAAATTTTAATTATTAGCGGTTTTTTTTCGGGCGACAATTATGGCACAAACTCGCAACATCGACGACTATTTCGGGGGAGCACATGGCACCCACCCGCTATATGGAAGATAGTCTTGAGCGAATCATTATTTTGCTTTGTTGGTTGGTGTTTAAGGTGTTGATATATAGGGAGAAACATCGCAACCAAAATTGGGGTTATTAACAGATTGTGGAGTGTTCGGCCTTAGCCAGGCGCTCCACTGTGTGCAGTGGAAGTTCCCTGATGGATGCACCTCGTGAGAGGTGCCGTAGACCCTGTGAAGTTTTTGGATTTGATTCCAAAAACTCACCGATTTTGTGAAGTTTTTGGATTTGAATCCCAATTTTTCCATCGGCCAATATGGGAAAAAAACAAGTTATCGCCGACTAAAATCAGAAAATAGTCGGCGATAACTCGGTCTTGTTGCGGTTCCCTGAAATCATGAGAGCCGCCTCATTGAAAAGGTTACTTCATCACCTTTACAGCGCTGGTGGTGCCGTCAGTGTAAGTAGTCACGATGATGGTCAGGCCGTTAGCCTCGGTCATTTCTTGGCCAGCCATGTTGAAGTAGCGAACGCCAGCCACCTGCTTGTCGGCAGCTGCCTCATCGATACTGGTAGTGCCTGGAGTCTTGAACTCGACAGAAGCCAGGGGGCCCCATTCGTCGTTGGCATTCATGCCAATCGAGAAGGCGATGTACCATGTGTCGGGCTCGGCATTCCATTGTGCCTCGTCAATGCCGTATTGATCCCAATAGGGGTCATAGGGATTGTCTTGCTTGAGGTAGTTGAGCACATTCTCCTCGCCCCACTCGGCTGACTCATAGGCCGACTTCAGGATGATCATGTCGCGATGCTTTGCCACTTCCTCGTTGGGGATGTAGGTCACCCACTGGTAGTAGCCATACTCAGGATCACCGCCAAATGCGCCGATCTCGATGGTCATCACGGCCTCGCCGTCACCACCCATGCTGGCGGTTGTCACGGGTATGATAATCATGTCGGCATCCACTCCGTCGGCATCCCAGCATTGCACGTAAATCTCATAGTCCGAGCCTGGCGCCTGGTTGGTCCACGTGTACTGGTAGGTCTCGGTCTGGGTGATGCCCCAGGCCTTGACCATGTCACCCATGGTCTGGAAGCCCATCCACGGGCCGAACATGGCAAACTGCTGCTCGGCGGTGCCCGCCTCAAACAGGCAGAAGGCGTAGCCTGCCGCATCGGCATTGGGCATGAACGTCATGGTGATAAAATCGGTGCCTACCTCGTCGACGTTATAGTCGACCGAGGGCGTCTGGGCATTCACGCACAAGCTTGTCATCAAGATTGCAAGTGTAAAGATAAACTGTTTCATCATTGAATGGTAATAATTAGTAGTTAAACAAACAAAAATATATACTTTTTTGATTTTCAGAAGTTTATGCTTTAATTTAGGTGGCTCCTGCAATATTTAAAGCCCTACGGCAAAGTTACTATGATTATTTCATATAAAAAACAAACAATGGCGGCTTTTTTATGGCCGCTGCCATAATACTATTGTTTTCGGTGGTTGGATCCTGTGTCGTGGGCTGTAACCCATGGCGGGAGTTGGATTATAGGTCCAAAGTGCTGTCATGACTACAGTTATCTATATAATAGATAAAAAGTTAATAAATAATTGTAAAGAATGGCCCGAAAATGGGGAATTTTTTCTATATTTGCAGCCATTATAGACATAAACCAATAAATTCCAAAACATAAACATTATGAACAAACAAATCACATTGGAACAAGCCGTCGAGAAAGTGCAGGACGGTATGACAATTATGTTTGGCGGTTTCTTGGGTAACGGCAGTGCCACCCAGATCATTGACGCCATTGTAGCTAAGGGTGTAAAAGACTTGACGATCATTGCTAACGACACCGCCTATGACGAGGTCGCTCACGGCAAGTTGGTCAGCAATCACCAGGTAAAGAAAGCCATCGTGTCTCACACGGGCACTAACAAGCAGACTGCATTGCAGAAGAATGAGGGCACCCTCATCGTGGAATACGTTCCCCAGGGCACTCTGGCCGAGCGCATTCGTGCGGCAGGTGCAGGTTTGGGTGGCGTGCTGACCCCGACGGGCCTTGGCACCATCATGGCCGATGGCAAGCAGATCATCAACATTGACGGTCAGGACTTCCTGCTGGAGAAGCCCCTCAAGGCCGACATCGCTTTCCTGCGCGCCAACATCGTTGACGAGTTTGGTAACATGGTCTTCCTGGGTACCACCAACAACTTCAACCCGCTGATGGCAACTGCTGCCGACTATGTGGTTGTTGAGGCCGAGAAGCTGGTTCCCGTGGGCGAGATTGCTCCCGAGCACGTTCACGCATCAGGCATCTATGTTGATGGCATCTATGTCGAGAAGTGAGGTTTTAGGCCTTAGGCTTTAGGCAAAGAAACCTTAATCACAACTTAATAACAAAGACTTAAAACTAAATACTTAATACTAAGAATGGAATACAAGACAATGATCAGACTGCGCATGAGCGCAAAGGATGCCCACTACGGTGGCAATCTGGTTGATGGTGCACACATGGTTCACCTGTTTGGCGACGTGGCTACCGAGCTGTTGATTATGCGTGACGGTGACGAGGGCCTGTTCTGTGCCTATGACAACATCGAGTTCCTGGCTCCCGTTTATGCCGGTGACTTCATTGAGGCTGAGGGTTGGATTGACCGTGAGGGCAACACCTCACGCCACATGGTATTCGAGGCCCGCAAGGTCGCTAAGGCCCGCCCCGACATTTCGGACTCGGCTGCCGATATCCTCGATGAGCCCATCGTGGTTTGCCGCGCTTCAGGCACATGTGTAACTCCTAAAGATTGCCAACGCAAGAATAAATAATTATAGGCATCAAGGCCCTTAGGCCCTAGAGACCTTAAGGCCCTTACCAGCCAGATAACCAGAAACTAAAAAATGGACAAACTGATTATTACTGCCGCCATTTGCGGTGCCGAGGTTACTAAGGAGCAGAATCCTAACGTGCCCTATACTGTTGAGGAAATCGTGCGCGAGGCCAAGTCGGCTGTCGATGCCGGTGCTGCCATTGTTCACCTGCACGTGCGCTGGGACGACGGTACGCCCACTCAGGATCGTGGCCGTTTCCAGGAGTGCGAGGAAGCCATCCTCAAGGTGTGCCCCAATGTCATCCTCATCCCGTCGACCGGCGGTGCTGTGGGCATGACCCCCGACGAGCGCCTGCAATCGACCGACACCACGCCGCTGCCCGAGATGGCAACCCTCGACTGCGGTACCTGCAACTTCGGTGACGAGATTTTTGATAACACCATGCCCACGATGCGTGCCTTTGGCAAGCGCATGATGGAACGTGGCATCAAGCCCGAGTATGAGTGCTTTGAGATGGGTCATCTCGACACCATCCTGACCATGGCCCGCAAGGGTGAGGTTCCCGGCAACCCCATGCAGTTCAACTTCGTGCTGGGCGTTCCCGGCTGCACCCCCGCTACCGTAGCCAACCTGTGCTGGCTCGTTAACGGCATCCCCGCTGGTTCAACTTGGACCGTGACCGGCGTTGGTCGCCATGCTTTCCCGATGGCTGCTGCCGCTATCGCCATGGGCGGTAACGTGCGCGTGGGCTTCGAGGACAACCTGTACCTCTCTAAGGGCGTGCTTGCCAAGAGCAACGGCGAGCTCGTCGAGAAGGTTGTGCGCCTTGCCAACGAGTTGGGCCGTCCCATCGCCACGAGCGATGAGGCCCGCGAGATTCTAGGCCTGCCTAAGAGGAACTAATTTTAGGTTTTAGGAACCTTTTTCAAGAAAACAAAAAAACAACAATAATCGTTTAACACTAAAACAAAACAAAACAATGCAGAAACACGGAAACAGATTCGGTACACACCGCGTGATTGAGCCCAAGGGCATTCTTCCTCAGCCCGCTAACAAGCTGGACAACAACATGGACGAGATCTACGACAACGAGATCCTCATCGATGTACAGACCCTGAATATTGACTCGGCATCGTTCACCGACATCCACAACTATGCTAAGCAGCAGGCCAAGGACCCCAACAACGAGGCCGAGGTCATGGAGGAAATCAAGAAGGAGATGCTCCTCAACGTTGAGCTGCAGGGTAAGCACCGTAACCGCCGCACTGGCTCGGGCGGTATGCTCCTGGGTAAGGTAGAGAAGATCGGTGATGCCCTCAAGGGCAAGATCGACCTGAAGGAAGGCGACCGCATCGCTACCCTCGTGTCGTTGTCACTGACCCCGCTGCGCATCGACGAGATCCTCGAGATCCGCGCCGACGTTGACCAGGTGGACATCAAGGGTAAGGCTATCCTGTTCGAGAGCGGCATTTATGCCAAGATTCCCGATGACATGCCCGAGAAGCTCGCTCTAAGCGCACTCGACGTTGCTGGTGCTCCCGCCCAGACCGCCAAGCTGTGCCAGTATGGCCAGAACGTTGTTATCCTGGGTGCCGGTGGCAAGAGCGGTATGCTTTGCTGCTATGAGGCCAAGAAGCGCGTAGGCGTTACCGGTAAGGTAATCGGTCTCGCCAACAGCCCCAAGTCAACCCAGCGCATCAAGGACCTCGGCTTCTGTGACGTGGTCGAGAGCGTTGCCGGCATGACTCCCGTTGAGGTCTACGAGCTGGTTTACAAGCTGACCGACGGCAAGATGGCCGACACCACCATCAACTGCGTGAACGTGCCCGATTGCGAGATGACCGCTGTGCTGTGCACCAAGGATGATGGCATCGTTTACTTCTTCTCGATGGCCACCAGCTTCACCAAGGCTGCCCTGGGTGCTGAGGGTATCGGTGCTGACGTGAACATGATCATCGGTAACGGCTACACCAAGGGCCATGCCGACTTTACCTTGCAGGAGCTGCGCGAGTGCCCCGAGCTGCGCAAGATCTTTGAGGAACTCTACGCTTAATCCATTTAACCATCCTGTTATGGCTGAATCAAGAAGAAAACAAATGTTTCCCGATGTCACCGATGAACAGTGGAATGACTGGAAATGGCAGGTGAAAAACCGCATCGAGACACTCGAGGACCTCAAGAAGTATGTGAGCCTTACCGCCGAGGAGGAAGAGGGCGTGAAACAAACCCTCAAGACCCTGCGCATGGCCATCACGCCTTACTACCTGAGCCTCATCAATCCCGATGATCCGCACGATCCCGTGCGCCGCCAGTGCATTCCCACCGGTCTGGAAACCCATCAGGCAGCTGCCGACCTGCTCGACCCGCTGCATGAGGACGAGGACTCGCCCACACCGGGCTTGACCCATCGCTATCCTGACCGCGTGCTGTTCCTCATCACCGACATGTGCTCGATGTATTGCCGCCACTGCACCCGTCGCCGCTTTGCCGGTCAGACTGACAACGAGTGCGGCATCGATCGCATCGAGAAGGCGCTGGAGTACATCCGCAACACGCCCACCGTGCGCGACGTCCTGCTCTCGGGCGGTGATGCCCTCATGGTGAGCGACAAGCGCTTGGAATACATCATCTCGGAATTGCGTAAGATTCCTCATGTGGAGATCGTGCGTCTGGGTACCCGCACTCCCGTGGTTTGCCCGCAGCGCGTGACCCCCGAGTTGTGCGACATGTTGAAGAAGTATCATCCCATCTGGATCAATACCCACTTCAACCATCCCAACGAGATCACGCCCGAGAGCACCCGTGCCTGTGAGATGCTGGCCAACGCCGGTATCCCCTTGGGCAACCAGAGTGTGCTCCTGCGCGGTGTGAACGACTGCGTGCATGTGATGAAGCACCTCGTGAACGACCTCGTGAAGATCCGCGTGCGTCCTTACTATATCTACCAGTGCGACTTGTCGATGGGTCTGGAGCACTTCCGCACCCCCGTCAGCAAGGGTATCGAGATCATCGAGGGCCTGCGTGGCCACACCAGCGGATACTGCGTGCCCACCTTCGTGGTGGACGCTCCCGGTGGTGGCGGCAAGACGCCCGTCATGCCCCAGTATGTGATCTCGCAGTCGCCGGGTAGGGTAGTGCTGCGCAACTTCGAGGGCGTGATTACCACCTACACCGAGCCCACCGAGTACCACAACGACTGCAACTGCCCCGAGTGCCAGGCTGCACGCAAGCAGGAGCAGGTGGCTGCCGACAAGGCCGTGGATGGTGTGATCTCGCTGCTTGAAGGCGAGCGCATGAACATCGAGCCCGCGCGCTTGAAACGCCACGAGCGCAACGAGAAACGCAACCAGTAAAATCAAGTGTTGGAGACAGTGGAGACGTGCCCCGGCGCGTCTCCACATCACCAACAAGATGAACCCAGGTGCCTTTCATTAATGACATATTGAAGTACAACAGCCTGTCCATTGTGGGGCTGGAGAAAAACACGGGCAAGACCGAGTGTCTCAAGTATGTGCTCGACCGCTTGCCTGTCCAGACCAAGCGGATTGCTGTCACTTCAATCGGCATTGATGGAGAAACGGTGGACCAGGTGACACGCACCCAGAAACCCGAGATTGTCCTTCGCGAGGGCATGTACTTCGGCACCAGCGAGATGCACTACCGCCAGCGCAGGCTGGTCTCGGAACTCATCGACGTGAGCGACGAGAGCACATCGCTGGGACGGGTGGTTACCGCTAGGGCGCTCACGGGAGGCAAAATCCTGCTCTCAGGGCCTTCCTCGGGTAGTAGCCTCAAGCGCTGGATGGGCAGGATGGGCCAATTTGGCATCGACCTGGTGATTATCGACGGTGCGCTGTCGCGCTTGAGCTCGGCTTCACCCGCCGTGAGCCAGTCGATGATTCTGGCGACAGGTGCGGCCTACTCGGCCAATATCAGCACCCTGGTGAGCAAGACTGCCCATGTGGTGGACCTCGTGAACCTGGACCTCACCACCGAGGCAAACATGAGGTTGCTCTCACCGCTGGAGCATGGCGTGTGGTTCATCGACACCGATGGTGCCCTGCATGACCTGGACATGCTGTCATCGCTCTCCCAGGACATCCGTTTCGAGGGTATGGAGAATTGCGCCACCCTCTATGTCGCTGGGGCATTGGTTGACAGTTTCCTTGAGAAAGTGCGCCAGAACAAGCACTTGAGGCAGGCCGAGATTGTCGTGCGTGACTTCACCAAGATTTTCGTTACGCCACAACAATTCAAGCTGTTCCTCAAAGCCGGTGGGCGCATCCGTGTCCTGCAAAAGAGCAAGCTCATCGCGGTCACTGTCAACCCCACCTCGCCAAGCGGCTATGTCCTCGACTCGGACACGCTGTGCGGCAAACTTACCGAAGCCATCGGGCTTCCTGTGTATGACCTGTTAAAAAGTAAAACATGCAATTGAAGAATGTCATAGAATCGCCTTGCGGCCTGCGCTTCATGCTTGACCAGCTGGACTTGCAGTCGGGCTTTGCCCGCCGCTGGCTGCTCGACTCGCCCATGATGACCACGGGCGACGAGATTACGGCGTGCTATGAGATTCTTCACCGTTTTGCCGACCTGGTACAACGGGTTGACAAGACCTATATCGACACGCTGTGCCACAAACTGTGCGGACTCAAGGACATCCGCACCACCATCCGTAACCTCAAACAACGCGCCGCGCTCGACGACATCGAGCTGTTTGAGGTGAAACACTTGGCTATGCTGGCGACCGACGTCGACAAGTGGATGCGTCAGCACGGCATGGACGGCGTGATTGGCATTCCTGGCATGGAAGAGGTCATCGCTCTCCTTGACCCTGACGGGCTCAGGATTGCCACATTCTATATTTATGACTCCTATAGCGAGCCGTTAAAGGACCTGCGCGCTCAGATGCGTCAGCATCCCGAGCAGCAGGACGAGTTGCTCTTGAAGGCCAATGAGATTGAAATGGCCGTTAGGGAGGAACTGAGCGCAAAATTGCATCCCCTTGCTGAAGCCATCGAGCAGGCCCAGCTGGCCTTGGCACAAATCGATGTGAACGTGGCCAAGGCGATGCAGATGCAACAGATGGGACTGACCTTCCCCACCATTTCCAGCGATGGGACGAGCCGCTACGAGGCCATGTTCCATCCCCAGGTCAAAGCCGCGCTCGAGAGCCGCGGCAAGGCATTCCAGCCGGTGGATATCACCTTCGGGCTGGAACCCACCCTCATCACGGGTGCCAACATGGGTGGCAAGACCGTGGTGTTGAAGACATTGACCTTGTGTCAATACCTGTTCCAATTTGGATTTGCCATTCCGGCCTCAAGTGCCGCGATTGCACTGAAAGACGATATACATTTCTGCATCGGCGATGACCAGTCAGTGGAAAAAGGTCTGTCGTCGTTTGCTGCTGAAATGAAACACATCGATGCCGTCATCAAGGCATCACGCGAGAACAGAAAACTATTGGCGTTGATTGACGAGCCTGCACGCACCACCAATCCCACCGAGGGAGCCGCACTGGTGACCGCCTTGCTGCGTGTGCTGGCAGGCAGGGACATGAGCCTGGTCATGACGACGCACTATGATATAGAGCCGGGCGATGCCCGTTGCCTGAGGGTTAAGGGATTCGTTGACGGCGAGATGGACTATGCGCTGGTCGAGGTACAGGACGGCGAGGTGCCCCACGAGGCACTCAACATCGCCCAGGCCTTGGGCATCGACAGCGAGTGGATCAACAAGGCACGAGACCTGCTCCAGCATGGCGGCGCGCCTATAAAACAGAGTGACAATCATTGATACTATATACTATAACACTATGCAAAAGAGCAAGTTAGGACTAAATTTCGAAAAAGTGGAATATGCCCGCGGATTGGCTAAAGGCATCGCCGAAGATGTCCAGTCATTTGTGGAGCAATATACCACGGTAGCTGTCGAGCGCACCTTGTGCCGCTTGATGGGTATCGACGGCGTGGACGATAACGACGTGCCGTTGCCCAACGTGATTGTGGAGGCCCTGAAAGACAAGGGCGTGCTCAATGAGGGTGCCCTGTTCTTCATCGCTAATGCCATGATCCAGACGGGCTTAAAGCCGCAGGAGATTGCCGAGAAAGTCGCTGCCGGCGAGTTGGACATCACTAAGGTCGTAACTACCGACCCCAAGCAAATCGCTGCTGCATTGCAGCCTGTCATCGACGAGAGCATGGCGCGCATACGCACACGTCGCGCGCGTCGTGAACACTATTTAGAGACCATCGGCGAGGGACCTAAGCCTTATCTCTACATCATCGTGGCAACCGGTAACATCTATGAGGATGTTGTGCAGGCTCAGGCAGGAGCCCGCCAGGGTGCCGATGTGATTGCTGTAATCCGCACCACGGGTCAGAGTCTGTTGGACTACGTGCCCTTTGGCGCTACGACCGAGGGCTTTGGCGGCACTTTCGCTACTCAGGAGAACTTCCGCATCATGCGCAAGGCGCTCGATGAGGTAGGCGAGGAGCAGGGCCGTTACATCCGCCTGTGTAACTACTGTTCTGGTTTGTGTATGCCCGAAATCGCCATCATGGGCGCTTTTGAGGGACTGGATGTGATGCTTAACGATGCCCTCTACGGCATCCTGTTCCGCGACATCAACATGCAGCGCACGCTTATCGACCAGTACATGAGCCGCATTATCAACGGCTTTGCCGGCGTCATCATCAACACGGGTGAGGACAACTACCTCACCACCGCCGACGCCGTAGAGGCCGCCCACACGGTGCTTGCCTCGGACCTCATCAATGAGCAGCTCGCGCTCATGGCCGGCTTGCCCGAGGAGCAGATGGGTTTGGGACACGCCTTTGAGATGGATCCCATGTTGGAGAACGGTTTCTTGCTGGAGCTCGCTCAGGCGCAGATGACCCGCGAAATCTTCCCCAAGGCCACGTTGAAGTATATGCCCCCCACGAAATTCATGACGGGCAACATCTTCCGTGGACATATTCAAGACGCGCTGTTTAACATGATTGGTATTTGGACCCATCAGGGTATCCAGTTGTTGGGTATGCCTACCGAGGCTATCCACACGCCCTTCATGAGCGATCGTTACCTCTCCATCGAGAATGCCAAGTACATCTTCAACAACATGAAGAGCATTGGCGAGGAGATGGAGTTTGTTGAGGGCGGCATCTGCCGCAACCGTGCCAAGGAGGTGCTCGAGAACACCATCAAGCTGCTCGAGGACATCACCAAGGAGGGTCTGTTCACTGCCCTGGAGAAGGGTATCTTTGGCGACGTGAAGCGTCCCAAGAATGGCGGTAAGGGTCTGGCAGGTGTCACCATTAAGGGTGAGAACTACCTGAACCCGTTTGTGGAACTGATGAAAGGTAAACGTTAAAGCATAGGAGACCAGACACATGAGCGAAGGTTTATATAGCATGGAAGCTAAGGATTTTGACAAAACCTTAGACTTCACCAAGATTAAGCCCTATGGCGACACGATGAATGACGGTAAGGTGCAGATGAGTTTCACCCTGCCTGTCCCCTGTGGTGCCGAGGCGGTAGAGGCCGCTAAACAGTTAATCCGCAAGATGGGTTTTGAGAACCCCAGCGTGGTGTTCTACAAGGAACTTACACCGGGTTTCACCTTCTTCAACTGCTATGGCAGCTGCACCCACACGGTCGATTATTCTACCATCTATGTCCCCAAGGTCGAGAGCGACACCATGGACATGTATGAGACCGATGAGTACATCAAGGAGAACATCGGACGCAAAATCGTCATCGTTGGTGCTTCGACGGGTACCGACGCCCACACCGTGGGCATTGATGCCATCATGAACATGAAGGGCTATGCCGGTCACTATGGACTGGAGCGTTACGAGATGATCGAGGCCTATAACCTGGGTTCCCAGGTGCCTAACGAGGAGTTTATCGCCAAGGGCATTGAGCTCCACGCCGACGCACTCATCATCTCACAGACTGTAACTCAAAAGGACGTTCACATCCACAACCTCACCAATTTCATCGAGCTGATGGAGGCCGAGGGCCTGCGTGACAAGATGATTTGCTGTTGTGGTGGCGCGCGCATCACCCATGAGCTGGCCAAGGAGCTTGGCTTTGACGCTGGCTTTGGCATGAACACCTATGCCGACGACGTGGCATCGTTTGTCGTACAAGAGATGGTGAAAAGAGGAATGAAATAACTTTTTAAAAAACATAATTAATCTCAAATAAAGTACTATTATGGAGAAAAACGAAATGAGAGAAGTCATCGCTAAACGTGCAGCCAAGGAATTGCACGACGGCGATGTTGTGAACCTGGGTATCGGAATCCCCACAATGATTCCTAACTACCTGCCTGAAGGCGTTTCTGTAACCCTGCAGACCGAGAACGGTGCTATGGGTATGGGTCCGTCTCCCGCTCCCGGCGAGGAGGACAAGAACCTCATCAACGCTGGCGGTGGTGCCATCACCCTCAATCCCGGCGCTTGCACCTTTGACTCGGCAACCTCGTTTGCCATCATCCGTGGCGGTCATGTGAACGTATCGTTCCTGGGCGCTTTGCAGGTCGATGAGAAAGGTAACCTCGCTAACTGGATTATCCCCGGCAAGATGGCTCCCGGTATGGGCGGTGCCATGGACCTCGTGGTAGGTGCCAAGCGCGTGATCCTCACCATGGAGCACACCCAGAAGGGCGCTCCCAAGATCCTGAAAGAGTGCACGTTGCCGCTGACCGCTGCCGGACAGGTCAACATGATTATCACCGAGATGGGCGTTATGGACATCACCCCCGAGGGCATCGTCCTGCGCGAGTTGCATCCCGAGTTCACCGTCGAGCAGGTACAGGCCGCTACCGAGGCTAAGCTCATCATCTCGCCCGACCTGAAACCCATGGATATCTAATTCATCACTCCTAGTCATGGATTACGAGTTCTTGAAGATTGAGCGACAGGACGGCATCACCGTGATGAAAATCTCGGCGCCCAAGTCCCTGAATGCGCTCAATTCAACCATCTTGAAGGAGATTGACAGCTTTGTGAGCGGTTTGGACAACACCACGCGCGTGCTCATTATTACGGGCGATGGCGAGAAGTCCTTTGTCGCCGGAGCCGATATCTCTGAGATGGCTCACCTCAACGAGCCAGAAGGCTTTGAGTTCGGTCGCCTGGGCGCACAGGTCTTCCGCAAGATCGAGACCCTGCCCATCCCCGTCATCGCCGCTGTCAACGGCTTTGCCCTGGGTGGTGGTTGCGAGTTGGCCATGGCCTGCGACATCCGCATTGCTTCGGTGAAGGCCAAGTTCGGCCAGCCCGAGGTCGGCTTGGGCATCATTCCCGGCTTCTCGGGAACCCACCGTCTGCCCAAACTCATCGGCCAGGGCTATGCCAAGGAGATGATCTACACGGGCAAAGTCATCCGTGCCGACGAAGCCCTGCGCATCGGTCTGGTCAACGCCACTTATGAGCCCGAGGAACTGATGCCCAAGGCGCTCGAGATGGCTACCATGATGCTCAAGAACGCACCTGTGGCCATCCGCTTGGCCAAGCAGAGCATCAACGAGGGCTATGACCTCGATGCCGACGGTGCTATCGCACTGGAAAACAAGCTCTTTGGACAGTGCTTTGCAACCAAGGACCAGAAAGAGGGCATGGACGCTTTCCTCAACAAGCGTAAAGCTGATTTTATCGGAGAATAAACATAAATCATTAAATATAACAGAATCAAAACTTATGAAAATTTGTGTAATTGGAACCGGAACAATGGCTAAAGGCATTGTCAAAGCCTTTGCTGCCAAGATGCCCGTTGTAATGAAGAGCCGCACCCAAGAGAGCCTTGACAAGGCTATGGCTTCGATCTCTAAGGGCTACAACAAGCTCGTCGAGAAGGGTAAAATCACCGAGGACGCCATGAAGGCCATCCTGGCGAACATCACCACCACAACCGACTATGCTGACTTCGCCGATGCAGACCTCGTTATCGAGGCCGCTGTCGAGAACATGCAGTTAAAGAAGGATGTCTTCATGGAGCTTGACAAGATCTGCAAGCCCGAGACCATCTTCGCAACCAACTCGTCGTCACTATCGATTACCGAGATTGCCGCTTGCACCAGCCGTCCCGCTCAGTTCATCGGCTGCCACTTCTTCAACCCCGCCGACCGCATGGCGCTCGTTGAGGTCATCAAGGGCCAGCTCACCAGCGAGGAGACCGCAAAGTGCATCGTGGACCTGACCACCGAAATCGGCAAGACCCCCGTGCCCGTTAACGAGGCTCCTGGCTTTGTCGTTAACCGCATTCTCATCCCCATGATCAACGAGGCTGTAGGTATCCTGGCCGACGGCATAGCCAGCGCCGAGGACATCGACAAGTGCATGATGCTGGGTGCTAACCATCCCATGGGCCCGCTCGCTCTGGCCGACCTCATCGGTAACGACGTGAACCTTGCCATCATGGAGGTGCTCTACAACGAGTTTGGCGATCCCAAGTATCGTCCTCACCCGCTGCTGCGCAAGATGGTTCGTGCCGGCCTCCTGGGCCGCAAGACCGGCGAAGGCTTCTACAAATATTAATCATCATTCAGCCCCTAGTCCTTAGTCACTATCCCCATTATGGGAAAAAACTAAGGGCTAAGGGCTAAAGACTAAAAACTAAAATAGAAATGGATTTTAGCTATTCAAAGACTGAACAACTGTTCCTGCAGATGGTTCGCTCATTTGCAGAGAACGAGGTAAAGCCTCTCGCCGCCGAGGTCGATGAGCAGGAGCGCTTCCCCATCGAGACAGTCCAGAAAATGGGCAAGCTCGGCATGATGGGTATTCCTGTTCCCAAGCAGTACGGCGGTGCAGGCGGTACCGTACAGATGTATATCATGGCTGTTGAGGAACTCTCACGCGTGTGCGCAACCACTGGCGTTGTCCTCTCGGCCCACACCTCGTTGTGTATCGCTCCCATCATGGAGAACGGTACCGAGGAGCAAAAGATGAAATACTTGCCCAAGCTCGCTTCGGGTGAGTGGATTGGCGCCTTTGGTCTTACCGAGCCCAACGCCGGTACCGATGCCGCCATGCAGCAGACAACCGCTGTTGACGCTGGTGACCACTGGGTGCTCAACGGTTCCAAGATTTTCATCACCAACGCTTCCTATGCCAACGTGTTCATCGTTATGGCAATGACCGACAAGTCGCTGGGAACCAAGGGTATCTCGGCCTTCATCGTTGAGAAAGGTATGCCCGGTTTCTCTATCGGCAAGAAGGAGTTGAAGATGGGTATCCGCGGCAGCGCTACCTGTGAGTTGATTTTCGAGAACTGCATCGTTCCCAAGGAGAACCTCCTCGGCCCGCTTGGCAAGGGCTTCTCTATCGCTATGAAGACCCTCGACGGCGGTCGCATCGGTATCGCTTCCCAGGCCCTCGGCATTGCTCAGGGCGCTATGGACGAGACCGTGAAGTATACCAAGGAGCGCAAGCAGTTTGGCCGCGCTATCGCCAAGTTCCAGAACACCCAGTTCCAGATGGCCGACCTCAAGACCAAGGTCGAGGCTGCCCGTCTGCTCGTGCGCAGTGCTGCCTGGAAGAAGGACATGGGCCTGCCCTACAGTGCCGATGCCGCAATGGCTAAGCTCTTTGCTGCCGAGACCGCTATGGAAGTGACGACCAAGGCCGTACAGTTCCATGGTGGCTATGGTTACACCCGTGAGTATCCTGTTGAGCGCATGATGCGTGACGCTAAGATTACCGAGATTTACGAAGGTACTTCCGAGGTACAGCGCATGGTCATCGCCGGTCATTTATTTAAATAAATAAGGAGGACAGAATATGAATATTATAGTTTGTGTAAAACAAGTTCCCGATAC
>ONKD01000033.1 GCA_900318345.1 uncultured Prevotellaceae bacterium
TCATCTTTATCCCCCTGTGAATCAATCTCACTCGCTGCGCTCGTTAGCTTGATTTACAGGGGGTTACTCAAATGGTCGCCCTTCGGGCGCCTGCCTGCTATCTGAGTGGTGCTGACGCCCGTGAGGGCGGCTCGTTGAGTAACCCCCCGAGGTGACCGAATGAACGAGCGTAGCGAGAGAATCGGTCAGCACGGGGGGAAAGAAACCTAACGAAAATGTCGCCTGCGGCGACCCCTCCTATCTCAATAAATTCGTGGAAATCAGTGAATTTGCGTTATAATATTATAAAAATTGTCGTTCTTGTCCTTCTTGTCTTCCAGCCTAAAACCTTCGCGTCTTAGCGACTTTGCGTGGGGCCAGTTGTCGAATGCCCCTAAAGCCTAAACTGTTTTCACGTTATTTATAGGCTTTTAGTGGCCTTAATTGAGGCGATGGTGTTATCTTTGCGGCACCAAAAACAGTTTGAGATATGATATTCAATAAAATACTCATGCAGGTTCCTGTCATGACCCCTGACACTGCCGCTGCCAATAAGATCCAGCAGGCGACCAACGCCGTTACGGCCCATGTGGACTCGCTGGCGACCAAACTCTCGCCCGACTCCATCGCAGCGATGACCCCCGAGAAACTGGTGAACAAGTTCAAGTATCTAGACCTTGGTAGCCTGGTGACCTCGCTCTCCAGCCAGATTATCTCGCTGGGTTTGCGCATCCTGGCGGCCATCGTGCTGTTCTATCTGGGCAAATTCATCATCAACAAGATCTATAGCCTGGCGCGGGCCGTCATGGTGCGCAAGCAGTTTGACCGCTCGTTGACCTCGTTCCTGCTTAGTTTCATCAAGATCACGTTGCTGTTCCTGCTCATCATCACTGTCATCGGGGTGTTGGGCATCGAGACCAGCTCGTTTATCGCCATCTTTGCCAGTGCCGGTGTTGCCATCGGTATGGCCCTGAGCGGCACATTACAGAACTTTGCTGGCGGTGTGCTCATCCTCTTGCTCAAGCCCTACAAGGTGGGTGATTATATCGAGTTTGGTGATTTGAAGGGAACTGTGCGCGAAATCCAGATTTTCAACACGGTCATCAACACCTATAACAATGACCGCATCGTCATCCCTAATGGTGGACTTGCCACCAGTTCGCTGAAGAACTTCAGCGCCGAGCCTTACCATCGTGTGGAGTGGCGCGTGGGCATCAGCTATGGTGATGACGTGGATACAGCGCGCAAGGTCGCCCTCGACATCCTTGCTGCCGACCCGCGTATCGTGCACACCGACACCGATGTAAAAGAGACCGAGGAGCAACCCGAGGAATCACCTGTCGAGGAGGAGAAGAAGCCTGAATCCTGGTGGCAACGCCTCTTCCACTGGCACCGCCGCCGCACCGAGGAACGCCGCGAGAATGAACAGGCCCGCTTGGCCGCCCTGATTCCCAAACCCAATTACTCGCCGAGCGTGAACGTCGAGAGTTTGGACGATAGCCAGGTGACGCTCATCGTGCGTGCATGGACCGAAATCGCCAACTATTGGGACGTGCTCTATGGAGTCAACGAGCAGATTTACAAGCAGTTCCCGCAGCATGGCATCCACTTCCCCTTCCCGCAGATGGATGTACACGTTAATAGTTAGGAGTGAGGAGTTAGAAGTTAGGAGTTGGGAGTTTACAGTTAATAATTAACAGTTAATAGTTAATAGTTAATAGTTATGAGAGCTGGTGTGAATTTAGGATTGCTGGTGGTGATGGCGTTGCTCGCGTTTGGAACGGGTAGGGCACAGATGGTGACCACCATGACCAACGAGGCCCTGAAGGTGCCACAGGGCATGAAGCCCCAAGAGGTGAAGCCCGAGGGGCCCTTCCTGGCCGATGTGGATACCGAGACGCCCTATTTCCAGTGTATCGATTCGGCACAGGTCTATCTCGACAGCCATGATTGGCCGCTGGCCGAGCGCTGGCTGGTGAAGGCCGTCCAGACCGACCCCGAGAACCCCAGCAACTCGATGGTGCTGAGCAATATCGCCACTTTGCAGCGCTATCAGGGTAAACTCGCCGAGGCGGTGAAGAACTACTCACTCGCCCTTGACTTGACGCCTCATGCCGTGACCCTGTTGCTCAACAGGGCCGCCCTGCTGGTGCAGATGGATAGCGTGCAACGGGCCATCGCCGACTTTGAGCGCGTGCGAGACCTCGACCCCTATAACACCGAGGCGCGCTACTCGCTGGGCGTGCTGGCGATGGAACGCGGAGACACCAAACAGGCCGAGGACCTGTTTAACGAGATCAAGCGCGTCAACCCCAACTCGGGACTCTATAACGAGGGCATGGCGCTGTTGTACAAGCGCTCAGGAAATTATGGCCGCGCCGCCGAGCTGTTTTCCCAGGTCATCAAGGTCAAGGCCAATGCCCAACTGCTGGGGCACCGCGCCGACTGCTACCTGTCGATGAAACGCCTCAACCAGGCCGAGGAGGACATACGCGCCGCCCTCGAGATGGACCCCGAGGACGGCTACCTCTATCTGCTGCGTGCCAAATTGAACAAACTGCGCTTCCAGCGCGACGACATGCAGCGCGACATCGACACCGCTGTCTCCCTGGGCCTGAGCCGCGACTACATCAACAAAGCCCTCAACGAGTAGCCTGTTAGACAACTAGAACAACTTTTTTGGCAACAGACACAATGTAAAAGTTGTGATTGTTGTTTGTGTGTTGTCTTAGTTGTTTGAAAAAACTTTGTACCTTTGCACCCACGATGAGAAAGAAAAAAGATATTCCGGTAATTGAGAATTTTGAGATAACGGGTGTGGCAGCCGAGGGCAAGAGCCTGGGCCGCTGGAACGACCTGGTGGTGTTTGTGCCGTTTGGCGCGCCTGGCGACGTGATTGACCTGAAAATCGACCGCAAGAAGCACAGCTTTGCCGAGGGCCACATCGACCGCTTGGTCAAGCCCAGCCCCCTGCGCGTGGAGGCCATGTGCGAGCATTTCGGCGTGTGTGGCGGCTGCAAGTGGCAGCATCTGCCCTACGAGTACCAACTGCAGTGCAAGCAGCAGCAGGTGGTTGACGCCATGGAGCGCATCGCCAAGGTGCCCATCCCCGCCATCAACCCCATCCTGGGCTCGGCTCAGACCACCCATTACCGCAACAAACTGGAATTCACGTTCTCCAACAAGTGCTGGCTCACGCGCGAGCAGCTCGAGAGTGGGGCAGAGTTCCCCGACCGCAATGCGGCGGGCTTTCACATCCCCGGCGCCTTTGACAAGGTGCTCGACATCAAGCGCTGCTGGCTGCAGGACGACCTCAGCAACGAGCTGCGCCTGTTCATCCGCAACTATTGTGTCGAGAAGGGCTACTCGTTCTATGACATCCGCGGGCAACAGGGCTTCATCCGCATGACCATGACGCGCACGGCTAGTACGGGCGAGGTGATGCAGGTCATCGTCTTCGGCGATGACAATCCCGCCGCCATCCAAGATGTGATGAGCGCCGTGCACGAGCGTTTCCCGCAGATTACCTCGCTGCTCTATGTCGTCAATCTCAAGGTCAACGACTCGCTGGCCGACCAGGAGTTTATCACCTTCAGCGGCCGTGATTACATCGAGGAGGAGATGGAGGGCTTAAAGTTCCGCGTGGGTCCCAAGTCGTTCTACCAGACCAATTCCCGCCAAGCCTATGAGCTTTACAAGGTGGCGCGCCGCATGGCCGCATTGACGGGTGATGAACTCGTCTATGACCTCTACACCGGCACGGGCACCATCGCCAACTTTGTCGCCCGCCAGGCCCGCCAGGTCATCGGCATCGAGTATGTCCCCGAGGCCATCGAGGACGCCAAACTCAATTCTCGCGTCAACGGCATCGAGAACACCTTGTTCTATGCCGGCGACATGAAGGACGTGCTCACCGACGAGTTCATTGCCGAGCATGGCCGCCCCGAGGTGATGATCATCGACCCGCCCCGCGCCGGCATGCACGAGGACGTCGTTCAGGTCATCCTCAACGCCGAGCCCCAGCGCCTCGTTTATGTGAGCTGCAACCCCGCGACCCAGGCGCGTGACATCGCCATGCTCGACGAGAAATACCGCGTCGTGGAAATCCAGCCCGTGGATATGTTCCCCCACACCCACCACGTCGAGAACGTTACCCTGTTGAAGCGCAAATAACGATTGATTGCTATCGAGAGAAAGAGGTGCCGCATTCCCACAATGCGCCACCTCTTCCTTTGGTTAATAAGTTAAATCAATTGTTGTTCAGCAGCATGTCAATGAGGGTTGTGACATCCTTAATGCCGACGATGCCGTCGCCATCCACGTCGGCCCATGCGGGCAGTTCGTCGCCGCCGAGCAGCATGTCAATCAGGTTGGTCACATCACTGATGGCGATGTTGCCGTCGCCGTTGATGTCACCAGGTCCAGCCCCAATAAACGGCACGATGTGAGTGAAGTACCGCCAACTGGCATGATTCTGGTAGGCCTCTAGTGACTCAAACGGAACATAAAGTGTTGCCTGCTCATAAATGTTGCCGTAGTACGAAAAGAAAGCCCCATTTTGAGCGGGTGGCGTTGTTGCTTGACAGATGACCTTGGTGAGGTTTTCGCAGTAACCAAATGCATTATCACCAATAGAGGTAACTGAACCGGGAATGGTAATGCTCGTTAGGGCGGTGCCGTTGAATGCTTCTGAGCCGATTGTGGTAACCGTGTTAGGAATTGTCACGCTAGTAAGAGCTTCGCAACCATTAAATACAGCGTCATCAATGGATGTGATAGAATTGGGAATAATCACACTTTTTAGGCCGCTGAATTGGAATGCTTCAGAGCCGATTGAGGTTACGGAGTTGGGGATGTCGATGCTCGACAGGTTGAAGCAATAACTAAACGCACCATTACCGATAGTTGTGACATTGTTAGGAATAGTGACATGTTTCAAACCACACATAAAGAACGCCCAGTCGCCAATGGAAGTGAGTTCGTCGCTCAAAGTGATGTTTTGTAGATTTGAACAATAATAAAAAGACCTATTCCCAATAGCCTTGACACTATTTGGAATGATGAGATCGGTAAACGAGCAACCCGTGTAATAGCCAAAACCTGAGTATGCATCACCAGCGAACGCGTCATTTGCAATTGCAGTCACGGTCGGTGGAATGGTTGTGCTGTTAAACCCCACGACAAGCGTGTTGGTCGCTGTCTCGATGATCGCATTGCAGTTATCGCGCGAGTCATAGATGGGGTTGTTCTCATCCACCTGCACATTCAGGTTATAGCAATCGGCAAACGCACCGTCCTCGATGGTAGTTACCGACGCAGGGATAAAGATGCTGCCGCTTTCGATAGTGGCATGAATGAATGCACGATTGCAAATGGTTTTAAGCGTGTTGGGCAACGTGATGCTCGCCAATGCACAATTGATAAAAGCATAGTTATCAATGCCCTCGACGGTATAGGTGATGCCATCATACTCAACTGTGGGAGGAATGATTACATCGCCAGCGTATGGACCGACACTGTTCAGCTCCCAACCAAACGGTTCGGTATAATCATAATCATAGGTGTCGTTCAAGCTCACAATGACTGTGGAATCACTTGTGATTCGATAATAAATCCCATCGGCTCCAAAGTCCGCAATCTGCACGTGATACATATCAGCTGGATCTTGAATTTCAAACTCTACGCCGACCATATCGCTATCGATTTTCCCTGGGCTAGTAGCATAAGCTTGCAATTGATATCTGCCTATCGCATTGAAACAAAGGGGCCCATCATATATCATCCAATCTGTCCATTCGCCTTCTTCAAATGCAAAGCGCCAATAGATATCATTGGTTGCGGGATCTACGGGTTCGATTTCAATGGTTGCAATGCCATTATATTCATCTAGATTAATACTAATCATTGGGTAATCTGTCTTGTCTTGACCGTTTACGTTTAATGCGATGAATATCCCAAAAAGTGTAAAAAGAATTTTTTTCATTGTCTTATGATGTTTTTGATATTACTAATTAGTTATTGAGAAAAACAAAGGAGGTGAGCCCGTCGGCTGGCGCCGTGGCCCACCTCCCTAACCACAAGTTAAAATTGAATCTTCAATCACTGGCCGCCCAGCAGCTTGTCGATGAGGGTTGTGACGTCCTTGATGCTGACGGCATTGTCACAGTCAACGTCGGCAAATGGGGGCACCTCATCGTCGCTCAGCAAGAAGTCAATCAGGCCTGTAGCATCACCGATGGAGAAAAGACCGTCACCATTGAGGTCGCCGGGTTGGGGCTGTTCGATAGCAGTGCCCGTCACGTTCACGGTAACAGAGCAGCCGCCCCTGATGTGCGAGAAGGTAATCGTCGCATGGTGGGTGCCGAGAGTCAAGGGACGATAGATGATCTTGACATCACAGGTCTTGGCGATAGAACTGCTCCTGGTGATCACCACGCTGAAGCAATTATCACCACTAATCGTGTAGAAGTAACCCATGCCTTCACTGGGCGCAACTTGGCTTACAGGGTCATTACCAGCTGCCGGGCTCCTCACTACGGGCGTGTTGGGGTCGTAGGGAATCTCGGCGTCAGGGATGTTGATGGTGCCGCTGATCGATGAGAACCAGCCAACATAGGCGGTCATCTCGTTGAACTTAGGCATTTGTGTGGCCCTATAGATATTGGACGTGATGGGAATGACCACGTCTTCGGCACCCGGGCTTGAAATGGTAAGCGTTGCTGTCTCGCCATAGGGGTTGTGAGGCGAGAGCATCACTCTAATGAGCATGCCCATGGCCGCCTTTTCGGGCGTGATGGTGCTGGGTGACACGCTAAATTGGTCAAACTGGTCGTCGCTGATGCTCAGGGTCATGTCCTCGGTAAGGTTGGTACCATAGACCATGAATGTTTTATAGGCGTAATATCCGACCACAACATCGCCAAAGTCTATTGCTTCAACGTTGGCGGTGATTACTGCGGGCTCACCGTTAGCGCCCTTGAAGGAGGCGTTCCCCGTTACAGGCGATGCCCAGCTGGCCGTCGTGGCAAGGCACATCGCAATGATGAATAAGTATAGGTCTTTTTTCATAATTGATAATTATTTAGGAATGAAACAATTTTGATTATTCTGTTCTTTTATGCTACGGTCGGTTACAGCTGGGTCTTCTCGACAAGGAAGCCGTCGAGCATGTTAACGATGCGGTGGGCGTAGGACGCGTCGCGCTGCGAGTGGGTCACCATCACGATGGTGGTGCCGTCGTCGTTGAGCTCGGCTAGCAGGTCCATCACCTCCTTGCCGTTGCGGGAGTCAAGGTTTCCTGTGGGCTCGTCGGCAAGGATGAGCCTGGGGTTGCAGATGACCGCCCTGGCGATGGCCACGCGTTGCTGCTGGCCACCCGAGAGCTCGTTGGGGTAGTGCTTGGCCCTGTGGGCGATGCCCAGGCGGCGCAGGGTCTCAGTCACGCGCGTTTTGCGCTCATCGGCCTTCACGCCCATGTACTTGAGCGGTAGCTCCACGTTTTGTTCCACATTGAGCTCATCGATGAGGTTAAAGCTCTGGAAGATAAAGCCGACTTTCCCTTTGCGCAGGGCTGTGCGCTGGCTCTCCTTGAGCCTTGATACCTCCACGCCATCGAGCAGGTAGTTGCCCTCGCTGGGGTTATCGAGCAGCCCCAGGATGTTGAGCAACGTGGTCTTGCCGCAGCCCGATGGACCCATGATGGCGACAAATTCGCCCTCGTCAATCTCCATATTGATGCCACCCAGGGCGACAGTATAGACGTCATTGTAGTGGAACACTTTCTTTAAATTGCTGATCTGTATCATATCTTTATTGTCGATTATTCGGTTTTAATAGTTGAAGCGGGATTCTTGCGGGCCGCGAGCCAGCTCTGCAGGGCGACGGTACCCAGCATGATGCCGCCCACAAGCAGCAGGCTCAGCGGGAAGATCCACCCGTGGATGGCAGTGCGGTCTTTAAAAATAGTCAAAGTCTCCACGCCAAAATACCACGCGATTGGGGCCGCCAGCGCAAAGCACAAGAGGATGATCAGTCCGTAACGGCGGCACAGCATCCACACGATCTCGCTAGTCGTGGCGCCAGCCACCTTGCGGATGCCGATTTCCTTGCGGCGGTACTCGGTCTCAAACATCGTCAGGCAGAACAGCCCGACAAGCGTGATGGCAATGCAGGCAAAGCCGATGATAAACATTTGGCGGAAGAATCTCAGCTCTGTATCATAGCTTTTTGCCACACAGTTGTCATAGGGATTCAGCACTCTTTCAGCATAAAACTTTTGCAACATGCCATTGGCTTGTTGGCGAGTATCCTCAAGGTTAGCTCCATCTGCCACGCGCACGATCAGATGAGTGAATACCACGTCATCTTTCGGGTTGAGTATGAACGCAAACGGCTGGTTGATGTTGACAAGCATCGTGCCATAGTGAATATTCTCACACACGCCGATAACGGTCACGCTGTCGGCTTCCTCATTGAGTGCATCGGTCGAGATCTTGTCTCCCAGTTTCAGCCATGGCCATTGCTGTCGTGCAGCCTCGTTGATGATAACCACGGCTGAATCGTCGTTGGCAAAATTTCGCCCCTCAATGATTTTAATGCCCATGGTGCGCATGTAGTCTTGGTCGGTGTGGGTGAAGTAATAATCCGTCTGATGGTTCCTGTGAGTGCTCTGGACTTCATAGTGCCCATCGGTGGATGCTAACAAAATCTCGGCAAACGAAACGCCCTCGATGCCTGGCAACTGGTGTAAGCTACGTTCCAACTCCTCAGCTTTTGTTGGCTCGATATAGATTAAGTTAGCATACAAGAGCTGATCCTTGTCGAAACCGTAAGGTTGGTTAAATATATGGTGATTCTGCAGGAAAAGAATGCCAATATAGATGAACATAAACATAGACACAAAGAGCTGAACGCATAATAATGCGGTGCGCAACTTGCGTCCATAAGGGGTCAGACCAAAGGCCCCTTTCAACACTTTGGCAGGAGCAAACGATGTGGCGAAAATGGCTGGATAGATGCCAGCGACGACGCCTACAACCACGGCAATGCCCAGCATGAGCAACGCTACTCCCCAGTGGTTAAGCAAGGACAGGTCGCCTGTTAACGGCATTTTGGAAATGTGTAATGTCGGCAATACTTGGCACAGGGCTATTCCCACAATGCAGGTAATGACCGACACAATCACACACTCGGCCACGATGCAAAGCCTGAGGAATCGGCGCTCGGCACCCAGCACAAGTCGCGTGTTAAGGCCGCGAATTCGGGTAGGACTCTCGGCGAGCGTGAAGTTCAAGAAATTGATGATGGCGACAAGGACGAGGAAAAGGCAAGCAAACCTCAAAATGGTGAGCATTGTTGCAAAACCGCTTTCTCCTGACCTATGGGTCGATTTCAAGAAATAGCTCTCGTCTAGTGGTGTGAACCTGAAGTTAGTGGTCTTGATTTTTTCAAGTTCATTATCCAGATTTCTCACATTTTCTCTGAATTCATCACTATTTGTGTTGATATAATCTAGGATGCCCTTCTTGAGCTTAATCTCAAGGTTGTTCAGGTCATCGGGCACTTTGGCAAACCTGACGTAACATCTGTACTGAGCATTGAGTGAGTGTTTTTCATACTCTTCATCAGCCTTGTCTATGCGTCTGTAAATACAGTTGCTGATTTCGCTGTTATCGGGGAAATCCTGATAGACGCCGCGCACTGAGTGTTTGATGAGTCTCTTGTTGCCCAGTGAGTCGGCTCCCACGCAATACATGGCACCCCTCACTTCTTTGATATTCCCGTTTTGATCTTTAGTATACTTGACGACATTGGTTGTGCCGAAATACTCCATGGCGATGCTAGCAGGGATAACGAGACCACTCATGTCGTTTTCTTCCCACTCGAGTTTGCCGTTAACGGCGCGACTGGCAAAGGTGCTGATGGCTTTAGGACTACAATAGATCACCTCATATTCCTTGTCGCCATTACCATTATTATAAACATGGGGGGTACTGTAGTTTTCAAATAGCGCCAATGACTCTATCTCGTCGCGCATCGGTCTCAGCGCCTCGCCGAAGCATTGACACACATTATCATTATAATCCCATACTTTTTTATAGATGAAATTGTTATCCAGGCGGTATAGCCGCTCGTGATTCTCCAATCCGTGGTTGTAGGTCGCTTGATACAGGATTTGGGTCACCAGCAGGTAGAATAGGCCAAACGCTATTATGAGGCCAACGACATTCAGTAGCGTCGCCAGTTTAAAACGCTTTGCCATATATATGATATTTCTTATGATATCTGTCATGCCATTTCAAGGGGAGAGACTATACAAATTTCTAATTTTTACACATGCAAATTTATCGCTTACCAGTCGGTAAAAACAATTTTTTGAGCATCAAAATCACTAAATGACTCTTTTTTTTTAGAAAAGTGTCTAATTTTTTTACACTTTTGAAAATTTTTCGAGAAAAACGCTGTTAAAATATGTAAATGCCGTAACACGAATAGTCATGCTTCATTAAATTTGCATACAGATTTTTTTTAAAAAGTGTTCCCAGTGGCTAGATGTATAGGTTAGTATTGTTTAAACTGCTGATGCAATATGTTTTCTGGTGTACTTGACCCTACCGACCACAATGTTAAACAAATAAAGCTTATCATTATGAAAAAGTATTATTTTGCACTTTTCTGCGCGTTAATGGCCGCGACAAGCGCCATGGCGGCCCCACAATCGGGTGACCGCATCGTCGCTGCCCAGGCGCTCGCTGTTGAATGGAACGATGCGGCATTCCGCCCCACAGTGGATGAAGCAGCTATTAATGTGGGCCTGAATGCTCAATTAACCCCGAGTGAGGATGAAAACGTGTTAATCCTCAGTGGCTTGTGTGGCATGTTCAACATCCCCGTCCATGTGGATTATGCTACTGGCAAAGCGTGGATCGAGACCGGCATGCCCCTTGATGCTTATACCGACCAATACAACCGTGATGTGGTGAGAACCGTCTATGCGATGCCCGAGCAGTGGCTAGCCGAGGCCGATGCCGACATGAACGCCAACCTCTACGGCTCGATTCTTGTTGATGGTTCGATCGTCTTTGATGGCGGAATTATCTTCCTGGTCAGTGAATCAACTGACGTGCAAGATGTTGCCACAACAGGGGAAACAACTTGGTTGTGTTCACCGCTCTTACGTGATATGCGACTGTTCGTGCCCAATGCCATCCATCAATTCACGCTGGTAAATGAGCCCGTTGAGCTAGAGGTCATTGAACCTGCTGAGTCATCCTCCAGTACACAGCTTGAATCTGGCGAGGGAAGGAAGAATGTCAATTATACGGCAGTTTCGATAGAACGTGTTGGAAGAAATGGCGTGGCTGAGACACAAGGCGGAAGAAAGCATAGACCCAAAGACCCTGGTGATGCAGGCACCTGTGGTTTTGGAGATTTTGGTAATCTGGTTGTGTCATCCAAGGGAGCACCCAGCGGTGGTGGCGTGATAGCTGCACACTCTACAAGTGCACACCTCACTTTGGCCTACGTTATTCATGGACGTTCAGAAACACGCGGTAGTGGGAAAAGACCTCCACGCCACGATCCCGATGGAGCGACTACTTGTGGCGTTATAGGTGATCTGGTTGTTGCTTCCAAGGGTGCACCCAGCGGTGGTGGCGTGATAGCATCGCGCCCGGTTATCCCGTTTAATCCTGGTGACATGTCTCAGCCCTTTGAGTTTACCGATTCTGCTGGCCGCAAACCGATTAAACCTCGTGAAGTGAAACCTTGTGGTGGTGGATTACTTGACCTTGTAGTAGCAAATCTTCGCCCGAATAATGGTGACGCTGTTCGTTCTCTCCAAAATAACCGCAACGAGAATTCCAACGACGCTTTAGATTTGACGGCAGGCAAAAAGATTGATCCCCGCAACCCCAACAATCCTAAACCCTGTAGCGACCCATGGATAACGATAGTTAAAATGGTGAACAATCAATTGCCTAATCGATTTAACCCTAACCCCAGTGTGGCTAGCAGTAAACCGGCTGATGAGCAGTTCTCAGTACCCGTCTATGTCTTCCAGAATCCTGAAGACAACACAATTACGGTGTACAACCTCTATGGCGAGGGTGGTGTGACGACCTGCACGATTGTGCCGGAAGAGCGCAAGATGAGTATCGCCGATGTTACCGAGTTGATCGACCAGTTGTTGGCCGCGGGCAACAATGGCTCCACCGAATTGAACAACACCATTCCCGATATGAATGAGGACGGCAAACTCAACATCGACGATGTCACTGCATTGATCGATATGCTGCTCCAGAGTGCAGAATAAGTCGTAACAGCTAGGACCGATATAAGTGATTCAGGCGCCTCCATCCCGGAGGCGCCTGAATCGTTCTTGTTTTCCAGTAGCTTGATTGAATCTGGCAGGCATTGCTTGAAAACGCTTTCTTTCTCTCTAACTTTGCATCATTCTCGGTTCATCGTCTTCAGGCTTTGCCCGCATTGGCGACCCGATTGCGCCAACTTTAAAACATGTAATACTTATTAACTCCTAAACCGTTATGAAAAAATTATTCTGCAATCTTGATGAATTTGAGGGATGCGATATGATTAGTAATCGCTATGTCGTCTGTTTAGATTTTGATTTGCGGTCATCCAAATAGCTATGAGGTGTCAAATCCTTAGAGCCAAGCTGTAACGATGCTTGATACAATCGTGATAACAGCTATTGCAATCATTGTTGCGGTGGCGATAAATGCTTGTGGTTTCATAATCCTATCAGTTTAATTGTTATTAAAGTGAATAACATCTTCGAGTGCCGGTACAACCCGTTGCTCGTTGTTGTTGATGCAAATTTAGAGCCATCAAGTCTCTTGTCAATGTTTTTTTGATCCAAAATCGCCGATTGTCTAATTTTTTTACAGTAAAGTGTCTAATTTTTTTACACTTTTGCTCAAAATGGGTAAAATTTGTGTGCAAAAAGTGGCTTATTATTCTTTTTAAGGACAGTGTGGTCGGTGATTCAACTTTTATTTGTATCTTCGCTGCCATTATGAATGATTATGGTACTATACTCGTCGTCGACGACAACGAAGCGATTCTCACGGCACTGAAGTATTGTTTGGCAGGAACGTTTTCCCGCATCTTTACCCTGACCTCGCCCGACACGGTTCTGTCGCTATTAAAGCAGGAGGAGGTGAACATCATCCTGTTGGATATGAATTTCACCCTGGGCGTGAACAGTGGGCAAGACGGATTGCTGTGGTTACAGGCCATCCGTAAGCATTTCCCTGATATCCCTGTGGTGCTGATTACGGCCTATGCCGATGTGCAGCTGGCAGTGCGCGGACTCAAGCGCGGTGCCGCCGACTTCATCACCAAGCCTTGGGACAATGATGAGCTGGTGCGCAAACTCAAGGATGTGCTTGAGGCAGCCAACGAGGTGGTGACCCTCGACGAGGTGGAGGCCGACCACATCCGCCGTGCACTCGACCGTTGCCACGGCAACCTGACTAAAGCCGCCGAACTGCTGGGCGTCACTCGTCAGACGTTGTATAACAAGATGAAGAAACTGCAATGAGCCCTACCGATTGGACCATCTTGGGCATCATTGTCGTGGCGCTTGTGCTGTGGTTTTGGCACCACCAGCGCAAGTTGAAGCATCGTGCGTGGTTGATGCAGGAAGCGATACACAACCGCGATTTCACCTTGCGGCTGCCCACGCACTTCCTCTTCAGTGGCGAGCGCGCCCTCATGCAGACGCTCAACCAGCTGGGCGAGCACGTGCGCGAGCAGGTCAACCTGGGTGAGGTCGAGTCATGGGAGAAGCTCACCCGCGTCCTCACCCACGAGATCATGAACGCCACTGCCCCCATCGCCAGCATCAGCCAGTCGATGCTTAACAGTCCAGCCATTAAGGAGTCAGGACTGGAGGAGGGCATCCTCGCCATCCATAACACCGTCCAGCACCTCAACTCGTTTGTTGACGGTTACCGTAAGTACTCCGAGTTGCAGAAACCCAAGCCCCAGCAGGTGGACTTGATCGAGGTCATCAACGAGGTGCAGAGCCTGTATCAGGACCTGACATGGAAGAACGCCCTCCCCGAGAGCGCGATGATCGAGACCGACCCCAACCTGTTAAGGCAAATCCTCATCAACCTCATTAAAAACGCCATCGAGGCCGGTGCCAAGACTATGGGCATGGAGTGTAGCCGCTCTAAGGAGGGCCGCACCCTGCTATACGTGGGCAATGACGGCGCGCCCATTCCCGCCGAGGCCCGCTCCTCGATTTTCATCCCCTTCTTCACCACCAAGCGCCAGGGCAACGGTATCGGCCTGTCGTTGAGCCGTCGCCTGCTCACCCTGCAAGGCGGCATGATGTCATTGCTTGACATCCCCCGTCAAGGCTTCCCCACCACTTTCCTCCTAGAATTCCCCGTATAACATTTTTCTCACCTGGAGAAATCTTCTTAGCTCCCAACTCCTAACTTCAAAAAAAGTGTGGCACCTCCTCCCGGCGCCACACCCTAATTAGTCCTTAGTCGCTAGTCACTGTTAACTATTAACTATTAACTATTAACTCCCTAAAAGTCTGTCGATAAGGGTAGTGACATCCTTAATGCCGACGATGCCGTCGCCATCCACGTCGGCCCATGCTGGCAGTTCGTCGCCGCCGAGCAGCATGTCAATCAGGTTGGTCACATCACTGATGGCGATGTTGCCGTCGCCATTGATGTCGCCAGGCCCAGCTCCGATAAACGGAACGAAGTTCAGGAACTTGCCCCATTGCTCATGAGCCTTGTAGGCCTCCAGACCCTCTTGAGGTACAAACAATGGCGTCTCAAAGAAGGGGTCGGAATCTTCGCCAAGATAGCCGTCAATCGGTGTCGCCGACAGGCAGGTGATGCTGTTAGCGACCTCGAGGTTAGAACGGCTGACATGAGTTACCGTGTATTCATCGCCTGCGATGGTAAATGAGGCGGGAATCACAATGTCACTCAGCGTGGGTAACATGACTCCATAAGAATCAGTTTGGCTCAAGCTTACCGTGACATTGTTCTCGTCGTCGCTATTAAAGTAATACAGGCCATTATAGACGATATGGGTGTTGAGATAGCTGATGTAGCGACTATAGAAGCCATCTGATCCATAGTGCACATCGATGGAGATTGTCGAACTGTTGGCGCATCTGTCACCGCCAGCACCAGCATAGGCCTCGATGGTGTAGTCCCCGTACTCGGGCAGGTAGAACGAGTCGTCAATCTCGCCTCTTGTCCACGCTCCCGTACCGTTGATCCGGTAGTAGCAATATTCGGGCCATACGTAATCGAAGCCGTCATTCCAGAAGTAATGGTTATAATAGTCGTTGGCGTCACTGATCATGTTGATCTTCAGTCCCTGATTCTGCTCGACCTCGCTAGCATAGAGCATCGGTAGCGTGGTGAAACTGTCATAACGGGAGTCATAGCCATAATAGAATGCGCTGCTATGCCCATTGTAATGCTGAATGACATTGACGCTCACGTGAAAATCATTGCTGCTTTGCCGCTGCACCTTGTAGGTTAATATGCAATCGCCTGTCCCAGCATATCTCCCGTTAACATACACCTCGAGATTCCCCAGACCAATTACTGTGATCGTCAATTCATCGCCCCACTCATCAAACGTCGCGCGGGGTTGATACAGACCTTGAATGTTTTGGAACTGTCCCCAAACCTCATCTGAATAGTAATTTTCAATAGCTTCGCCAGGCACATAGAGCGTTGTTTGGTAATAGCAGGGATCTTCGTTAAAAGCTCCGGTAGCGCTTGGCGGGGTTAGTCCCCTGCAGAAGATGGTCATTAATTCATAGCATTCACCGAAGGCGTTGTCCTCAATCGTCGTGACTGATTCGGGGATGGTGATTGTTCTTAATCCTGGCCTGTTGTAGAATGCGTAAGGACCAATGGTCTCGACGTAGCCGGGAATGTAGGTATTCCCGCATCCTGCAATCAGCTTGTTGGTGGCCTTCTCGATGATTGCGTTGCCATATCCAGGATCATAATAGGGATTGTTGTAATCCACGCTGAGCGACTGCAGGCTGGAGCAGCGATCAAAGGGGTTCTCCTCAATATAGCTGATTGTTTTGGGCAGGTGCACTCCTGTGATGCCATAGTCACGTTGTGAGAAGGCCCATTGCTTAATGCCTGTCACCGTGTAAGTGTTGCCGTCGATTGAGATGGTGGCGGGAATCACGATATCTCCGCTGTATTCTAGAGTAAAACCAGGCCTGAGTATTGATAGTACAGGGGCCAGAGATATCGTTTGGTCATCATCAATCTCATAGATGATGCCATTGTGGACAATAATGTTGTCAAACAGGGTGGTGTAGCCCGTTGCGTCATAGTCAACAATCGCAGTGGCCGTGGGACTGTCCATGGCTCCGTCTGTGTGACCGTAGGCCTCGATGGTGTAGTGGCCATACCCGGGTAGTGTGATCGTACTGCCATGTTGGCTGGTGCTCATCATTTCGCCATTATTGATGCGATAATAATAGGTGTCAGCGTACACATACGTATAGGGCTCATGATTAAGTCCGACAATATACTCATTATAGACTGGGTCGGTTCCGATACTCAATTCCAATCCATTGATTTGGTAGTTATCCAGGGGATAGATGATCGGTGCTGTGGCACGCGTGGGCTTTGGCTGGCAAACGGTGAAATAGGCATCTGTGACTTCGCTGGCTTCTTTGCCCTCACTTTGAGCATAGGCCATGACAGTATAATCTCCTGGTTGGGTGATGACTACAGGCGAACCGTCATAAATCATCCATTCAAATGGGATGGAATTGCCGTCGCTGTAGGCGAAGTAAATCGTAGCATCAGGATCCTCGTCACTGTTTTCGATGGTCACGCAGCAGGAACTGCAATCCTCAGGCATGACGATGTTGATGTTGGGCTGTGCCGTCTGGCCCATCGGCAAGGGCGCAATGGTGTTCTCTTGGGCGGCGACCATGAGGCCCATTACTAGCAATAATAAAGGTAGTAGTACTTTTTTCATAATCATGTTAGTTTTATTTGAGTTACACGTTAATTGTATACAATGCATGGGGACATGACTAGGAATAGCGTCTAGGTTTATGTCCATCATCCAAAATCTTCTCATCCAAATTGTTGACAGGCGAGTGCCTCGTTTGTCAACGTTGCAAATTTACTGAAATTCGGCTAAATAACAAAACATTTCTAACCATTTGTGCTGATTTTCTTGATTTTTCTCACCCTGCACCCGTTTTGCAATCTTCTTCCCCCATCCCCCTAAATCCCCTGTCAGCCCTAAATCCCTTATTGGCCCCCATTAGTCCCATTCGTGAAAATTGGAGTTTTTTTATGGGTTGTTTTCAGTTGTTTCTCCTCGTTGTTCATGTTGTTTGAAAACGAGCAACGTCAGCATCACAAAATCTAGATAATTCTTGCGATTATGTCAGGCTTGAATTATCTTTGCACGTTAAAACCAAAGTACAAGACCCGATGATAGGATTAAGAAAGAAAGTATTGGCTCTGGCCGTGAGCGCAGTGGCGCTGACAGGCATGGCCGCCCCCGACTGGCAGGCCCAAGTGGACCAGCTGATTGCTCAGGGCGAGTTTGCCCGAGCCGAGAAAGTGATGAAATCACTGCCCAAGCAGGTGCGCAAGGCCGACGCTGTGCGCATCGACTCGTTGCGCACCATCATGCAGCGCATCCGCACCGACTTCCGCATCACCCCCGAGGAGGGCGTGAAGAAAATCCGCGAGAAGATGCCCGAGGCTACCGATGCACAGATCCAGCACTGGAAAGATACCCGTGCCCTCGAGGTGATGAATATCGACGGCAAGGAGATGTGGTTCCGCAAGAGCGTGGGCAACCTGTGGCTGCTGGGCAAGGAGTTTGCCCAGCAGAACGCCGAGGACAACCACGAGAGTTTCCTCACCCGCCGCAAGTACTATCTTGAGGCCATGCGCACTCCCGCTGACGCGAACAACGTGCGTGACTGGCGCCATGTGAATATCACCTTCACCCTCGATGTGGTTGCCGATGCTGTTCCCGCGGGCGAGACCCTGCGCGTGTGGATGCCGTTCCCCTATGAGAACCTGCGCCAGAAGAACATCCGCCTCGAGAGCAGCAACCGCGAGGTGACCTTCAGCCAGGGCAGCCTCCATCACACGGTCTATATGGAGGCTGTGGCCGAGAAGGGCAAGCCCACCCACTTTGAGTACACTTTCTCCTATGACGTGGGCGAGCGCCACTACAGCCAGCAGGACCTCATCGCTATGCTAGAGCCTTACAAGACCAATAGCGCAGAATACATTAGGTACATCGGCAACGAGCCGCGCCACGTCATCATCACCGACGAGATGCGCGCCCTGGCCCGCAAGATCGTGGGCAACGAGACCAACCCCGTGCTCCAGGCCGCTAAAATCTACGAGTGGATCGGGCACAACCTGCCTTGGGCGGGTGCGCGCGAATACAGCACGCTGGCCAATATCCCGCAGTATGTCCTTGAGAACAACCATGGCGACTGCGGACAGGTGGCGTTGCTCTACATCACTCTCGTGCGCTCGCTGGGCATCCCTGCCCGCTGGGAGAGCGGCTGGATGCTCCATCCCGACGAAATCAACTGGCATGATTGGGCCGAGACCTACTTCGAGGGCATCGGCTGGGTGCCCACCGACCCCTCATTTGGCCGTAGTGCCGTGGGCACAGCGCTCAACGACTACTATGCCACGGGCATCGACGTGTACCGCATGGCCAGTAACGAGGGCGTGGGCGACAAACTCAGCCCCGCCAAGACCTACATCCGCAGCGAGACCGTCGATTTCCAACCTGGTGAGGTCGAGTGGCGCAAGGGCAACCTGTTCTATGACAAGTGGGACAGCCATCTGAAAGTCAATTCAATAACTCCAATCAAATAAAATGAACATCAAATCCAACGCATCGCTCCCGACAAGCGCACAGCCATCTGGGACGTCACGGCCTCACAGCAGGCCGGCAAGTGGGTGCTGACGGGCACCGTGGGCACCCAGGCCCAGAAAAAGGCCATCCTGGCCGCTATGACCAAGAATGGTTATGGCACCTATACCGACAAGATCACGGTCCTTGAGGATGGAATCCCCGCAGCCCGCAAGTGGGCGCTGGTCAAACTGAGCATCGCCACATTGCGCACCGAGCCCAAGCACAGTGCCGAAATCGCCACCCAGGGCATCATGGGCGCTCCGGTCAAGGTGTTGCAGAAGTGTGACGAGTGGTACCGCGTGCAGATGGCCGACGACTACATCGCCTACGTCCCCGAGAGTTCGCTGGCCTTCAAGACCGCGGGGCAGATGGCAACCTGGCGCAAGGCCAAGCGCTACATCGTCACGGCCTATGACTCGCGCCTGGTGACCGAGGCCCACGGTGACGAGACCGTGAGCGACCTGGTGATGGGCAACATCCTGGAATACAAGGCTGCTCAAGGCGGATGGCTCAAGCTTGCCACGCCTGATGGCCGTGTGGGCTGGGTCGATGCCGCCGACGTCGCCGAGCTGTCGCAGTGGAGCCAGCAGGGCTTCAGCGCCGCCCAAATCGAGAAAACCGCGCGCCGCATGATGGGCTCCAGCTACCTGTGGGGCGGTACCTCGACCAAGGTGACCGACTGCTCGGGCCTGTCCAAGGTGAGCTACCTGAGCAACGGCATCATCCTGCAACGCGATGCCTCGCAGCAGGCCCTCACAGGTAAAATCATGAAGAAGGGCACCGATTGGCACCAGTATGAGACTGGCGACCTGCTCTTCTTTGGCAATGAGAAAACGGGACGCGTGACCCATGTGGGCATCTACCTGCGTGACGGCAAGTACATCCATTGTTCGGGTCAAGTGAAAATCAATAGCCTGATTCCCACGGCCAGCGATTATCCCTACTTGTACTCGCCCCTGAGCGCCAGCCGCATCAAGGGCATGGTGGGCACCAAGGGCATCGTCGCCCTCAAGAACCACCCATGGTACTTTTAAAATAAGAATCAACTAAAAACTAAGGACTATATCAACCAAGGACTTATAATTATGGATAGAAGAAAATTCATCGCAGGAATGGGTCTGACGGCCATCGCCGCAGCATCGCCTGTATCGATTGACGCTGTTGAGCGTGTGGCAAAGAAAACGCGTAAGAAAGCCGTGCCCAGGGTGAATCAAGTGCCCAAGACGGGTAAGTTGAAACTCTCGTTCTTCCCTTATGAGCTCAAGTTGCGCCATGCTTTTAACCTGGCGCGCTACAGCCGCACCACCACCCCCGACGTGCAGGTGACCCTGGAGTATGAGGGCATCAAGGGCTATGGCGAGGCATCGATGCCGCCCTATTTGGGCGAGAGCGTCGAGAGCGTGACCACCTTCCTCAACAAGCTCGACCTGGACCAGTTCAACGACCCCTTCCGCATCGAAGACATCCTCGACTATGTGGACCATGTTGACGAGAACAACCGTGCCGCTAAGGCCAGTATCGATATCGCCCTGCATGATCTGCTGGGCAAGATCATGGGGCAACCCTGGTACAAGATTTGGGGCTACAATCCCGAGAAAACGCCCGTCACCAGCTTCACCATCGGCATCGACACCCCCGAGGTGGTGCGCCAGAAGGTCGAGGAGGCCCGTCCTTACAAACTCATCAAGGTCAAAATGGGTCTTGACCGTGACCAGGAAACCATCGACATCATCCGCGAGATGATGCCCGATGTACCCATCTGTGTGGACTGTAACCAGGGATGGAACGACAAGGAGCACGCCCTGGAGATGTGCCACTGGCTCAATGAGCGCAACTGCCTGTTTGTCGAGCAGCCGTTCGACAAGACGTGGCTCGACGAGACGGCATGGTTGCGTGAGCGCTCGCCGCTGCCCATCATCGCAGACGAGGCCTTCCAGCGCTTGCCCGACATCGTCAAATTCAAGGGCGTGTATGACGGCATCAACATCAAGCTCATGAAGAGCACCGGCCTTCACGAGGCCCACAAGATGGTGACCCTGGCCCGCGCGCTCGACATGAAGGTGATGATCGGTTGCATGACCGAGACCTCATGTGCCGTGACGGCAGCCGCCAACCTCTCGCCTGTTGTGGATTATGCCGACTTGGACGGCAACCTGCTCATCGCTAACGACCGCTTCACGGGCATGACTGTCGAGAATGGCAAGATCACCCTTCACGATCGTCCTGGCCTGGGAATTGAATTACTCAAATAACACTTAAACCGATTACAATGCCCGCGCCACTGCAACACGGCATTGGCGCAGGGCTGTTTTATTGAATGAACAAACCTTATTGGGGGCTGTGGTCCCTGCTGTTGGCCGCTTTGGCTTTCTTTGCTTTCTTGTCGTTCTGGCAGGAAGGCATCACTGTGGGCGGCCTTGAAATAAAGACCGCTACCTTCGCCCGTGACTTAGGCATTGAGCCTGGGGATGATGGTAGCGCAAATACCGACTCATTGAAAAACAAAAAGCGGGCATCAGGTAAGGCACAAGACGAAAACTGGCGAGCCCCAATGGATACTACCGCCAAGAATATCCTCTTCATCGGCGACTCGATGCTCGAGGGATTGGCGCCACGCCTGGCCAAGTACTGTGACAAGAACGGCCACACCCTGGTCGAGGTCATCTGGTACAGCAGTTCAACGCTGTATTGGGGACAATCTGACCGCCTGGCTAATCTCATCGCAAAGTATAAACCCAATTACATCTTCGTGTGCCTGGGTGCCAATGAGCTATATGTGCCCAACATCAAGCATGCCCGTAGACCCTACCTGAAAAAGATACTGGCCGAGATTGGCGACATCCCCTACGTTTGGATCGGCCCGCCCAACTGGGACGAGGACACCGGCATCAACGACCTCCTGGACCAGGAGACCGACAAGGGCTGCTTCTACCTGAGCGCCCATGACCAGTTTGAGCGCAGCCGCGACGGGGCGCACCCCACACGCGCCTCGGCCCACAAGTGGATGGACCGCGTGGTCAAGTGGATAGGGACCTCAGGCGCTCATCCCATCAGGCTTGATGACCCCGGCGAGGGCATTGGCCGTGCTACACACATCATTGTTTATCAGCCTCCAACATAATCAAGAATGTTGCTCAACTATATAGATATCATCAACGTGCTCTCGTCGGTGTTCGTGTTCAACCGCGACGAGCCCATGCTATTTAACAGCGGATTGTTCTGGATACTGTTCCTGCTGTTCCTGCCGCTGTATGCGATGCTCAAGTCACGCCGCAAGCAGATGATGCTTTTTGTCATCGCTTTCAGCTTGTTCTTCTTCTACAAGTCCAGCGGGATGTTCTTCCTGTTGCTGGTGGCGACGTCGCTTTTTGACTGGTGGGTGGCCTTATTTGTCGATTCGAGCAAGAACCGATTCCAGCGGCGATTGGCCTTGACGATATCGCTGATATTCTCGTTGGGCATCCTGTTGTTTTTCAAGTACAGCAACTTCGTCATCTGGAACTGGAATGAGCTGGTGCACGGCAATTTCCAGCCATTGGACTTGATCATGCCAGTGGGCGTGTCGTTCTATACCTTCCGCACCATCAGCTATGTGGTCGATGTCTATAAGGGCAAGGTCCAACCTATCGACGATTATATTGACTATCTCTTTTTCCTGTCCTATTTCCCCTGCCTGGTGGCGGGCCCCATCGTCAGGGCGAGGGATTTCTTGCCCCAGATGCAGGAGAACCAGCCTGCTACGCGCGAGATGATTTACGGCGGCCTGTGGCTCGTCATGCTGGGCATCCTCAAGAAGGCGGTGTTCGCCGACTATATCGCCCAGTACAACAACATCGCCTTTGGCAACCCCACGGGCTACACGGGCTTTGAGCTGCTCATGGCAGTGCTGGGCTTCACAATGCAGATTTATTGTGATTTCTCGGGCTACAGCGACATCGCCATAGGTTTGGGAAGTATCATGGGCTTTGACCTGGGCATCAACTTCAACTTCCCTTACCGCTCATTGAATGTCACCGAGTTCTGGCACCGCTGGCACATCACCCTGTCAACGTGGCTGCGCGACTACGTGTATATCCCGCTGGGTGGCAACCGCAAGGGTAGGGTGAGGCAGCACATCAACCTCATGGTGACGATGCTCTTGGGCGGTTTGTGGCATGGAGCGGCCTGGACCTTCGTCGTTTGGGGAGCAGGCCACGGCATCGCCCTGTGTGTCCACAAGATCTGTAAACCCTGGCTTGACCGCATCGAGAGCACACGTCCCACGCGCTTCTTATCATGGCTGTTGACCTTCACGTTTGTGGCCTTCCTGTGGATCTTCTTCCGCGCCAGCTCATTTCATGCTGCCGGCCAGATTATCAGTGGCATCTTTACCGACTTTGAGTGGGCCTACCTGCCTGTCTTTATCGAGAGACGCGCAGTCTGGTGTGTGATGCTCGCCGTCATCTTCGCCTTGCATTTCGTGCCCCGCCACGTGTGGGACAACCTGCGCGCCCGCTTCATTGACGCCCCCTGGTGGCTCAAGTTGGTGTCGTTCATCATTCTCATCCAGCTCGTCCTGCAGTTTGCCAGCGCCACCGTCCAGCCCTTCCTCTACTCCCAATTCTAGCGCTAAATCAGATAAGACGAGGGTACATGGTGATGAAGCCATGCCCCTTCGTCCTATTTGTTTTCCCCGTCTCCTCCATTTTATCCGTTCTGTCCGTTCCCTCCGTTTTTTTGATGATTTGAGCTCTCAACAAGAGTGGAATGATGCTCCCATTGACTAAAAGACATCCTTTTTTGGGAAAACCGTAGTTGAACTGGATACGATTTGGGAAATAAGTGTTACTTTTGCGGCACCAATCTAAAAAGAAGACAAATGATTAAATTTTGCGTGCGATTAGTGCAACGTTGGTTGCCTGAACCGTTTATATTTGCCATACTGCTCACTTTCGTGGCAGCCTTGGTTGCGATGCCATTGTGTCACCAGACTCCTCTCGAGGTGGTTGAGCACTGGGGCGGAGGCGTATGGAATTTGTTGGCGTTTGCCATGCAGATGTCTCTGGTCCTTGTGTGCGGGTCGACCTTGGCTGCTGCACCGGTTGTCAAACGTGCCATCGATGCCATGGCTCGCTTGCCCAAGAGTGCCCCTGCTGCAATAGCGCTTGTGACTGTCGTGTCGGCATTAGCTTGCTGCCTGAACTGGGGCTTTGGACTTATCGTGGGCGTCGTGTTCGCTAAGGCAATAGCACGTCAGCGTTCTGATGTCGATTATAGGCTTCTCATTGCATCGGCTTACAGTGGTTTTGTGGTATGGCATGCTGGTATCTCTGGCTCCATCCCCCTCACAATGGCCACACCTGGCGAGGCGCTCTCAATGGCTACCAATGGCGCGCTGACCGACCCTGTGCCATTGGCAAAAACCATCTTTGATTGGCACAATCTGGCGACCGTGCTGTTTGTCATCATCGGCATCACCGTCGCTAACACCCTGATGCATCCTAAGAAAGGTATACTCACCATCGATCCAGCGCTACTGAAAGACGATGAAAAGATCAAGACCGAGGTACCCTCCTCGGCCAAGACACCTGCACAACGGCTCGAGAACAGCAAATTACTCTCGTGGCTCGTGGCGCTGATGCTCGTGGCCTACCTCGTGATTCATCTCGTCGTGCGCGGTGCCGGGTTAGACCTTGGCGGGGTCATCATGATATTCCTCGCGCTGGGTCTTTTACTGCATTCCACTCCAGTCGATTACGTGCGTTCCTTCGGGAAAGCCACTAGCGGCGCAGCGGGCATCATATTGCAGTTCCCCTTCTATGCCGGCATCATGGGCATCATTACAGGCATCGGCGTCAGTGGCATCAGCCTGGGCGGCGTCATGGCCGATGCTTGCATCCGCATCAGCAATCCCGTCACCTATCCCTTGCTCACCTTCCTTTGTGCCGCAGTGCTCAACATGTTTGTGCCTAGTGGCGGCGGCCATTGGGCAGTGCAAGCACCGGTGATGTTTACGGCCGGAGCCAACCTGGGTGTGGACCCGGGCTTGACGGGCATGGCCATTGCATGGGGTGACGCATGGACCAATCTCATACAACCGTTCTGGGCGCTCCCGGCCTTGGCTATCGCGCGCCTTGACGCGAAAGACATCATGGGCTACTGCCTCATTGATCTGCTCGTCACTGGTGTCATCATCTGCGCCGGCCTGTTGATTTGGGCCCTGTAGAGGCTTCGTGCCACCCGTCCCATCGTTCATTCCGTTATTCCCGTTAGCCTTTCTTTTCATCATTGACATGGATTGGCTATCGGGCATACCTTTGCGGCGGTAGTGTCTTCTGATGCTTTTAACAGTTCGTTAACAGTCCCGTACGCCACTTCTCTAAATTTGCCCAAATCAATTATCACTGATAATGAGCGTCTTAGTGAATTGCCGCCAAAATATCTGTCAAAGTTGTCATTGCTGTTGTGCAAGTTGCTTGAAACCTTAGCGCCTTTGTGGCTTGGCGTGCGGTCAAGCTGCTGAATAGATACGCGAAAATCTAAAAACAGTTAATGTGTTCGTTAAAACCGAAAATTTCAGTACCTTTGCAGTTTGAAAATAAATACAATAACGAATAACAGATAGACTACAATGGCAAAACAGGAAGATGTTTTCAAGAAAATCGTGTCGCACGCCAAGGAATATGGCTTTGTGTTCCCCTCGAGTGAAATCTATGACGGCTTGGGCGCGGTTTATGACTATGCACAAAACGGCGTTGAGCTGAAAAACAATATCAAGCGTTACTGGTGGGAGGCGATGACCTTGCTGCACGAGAACATCGTCGGCATCGACAGCGCCATCTTCATGCATCCCACAATCTGGAAGGCTTCGGGCCACGTTGACGCGTTCAATGATCCCTTGATCGACAACCGCGACAGCAAGAAGCGCTACCGCGCCGACGTGCTCATCGAGGATGAAATCGCCAAGATCGAGGAGAAGATGAACAAGGAGTGTGAGAAGGCCGCCAAGCGTTTCGGCGACAAGTTTGACGAGGCGATGTTCCGCCAGACCAATCCCCGCGTGCTCGAGAACCAAAAGAAACGCGACGAACTTCACGCCCGCTACGAGAAGGCCATGAACGACAACGACCTGGCCGAGCTCAAGCAGATCATCGTCGACTATGAGATCGTTGACCCCGTAAGCGGCACCAAGAACTGGACTGACGTGCGTCAGTTCAACCTCATGTTCAAGACCCAGATGGGCAGTAGCGCCGACTCGACGATGGACGTCTATCTGCGTCCCGAGACCGCTCAGGGCATCTTCGTTAACTTCCTGAATGTCCAGAAGACTGGCCGCATGCGCATCCCCTTCGGCATCGCGCAGATTGGTAAGGCCTTCCGCAACGAGATCGTGGCTCGCCAGTTCATCTTCCGCATGCGCGAGTTTGAGCAGATGGAGATGCAATTCTTTGTTCGTCCAGGCGAGGAGTTGAAGTGGTTCGACTTCTGGCGTGAGACCCGCTTGCGTTGGCACAAGGCCCTGGGCTTGGGAGACGAGAAATATCGCTTCCACGACCACGAGAAGCTGGCTCACTATGCCAACGCTGCCACCGACATCGAGTTCAAGATGCCGTTCGGCTTCAAGGAGGTCGAGGGTATCCACAGCCGCACCGACTTTGACCTGAGCCAGCACGCTAAGTACTCGGGCAAGAAGATCCAGTACTTCGACGCTGAGTTGAATGAGAGCTACACGCCCTATGTCATCGAAACCTCCATCGGTGTGGATCGCATGTTCCTCTCGGTGATGTGCTCCAGCTACGAGGAGCAGCAGCTCGAGGGTGGCGACACCCGCGTGGTATTGCACCTGCCCAAGGCCCTAGCTCCCATCAAGTGCGCCATCCTGCCGCTCGTCCGCAAGGACGGCATGCCCGAGAAGGCTCACGAGATCATGAATATGTTGAAGTTTGACTTCGCATGCCACTACGAGGACAAGGACACCGTCGGCAAGCGCTATCGTCGCCAGGATGCCATAGGCACGCCCTATTGTATCACCGTCGACGGCCAGACCCTCGAGGACAACACCGTCACCTTGCGTGACCGTGACACCATGCAACAGCAGCGCGTCGCCATCGCTGATCTCCCCGCTATCATCAGCAAGGAGTGCAGCCTGAACAACGTCCTGCGTAAACTCATGTGATTTTAATGAGGCTTTAGCGCTTAGGCTTAGTTACCTAACACCTAATAAAATGAAGAAATTTTTCTATACTGTCATCCTGGCCATCGTGGCTCTCACGATGCTCGACTCATGCTTGGGTAAAAACGTCTATGACGAGTATAAGGACTGGCGCGAGAATAACGATGCTTGGTACCAGCAGCAGTCAGTATCGGGACAATATACGACAGCGATTGCGCCTTGGGATCCCTCGGCACAGGTGCTCATCCATTGGCACAACGACACGATGCTCACCCGTGACAACCTCAAGCCCCTCATCACGTCCACAGTCGACGTGAAGTACCACCTCAAGAGATATGATGGTGCACCACTCGACTCGTCCTACCTGAACAGCTCGCCTGCTGACAGCATCTACCGCACTTTGGTCAGCTCAAACATCGAGGGCTGGATGATCGCTCTCACGCGCATGCACGTGGGCGACACTTGCACGGTCATCATTCCTTATCAGCAGGGTTATGGCTCGGCCAAGATGAGCGATCTATTGTTGCCCTACAGCAACCTGATCTTCGACATCAAGCTTGTGGACATATATAAGTATAAGGCTAGTTAAAGCAAGCAACGGAGTCTTATTTTCTATTTGAAACAAGCCAAAATAAAATCCCCTGAGAAAGCCCAGGGGATTTTTATTGCTGATATTTTTTTATTCGTTATTCGCTAGTCACTAGTCTTTAGTCGTTAGTCGCTAATCGCTAATCCTAAGTCGTTAGTAGGCTTCCACCAAACTCCTAACTCCTAACTTCTAACATCTAACTTTTAACTCCTACCTCAACGACAACTGATAGTTATAATACTTCTCGTTGCCGGTGATGTCCTCGATGACCTTGATGAACGGCGGGAACTCCACTTCATCGCCTTCCTTGATGCCCTCGAGTTCCAAGATCTGCATGCCCAGCTTGGGCTCGATGTAGGTGTCAAGCTCAAAGTAGCGGTTCTTCCACACGAAACACTTGCGCATCTTGCTGATGGGCTTGCGGTTGGGGTCAGCTAACTGCAGCAGGTCCACATATTGCTGAGCGGTGATGCGGCGCTCGGTCTCGATCTGCTTGTCGCTGCTCACGGTCTTCTTGATGGTCTGGAAATAGACGTAGCTGCCCTGCCAGCCGCGTTTGCGCACGCGCATCTCTGTGCCTGGCTCGCTCAGCAGGTAGGTTTGGGTGATTTCGCTCTCGGTATATTCGGGTAGGTCGCCCGTCACCTCGACGATGTATTTGCGCTCCTGCTCGATGGGGCTGGGCACACCCAGCACGGTCGAGATCTCGTTGAGCACCTGGCGCAGCTTGTCGTCAAAATCCATGTGGTTGCCAATCACACGCAGGTGGGGATGACCAGTCCAGGCGCTCAGCACCTTGCGGTCGAGCTCTCGTGCCAACTCGACGTCCTCGCTGCGGAACTTGTTGTTCTCGTTGGTATAGAACTGCTCGGCACCGGCAGCGGCGGTCACCATGTGCAGGATGGCCTCGTAACGGGCATCACGCAGCTTCACGGTGTTGGTGCCCATCTCCTCGGTCAGTGCCTCCCAGATCTCGGGCGAGACGTAGGCACTGATGTCCATCGTGCCGCGGTCGCACACAATGAGCACGGGCTTGCTGCACTGGGTAGCCATCTTGGCGAAGTGGTCCTCAAGCGCCAGCTGGATGTTGAGCGTCGATTTCTCGGCCTCAAAGAACAGCGCCTTGTTATGGGTCAAGTAGTTGATGCCGGCGCTGCTGAACATTGTGGGCACCTCGGGAATAGCAAACACCTGGAATCCCAGGCCGCTAAAGTGCTCGATAATCCTTGCCATCGCCGTGGTCTTGCCCGCGCAGGGGCCACCCGTCAACACAATCTTAGTGATCTTATTGGTGATGTTTTCTGTCATTTTCTCGTCTTGGTTTTTCTGTTTTACAAAAGAATGCCAAAGTTACTCACAATCTCTCATTCCCACAATCTTTCCATCCTAAAAGATGTGAATAAAACTCATAATTGACAAAAAGCCCACCGAGGATATCGGTGAGCCAACTCTGTGGTATAAATTTTAAAAATGAAGCAGATAACTGCATCGTTCTCGATTTATTTACTCGGGGTCCGGGCGGTACTCCAGGATGTCGCCAGGGGTGCAGTCCAGGACGCGGCAGATGGTGTCAAGGGTCGAGAAGCGCATGGCCTTGGCTTTGCCGGTCTTGAGGATCGAGAGGTTGGCCACGGTGATGCCCACGCGCTCGCTCAGCTCGTTGAGCGACATCTTGCGACGAGCCATCATCACATCAAGATTTACGATAATCATAGCGCACAAGAGGGTTTAAATGGTTAACTTCTGTTCCTCGGCAGCGTCGTATGCCAACTTGTAGAGCAAGGCGACGATGACAGCCACAATCGCATAGACAAACGGGGTGTCGGTCAAGCACCATTCATAGTGATCCGTGGCCGAGCAGGCATAACCCATGTTATTGCTGATGAACGAATGAATGGGCAATACTATCGCCATGATCCACAAGAGCACCACATTGGCACGGTTGAATATTGTTCCCCCTTTCAGGTATTTGAGGATGTTGAACACAAACGCCGCCATCAGCCCCGCCATCAAAAGGATGAAGAGACGGTTAACGATGAACAGGGCTAATTTGGAACCTATGTTCGGAGAGCCCCAGTTGATGACCCCCTTGCCGCTGCCTGTTGTCAGGACAAAATAGGACTGGACGGCATAAAACGCCACCCACAAGACGATGCCGATAAGCGCTAACACGCACACGGTTTTCAA
>ONKD01000036.1 GCA_900318345.1 uncultured Prevotellaceae bacterium
AACAATTAAAATTTTTATATTAATTTTTTAAATAATTTGTTTAAATTTCTCGAGCGAAGCTCGATCAATGTTTCAAGCGAAAATTATGACACACCCTCCATTAGTCCTCCTGCTGCTCTGTGGTTCAGTATTGTGGGTTGTTAACCCGCATTGTTCCAGCGGCACAGTCGTTCTGTATTAGGGATTTAGTAGGCGTTGTCCTCGCCGACGATGGCGTTCCAGATGGTGCGGAAGATGATTTTCAGGTCAAGGAAGAAGGTCCAGTTTTCGGCATACCACACGTCATATTCCACGCGCTTTTCCATTTGCCACAGTTCCTCGGTCTGGCCCCTGTAGCCGCGCACCTGGGCCCAGCCTGTGATGCCCGGCTTGATGGTGTGCCTCAACATGTATTTGTCGATGAGCTCACTGTACATCTCGGTGTGAGCGACCATGTGGGGCCGCGGTCCCACGGTGCTCATCTCGCCACGCCACACATTATAGAATTGTGGCAGTTCGTCGATGCTCGACCGGCGCAGGAAGTTGCCAAACCAAGTGACCCTGGGGTCCCCCTTGGTTGCTTGCAGGGTATCGCTGTCGGCATTCACGCGCATTGTCCTGAACTTGTAGCAGTTAAATGCCTGACCACGGTAGCCGGTGCGTTTTTGCACAAAGAAGATGGGACCTGGTGACGACAACTTGATGCCTATCGCCACAGGGATGATGACCAGTGGCGAGAGAATGAGTGCCATGGTCGACACCACCAGGTCAAACGCCCTCTTGATGAGGCGATTGATGGGATTCTTGAGAGGATAGGGGTGGACCGCCAGGATGGGCACGTCGCCCACCGAGCTGAGCTCGAACTGTCGGGTCACCGTGCGTCCAAACTGGGGAACATAGTAGAAATCGACAGCGTTATTGTCTGCGATGCGTATCATGCGTGACACGTTCTGGTTGTCCTCAAGGTCAGGGACAGCACAGAACATCTCGTCAACCTGATGGGTCTTGATGAACTGCTCCACGTCATCAAGGGTGCCTTGATAAACGGCCGATACCGAGCGGGCCTTAGGGTTGTTGTCAAAGAAGCCCACGATGTGGTAACCATATCCCTGGTCGGCTTGCATCTCGTTGATGAGGCGCACGCCCACCGTGCCGCCGCCAATGACGATGATGCGCTTGAAGTTAAATCCCTGGTTGCGGTAGAATTTGAGCACTTGGCGCGAGAGCACCCACCATGTTGCCAGTACGACAAAAAAGAGTACATAGAACAGGATGATGCGTTGCCAGGGGGCGCCATAATTGCCCAGGAAGGTTGTGAGGGTAACAAAAATACCCGCATGGGTGAGCACCAGTTTCAGGGCTTCCCCAACAACTTTCTCGGCATAGAACACGCGGCGCTCGTGCACGTTGCTGTAAAAATACAGGCAGACCACCATCGCGACATTGAGCACCAGCAACACAGGGCGGGAATAAGTTAATCCCGTTTCAATCGGGCGCCCAAAATGCCAGATGAAGACAATGAAAAAGACAAGATTGACAATCAGCAAGTCAATGATGCTGAATATCCATCTGATGAATTGTCCATATCGGCCTTTACTCTTCATTTAGGTTTATGCGATGGTTAGTCGTGGTTGAATGACACAGCGGATTGTCACTCCGCTGTGTCATGTGTTATGGCCTCTTGTGAGAAATGTTTCCCACAGGCTGGTTTATTCGTTGTCCAGCTCCTTAATCTTCTGTTCGAGCTCGGCAATTTCTTCTTTGAGTCGATTGATGCGGCGTTCCATCTCCTGCACCAGTGAGTTGCCGCTCTTGGTGTTAGCGGTGAGGAAGCCCATGTTGTTCTCAAAGGTCTTCAACTCGCTCATGCGCTGCTCATAGGTGCGCACGAGTCGGTCGCGCTCGCTCAGGCCACGATCGCTGCCGGCTGACTGACGTCCGCTACGGGCTGCGCCACCACCATCCATGCGCGGGCGGGAGCCTCGCATGTTCAGGGTGTCAAACGCCTTGTCGATGAGCTCGCGGTATTGTGTGTAGATCTTGTCTTTCTCCTTGAAGGGCACGTGGCCGATTTCCTGCCAGCGGTCCATGAGGTCACGCACGCGCTGTGCGGCATCCTCAGCTGCCTCCTCGATGGTGGCTTTGAGGGTGGCGATTACCTCTTTCTTGGCCTTGAGGTTGTCGTGCTCGACGGCATGCACGTTGACGTGCTGTTTCTTCTTCTGCTCAAAGAAGTGGTCACAGGCAGCGATGAAGCGTTTCCACACGGCATCGCTGTGCTTCTTCACCACGGGACCGATGGTCTTCCACTCCTTTTGCATCTCGACGAACTTGTCGGTAGCCTCTTTCCAATCGGTGGAGTCCATCAGAGCCTCGGCGCGTTCACACAGGTCGATTTTCTTGGCGAGGTTGCCGCTGAGCTCTTCCTTCATGGACTTGTAGAACTCGGCTTTCTTGCCAAAGAAGTCGTCGCACGACTTGCGGAATCGTGCAAACAGGGCTGCATTGGCCTTGCGTGAAGCGTAGCCGAGCTTCTTCCAGTCTTCCTGCAGGGCGATGATCTGCTTGGTCACCTCGTCCCACTGGGCATAGGTCTTGAGGTCGTCGGTCGAGATCTGCTCGATCTTCTCGCACAGCTCAGTCTTGGCGTCGGCGTTCTCTTTTTCCTTGCTCTTGCGGTCCTCAAAGAAGGTCTGGTACTTCTTGTTGATAGCGCTGGATGCGGCCTTGAAGCGGGCCCAGAGTTCCTCACGCAGCTCCTTGGCCACGGGACCTATCTCGCGCCACTTGTTGTGCATCTCCTGCAGTTTCCTGAAGGCAGCGACGATGTCGGTCTCGTCGTCGAGGGCCTCAGCCTCCTCACAGAGCTGTTGCTTGAGCTCCAGGTTCTTCTTGAAATCATAGTCGCGCAGCTCCTTGTTCATCTTGAGCACGTCATAGAAACGCTCAGTGGCGCGCTGGAACTCCTTCCACACCTCGGTGTCGGCAGTAGCGGGAACCTCGCCGGCATCCTTGAAGTCCTGTTGCAGTTGTTTGACGCGGTTGAACTGGCGGTTGATGTTGTCAGGATCATTGGCGATCTCGTTGATGAGCGCGATGATTTGACGTTTTTTCTCCAGATTGGCCTCGCGGTTGGCCTCTTGGGCAGCATTATACTCGGTGCGTCTTTCCTTGAGCACGTTGAGCAACTCCTTCAAGTTGTTCTCGTCGTCGTCCTCTTTGGGAGTGAAATCGCTTTCCTCGTTGCCGTTGGCCAGGAATTCTTCTTTTTCCTTGACCATTTCCTCGCGCCTGAGCGCAAAGAAGGCGGCTTTGATGGCTTGAACCTCGTCTTTCACCTCCTCGATGGGACGAGCAGCTAACTCACGCAACATGTCCACGAGCTCGCTCTTGCTCTTGTCGGCAAGTTCGAGCTTGGGCGATGAGTGCTCGTCACTGGCGGGTGCCTCGGCTTTGGGTTCTTGGGCAACGGGCTCCTGTGGAGCGGTTTCCTCTACTTTAACTTCTTCACTCACAACTTCCTGGGTCTCGTTCTGAGGCTCAGAGCTCAAGATTTGATCCTTCTCGAGATTGTTCATCGATTCAGATTGTTCACGCGGTTCAGTCATAATACTTTTGTTTTGTTCGGGAACCAGGCGGTGCCCGATGTTTATATTCAAACCCCAAATTTAGGCATTTTTTCTCAGTTGCGGTGCTATTTTGCCGATTTTTTTAAAAAATTCCTTGATTTTTCAAAAAAACAGGCGCTTATCGGACCTGATGGTCAGAAAAGCGCCCGCTATATGTGGGTTCAATGCGTGTCTCCCTTACAGGATGCGTGCCTTGATGATTTTGACGTCGGTTGTGGGACGGTCGGCAGCTCCAGTCTCAACATTCTGGATCATGTCGACGACATCCATGCCCTCGATAACCTCACCAAAGACGGTGTACTGTCCATCGAGGTGGGGCGTGCCACCCACGCTGGTGTAGGCGTTGAGTTGCTCGTCAGTCATCGAGAAGGGCGTTTGGGCCGCCTCGGCCTCGGTGAGCTGGATGAGTTCGTTCTGTAGCTCTTGAATTCCGGCTTGATCCTGGGCCTGTTGCAGCGCCTGGATGCGCTCGCGGTTCTCGGTCACCAAGCGACGGAAGATGTCCTGCTTGCGCATGTCGGCCATGCGCTGGGTCATCATCTTGAGCTCATCGCTGCCGTAGATCTTGCCCGTGACGATGTAAAACTGACTGCCGCTGCTGCGACGCTCGGGGTTAACCTGGTCGCCCGTGCGCGCTGCTGCCAGGGCGCCACGCTTGTGGAAGTACTTGGGATAGACAAACTCGGCGGGGATGGTGTAGCCAGGGTCGCCGTCGCCCAGCATGTCGTTAGGGCCAGCAGTCTTGGAGTTGCCGTCGCCGGTCTGGATCATGAAGTCCTTGATCACGCGGTGGAAGAGCACGCCGTCATAGTAACCCTCGTTCACGAGTTTGATGAAGTTGTCACGGTGCTGGGGTGTCTCGTTGTAGAGTTCGACAACGATGTTGCCCAGCGAGGTCTGTAATTCTACTTTAGTCATTTGATTGTCATTGGTTTTGGTCGTTGCTTGCGGCTGGCCGGCAGCAATGTTGGCCGAGTAAGAGATGAGCGTGAACACACCCATCACAACAGATAAGAACAATTTCAGTTTCATATCAAATAATAATGGTTAGTTGCGCTAGGAATGCGGCTCAGATGCCCACGGGGTAGAGTCGCTTGTAGATGCGGCGGAAGTTGTCATCCTGCTCGCTGAGCTCGGCAGCCCGCTCCTTGTAGTCGCTGCCCCAAAGCGAGGAGGCGAGATAGGCCAGATAGACGTGGTCCCTGTCCTTGGCAATGGCGGCTTTGACCAGCAGGTCGATGCTCGAGGCATATTTCTCGCGGTCAATGGCGTTGAGGTAACGTGCAGTGCTCACCACAAACTGTCCTGTGCGGTCTTTTAATATCATGTTGTCCACCAGTTGAGGCATGTCGTTGTCGATGGTGCCCATGTGGTTGGCGATGTACTCATAGGTCAACAAGCCGTTAGTGTCGTCCTCGAGTATCTTTTTGGTAGTGTTGTCCATAATAAAATATGTAATGTAGTTTTTACAACCCGCAAAGATACAACATTTTTCAATGCGTCGCCCTGTTCGCCTCAAAAAAAGACCATTTATGATGCTAAGGGGGCGTATTGCAGGCAGTGCCGCGCGATGGTCAATGGATTATTAGAAAAGTGAAGATAATCGGTCCAAAAAGTTACTTATGGGTAGCAAAAAGCGGCGTGCAAACGTTTTTTTTAAAAATAATGTGTTTTTTGATGTCTGAATGATGGAAAATTGGCATAAAATGACTACCTTTGCACCGCCTTACAAGAATTTTATAAATATTTACAAAATATTCAATAGAAAAAGTTTAGTAAATGAAAGCGATTTACACCTTTGGTAACGGCCAGGCAGAAGGTCGTGCCGACATGAAAGATTTGCTGGGTGGCAAGGGCGCTAACCTTGCTGAGATGAACTTGATTGGTGTTCCCGTTCCCCCGGGCTTCACCATCACTACCGAGATTTGCACCCTTTACAACCAGAAGGGTCGTGAGGCAGTTGTTGAGATGATCAAGGACGACGTGATGAAGTCAATTCAGCACATCGAGAACCTGACTGGCAACAAGTTCAATGATCCCAGTAACCCCCAGTTGGTATCAGTTCGCTCGGGTGCTCCCGTGTCGATGCCCGGTATGATGGACACCGTCTTGAACCTGGGTATCAACGACGCCGTTGCCGAGACGCTCGCCGCCAAGTCGGGTAACCCCCGCTTTGCATGGGACAGCTATCGTCGCTTTGTGCAGATGTACGGTGACGTGGTGCTGGGTATGAAGCCCACCAACAAGACCGACATCGACCCGTTTGAGGCGATTATCGAGGAGTTGAAGGAGAAGAAGGGCGTGAAGTTTGACACTGAGCTCGACGTTGACGACCTCAAGGAGCTCGTTAAGCGCTTCAAGGCCGCTGTGAAAGAGAATACCGGTAAGGACTTCCCCACCGATGCCTATGACCAGTTGTGGGGTGCCATCTATGCTGTGTTTGACAGCTGGAACAACGACCGCGCCATCCTGTACCGCCGCATGAACCAGATTCCCGAGGAGTATGGTACGGCTGTTAACGTGCAGGCCATGGTCTATGGTAACATGGGTAACAACAGTGCTACTGGCGTGTGCTTCTCACGTGACGCCGGTACCGGTGAGAACCTGTTCAACGGTGAGTACCTGATCAATGCTCAGGGCGAGGACGTTGTGGCAGGTGTTCGCACCCCGCAGCAGATTATGACCGAGGGCAGCCGCCGTTGGGCCAAGCTGCAGGGCATCAGCGAGGAAGAGCGCGCCGCCAAGTATCCTTCTCTCGAGGAGTCGATGCCCGAGTGTGCCGCACAGCTCGTTGACATCCAGCACAAGCTCGAGGAGCACTACCGCGACATGCAGGATATGGAGTTCACCATCCAGGACGGCAAGCTCTGGTTGCTCCAGACCCGTAACGGTAAGCGCACGGGTGCCGCTATGGTGAAGATCGCCATGGACCTGTTGCGTGAGGGCGCTATCGACGAGAAGACCGTCATCAAGCGCATGGAGCCCGGCAAGCTCGACGAGCTGCTGCACCCCGTGTTTGACAAGACCGCTGTCAAGAGCGCTAAGGTGATGGCCAAGGGTCTGCCCGCCAGCCCCGGTGCCGCTACCGGCCAAATCGTATTCTTTGCAGACGATGCCGAGGAATGGGCTTCGCGCAAGAAGAAAGTCATCATGGTGCGCCTGGAGACCTCTCCCGAGGACCTGCGCGGTATGAGTGTAGCCCAGGGTATCCTGACTGCCCGTGGTGGTATGACTAGCCATGCAGCCGTTGTTGCCCGTGGTATGGGTAAGTGCTGCGTTTCGGGTGCTGGTGAGATCAAGGTGGACTACAAGGCCCGCACCGTCGAGATGGGTGGCAAGACCTATAAGGAGGGTGACTGGATCTCGATCAACGGTAGCACCGGTGAGGTTTATGACGGCCTCGTAGCAACTGTTGACGCCGACCTGAGCGGTGACTTTGCTGCCGTGATGAACCTGGCTGAGAAGTACAGCAAAATGGACGTTTACACCAACGCCGACTCGCCTCGCGACGCTAGCGTAGCCCGCAAGTTGGGCGCTCACGGTATCGGCCTGTGCCGCACCGAGCACATGTTCTTTGAGGGTGACCGCATCAAGGCTATGCGCGAGATGATTATCGCTCCCAACGAGGAGGCTCGCCGTGTTGCCCTGGCTAAGTTGCTCCCGCTGCAGCGTGGCGACTTTGAGGGCATCTTCGAGGCTATGGACGGCTACGAGGTAACCATCCGCCTGCTCGATCCTCCCTTGCACGAGTTCGTTCCCCATCAGCTCGAGACCATGCGTGAGCTGGCCGAGGAGACTGGCCGCACCCTTGAGGAGGTGAAGCTCGTTTGTGACGGTCTTGAGGAGTTCAACCCCATGCTGGGTCACCGTGGTTGCCGTCTGGGTAATACCTATCCCGAGATCACCGAGATGCAGGCTCGCGCCATCATTGAGGCCGCATTGAACATGCAGGCCAAGGGCATCGTTGTGAAGCCTAAGATCATGGTGCCCCTCATCGGTGTGAAGAACGAGATCAAGATGCAGGCCGACATCATCAACCGCGTTGCTCAGCAGGTATTTGCCGAGCGTGGCGAGACCGTGGCCTACAAGGTAGGTACGATGATCGAGATTCCGCGTGCAGCCCTTGTTGCTGACCAGATTGCCGAGGTAGTTGACTTCTTCTCATTCGGTACCAACGACTTGACGCAGATGACCTTCGGTTACTCGCGTGATGACGCCGGTAAGTTCCTGGCCATCTACAAGAACTTGGGTATCTTGAAGGTTGACCCGTTCCAGGTACTGGATCAGGAAGGCGTTGGCCAGCTCGTTGAGATGGCATGCCGCAAGGGTCGTGCTACCAAGCCCGAGTTGAACCTGGGTATCTGCGGTGAGCATGGTGGTGAGCCCAGCAGTGTTAAGTTCTGCGCTTCGCTCAACATGAACTACGTTTCTTGCTCGCCTTACCGCGTGCCCATCGCTCGCTTGGCCGCTGCTCAGGCAGCTGTTGAGGCCGAGTAAATCGACTCAGACACATAATATTAATAAAGGGACCTGTCCGTTTGGGCAGGTCCCTTTATTATGTCCGAGTTATGATCTTAGATGATAGTATCAACGCCCCCGCCGCTCTTGCGGCACCCTCTCTTAATCAAGAGGGGGAGTCGCTAACTCCCCCTGATTGACTTAAGACAAATTCGTCGAACTCACCTTAGGTTACTTCAGGACCTCGGCGAGCTTATTGGCCAGGTCATTGCCCGTAAGACCGCGTGACATGATGGTGCCGTCAGGGCCGAAGATGATGATGTGGGGGATGCCCTTGATGCCGTAGAGGTCGGTGGGCTCGGTGAGTTTCCCGGTGCCGATGATAACGGGCCAGGTGATGTTGAGCTCGGTCATGGCCTTGCGGGTGTCATCGGGGTTGTCCCAAACGGCAATACCCAGCACGTCAAACTTGTCGCCATACTGCTTCTTGAGGTCTTGGAGCTTGGGAATTTCAGCGCGGCAGGGCGGGCACCAGCTAGCCCAGAAGTCAACGAGGACAACTTTGCCCTTGCCAACGTAGTCTGACAGCTTCTGCACTGCACCGTCCTCGGCTTTGACCTCAAAGTCGGTGAATTTTTGCCCCTCGGCGGTCACTTTGAGTTGGCGCGCGGCATTCTTTGCCTTCTCGACACGCTTGAGCAGAGCATAGTCAGCGGGTGCGTCCTTGACAAGCTTGTCAATCTCTTCCTCAGTGAAATCTTTATACATCAAGTAGTTGCAGAAGGCCCAAGGCCCGATGGCATTGTCCTTGTTGTCACCATAGAGTTTGAACAGTTCTTCGGCATAGCGTGCGTCACTCTCGGCCTCGGTGAGCGTGGTGTCGTCGGCCAACTGCTGCATCTGCTTGCTCCACTCGAGCATCTTGTCGTTGAGCGGACTAACGGCGTTGCCCTCGGCAATGTTGAGATTGACCTCTCCAGGCTCGACAATGAAGCCGTAAGGGTTGCCACCAGCGTAGAGGCGGGCAAAGAAGCCCTTATCGGCATTGCCCTCAAGGACGCAGACGTTGTTCTGTACAGTGGCAGTGGCGATGGTGTCGCCCGTGTCATAGTTGGTGAGGAAAACGGTCTCGCCGTTGTTGCTCTCGTCAGGGAAGGTGACGGTCACCTTGTAGCCCTTGCTGCATGATGCGAGCAGGAGTAAGGCGGTGAATAGGATTGAGAATTTCTTCATTTTCTTTATTATTATAATGTGATTAGTGGCTTTAATACCCCTGTGGGTTAGTTGCGAATGGCGCGGTAGATGAGCGACTGGATGTGGCTGCGGGCGCTGATGCGGCCAAAGTTGGGGTTGTTGCGCGTGGGGCAGACACGGTTGCTCAGGAAGATGTAGAACATGTCGTTCTTGGGATCGACCCAGAAGCACGTACCAGTGAAACCCGTGTGTCCGAAGGTCTCAGGCGTTGCCTCGGGGCAGGTGTTGCTGGCATCAGGATTGCCCACGACGGGCTTGTCGAAGCCCAGACCGCGATGGCTGTTGGGACTCTTTTGGGTGGTGAACGTCTCGACGGTGGATGATTTGAGCATGCGCACACCGCCGTAAACGCCGCCGTTGAGCCACATTTGGAACAGCTTGGCCAGGTCGTTGGCGTTGCTGAACAGGCCAGCGTTACCCTGCACGCCACCCGAGAATGCAGCCAACTCATCGTGCACATAGCCGTGGATGTGCTGGCGGCGCAGGTAGGTGTCCACCTCGGTGTAGGCAATCTCGTCGCGCGAGAACTTGCTCAAGGGGCGGTACATCGTGTGATAGGCACCCAGGGGAGCAAAGATGTAGTTGTTCACATAGTAGTTGAGTGGTGAGTGGGTCATGCGCTGCACGGCGTCGGCCAGCAGCGAGAAGTTGCAGCAACTGTACAGGTATTTCTTCTTGCCCAACTTGGCGTGGTACATGCGGTTCATGATCGAGTCATAGGTTACCCTGCCTCCCCACAAGCCATCGGCGATGGCGATGTTGAACTTGTCGGTCTTGACGGGCGAGAGGATGTCGGTACGCATCTTGGCGTCCTTGTGACCCCATGCGCCGTTCATGATCTTGACAGTGTGGGTGGCGTCCTCAGCACCAGCGATGAGTTCGCCGGTGTAGGAATTGGCATCCATCATCATGTACCACATGTTGAGCGATGCGGGCATACCCGTCTCGTGGTAGAGCAGGTCGCGGAAGGTGATGTCCTCCTTGTCGCCGTCGCGCAGGCCGGGGATATACTCACTCGCCTTGTCGTCAAGGCGGAACTTGCCGTCGTCAAAGGCCTTCATCACGCCGCTGATGGTGCCGGTGGCCTTGGAAACCGATGCGAGCCCAAAGAGCGTGTTGTCATTCACCTTGACACTACTGTTGTAGTCGATGGTGCCGAATGACCCCTTGTACACCACCTTGCCATGGCGTGCTACAATCACCTGGCAGCCGGGGAAGGCGTGCTGCTGCACACCCAGGCGGCACACCGAGTCGATTTGGGCTGTCAAACGGCTGTCGAGTCCCACCTCGGCCGGGATGGAGTAGCCCAGGCGGTTGGCGGCATAGTGGATGCCGTGGCCAGCCTCAAAGCGGGTCTTCTTGCCCTCAAAACTCAGTGAGATGGGCAGGTTACCGTCGGCTGCGTTACCGCCAAAGATGGTTTGGGCGGCATAGTCCTCGGTGAGCGTCGAGTTCTCATAGGTGAGCACCACTGCCTTGACATGCTTGTTGGTGATGGCTTTACCGTAGTTCTTGATTTCATAGGGCTTGCAGGTGAGCACTACGACGAGGTTCTTGCATTTCTTGACCACCGTCTCGAGGGCGGCACGGTTATCGTCATTGTCGTCGCCCACCTCCACGATGATGGTGTTGAAGTGGCCGTCATGCAGTTGCTCGGCCAGCGTTGCTGCATTTCCTGCCTTGTCAAGGTCAAAACGCATGACCTGGGCATAGTCGGCGCAGCGGCGTTGGAACATGGAGGCAGTGCCTTTCTCGTTGCCGATGGTGGCTACGGCGATGTGGCGGCTCTGCAGGTTGTGGATGGGCAGGATATCATCATTGTTCTTGATGACGGTGATACTGCCCGCGGTGAGCTGCCGCTTGAGTACGGTGGCCTGGGGTGTATTCACCTCGTTGGCCAGGTTGGTCGTGCTCACATGCTGCGGGCCGGTGATGCCCAGGGCATACTTGTAGCGGAGCATCTTCTTGCAGCGCTCATCGATGACGCTCTGGCTCAGGGTGCCATTGGCGACTGCATGCTGGATGGCAGCAATCTCGTCGGCAATGTTCTCGGGCATAAGCAGCACATCATTACCTGCCAGCAGGGCATTGACGCAAGCCGAGCCCTTGAGCAGTTGGGTGGCTCCCTTCATGTTGAGCGCGTCAGTAAAGACGAGGCCTTGGAAATTGAGCTGGTCGCGCAGCAGGTTGGTGACGCAAGCACTCGACAGGCTTGACGGCGTCTGCTTGCTCTCGATTGACGGTACGAGCAGGTGGGCCGTAAGGATGCCGCTCAATCCGGCGTCGATAAAGCGGCGGAAGGGGAGCAGCTCGCAGGTGTTGAGCTCCTGCATATTCTTGGTGATGGCGGGGAGGGTCTTGTGGGAATCCTGGCTGGTAGAACCATGACCGGGGAAATGCTTGCCCACAGCCATGACGCCCCCATCCTCGAGCCCGCGGGCAAAGGCGATGGCATGGCGAGCCACCAACTCGGGGCTCTCACCGAAGGAGCGGTTGCCAATGACCGGATTCAACGGGTTGTCGTTCACGTCAAGCACCGGGGCAAAGTTCACATGGATGCCCATGCGGCGGCACTGGCGTGCGACCTCACGGCCATACTCGTAGAGGAGCATGTCATTATCTATTGCGCCCAAGATGAGGTTGCGCTGGAAGTTGGGGACCTCCTTGAGCCTCATGCCCAAGCCCCACTCACCGTCGATGGTGATCATGAGCGGCACTGCGGCGAGCGATTGAGCCAGGTTGGTGACCTCGGCTTGCTGGGCGATGGTGCTTTCCTCATAGATGAGGCCGCCCACCAAGTTTTTAGTCACCAGCCGATTAACAATCTCACGGGTGGCATCGTTGCCAGTTGGCGTGACCGCCGCGACGATGAGTTGTCCGATTCGTGCCTCGGGCGATAGGCTGTTAAACACGCTGTCAACCCAGGCATTCATGGCCACCTGGTCCACTTGGTTAAACAGGTTGGGCTGGCCGTTGGCGGGGCGTGCTGTGACGTTGAGCGTCATCAGCGCCGCCATTCCTGCCAGCAATAGATATTTGAATTTGGTCATTGTCGTTAATTATTTAGGGGCCTTGGCTTTAAGGGCCATTAAGGACTATAGGGCCAGTAAAGGCTTATTATTTCTTTTTAATTCTCACCTCGTCACTTGCGTTGATCACCTTGCCTTGAGCCTGCAAGCGCTTCACATAGTCAAGCACATGGTTGCCATACTTTTGTGTGTCAACAAACAGGCGTTTGCACTTGGTCATGGGCACCATGTAGTCTCCGCCGTTGGCCAGGTAATCGATTGTGGCGACATTGTAGATTTTGTTGGGGTCGATTTTCTTGCCCTTGAGGGTGGCCTTGATGAGCTCGCCCTTGTCATTGTAGGTGGCGCGGAGTTCCTTGCTCACAGCATCACCGCCGCGGGCGCACATCAGCTTCACGCTCTCGATGAGTTCGCTGCCCAGCATCTCAAGCACTACAAAACGGTTGTCAAAGGGGAACATAGACCCGATGACGCCCTCGGTGACGATGCCCTTAGGCATATCCACGCGGATGCCGCCCTTATTCATGATGGCGCAGTCGATGTTCTTGATGCCCGACAGTTCCTTGATGACTTCCATGGTCATGTCGCTCACCCAGTTCTGCATCGCGTCGCTGGAGTTCTTCATGAAACGTGCACTGGTGCCCACGGGGTTGGCCATGATGCTGTCCACGCCATGGCGATAGCCTGCAAGCCACTCGTTCATCGCGGTGTAGCGGCTGGCGGCCTCGTCCCAACTGGAGTCAACACTGATGTGGCTATACCTGATGTCGCCCGTCTCGAGGTCGAGGTCATAGGTGGCGACGAGCTTGCCGCTCTTGCCGTTCTGCCCGATGGGAATCAGTTTGCCGTCGGCGTTGGCGATGCGTGCCCAGTCGCTGCCCGGCTTGATGGTGGTGTGGGAGTGGGAACTGATCACCATGTCGATATAATGGCTGTGGCCGATAATGAGCGTGTCGTTAGGCTCAGAGGGCTCATAGCTGCTGTAACCGATATGTGAGACCATGATGGCATAATCCACTTTCTGCACCTCCTTCAGGTACTTGGCGGTGGCATCGGCCACATCGGGGGCCGACAAGTATCGCAGGCCCTTGCAGTTGCTATCGGCGATCAATCCCGCTGGATTGACGTTGATACCGAAGAAGGCCACCCGCTTGTCGCCCACTGCTTTGATCCAATAGGGCTGCAACAGTCCGTCGAGTGGCGTCTGGCTCACGTCGTAGTTAGCCGAGAGTTTGACAGCATCCACATTGCGATAGTGGGCCGCCAACTGCTCCATGCCGTTGTCAAACTCGTGGTTACCCATGATGATGGCATCATAGCCCAGCGTGTCCATGAGCGCATATTCCACCTCTCCCTTGTAGAGCGAGAAATACAGGGTGCCCTGTACCGCGTCGCCGGCATGGATGAGCACTGTGTTGGGGTTCTGGGCACGCAACTGGTCATAGATAGCACGGCGTCGTGCGATGCCGCCCTTGCCGTCACTGGCTGGGTCGATTTGGCTGTGGGTGTCATTGACAGCGATAATCGTCAAGTGCTCGGCGCGCATTGATGGCATCGCCATGATGGCACACAGGCACAGAGTAATCAAGAAACGGAATTTTGCCATAACGTTAGTCATATTAATCAGTAATTTTTTTATCCTACAAAGGTATAACAAAATTTTTAGAAGAACACTTATCCCTAATTATGATTTTTTTTGAAATGTGATTGTTGCTAGGATAGGTAAGTGTTGAGCCTGAAAGTGGTTGATGTTATGAACAGTTGTGTAATTTTTGTGTTAAAAAGTTGCGGATTAAAAAAAAAGGATGTATTTTTGTGGCATCTTTTGAGAAAAGTGCGGCCTATGTCGTTCTTTCCATGAAAGTAAACCTTAGTAGATTAGAGACAAAACCATTTTATTTTTAACTAATATTTATTAACTCCTAAATCTTTTAATTGATTTATGAAAAAATTCTTAGCATTACTTTTTGTATGCGCAGGTCTGACCGCAATGGCAGCTCCGCACGTTAACAAGGCTGACCTCGTTCAGGCTAACAAGGGTCAGATGGTGAAGAAGGCAACTCCCGCCGCAACCCAGTTCACTAGCAACGTGATGAACATGCAGGCCAACAACCTGACTCCCATGAAGAGCCGTTTCACCCCCAACAACCTGGTTGAGGCTCGCAAGGCTCCCCGTTACCTGAGTGACGCTGACATGATCGGTCTGAACTCAGTTTGCTTCCTCTATGCTTATAATGTCATGGGTGACGAGCCCGTTGCAGCTGATCCGTACTATGCTGGTAGCGGTGCTTACTGGTATCCTGATGCTAGCGATGGCCTGTACTTCGCTGGTCTCTACTGGGACGATGAAGGTATGACCTACTATCTGCCTCTAGACATCGACTACAGCACTGGTGAGGTTGCTCTGTCATGGGGTATCCTGTTGAAGGACGACTCAGTTATCGGTACTAGCCGTAACCGCACCGACACTGTATGGTATGAGCTTCTCGTTTCTCAGGACTACTGGGAGAACAACGAGCAGAACGACTGTATGGGTACCCTCTACACCGACGGTTCTATCATCTTCCAGGACAACTATGTTTATTATGCTTACAAGGAGCTGAGGACTTATCAGAACAGGGTGCTCACCAACACCGAGGTTACTGAGACCGCTACCATGTTTGTTGGTACCGAGATCCTGACCGCTAATGGTGAGCTCAGCTACACCAAGGAGCAGGATGGTAGCGCTGAGGCATCTCCCGTGTTCATGTATCAGAGCAATGACACTCTGTTCGTAGGTAACATGTGGAACTATGGTATGCCCAGCTCTTACATGGTACTGACCAGCGATGGTAAGGCCGTTTATCCTTGCGCTGAGTTTAATCCCGAAGATTCAATCACCTATCTGTCGAACCCCATCTGGGACGTTAACGATGCTTGGATCAGCGGTGGTCTCGGCATGTTCTACCCCGTTGGTAGCTATGAGCTCGATGACGAGGGTTACATTGTTGACTACACTTGGGGCTTTGAGGCTAACGCTACTCCCGACCAGATCACTTGGGACTACACCATGCCTTGCAACGGTCATCACTTCCTCTATGGCTACCAGAACAACGTTCTGAAGTGGACCAATGGTAACCAGTTCGTACTTCCCACTCCCGAGCCTCAGGGCCTGCGTGGTGACGTAGATGACAACCAGAATGTTGACATCCAGGATGTTACTGCTCTGATCGATGCTCTGCTGAGCAGTGATTGGGACAGCATCAACTATGACAATGCTGACGTTGACCTCAATGGTACCGTTACTATTAATGACGTTACCGTTCTGATCGACTTCCTGTTGAATGGTACTTGGCCTGCTGCTGAGTAATCTGGGATTACTTGAGCTAGAAAGCTCGTAATGATAAAGTCAGGATCCGCATGAGCGGGTCCTGATTTTTTGAATAAAAAACTATTGTTTTCCGCTAAAGTTATTTAATATCAGCATAATTCACTAGATATGAGATAAATAAGCATCATGACTATATCATGGGTATGAATTTTGCCTCGTAGAGGCAGGTCGGGTCGAAGACTCGACTTTTGTGTAAAACACCATGCAAGCTCATCGAAGATGAGCGCAGCTTGGTGGCAGCTATATCAAGTGGAAAGTGCGTCGAAGACGAACTTCTACGTCTGTCAAAAGCTTGCCAATTATGAAGTCTCATCGAGGCGCCTGCAGCATTTTGCTCTGTGACCAAGCTGCGAACCTTTCCGAGATTCTGGCATGGCCTTCTCATCGAGGGTGTGTCATAATTTTCGCTTGAAACATTAATCGAGCTTCGCTCGAGAAATTTAAACAAATTATTTAAATAATTAATATAAAAATTTTAATTGTTTTAATTTTAATACAAAATTTGTTTTAATTTCTCGGCCGTAGGCCGATATATGTAGCG
>ONKD01000050.1 GCA_900318345.1 uncultured Prevotellaceae bacterium
TACTTGCCACTTTGGTCACCTGAAACGCAAATGGAACCCCGCTATGGCGCCCTACATCTTCATGGAGCGTAACGGTATCCACATCATCGACTTATACAAGACCAGCGCTAAGCTGGAAGAGGCAGCAAACGCGCTGAAGAACATCGCCAAGAGCGGCAAGCGCATCCTGTTTGTTGCCACCAAGAAGCAGGCCAAGGACGTGACCCGCGAGCGTGCCATTAGCGTTGATATGCCCTACGTGATCGAGCGTTGGCCCGGCGGTATGCTGACCAACTTCACCACCATCCGCAAGGCTGTGAAGAAGATGGACACCATCGACAAGATGGAGACCGACGGCACCATGTCGAACATGTCAAAGCGCGAGAAGCTGCAGTTGAGCCGCCAGCGTGCCAAGTTGGAGAAGAACCTGGGTTCCATCAAGAACCTGAACCGTCTTCCCAGCGCGCTGTTCGTGGTTGACGTACTCAAGGAGCACATCGCTGTTGCCGAGGCTAACCGTCTGGGTATCCCCGTGTTTGGTATCGTGGACACCAACAGTGACCCCTCTAACGTGGACTTCGTGATCCCCGCCAACGACGACGCCAGCAAGTCAATCGACATCATCCTGGCTACCGTTTGCGAGGCCATCAAGGAAGGTCTCGAGGAGCGCAAGGTTGAGCAGTGAGGGTGAGGCCGACGAGGCAAAAGAGGCTCCCAAGCCCCGCCGCCAGCGCGTTCGCCGCGCCGTGAACGCCGACGAGGCCCCCAAGGCTGAGGAGGCTGCTCCCGCCGAGGAAGCACCCAAGACTGAGGAATAATTCCATCATCAATAACAACAAACTAAAAGTTTTAGCAAAACAGAATTATGGCTGTAACCATCAATGACATCAAGAAACTGCGCGACATGACTGGCGCAGGCTTGAGCGACTGCAAGAAGGCGCTCATCGAGAGCGACAACGCTGCTATCATCGCCCTCAAGTGTGAGACCGACTTCGTTGCCAAGAACGAGAAGTTTGTCAACCTCGCCAAGGCTATCCTGGACCTCGCAATGGCTCAGAAGCCCGCTACCCTCGACGAGCTCAACGCCCTCGACATGGACGGCAAGCCCGTGACCGAGCAGATCACCGCCCTGAGCGGTATCACCGGCGAGAAGATGGAATTGGGTGCCTATGAGTGCCTGAACGCTCCCTCGACCGTTGTTTACAACCACTTCAACGGCATGTTGTCGGCAGCTGTTGCCTTCAACCAGGAGAACGTTGCCGAGGATGTTGCCAAGGCTATCGCAATGCAGGTTGCCTCGATGAACCCCATCAAGGCCACCCGCGAGCAGATTCCTCAGGAGGTTATCGACGAGGAGCTGCGCATGGCTGTTGACAAGACCCGCGCCGAGCAGGTGAGCAAGGCTGTTGAGAACGCCCTGAAGAAGGCCGGTTTCAACCCCTACTACTGCGCTACCGAGGAGCACCGCGACGAGGCCATCCGCAAGGGTTACATGACCGAGGAGCAGGTTGCTGAGGCTCTGAAGCTCATGGATGAGACCGCCAAGCAGAAGGAGGCGAACATGCCCGAGCAGATGATCCAGAACATCGCCCAGGGTCGCCTGAACAAGTTCTATCAGGAGAGCGTCCTGATGGAGCAGATCTATGAGGCTGGTGAGAACAAGGAGACTGTTGCTCAGTTCCTCGCTGCCGCCAACAAGGATCTGAAGGCCATCGACCTGAAGCGTGTCAACCTGAACGTTGACTAATCTTTAGACTTATTTTCAAGTCTCGTGGGCCCCTGTGCTCGCGAGACTTGAATTAATCATTTAATTTCCAGTGTGATGGGAAATTAAAGGAGGCGTTTTAATCACCAACACTTTAATTTTGAGTAACACAAAACAATTATGAAGACTTATCAATTGACTGCTGAGGCTCGTACTGACCTCGGTAAGAAGGCCGCTAAGGCCCTCCGCAAGGAGAACAAGATTCCCGTTGTCCTGAATGGTGGCAAGCTCGTTGAGCTCGACAAGGACGGCAAGTACAATGGCAAGCTGCTCGCTGGCGAGAAGGTCGTTCCCATCGGCCGTGACGGCAAGGGCATCATCACCACCGACCTGGTAGTGAAGTTTGCTGACGTGCGCAAGTTGATCTACAACACCGACGTGTTTGTAATCGACCTGACCTATGACGGACAGACCCGCAAGGCTGTCTTGAAGGACCTCCAGTTCCATCCCGTTAATGACAGCGTGCTGCACATCGACCTGCTTGAGGTGAGTGATGACAAGCCCGTTGTTGTTGAGATTCCCGTGCACCTCGAGGGTCACGCTGTCGGTGTTAAGGCCGGTGGTAAGCTCTACCTGAGCATGAAGAAGGTGAAGGTTAAAGGTCTGTACAAGGACATTCCCGAGACCATGCAAGTTTGACAACATCGAGCTGGTTAACGCCAAGGAACTCGTTATCGCTGGTGTTCGCACTACCCGTGCTGCCGCTAACGCTGTCGCTACCGAAGAGGGCGAGGGTGAAGCTGCCGAGGGCGAGGCTGCTGCCGAGTAACGATAACAGTCATTGCGAGTGTGAAGGAATTGACGCTACAACAACCGTCCTGACGGGCGGGGAATTAAGCAAAATCCCTATGAATAAGTTATTAGAATCGTTTTTAAGGATTTTCAAGAAACAGTCAGCCGATAGCACACCCGCGGGACAAGATCAACAACCTATGAAATATCTTATTGTCGGCCTGGGCAACATTGGTGCTGAGTACCAGGGAACCCGCCACAACATAGGATTCACAATATTGGATGCTCTCGCTGAGGCATCCAATATTGTTTTCACAACCCAGCGGTATGGTGCTGTCGCCCAGATGCGACTCAAGAACCAGCAGCTCGTGCTCCTCAAGCCGTCCACCTATATGAACCTGAGCGGCGAGGCTGTGCGCTACTGGATGAACAAGGAGAAGATCGACCTTGACCACCTGCTTGTCATCGTGGATGACATCGCGCTGCCGTTTGGACAGATACGCATCCGTCCCAAGGGTGCCGATGGTGGCCACAATGGTCTGAAGAGCATCAACAACCTGGTGGGCAGCCAGCAATGGGCGCGGCTGCGCTTCGGTGTCGGGAACGATTTCCCACCTGGGGGCCAAGTGGATTATGTGCTGGGCTACCCCACCCCCGAGGATCTCGCCATCCTGCCCGCCCGCGCCAAGGTCGCCATCGATGCGATCAAGGCTTTTTGCCTGTCGGGGGTTTCTTTTGCCATGAATAACTACAATAATAAGTAGGTTAGAGGTTAAAGGTTAAAGGTTAAGGGTTAGTGATTAGTGACTAAGGCCCAAGACCTAAAGACTAGATAAAGCAAAAAGATGATGAAGGAAGTGAGGATTGATAAGTGGCTATGGGCCACGCGCGTTTTTAAGACCCGTACAATTGCCACCACAGCATGCAAGCTGGGGCGTGTCACCATCGGCGGAATGCCCGTCAAGCCGTCTCACGCTATCAAGGTGGGCGACCGCATCGACGTGCGCAAGCCTCCTGTGACTTACTCCTTCGAGGTCATCGCCCTGCTCAACAACCGCGTGGGCGCCAAACTGGTGCCCCAGTACCTGAAAAACGTCACCAGCGCCGACCAGCTGCGCCTGCTCGAGATGGTGAAGATCGACGGCTTTGTCAACCGCCAGCGCGGCATGGGCCGCCCCACCAAGAAAGAGGGCCGCGAGCTGCAAGAATTCACCGACGACGCTTTCTTTGGCTTTGACGAGCCTGCAGTGGCCATGCCAGAGCTTGACGACTCCTTTGATTGGGACGAGGAGGATAACCCCCTGTGGACCCAGGAGGACGAGGATCGCCTGAACGAGGACATTGCCCGTCAGAGGAACAAAAACAAGAACAACGCTTAACGCTTAACGGGCGTGCGTCGACAGAAGTCGATGAACCGGCAATAGTCGCATGCCTTAGCACCCTCGGCAGCTTGTGCGAAATCTGACTCGTACAAGTTGCGGATGGTTGTGGCCATACCAGTGATAAAGTCTTGAGCAACACGGTCATCCATTGAGAAGACGTATTCATAATCGCCCCCATCACTCTTCTTGCGGGTGCAAATCACGCCACTCTCCTTCATCGACGATATCTTATAGATCACGGGCTGTACCTGCTTGCAGTCCTTGTTCTCAACAAGATAGGCGTAACAGTACAGGAAAAGCTGCAAAATGGCCTTGCGGCGCTCTTTGTCGTTAGGATTGAACAATGACGATAGTCCGGCAGTCCCGGGGAATGAGGTCTTGTCCTGGCCCGTCTTGTAGTCCACGATGCGCACCATGCCATTGCTCAGGCGGTCGATGCGGTCAGGACGATAGGTGAAATTGAACTTCACACCGCCCATCTCCATGCCACGCACATTGTGCGGCTCTTCACATTCCAGGATGGTAAACGGGCCCTTCTCCCTGATGAACTCAATGTCATAGTCGAGCACAAAATCCACATAACTCTTGATGGTATCGATGAGCATGAATGCCTCGCCCCTCAAGTGGTCGGTATTGCGATCCAGCTCATCCTCAGGCACGTGCAAGAATGTCTTCTTGATATTGCGCACCACAGCGGCTTCCAGCTTGTTTTTCTTGAAAAAGACGATATCATCGGCAGTGAACAGGCCGCCACGCTTCCTCGAGGCCTCACTGTAATACAGATCGCCCAACGTGTCGTGGATGATGGTGCCAAAGGTGCCATAATCCATAAAATCGCTCACCTCGTTGTCGTCGTTCAAGTCCTGAATGTAGTGCAGATAGAACATGAGCGGGCAGTTGATATACTTGTTGATAGCACTGGCCGACAAGTATTTGCCACCAGCACTCACGGGGTCGGCAGCATAGCGGTGAAGCATCGCCTTGTCACGATTGGGGACATTGATCTGGATGGACTCAGATGTATTGATATCGGTAGCCATGACGATGTGATCCATCTCGACACCGTAAATCTTCTCTAACTGGGCAATGTAGCGCGAGGGCTCGTTGGAACCAAGTCCCTGGGTGCTCGAGTCATAGACCAGCGACACATGGCTTGCACGGTTGAGCAAACGATAGAAGTTGAACGCCACGATGGCCTCCTGCTGCTCCATGGTTGACATGCCATGGGCACGGCGGATGTAGTTGGGGATGAACGAGTTGATGCTGCGATGGCGCGGGAAGATGCGCTCATTCATCGACAGGATCACCACGCGGTCAAAGTCCAGGCTGCGGGTCTCCAGCAGGCCCATCACCTGCATGCCATGCAACGGCTCACCCGTGAAGGGCACGATGGCCGATGCCGACAAGCGATCCACCAGATAAAACAGTGACGAGCGCTGAATTGACTGCCCGCACTGGGCAAGAGCGCCCTTGAGCTGGTTGAGCACATCGACATACATCACCAGGAAAGCCTGCTGCAACGGCAGGTCCATCTGCTGGCTGCCATCAACCTCCTCGTCTTCATCGACGGGCCTTGACATCTTGTCGATCAACAGATTGCAGAAGTCAAGCAGGTGGTTCAGGTAATCGGACTGCTGCTCCCGCTCCCCGCCATTGCCGTCGGAATCCATCGCGGGGATGAACAAGTCCTTAAAACCATAGCCCATAAACTCGGCTGCGGGCACCCTGAAGCGGTTAGTGCGCGCCAGTTGGTCGGCCAGCGACATCGCCTCATCGGTGAAAAACGACTTGATGAGCGGATGAGAGAGAATGTCATTCACATCCTCTCGGTAATAGGTCCACGCGCCGTGCTCCTTGGTCGCCTGGTGATGCAATCGAGCGACAATGTGCATGAGCGAGACGATGCCCGAGCTGCGCAACGGATAGCCCAGCGTCACGTTGAGTTGCGTTTGAGGCGGAACGGTGTGCAGCAACGGCACCAGCAAGTTCTCATCGGGGAGGACAATGGCAGTCTCAATACCAGCCGACGACGTGGCACCTCCCATCATTCTCACCTCATCAAAGGCCACCTTGGCCTGGCCTATAGTGGACGGAACCGCCACCGAGCGTATCTTTGGGCAGCGGGCAGCGGGCAATGGCTCTAACTCCTTGGCGCCGAATCGCTTGCAGTAGCCATCGATGAGTAGTGCGCCAGGGTCATGAGGCGCTTTCTCCAGCATGGCGCCCACGCCGGCATTGTCCCACCAGAAATCGACATTACCAGCCTGCTTGAACTTGTCAAACAACTTGACCTCGGCAGCCGACAGCACGCCAAAGCCCACGAACGCCATGTGTGAATAGGGCAACGGCCGAATGGGGTCAAGCGCGGCATGCCGCAACTGACTGCCGCTAGCCATCACGCCCTTGTCAGCAAGCGCCTGATGATAGCTGTGATAGATGGCCTCGAGCGCGTTCCACAGGCTGATGAACTCGCGTTTCACCTGCTGCTCGCCCTCCCCGCCGTTGTTGGCCCCGGCAGGGCGCTGTTGCCACAACTCGGCATCGGCACTGGTGTCGAAGAATGCTGTGAACAAGTTGTCGCCAAAGATTTCACGCACTTTTTCCTGCACCTCACGCGAGAGGTAATTGCTGCTGAGCCCGTGCAGGTCATCCAGATTCTGATACACCTCGTGAGCATCGGCCAGCGACTTGTCGATGTCGTTGAAGTCGTTGATGATGAGCTGGGCCCAATAGATGAACTTGTCAAACTCCTGGGCGGCATCACCCATGGCCTGGCAATAGGCATCATAGAGGGCAAACATCATCTCAATGTCGGTGGCGGCAGCCGTGCCGGTCAACTCGGCGACCAGCTCGTTGATTGACGTCACTCGCGGCATGAGGTGAGACAATTCCACCCCACGGCGCACGTCGGCTGCGATGAGTTCCTGCTGCAGATAATGGGCAAAAAACTGGCCGCTGCGGCGATTGGGAAAGACGAAGCAGTAATCCTCAAGGCCTTGGGCCTCAATATAATGTCGTGCAACTTGTTGCAGAAAAGGAGTCATTGGTCTAGGTTACAGGTTAAAGGTTAAAGGTTAGAGGTTAGAGCCTGATGAGCATGGCGATGCGGATGGAGAGGTCAAACAACACGAGCTTGGCGTTACCATTGCCGGCGATGTCGGTGCTGGCGCGTTCGAGCTCGCTCACGATGCGTTCCACGTTGCGCTCGTTGATGAACGGCGAGAAACGGGTCGAGAAAGCCTCCTCCTCACGCGTGAGGTAGTTGAGCGATGGGTTGTGCAGGTTATAAACGAAGTTCTCGCGCACCTGCCTGACGGCATAGTCCAGGAATCGGCGCGTTTTCTCGCGCTTCATGTCGGCGATGCGCTCGCTCCAGGCCTTGAGGCTGGCCAGGTCGCGCTGATAGGACAGGCGCATGAGTTCGATGAAGCGCTCACGGAACTCGTGGAACTCGCTGCCCGTCTCCACCATGCGCTCGGCCATATTGACGTTGCCGGCAGCCGGGGCGGCCAGCGCCAATGCCTCCTGCATGTCCATGCCGTAGCGGTCTACAAGATACTGCGCCACCATCGGCGTGGAGGGCCTGCGCAACTCGATGCGCTGGCATCGCGACAGGATGGTACCCAGGATGCCCTTTTCGTTGTCGCTCACGAGGATGAATTTGCAGTCGTCATAGGGTTCCTCGATGAGTTTCAACAGCTTGTTGGCGGCCTCCTCCTTGAGCTTCTCGGGGAGCCACAGGATGAGCACCTTGTACTTGGCGGTATAAGCGCTGAGGGTCATCTTGCGCATGATACTATCAGCTTCACGCACAAAGATTTGCGGCTGCGCATTATCGTTCTTGAGCAAGGTGAGCCACGCCTGGTAATCCTCGACCGGGTGCTTGGTGACAAACTCGCGCCACTCGTCGATGTAATCGCTCGCGTCACAGGGGCTGTTGCTGTCGCCCTTGCGGTTGGTGAACGGATAACTGAAGTGGGTATCTACCTGATTGAACGACTGGTGCTGGCGGCACATCGGGCACACGCCGCAGGAGTCGCCATCGACATGGTTCTTGCAGTGCAGGTACTGTGCCGCAGCCATCGCCAGGGCTAGTTTGGGCACACCCGGCTCGCCATAGAGCAGCAGCGCGTGAGGCAGCCGGTCGGCGTCAATCATCCGCCTGATCTGCCCGATAGCCTGCTCATTGCCTAATACTTCGCTGAATTTCATTTTTTCCTTACTATTTGGAAGTGTAAAGATACAACATTTTCGCGAAACCACAAAAATCATCTACAGATTTATGATGAGAAAAACAGTTTGCAGGGGGGTGCGGAAGTGTTAAAATCACGCTAAAGCCTCAAACAACACAAAGATAAAGCCCAACACATCACCCTCAACACGTCAAAAAGCAAACCAGGAAAATAGTAATTGATCTTTTTTGATCAAAAATCTTAAAGAATGATCTAATCCAGATTAATACTCCAAATTTTAGTTATTTTGCAACTTATGAAGAAGTATCGCATAGAAGTGACTGAGGTATTAAGCCGTATCGTTGAGATAAATGCCGAAAGTGCTGAAAGTGCTCTCAACAAAGCAAAAAAGATGTACCAACAGTGTGACGTTGTGTTGGATGCTTCGGATTATGTTTTTACAGATTTTAGCGTAAAAGATGATTATTCCGATTTAGGTTAGTAGTTATCGAGAAGAAATCGCTAACTTTGCAACCGCCTTTGGAAATCATCAAAGCGCATGACATTGTGGGTAATTAGATAGTAGTATCTAAATTCAAAGAGACTTCTAACGAAAATAGTCCACCAAACTAATAATTTGTACAGAGGGTCTCGAGGAATGTGGATACGCCTATAGCGTTTAGGCGTACCCCTTCCTTTCATCCTTCTGTACAGGCATCTGTGGTGGACAGCCTTCGTTAGGGGATGATCGCGAAGGTGGTACGCTTCTTTTTGTCCACATCAAAGGACTAAAGCGATGATGAATACAGCAGTAAAGCCCTTTTTGAAATGGGCGGGCGGCAAAGGGCAACTACTTTCACAACTCGACCAGCATTTGCCCAAAGGCATAAATGGAATTGATTTCACCTACCTGGAACCTTTTGTAGGTGGTGGAGCAATGCTATTTCATATCCTCCAACAATTTCCAAATATCAAGAAAGCCGTCATTAACGACATCAATTCTTATTTGATAACTGCTTATCGGGTTATTAAAAACAATCCTGACGAATTGATAAAAAGACTTTCAGAATTGGAAAACCAATATTATTCCACGAGTGATGATGAAGTCCAAAAAACATTCTATTTACATGTTCGAGAGACCTTCAATGAAGTTGAAATGGATGATGTGGACCGCACGAAATACCTCATTTTCCTAAATCGAACATGTTTTAATGGATTATATCGAGTGAACTCAAAGGGGAAATTCAATGTGCCATTTGGTCGCTATCTTCATCCCACCATTTGCAACGCAGAAACCATCAAGGCTGACAGTGAACTGCTAAATAGGGTTGAATTGGTTATACTTAATGGCGACTTTGAACAGACAATTGAGCACCTAAGCGATGGCTTTAATCTTTTCTATTTTGATCCTCCCTATAGGCCGCTTAATGCCACTTCTAGTTTTAATTCTTACTCTAAGGAAGATTTTAACGACGAGGAACAAATTAGACTACGCGATTTCTGTGTTAAACTTAGCGAATATCCTAATGTAAAGTGGATGCTCAGTAATGCCGATTGCTCGGCAAAAAATCCCGATGACACTTTTTTTGAAGAAATCTATAGAGGTTTCAACATTAACAGGGTATATGCATCTCGTGCCATTAATGCCAATCCCAATAAACGAGGAAAATTAACCGAATTACTGATAAAGAACTATGAATAAAGATTTCAATTTGTTTATGTCGCAGCTCAAAGAAAGCAACCAAACTTTGGACTTTTTCTGTGACTTCAAGAAAATATCAGCCAATGTTTCAGAAATTGAAATGAGTCTTAACACCCTAAATTATCTACTTGGTAAAGAAGACTTGTTTGCAGGCATTACTGAGATATGGCATCGAGACCCAACGGTTTTTGATGTATTAAGCATTCTCATCGCCGTTAGAGATGATGGCAAAAAACCTGTAGTTGATAAACATGGCAATGTTGTCTTATTAAAAAGCTATTTTCAATCAGGAGATAAAGTATTTGAATTCCTTCAAGAAACTGGACTTGCCGAAATCTTTTACTCACGACGAATTAAGAATTTGGTGGATTATGTATTTGGCATTGAAACAGGACTCGACACCAACGCTCGCAAAAACAGAAGCGGCCATATTATGGAAAACACTGTAGCGAAGATATTCAGAGAAAATGGCATCAATTTCCGTCAAGAAGTCTATTCCTCAGAGTTTCCCGAGCTTTCAGTACTAGGAACTGATGAGAAACGCTTTGATTTCTTTATTGAATCAAAGTCAATGAAATATCTTATTGAAGTGAATTTCTATAGCGGAGGTGGCTCAAAGCTAAATGAGGTTGCGAGATCTTTCTCTGAATTGGCATCCAAAATGAGTATTGTTGCTGGATTTGAGTTTATTTGGATTACCGATGGAATTGGATGGAAATCAGCGAGGAATAAATTGGAAGAAGCCTATAAAATCATACAGAATGTTTATAACCTAACAACTATCAAAGATTTTATAAAACTTGTCAAACAACAGGCATGATCGTTCCTTATTACAGGTCTAACAATCGTGATTTCACGCTATTGCATGGTGACAGCTTTGAGTTGTTACCACAATTTGAATTCAAGTTCGACATGATATTTGCAGACCCACCTTATTTCTTATCAAATGATGGTATCAGTTATCAAGCCGGTAAAATTGTGAGTGTCAACAAAGGGGATTGGGACAAAGGTGGAACTCCAGAAAAAATCAAGCAATTCAACTATAACTGGTTAGCCCTTTGCCGAGAAAAATTGAAAGAGAATGGCACCATTTGGGTCAGTGGTACATATCACAACATTTTTGCTGTGGCCAACAGCTTGACTGAATTGGGTTTCAAGATATTGAACGTCATCACATGGGCAAAAACCAATCCACCGCCCAATATCTCATGTCGGTATTTTACTTACAGTACCGAGTTTATCATTTGGGCTAGAAAAAATGCTAAACGGCCCCATTTATATAACTATGAAATGATGCGACACATAAATGAAGGAAAACAAATGACTGATGTGTGGCGTCTGCCAGCCATTGCTCCATGGGAAAAGTCATGTGGCAAACACCCAACCCAAAAACCACTGGCTGTTTTATCACGTATCATACTCTCATCGACAGCCCCAGGTGCATGGATTCTAGACCCATTCGCTGGTTCATCGACAACAGGTATTGCAGCAACATTAACTGGGCGACGGTACCTAGGCATTGAACGTGAACAAGAATTTGTAGATTTAAGCCATGCTCGACGTGCGGAACTCGAAGATACCAAAACCTTCCTGTCATTCCGCAGCAAAATAAAAGACATCCGTTTAAGCGAAGAATTGGAGCCAATCTGCACTGTGCAAGAGTATCAAGAAGGGGAGGAATTGCCGTTTTAAGGTTTACTACCTTAAATTAGGGAGCATTTTGATAGTAATGGTAAAGTGATTATTATTTTTTTGCTTACCTTTGTGGTATGGCGGATAGGATGACACCGGAGCAGCGTCATCGCTGCATGAGCCGCATACGTGGTCGCGACACCAAGCCGGAGCTGGTGGTGCGCCGTTGGTTGTGGCATCAGGGCTTCCGTTACCGCCTGTATGTCAAGTCGTTGCCTGGTCGCCCCGACATCGTGATGCGCAAATGGCGGACGGTGATTTTTGTGAACGGCTGTTTTTGGCACGGTCATGACTGCCAGAGCGACCGCCGCCCATCGACCAATGCGCGGTTCTGGCAAGAAAAAATCGAGCGGAACCGCGAGCGCGATGCGCGCAACGTGGCGGCGCTGCAGGCGGCTGGATGGCACGTGCTGGTGGTGTGGGAATGCCAGCTGAGCGCCAAGCGCCGTCAGGAGACGTTGCGCGAGCTAGATGTGGAGCTGAGCCACATTGTGCTGGGCCACACGGCGCGCCCCAAGCGTTACGCCGAGTTGGACAGCGGGGCCGAGCTGTCGATTGCGGCCGAAGCCGACCCGTAATAGCAAACAACTGCCGGCTCAAACCGTTCAAAAAATGTCCACTAATTACACGAATTTTACTAACGGGGGCATCCGCTTTCTTAACTGTCCACGAATTACGCGAATCATACGAATGGCTGACGCGCGCTTATTTAAAACTACGGATCTTTCTGATTATTCTGAGGGCATCCGCGTCTAAACTGTCCACGAATTACGCGAATCATACGAAGGGGGATGATGCGTCTCTACTGGCTGGCGGGGGATGGTGAGTCCACCACGGAGGGGAGCATTCACTTGTGACCTGAGCAATAAGAGGGCGTAGTTTCAAAAACCGCTGGTGAAATGCATAAAAATGACAAAATGAAAGCTAAAGCGGTGCAAAATTCCGCTTTTTTAGTTTTTGCGTCATGAAAACTAAGGTTTTCAAATTGCCTAAAAATTAGCCGTTTTCAAGCCCGCTGAGGGTGTTAAAAAAAGGTAGTGAAAATATTTTGCCAATAATAAAATAATGCCTAATTTTGGGCGCTTTTTATAGAGCTATCTAATTGACTACATTAACGAACTTTTATTAATATTTTTTTAAAACGTTTTTTCACTTTAAACATGGAGATCAAAACGGCAATGGCCGGAACACTCGAATCCGGCGACATTTTCATCCAGATTGCGCCCAACGACAACGCTGGACTGCACATTGATCTTGACAGCACGGTGGCCTACCAGTTTGGCGACCAAATCAAGAAAGTCATCACCGAGACCCTGCAGGGCCTGGGCATCGACCAAGCCGAGGTGAAAGCCACGGACAAGGGAGCCCTGGACTGCACCATCCGCGCCCGCGTGACGGCAGCCGCCGTTCGCGCCAC
>ONKD01000030.1 GCA_900318345.1 uncultured Prevotellaceae bacterium
TCTACAAGCAGGAACTGGAGTATCTGCAGGCCCATCCCGAGATTGCCGCCGATCAGACGCTCAATGCAGACGGCACCAGGGGTGTCAGCGTGGAGCCGTTGCTCACCGCCATGTGGGATCAGCAGGAGCCCTACTACAACCACTGCCCAGTGTATAACGGCCAGTTGTGTGTGACCGGTTGCCCCGCTACCTCGCTGGCGATGGTGTTCTACTACTGGAAATTCCCGGTTGGCCCAGTTCCCGCTGTCAGTGGCTATAACAACTACAGCTATGGCTTCCAGGTCGAGGCTTTGCCCGGAACGACCTTTGATTGGGATAACATGATTGACGATTATAGGTCTGGTTATACCGATGCCCAGGCCGATGCCGTGGCATGGCTGATGCGCTACATCGGCCAGGAGGAGCAGATGAATTATACGCCCCAGGGTAGTGGTGCCTATGGCAGTGACATCCTGCGTGCCGTCAAGTTCTTTGGCTACAATAGTGAGACAGCTGAGATCTATTACAAATACTCCTATAACAACAACACGTGGGCTGCCATGATTCAGGAGGAACTGGTCAACAATCGTCCCATTGTGTACTGTGCCTATGACGATTATGCAGGCGGTCATGCTTTCAATGTTGATGGCTATGACGCTAGTGACGACACCTATCACATCAACTGGGGCTGGAGTGGCGACTATAACTGCTACTGCGCATTGAACGCCTTCAGCGACGGTGAGTATAACTTCACCAGCGACCAGCAGATGGTTATCGGTATCCAGCCGCCTTATCTGGGTCCGACGATTACTGCCAGCGCCTTGAACATGGCCATTGAGTCCTATGCCGAGAAGTCGACCACCCAGGTGCTCTCGGTCTTCGGCTACTACCTCGACCATGATGTGACCGTTACCCTCAACGACCCCAATGGCGTCTTCTCGATTGACGTTAACAACATTGCCTTGAGCGAGGTCGAGAGCGGTAAGGATATCACCATCACCTATGCTCCCCAGGAGGTAGGCACCCACAATGCCACCATCACCTTGAGCAGCGAGAATGCCGAGGATGTTGTCGTCAACATCGTGGGTACCTCGGTGTTTGAGACACACGATCCCGTCATGCTTGAGGCCAACGAGGACTTCATCAAGCTCACCGAGTTCCGTGCCGACTGGACCGATGAGACTCCAGCCAAGAACGTTGAAAGTTACACACTTGAGGTGGCTACTAAGCCCATAACTGCTTTACTGGGAGAAACAGACTGGAGCGACCTCACTTACAGCAGTTACAGTGTAATTTCTCACTGGCAGGACTACTTCCCCGAGGGCTGGGAGTATCAGGGTAGCCAGCTCTTCACCGGCGATGGTTGCCTCCAGCTGGGTTCTGGCGGTGCCATCATCTCTCCCGAATATGATTTGACGGGTTATGACAAGGTCACCGTCAAGATGCGTGCCCAGCCCCAGTACACCGATTATGTCTTCGTCCTGGATTGCGCTGACATCGAGCGGATTACCATCCGTGGCGACTACTATCCCAACAATTATGGCCAGATCGAGAGCATTCAGATTTATGCCGGCGATGCCAGTGAGCCCGCGAAGCTCAGGGCCGTTAATGAGGAAGGCGATGCCACCTACCGTCTCATCACCGGCATCACTCCCGACAAGTTCTACACAGTTAAGAACCTGACAGCCGGCGGCACCTTCTTCTTCCGCGTGAAGGCCCATTACACCGACGACACCTGGAGCCCTCTATGCTGTTGGCGACGTGAATCACGACGGTTTTGTGACCATCGCCGATGTGACCGAACTCATCGACATGCTGTTGGGCAGCGATAATGGAGGCTGCACGATCTGTGCTGACGTGAATGGCGATGAGAATGTGACCATCGCCGACGTGACCGAGCTCATCGATATGCTGCTGGGCGGCAACTGATATTGAGATTGTCAAGAATTAAATCAACAGAATGGGGTTCAGGCGTGTTAAGCGCATGAATCCCATTTTTTCATGCGGTACATGATGACGCAATGAATAAATGGCCAAAAATGGTGGATTTTCAAAAAGTTAGATTATCTTTGCAGTGCTTAATATTGATGGTTCACTCTTTTATCAGATTTGACATCATTGACATAACACTTTAATTTTAACCTTTTGATTTATAGTTACATCACATGAAGAAGATTTTATTGTTTGCGGCATCGTTGCTGATGGTGTCGCCGATGGCTATGGGCGCCAACGTGGATGCTACTGCAGCACGAGCCTCAGCCGAGCGTTTCTTGCTGAATCAGTCATCTAGCCGCTTCACGGCTACCGTGCCCAACCTGCAACTCGCTCATGCCGAGATGAACTCCAAGTTGGCCACAACGCCTGTTTATTACGTTTTCAACAGTTCTAACGGCTTTGTCATCGTGTCGGGTGATGACCGCACCCAGGAAGTTCTGGCTTACGGCGACGGCAATATCGACATGAGCGCGATGCCCGAGAACATGAAATTCTGGTTGGGAACTTACAAGAACCAGATTGAGTACCTGCAGGCCCATCCGGGACTGGTGGTAGAAAAACCGACATTGAAGACCAGTCGCACAGCCACCATTGAGCCCATGCTTGAGGCCAAGTGGGACCAGGGTTATCCCTACTATAACCAGTGCCCCATGGACGGTGACCGCCGCGGTTTGACTGGTTGTGCCACTACCTCGCTGGCTCAGGTGTTCTACAAGTGGCAGTATCCCACGCAGCCCACACCATCGGTTCCGGGCTACACGACCCGCACGCGCCATTTTGAGTTGGCAGCGCTGCCCCCCATCACCTTTGACTGGGCCAACATGTTGCCTGTCTATAATTATAGCGCTAACGATACCCAGAGGAATGCCGTGGCATGGCTGATGCGCTATATCGGCCAGGCCGAGGAGATGGACTACACCAATGAGGGTAGCGAGGCCTGGGAGGATGATATCATCAGGGCTTGTCATCTGTTTGGCTATGTGGATGCACGTGTCGAGTACAAAGCGACGCTCAACTTTGATACTCATGGCGAAGACATGATTATCAACGATGCCGATTGGAGTGTCATGCTTCAGGAGGAGCTTGCCGCTGGCCGCCCCGTCGTGTATTGCGCTTACAGCTATAGCAATGCCTATAACCAGTTCTATGGCCACGCCTTCAATGTTGACGGCTATGATGCCAGCACCGGCCTGTATTCCATCAACTGGGGCTGGAGCGGTACCGGTAACGGATATTTTGCTCTGCGCGCGTTTGCCAACCAGGGTTATAGCTACAACCTGGGTGAATTGATGGTGATGGGCATCGAGCCGCCCGCACCCATCGAGGCCTACGATCCCGTGATGCAGCCTGCCGACAGCGCTCACATCACCATGACCTCGTTCCGTGCCGACTGGACCGATGAGACACCCGCCGAGAATGTGACCAGCTACACCCTTGAGGTGAATACCGACGACGGCACCGAGCCTGGCGTTTATGAGCTGATCCTCAGCGAGAGTTTCCCCTATGCCACATCCAATGAATCGACAACAACAATTAGGAAGATTGATAACTACACTGTCACCCAGGGCTGGGCTTGCAGTAACGCCTACGAGGCCCGCGGTGGTATCCGACTGGGTGGCGGTGGCAATGTGGGTACGCTCACAACGCCGGCTCTCGACATGACGCAGAGTGGCGGTAAGATGACCGTCATGCTCACCATGAAGCCCTATCAGTCAACTGATTCAGACGTGCCTGTCAGCATCTCGTGCGGAAGCAGCGTGGAAAATGTTGTGGTGAATGCTGAGCAGATCTATACCGTTGTCCTGAACTGTGAGGCCAGTGAGAACCAGAAGGTGACCATCACTGGCGGTGACGGCTCCAATACCAAGCGCGTGGTCGTTACCCAGGTGGACATCTACAGCTCGACCAACAGAGCGGCCAAGATGATGTTTACCCTGCCCACCGAAACCGGTGACGCTGATAGCCGAATCATTACCGATATCACCGACAAGTTCTACACCGTGACAGGTCTGGCCGAGGGTGGCACCTTCACCTACAGGGTTAAGGCCTATTATGTGAATGGCACTCAGAGTGCTTGGAGCAATATCGAGACGGTAACCCTGGGTGACTTTGGCCCTGCACCTCATGGTTATACAACGGGTGACGTGAACCATGATGAATCTGTCTCCATCAAGGATGTAACCGACCTGATTGACTATCTGCTGGGTAGTGATGTGGACATCTGTACCACCTGTGCCGACGTTTCGGGCGACAACATGGTGACCATCAAGGATGTGACCGACCTCATCGATATGCTGTTGGGCGCTCATTAATGCATCTTTAGAATTATAGGTTTCAATAGGCTCAAGTGGCAAGGCGCTTGAGCCTATTGTTGAATGTTTCGCCTGCTGTTATAGATAGGGCACTTAATCTTTCAGGTTATTGATTGAAAAAATAGGCATTGTGATTGTTAAGCCCTTAACATGCATTATCTTTGCAGCGCATATTCCTTAAAGAACCAGAGTTCAATATTAACCTAAATAACCATCTAATGATATTAAACATGAAGAATTTATTCTTACTGATGGCAACGCTGTTGATGATGGCTGTGCCGTCGTGGGCTGCGCCGGTCGATGTGAAAAGCGCTCAGGACAAAGCTCACCAATTCTTGCTTAAACAGTACTCATCAGGCAACCTTTCGGGCCCAGTCACTCAATTAAAACTCGTTCACACCCAGGTGAGTGCCCTTGACGGGATCACACCTGTGTATTATGTGTTCAATGCAGCCAGCGGCTTTGTCGTTGTATCGGGCGAAGACCGTGCTCGTGAAATCCTTGCTTATGGCGACCAGCAATTCACTGACTTGAAAGACATGCCGGCCAACATGAAGTATTGGCTGGATAGCTACAAGCTGCAGTTGGAGTTCCTGTTGCAGCACCCTGAACTAGAGGTGGAAGCCCCCTCGCTCATGGATGCCTCCAGGACGGTGGTAAACCCGTTGATTACTGCCAACTGGAGCCAAAACGCACCCTACTGGAACGAGTGTCCTGTCTATGGCACCGACACATGCTACACCGGCTGCCCTGCCACGTCGCTCTCGATGGTGTTCCATTACTGGAAGTATCCCAAGCAGCAGACTCCTGCCGTGCCCTCTTACACGATGCCGAGCTATGGGGTAGGGCTGCCCGAGCTGCCTCCCACGGTCTTTGACTGGGATAACATGCTCGATGAGTACACTGGTGGCTATACACTGGTGCAGGCTACTGCTGTCGCTCACCTGATGCGCTACATTGGACAGGCCGAGGAGATGGACTATACCATCTCGGGCAGTGGTGCCTATGGCAAGGATGTGCTGAGGGCGGTCAAGTTCTTTGAGTATGACCAGAATGCCCAGTTGCTGTTCAAGACCGATGATTTGGGTTATGCCAATTACAGCGATGCCCAATGGGCTGACCTGATTCAAGCCGAGCTCGAGGCGGGGCGCCCGATTGTTTACATGGCTTATGACAACTATACGGGCATGGGTCACGCCTTCAATATCGATGGCTATGACGGCGACGGGAACTACCATATCAACTGGGGCTGGAATGGCCGCGGTAATGGCCATTTTGCCTTAAACGCATTCACTTATGGTGACTATACCTTTGGCACCGGGCAACAGATGGTCATTGGCATCCAACCGCCCGAGGGTTATCAGAACCCGCGCCTCCAGGCCTATCCCAACCGCGTGGATATCGAGAGCTATATCAACCAATCGGCCACCGCAACCATCAGCCTCAAGGGAACCAACCTCACGTCGGGTGTGACGCTCACGCTCAATGACCCCGATGGCGTCTTCAGCATCGACCATGATGCCTTGACTCAAGCTCAGGCCGAGGCCGGAATGGATATCACGGTGACTTATGCTCCCGCGGCTGTGGGCAGCAACACCGCTACCATCGTCTGCACCAGTGATGGGGCCGACGCGATGACCATTACGCTCAACGGCAGGGCGCCGCTCGAGATTTATGCTCCCGAGATGCAACCGGCTAGCGATGCTAGTGTTACCCTCACCTCGTTTAAAGCAGCGTGGACCGATGCCACTCCCGCCGGCAACATTACCAGTTACACGCTTGAGGTGAACCCTAAACCATCCTACACCCTGCTGGTGGAGGCCGACTTCAGCGACCTGCCCCAGATGTCCCCCACCAACCAGGCCTCACACGCCAGCGATTATCTGCCCGAGGGGTGGACCTTTAATGGCAGCGAGTTTAACCTTGAGGGCGGTTGCGTGAGCATTCGCCGCAATGGAACGATCACCACCAGCGCGCTTGACCTTAAGGGATATGACAAAATGACCATCGAGGTGACCGCTAAGGCCTATGGATACTATGGTGACGGCTCGGAGCTTTATGTAACGACCAGCCAGGGCACTCAGGAACTGGTGTTCATGTATGCCTATGAGACCAAGGCCCTGGTCGTTGACTGCAACGAGACCGAACAAATCGTATTCAAGGCGGGCTATTACCCCATGATCCAGGATATTAAGATCTATGCAGGCGATGCCACCCGTGGCGTGTCACTCAATGCCAGCGAGACTGGTGATGAGAATCATCGCTTGGTTGAGGGTATCACCTCCAAGTCCTATACCGTCAAGAATCTCACGGCGGGCGGCACATTCCTGTATAAGGTCAAGGCATTGTACATCGACGGCACCGAGAGCGACTGGAGCAACATCGAGATGGTGACCCTCGCCGACAATGGCCACGCCTTTGACCTGGGCGACGTGAACCATGACGGGAGCGTCACTATCGCCGATGTCACCTCGCTCATCGACTATCTGTTGGGTGGCAATAATAGCGCATGCCCTGTTTGTGCCGACTTGAATGGCGATGAACAGGTTAGTATCGGTGATGTCACCTCACTCATCGACATGTTGCTAAGCAATAACTAATATGCAAGTTATCGAGTGAAAATGTTGCAAAATTGAGGTTTTTATATTTATTTTGCGTCACACTATCAAAGAGATACTACTTTAATGTTTTATTAATAAACTAAATGTTATGATGAAAAAAATCTTATTCTTGGCCGCACTCTTGCTAGCGGCAATGCCAGTGCTTGCAGGGAATGTTGACTTGTCAACAGCCCAAAGCAAAGCCACTGACTTCTTGCGTACTAAGGCTTTCAAAAGCCGCCTGATGACCTCAGCTCCTACCATCAAGTGGACCCATGAGGTGAAAAACTCAAGCAATGCCGCCCAGGCTGCTTACTACATTGTCAACACCGATAAGGGCTATGTAATCGTTTCGGGTGACGACCGAGCCCGTGAAATCCTTGCTTATGGCGACGGTTGCCTTGAGAGTATGAACGACCTGCCAGATGCAATGCAGTTCTTCCTTGACATGTACAAGGCCGAAATGGAGTACCTCCAAGCTCATCCCGGCCAGGTTGTGAAAAAGCGCAACGCTTCGCGTGGCATTAGTGTGGCTCCCATGCTGACTACCTTGTGGAATCAGGGTAGCACTAACGGCAGGTCGCCTTACAATCGCTTGTGTCCCAAGGTGGGTGGCATGACTTGTCTTGTAGGCTGTGCCGCCGTGTCGCTGGCTCAGGTAATGAATTATTGGGAATATCCTGCATCTTCTCCTGCTCTTCCCGCCTATGTGGGTGAGCGAGGTGTAGCCGTTGATTCTCTGCCCGCTTATGATTTTGACTGGGCTAACATGCGTGACTCCTACAAGAATGATAACTGGAGTGAGGACGAGCGCGATGCCATCTCCAACCTGATGCGCTATGTTGGCCAGGCCGAGTATATGGACTATGGCACCGACGTGAGTGGTGCTGACGAGGATCAGATGATGATTGCAATTCGGACCTTTGGTTATGACCCGGGTGTCTACTACATGCTCAAGAATGATTATGATTCAGCGATGACCGAGCTCGTGGGCGATGAGGAGTGGATTGCCGCGTTGCAGGGCGAGCTGTTGGCTGGCCGTCCCCTGATGTATTGCGCTGGTGCAGCTATGTCAACTGGCAACCAGTTCTATGGCCATGCCTTCAATGTTGACGGCTATGATGCTGACAATGACACCTACCATGTGAACTTTGGCCAGACCGAGTCAAACAATGGCTACTATGCCTTTAATGCATTTGGCTACGGTATCTCGATTTATAAATACTTCCAGCTCATGTTCATTGGCATGCAGCCTCCCACAGGTCCTGCTGTTCCTCGCATCATGGCATCACCCCAAACCCAGAATGTGCAGTGCTATACCGGCGAGACGACCACAGCGACATTCAGTGTGGTTGGCGTAAACTTGACCGAGGGCATCACCGTGGCATTGAGCGATACCAATGGCGTGTTCTCGACCGATGTCACTGCCATCAGCCTTGAGAATGCTGGCAACGCCACTGTTACCGTGACCTATGCTCCCCAGGCTGTGGGCAATCACGCTGCTACCATTACACTGAGCAGCGCTGGCGCCGACGATGTGGTTGTTACCCTCAATGGTACGGCAACCAATCCGCCGCTCGTGACTTATCCTCCCGTGATGCAGCCCGTTGATAGCAACTATATCAACTTGACCTCATTCCGCGCCGACTGGACCGACCAGACCATTGACGAGAATGTGACTAGCTACACCCTCGAGGTGAGCACCAAACCTGAAGGCCCTGCAGCTGGTGATCTCATTGCTGAGGCCGACTGGAGCACTGTGCCCCAGAGTGGCAGTGTGCCTAATGTGGACGTGAATGCAGCCAACTATCTGCCCGAGGGTTGGGGATACGACCTCACTGCACTGTATCTCGATGGCGGTTGCATTTCCATGCCCACTGATGATTATATCATTACCAACACCCTTGACCTGACCGGATTTAATAAGGTGACAGTAGTGGTTGTCGGCAAGGACTTCAATCCTAACTTCAAGCACTCGGGCGTGATGATCACAACTAGTGCTGGTAATGAGTATGTGGGATTTGATGTCTCGTTTGTAACTCGCACGGTTGTGCTCGACTGCAGCGAGAGTGAGCAGATCAAGTTCACTGCCGACTATTACCCCGAAATCCAGTCTATCAGGATTTATGCTGGCGAGATTACTGCACCTCAGTTGCGCGCTACCGAGACTGGTAATGAGACTTATCGCCTCATCACAGGTATCACCGACAAGTTCTACACTGTTGAGAACCTGGCCGAGGCTGGCACTTACCTGTACAAGGTGAAGGCCATCTACAAAGACGGAACGCAGAGCGAATGGAGTAACATCGAGGAAGTGACCCTGTTTGATAACGGTCCCGCTCCTCATGGTTACCAACCTGGCGACGTGAACCACGACGGTGACGTGACCATCAAGGATGTAACGGCCTTGATTGACTACCTGCTGGGCACCAACAATGACATCTGCACCACATGTGCCGATGTTTCAGGCGACAACGAAGTGACCATCAAGGACGTGACCAATCTCATCGACATGCTGCTGGGTGGCGGCAATTGATGACGACAAGGGCTAATTAATTGTTCAAGATAAGGCTCGGGCACCATTCGGGGTGTCCGGGCTTTTTTTGAGGCATGCCAAACCCTAAAAATGATGCTTTAGCGGCGCCTGCGGTAAATCGCATGATTTTTGTTGGATTTTTGGTAGGAAAAGTTGCGTTTCTATGGTTTTTAGTGTAATTTTGCGACAGTTTTAAGCGTCGTTGCTGCGGCAATGACGTTTAAATTCACGTTTTTTTTAATCTGGAGCTTAAATATCAACTTAGTAACCAATAGTTTATCAATTATTTTATGAAACGCTTTTTACTGTGTGCCGCTGTTTTGTTTGCGGCTATTCAGGCGTGGTCTGCACCTGTCGATATGAAGACAGCAAAATCCCATGCCCAAAGTTTTATTAGCCAGAAGTTGTATGATGGCAAGTTAGCGGCACCCATTTCGGGAGAACTCAAGTTGGCTCATGCCGAAATGAATTCTAAGATGCTTGACCGTGCGGTGTATTATGTGTTCAATACCCACAACGGCTTTGTGATTGTATCGGGTGACGACCGTGCCGAGCAGATTCTGGGTTACGGTGACAGGCCACTGGACATGAACAATATTCCTGCTAACATGCGTGCTTGGTTAGGAACCTACAAGGATCAGATTGAATACCTGCAGGCTCATGAGGGCATGCAGGTGGAGACCCCCTCGATGATGGCCCCCTCGTTGCGCACCGCTAGCGTGGCTCCGCTATTGACGGCCATGTGGGATCAGGACGCCCCCTATAACAATCAATGCGTCATCAATGGTACGCGTTGCTTGACCGGTTGCCCGGCAACCTCGGCCGCAATGGTGTTCCATTATTGGAAATATCCCGATTTCCCCACCCCCGAGATTCCCGCCTACAGGTGCGAAATGAGCTCTGGTTGGAGCACTAACTATGTTAATGTACCTGCATTGCCCTCAGTGATGTTTGACTGGAACAATATGCTCGACGTTTATGGCAGTGGTTATACGACTGCTCAGGCTAATGCTGTGGCAACGCTGATGCGTTATGTGGGCCAGGCTGAGCATATGGCCTATGGCGCTGATGGTAGCGGTGTCGATGCCGATAGTGTCATTCTCATTGTCAATGCGTTCAAGCTCCTCGGCTATGATGAGGAGACCACGCGCATGGTGAAGAAGACCAGCGCTTATCAGGGTGGCCAGACCCTTTACACCGATGCCGAGTGGGCTGCCTTGATGCAGGAAGAGCTCAGCGAGGGTCGTCCCATCGTGTTCTGTGCTATCAGTGGTGGATGGCTTGGCGGTGGTCACGCCTTCAATGTTGACGGCTATGACAGCAACACTAACAAGTACCACATCAACTGGGGCTGGAGCGGCTCTTATAACAACTACTTTGCCATCAACGCCTTCAATGGTGGTGGCTCGACCTACAACCAGTACCAGCAGATGGTAATCGGCATCCAGCCGCCCATCAAGGCTCCGCGACTCAAAGCCGACAAGAACGAGTTGTCGATGGAGTGCTACAAGAATAACACCGCTACTGCCAAGTTCAACCTCACCGGCCGCAACCTGGAAGGCGACGTAACCATTGCGCTTAACGACGAGACCGGTGTGTTCAGCATCAGCGAGACCTCGCTTGTTCCCGACGAGGATGGCAGGGTTACTAAGGAGATTGTCGTTACCTATGCCCCCCTGGCCGAGGGTAACTACAACGCAACCGTGACTTGCAGCACTCCTGGCGTTGACGATATCGTTATCAGCTTGGCAGGAAGCAGTGATTATGAGCTTTATCGCCCCGCTATGCTGCCTGTTGATGAAGCTAGCGTGACTGCCACATCGTTCCGTGCCGACTGGACCGATGCTACTCCCGAGGAGAATGTGGTAAGCTACAGCCTGGAAGTTAGACAGAAACCCGACGTGTGCCTGCTCAGCGAGGCCGACTGGAGCGGCGTGCCCAGCGAGACTACTAACCACGCTTCGGATGCTGCTAACTATATGCCCGAGGGTTGGACCTTCAGCGGTTCACACTTGTACCTGGATGGCGGCTTCCTGTCACCTGGTCGCAACAGCGTCATCACTGCCAACTGTGACCTGGTGGGCTATAACAAGGTGAGCGTCATCATCAAGGGTAAGGCTTATACTAGGGGTGTCACCACCGATCTCACTGTTTCGACCGACTTGGCAAGCGAGACGTTGACCCTGGTGAAGGATTTGGACACTTATCTGGTAGTGCTTGAGGTGGGTAACCATTCGGCTATCACGTTTACCACGGGTTACTATCCCGAGATCCAGAGCATCAAGATTTATGGTGGCGAGATCGACGATCCCGAGCCCTTCGCTCTCAATGCAAGCGAGAGCGGTGATGCATCTTATCGCCTGATCGAGGGTATCACGCCCGACAAGTTCTATGACGTGACTGGCTTGAACGCTGGTACTCCCTACCTGTACCGTGTAAAGAGTTACTATGTTAACGGCACCGAGAGCAACTGGAGTAACACCAGGGAAGTTCTGCTCCTCAACGGCGAGAGCATGCGTGGTGACGTGGACGGCAGTGGTATCATCAACATCGATGATCTTGCCATGCTGATTGATTATATGCTCACTGGCAATGGCGAAATCGACTTGGTTGCTGCCGACTGCGACCAGAATGGTGTGCTCAATATTGACGATGTTCCACTATTGATCGATTACATGCTCACTGGCGAGTGGTAATCTGTTAACACATCGCAAAATATATTTGGAAAGAGCCCTCTTATCAGTGGGGGCTCTTTCCTGTTTTATTATGTGGTCAAACGGCTGATAGGTTACGATTGAGCCTCCAGGTCATTAATTCTTGTTAAAAGTTCATTGTGGATTTAACTTTTGGCCGTTAGGATGGTCTAAATGAAAAAAAGTGAGAAATTTTTTGGTTATTTTCTGGAAAAGTAATAATTTTGCAGATTGAAATGGAATAAGGCGCAAGATGAAACGTGTATTATACATAGCGATATGCTTGTTGGCAATGGGTGGCGTTCAAGCCCTCCCGATGCCCGACAACTTCTTGCCTCAGCGTGTCGAGACCGCTACGACCGGTCCTGCTGCGCTGGGTGCCGAGGGGCGTATCGTCTTTGTCGCTGGCAACAGCGATGCCGCGTTCAATGTCTATTCCATCACTGGCCAGCTCGTCAAGGTGGTACGCGTGAGTGCCGACCAACGCGTATCGGTGGATTTCCCCAAGGGATTCTATATCGTTAGATGTAGCAACCAGTGGTCTCGCAAGGTGGTCGTGCGCTAACCGTTAAGCGTGGTGCTTCCTTGTGTTTAGTAGATGAGAAAAGGTGGGCGTGACCGTGTCACGTCCATTATTGTTTAAAAATCAAATAACCGGGAAAATGCTTCTCGCCGAATTGTTTCCATACGCCGGGTTGGTCTACAACATCATCATGGTGCTGTATTTTGTCATGGTGCTTGCTGTGATAGGCGTGGTGCTGGGCGAGAACCGCAATCCGGTAAAGTCTATCGCTTGGGTACTGGTGCTGGTGCTCTTGCCCATCTTGGGCTTGGTGATCTACCTGATTTTTGGCCGTAGCCTGAAGGGTATGAAGCTGATTTCAAGGTCTGATTTGCGCGATTTGCGCCGCTTGACCAGTTTCACATCCCATCCCGAGCAGGAAAGCTGCTTGAGTGAAAACTCACGGCAAATCATCTCACTGGTCAATAAATTAACCGAGTCCCACACCTTTATTGGCAATGACATTCAAACCTTTACTAGTGGTCAGGCCAAGTTTGATGCCTTGAAACGCGACATTGAGAATGCGCGCCGTTACATCCATGTGCAGTATTTCATCATCGAGAAAGACCATGTGGGCAGTGAACTTATCGATCTGCTCATTCAAAAGGCCCGTCAAGGTGTGAAGGTGCGTGTGCTCTATGACTATGTGGGATCGTTCTATGTGAGTTCCAAGGCGTTGAAGCAGATGCGTGCTGCGGGTATCGAGATTCACCCCTTCCTGGAATTGTCATTCACCAATGTGGCCTTCCGCATCAATTGGCGCAACCACCGCAAGATAGTCATCATTGATGATGAGGTGGGCTATATGGGCGGCATGAATATTGCCGACCGATATGTCATCGGTGACAGGAATTGGGCAACACCGTGGCGAGACACCCATCTGCGCGTGACAGGTGACGCTGTGGCGGCTTTGCAGTATTCGTTTGCCATTGACTGGAATTTCACCACGCGCAAGTTGCTCATCGAGGAGACAGGCCGCGTGAGTCAGCCTGTGCCCAATCAAGCAAGCGGCCAGGTTTTGCAGATGATGAGGAGTGGCCCCACCAATCGATGGCACAACATTTCATTTGTGTTCTTCAAGGCCATCACGCTGGCCAAGCGCCGTGTCTATATCCAGACCCCTTATTTTCTGCCAAGCGATGCGCTGCTCAAGGCGTTGCAGAGTGCGGCCCTGGCTGGTGTTGACGTGCGGCTGATGATACCCCGTGTGCTCGACTCGACGATGCTGCGTCTGGCGACGGGTTCTTATATCAAGGAGTGCCTGCTCTCGGGCATCAAGATTTATTACTATGAGCCTACAGTGCTGCACGCCAAGGTGGTCATCGTCGATGACGAGTTTGTCACGACGGGTTCGACCAACTTTGATTTCCGCAGTTTTGAACACAATTTCGAGTTCAACATGATGATCTACAGCAAGGAGTTCAACGCTCACATGACTGAGATCTTCAACAACGACATGAAGGAGTGCACCCGCTTGAGTATGGGCAAGTGGAAACAGCGTCCACTCATTCAAAAAGCGCTGGAATCAGTCGTGCGCCTGATTAGCCCAATCTTATAATCCAAGTTAATGATTACCTTTCCTAACGCTAAAATCAACCTGGGTCTGAATATTGTGGAACGCCGTCACGACGGCTATCATAACATTGAGACCGTGTTCTATCCCATCCCATTGACCGATGTGCTGGAGATTGTGCCCGCACGGGATGGGGAAGTGTCCCTCACTTGCTATGGCAACGCAGTCGATTGCCCTGCTGAGAAAAATCTGGTGATGCGGGCCTACAGGCTCCTGCAAGAGCGATATGACATCCCCCCGATGGCGATTTACCTTTACAAGCACATCCCTGACGGTGCCGGTTTGGGAGGCGGGTCGAGTGACGCTGCCCACACACTGATGATGCTTAACCAGCTGTGTGAGCTCCATGTCCCCGATGTTGAATTGGCCGCGATGGCTGCCACCCTGGGAGCCGATTGTGCGTTCTTCATTTATAATCGCCCCATGTTGGCAACAGGCATCGGCGACCAGTTGTCGCCCATCGACGTGGACCTCAAGGGCAAGACCCTGCTGCTGGTCAAGCCACCCGTTGGTGTGGATACCCGAACGGCCTATAGCCGCGTTGTTCCTCAGGTGCCCGACCTGTCACTTCATGACATCATCTGCCGCCCCATCGAGACCTGGGATGGTTTACTGGTCAACGATTTTGAGCCCAGTGTGTTTGCCGCATTGCCTCAGTTGTGGCTCATCAAGGCCGCGCTGCTCGATGCGGGAGCGCAATATGCGGCGATGTCTGGATCAGGCTCTACGGTTTTTGGAATTTTTAATAATGACAAACTGGCAGAACAGGCGGCTGACACTTTTACCGATTGCGCCACCTTTGTCCTCGGGCTCTAGCGTGATGGAGACACTCGACGTGAATTTGCGCCATTGAACTTATTTTGCGCCGATGGGAACTGCCTTGGAGCGGTTTTTGTAGTTTTTCGTCTAGTAATATGGAATAATAACTCAACAACGATATGTCAAAGAAAAATAAAAAAAATCAAAACGACGAGGCAAAGGCTAAGCAGGAAGAAATCCTTGAGGAGGAGAATGTCCAGGAACAGGCCCAGAAGCCGGTAAAGGAAGAAGAGGCTGATTTAGATCCCCAAAAGAAGATTGAGGAGCTCAAAGCGCAACTCGAACATGAGAAAAAAGAATACTTGTTCCTCATGGCTGACTTTGACAACTTCCGCAAGCGCACTCTCAACGAGAAGGCTGAACTCATCAAGAACGGAGCCGAGCGTGCCATGCGTGACCTCTTGCCTGTGATTGACGATTTGGAGCGCGCCATGGATGCCATCAACAAGGGTGGTGACCTTGACAGCCTCAAGGAGGGCGTGGATCTTATCTACAATAAATTTGTGAAATACCTTGAGAGTCAGCACGTGTTGGCCATCGATTCCACGGGTAAGGACTTTGATACCGATATCCATGAGGCCGTGACCACATTCCCTGCCCCTGATCCCTCGATGAAGGGCAAGGTCATCGACACGACCATCAAGGGCTACATGATCAACGACAAGGTGCTGCGCCACGCCAAGGTGGTTGTCGGCAGCTGATAAAGCGCGCTTTTGCGCTGATGAGAGATTAGTGATTAGAGAATAGAGAGATTTTACTATAACAATGGCTCAAAAAAGAGATTATTATGAGGTATTAGGCGTGGACAAGAACGCCACTGCCGATGACCTGAAGAAGGCTTACCGCAAACTGGCTATCCAGTACCACCCCGATAAGCAGCAGGGCAAGAGCGATGCCGAGAAAAAAGCTGCCGAGGAGAAATTTAAGGAGGCTGCCGAGGCCTATAACGTGCTCAGCGACCCCGATAAGCGCGCCCGCTATGACCAGTTTGGTTTTGCTGGTGAGCAGATGGGTGGCGGCGGTTATGGTGGCGGCATGTCGATGGACGACATCCTTAGGCAATTCGGCGACCTGTTTGGCGGCTTTGGCGGTTTTGGCGGCTTTGGTGACTTTTTCGGTGGAGGTGGAGGCGCAAGCCAGGCACAGCGCGTGAAGCGCGGTACCGACTTGCGTGTGCGCGTCAAGATGACCTTGTCCGAGATTGCCAAGGGAGCTGAGAAAAAGCTGCGCATCCCGCGCATGAAGTCATGCGACCAATGCCACGGCACGGGAGCCAAGAACGGCACGGCACTCGAGACCTGCCCCACTTGCGGTGGTACTGGTGTGGAAACCCGCATGCAGCGCACCATGTTCGGCACGATGCAGTCCCAGAGCGTGTGCCACACCTGTGGCGGCAGTGGCAAGCGCATCAAGGAGACTTGCCCCCATTGCGGCGGTAAGGGCCTCGTGCGCAAGGAAGAGGTCGTGAGCATCAGCATTCCCGCTGGCGTGTCCGATGGCATGACGCTGCGCATGGGTCGTCAGGGCAACGATGCTGCTGGTGGCGGTGTGCCTGGTGATTTGCTCGTCGTTATTGAGGAGGTGCGCGATGCCCAACTCACCCGCGACGGCAACGACCTCATCTACAACCTCATGCTCGATATCCCCACGGCGGTGCTCGGCGGCAAGGTGGAAGTGCCCACTGTGGACGGCAAGGCCCGAGTGACCATCAAGCCCGGTACCCAGCCCGGTAGCATCCTGCGCCTGCGCGGCAAGGGATTGCCCTCGCCTGAGCGCTATGGCACTGGTGACCTGCTCATCAACGTCATGGTGTATATGCCCGAGAAACTCAACGACAAGGAGAAGGAGGCCATTACCACCTTGCAGGGCGGTGAGCATGTCAAGCCCAGCGACAGCGACAAGAGCCGCATTTTCTCCCGTCTGCGCCACATATTTGACTAATCATCCATTAAATTTCAAATGGGACGACAGCATAACCACCGCGTGCCCCGCAACGATGACAAGGCCATCGTGCGTGAGGTCAAGCAGCCCGACAAACTGCTCAATTTTGTCATGAATTGTCTGGACGGCATCAGCCGCAACAAGGCCAAATCCATCTTAAGCCATGGCGGGGTCACTGTTGATGGTCAGGTGAGGACCCATGTGGATTACCCGCTCGATGAGGGCTGCGTGGTGAGCATTCGTCGCCATGCGCGTCCATCGTCGGCCAACAACCCCAACTACCGCATCGTCTATGAGGACCGCTGGATTGTTGTGGTGGATAAGCAACAGGGCGTGCTGTCGATGCCTGTGGGCGCCGGTAGCCTCAACATGAAGACCCTGCTCGACCGACATTTTACCGAGACGCGCCAGCGTTGCACAGCCCATGTGGTACACCGCTTGGATGCGCGCACCTCGGGTCTCATGGTCTATGCCAAGAGCGTGGATGTGCAGCAGCAGATGACCGCCGACTGGCACAGCACCATCATCGACCGCCGCTATGTCGCTGTGGTCGAGGGCGTAATGGAACAGCCCCAAGGCAAGGTCGAGAGTTGGTTGCATGACACCGAGCGCATGGTGGTCGTGAGCAGCCCCGTTGACGATGGCGGCAAGTTTGCCTCGACCGAGTGGGAACTGATCGAGCCCGGCCCAGAACGCTCATTGCTCTTCTTGCACCTGCTCACCGGGCGCAAGAACCAAATCCGTGTCCACATGGCCGACATCGGGCATCCCGTGGTGGGCGACGGCAAGTACGGGCACCAGGACGATCCAGGCACACGCATGTGTCTGCATGCCTTCAGGTTGGCGTTCTACCATCCGGTTACAGGCGAGCCAATGGAGTTTGAGACACCCATCCCGCGCTATTTTGGCACCGCCCTTCACAAGAAAACCAAACTAGAATAAAAATACTATAAATACTATTTATTTTTGAAGAATAGATAGTATTTTTTGTTTTTTTTATTTCTTTATACTATCTTTGTTGCGCGCCGCATAAGGGGCAATCCTTTAGCAGCGGGCAATTGTACTATTAACGAGAAGAGAGCGCGTTGTCCCGCGGAGGACAAACTAAGTCCCTGCGCTTTTGAACTACTGATACTTTAACGCCAAATTCGAGGGACGCAGGAGGCACCAAAACCATTATCCTTATGAAACCTCATTATCTTTATCTTAAAACATTGCTTTTGCTGCTCTTGCTAGCGGGAACGGCAATAACTGCCAGCGCCTATGACTTCTACAAAGATGGCATCTATTACAACATCACTAGTTCATCCAGCAAAACCGTTGAGGTAACCTACAGGGATGGCAACTTTGGAACATATAGTGGCTATGTGAGCATTCTAAGTAGCGTAACCTATGGTGGCACGACTTATTCCGTGACCGCTATTGGTAGTAATGCATTCCGTTCTGCCAATATTTATGTTGACGGAACTGTCACAGGCGTTTCATTGCCAAGTACAATTACTAAGATTGGTGATTTTGCTTTTTATTATCAAACCAAACTTGGTAATGTTACCTTCCCCAGCAGCTTAAAGTCCATTGGTACAAATGCTTTTTATGGGTGTAAATCCATGACTAGAGTCACTATACCTAATTCTGTGACTTCTTTGAGCTCTGGTTGTTTTTATGCCTGTGAGAGTATGTCCAGTTTAACTATCGGTACAGGAATCACAGAAATTCCATCTGATGGATTTGGATTAAGTGCATTGACAAGTGTTACAATTCCCAGTAATATCACAAAGATCGGCAATTGGGCATTTGGTTTCTGCTATTATTTAAAAAGTGTTTCCATTCCTAATTCTGTAACAGCTATAGATTATAGTGCATTTAATAGATGCTATGAGCTTACAAGTGTGACCATCCCTAACAGCGTTAAAACCCTTGGTAATTTCGTGTTCTATAATTGTACCAAATTAGCGAGTGTGAACATTGGTAGCGGTGTGACGTCAATGGGTAACGGTCTTTTCCAAGGATGTTCAGAATTAACCTCAGTGACAATTCCAGAGAAGGTGACCGCCATTGGTGATTCTGCTTTCAAGGGTTGCACTAAATTGACTAAAATTACTAGCCAAGCAATTACTCCACCAACAATCCAGAGCCATACATTCATGAGTAGCCATTATAACAATGCTACGCTTTATGTGCCGACCCCTTGGGCTTATAATGCTTATAATCAAGCTACTTATTGGAAGAATTTCAGTAGAATTTATACAACCCAGTTCTATGATTTTGTTGTTAATGGACTGGTATATGTTAAAACCAGTTCTTCAACTGTTGACGTTTGTCGTTCAGAGGGTCAAGAGGAAGCCGCTCCAGGAGCCAACTACAATGGTGAGATTCTTATTCCAAGTACAGTAACTTACAACGGTACAACCTATACGGTGACTGGTATTGATTATAATGCTTTTGCCTTTACTGGTGTCACTAGCGTGGTCATTCCAGCCACCGTCACCCACATTGGATATCAAGCTTTCTACGGTTGTTGGTATTTGACGAGTGTCACTATTGGTAGCTCAGTAAGTCTAATTGAAGAATTTGCTTTCATTGAATGTGATAACCTCCAAACGATTAACTGCTTGGCATCGACACCTCCGACGATTTATGATATGACATTCAACCTCTACGCCGGCGGTGGTATGTATTTAGATGATGCCGTCGTCCGTGTGCCTAGAACGTCTCTAAGCGCTTATAACTCGCATGCATATTGGGGCGAATTCAATCATATAGAAGGATTTGACGGGACAGTGTTGAACTTGGCTAACTTCCCTGACCATAACTTCCGCGACTATATAACCTCGCTTTATCCTAAAGGATACATAACCAATGGAGACGTCGCCAATATGACGTCCCTCAACGTGTCCAACAAGGGCATCTCCAACATGAAGGGTATCGAGTACTTCACCGCATTAAAGGAATTGCGGTGTTGGAACAACTCGTTTACCTCGCTTAACCTGAACAGTAATATCGAGCTGACTTATCTGGACTGTGCGCCCAATTCATCACTTACCTCACTCAACGTGTCAAACTGCTCAAAGTTGCAGACTGTTTACTGCTATAGTACTGCACTGACTGGTTTGACTATAACTGGCAAGCCCAACTTGACCAGGCTTGACTGCCACAACTGCACCTCACTGAAATACATCTATTGCTATAATGACAATTTGACCACGCTCAATGTGACAGGATGTACGGCGCTTGAGAGGCTGGATTGTTATTACAACTACAATTTGGCGGAGATTACTGGTCTGGGAGACTGTACCGCCATCACTTATCTGGATTGTGAGGACTGCGCTATAACCGATTTGAGTGCTGTGAACTCGATGACCAATCTTGAGAAGTTGTACTGCCGCAACAACAAGATTTCCACGTTGACACTCAATTACAAGCCAAATTTATCTTTTGTCAGGGTTTCGGGTAACCCGAATTTGACTACGTTGCGCTGTTCTGGCAATTCTCAACTGTCCTCAGTCTATTTATATAACTGCCCGGCATTAGAGAGCGCTTGGATTAACATGAACAATTTAAGTTCACTTGACTTGTCGGGCTGCACCTCACTGAACAATCTCTCTATCTGGCAGAACCACATCAGCGGCAATAATATGACCAACTTAGTGAACAGCCTGCCAACAGTCCCAGGAAGCATCCCAGGCGAAATTGCTGTCCTGGACAATGTCGACGAGGGCAACGTTATAACTGACGCACAAGTGTTAACCGCCAAAAGAAAGAACTGGGTTTGCCTACGATGGACTGGAAGCACCTGGGCAAGAATCGATGTGCCCATGCCTGGTGACGTGGATGGTGATGGTGTTGTGAACATCGCCGATGTGGCCACTTTAATTGACATTCTGCTGAGTGGCGGCACTGTTCCCGCTAATGCCGACGTGGACGATGATGGCGTTGTAAACATAGCTGATGTGGCAGCCCTTATCGACATGCTCCTGAGCGGCAATGCCAAGGGAGCCTAGTTGACTAGTGCTGACTTGATCAAGTCAATCGATTTGGTTGAATAACAAGAGGCTGTGTCATAATTCAACTGCTGGAATAATAACCGCCCTTTGGGTGGAAAATTAAAACAAGTTTTGTATTAAAATTTTTATCTAATTTTTTAAATAATTTGTTTTAATTTCCCGTGCGATAGCACGGTCACTTAACCAAGTCATAATGATGACACCCTCTTTAAGATACAATAAGGAGTGGCATCCCCAGTAACTAGAGGGATGCCACTCTGTGATAATGACCTATTGGGTCAGCTATATTTTACTTGTCGGCCTCAGGCTCTTGGGGTGAGGTGCCTTTGTCTCGTTGTTCCCTCAGTTTCTTGATGGTGGCGAGCCCGTTGATGGCATAGTTGGCGTTATCTTCCTCGTCAAGCATGGCGGTGAAGATTTTCTCGGCCTTATCGAGTTCGTTAAAGTCGATGAAGGCATAGCCGCGGCGGCGCCTGATGAAATTGATGAAGTCCTTGATGTTCTCGGGCAACTCATTGTCATTGTCAAAGTTGCGCTTCACCTCTTCCATGACCCCCTCGGTGTAACTGAACAGGCGCATGTCCTTGCTGTTAGCCAGGGCGTTGACCAGCTCCATGGTGTGGCGGATGTTGCCGTCACTGGCCATCAGGTCAAGGTAATAGAAAGCCTGCTTGTACAAGCCCAACTCGTTGTAGCAGAAACCCAGCTTATAGGCCACCTCAATGAACATGTGCCTGCGGTCGGCGTTCATCTCAAAGAAGTCCTCGCGATAGGAGTTGAACAGGTTCTCCAAGTAGAGGATGGCCTCGTAGTAGCGTCCGTTGTTGAACATGTGTTGGCCCCAGTACAGGTTGTAGGCCTCGTCGGCCTTGCTGACCTGGCACAGCATCTTCTGGAAGTGATTCAGGCTGTCATCTTCCTTGTTGCGGGCTTTGAGTTGCGCGTCACTCCACATGTACTCAAACTCTTGCTGACGCTGCTGGTCATCGCTGCGGTCAAGCGCGATGAGCATGGTCACACTGTGCGGTTGCCGGTTCTCATTGCTCAGCGCATTGCGACGGCTGATGTTGTGGGCGGGATGGGTGATGGTCACGCGCGTGTAGATAGACTGGTCGTCTTGACCCTCGGCAGTAAGGGCGATGGTGGTCATGAGCGGTTGCTTGTCCTCGCCCTGGGTGTAGTGCAGGTCGAGCAGGGCATAGTCCCGCTTGAGCCTAGCCTGCTTGCCCGTGCCCTCGACAAGCACACGGCGCAGGTCAAACTTGCGCATTTCCTCCTCGTCCTTGATCTGCTGCTGGCCATCGATGGTGTTCACCGTCATGAACAGCAGATGGGCAGCTGGCAGTGGAGCGACCGTCTCTAGGGCCTGCCACAAGGGCAGGGGACCGGTGCCGCTGGCAATCTGGGTGGTCCGATGACCGAGTTGATGGTTCATTTCCATGCGTCTGATCAGGTACATCTCGCGCTGGAACTTGTACAGGTCGCTCTCCATATCGTAATTGCTGGTGTCATTGCTCGCATCGATGGCATTGTCAAGGTCACGCTGCCACTCACGCTGGAAGTGGAAGGCGGCACCCAACTCGTGGGCAATCAATTCGGGATTGACGCTGTTGTTGAAGAAGGACATGTGTACATTCAGGCGGTTCTCCTCGTGGTCGATCGAATAGGAGAACTTGAACAGGATGTTGCTGTTGTTGCGTTCGTTGCATTTGGACCTCACTAGGTTAATATAGTCGATGGAGGTCACCGACATGCAGGGAAATGTGATTTCTACACAGTCATTCTGGCTTCGGATGGTAGCGACAAATTGTGCCGCCTGGAACTCAAACTTGTAGGTTGTCGCATTCTCGTCTTTGTCAACCTGATAGGTACAGTTATAGGCTTTGAGAAACTGCTCAAAGTCTTTGGTCGCTGATGGTTGTTTTTTCCTGATTCTCATACTGCTTGGTGTTTTTGTTGACGTTATTATTGTGGCGTGATAAGGGTAAAATGTACTTAAACACTGCAATTATCGTGCCAACCGACGTTTACAATTCCCTGACATTCATCAAGTCTCTCCCCACGTGACTTTGTAGAGCCGCAAAATCTTGCGGCTCTCAACCCACGACAATCTAATGGATCACGGCTTGAAAACACAAGAAGGTGTGTCATAATTGATCTGCGGGAATTATAACCGCCCTTCGGGCGGGAAAACTTGAGCAAATCGAAGGCCATGAAGTTTACTTCAATGGCTGAGATGCCGCCAAGTTTCGGGATTTGTTTAAATTTCTCGGCCATAGGCCGATATATGTAGCGTCATTGCAATTATGGTACACTCTCTACATATCTAACGCCTTGATTGGCAGGCCATAAATTCATCGATTATCAAATTATCGTGCCAAAGTAGGAAATGTGCCTCCAAAATAACGCCTTTGCAGGTCTAAATAAGCCGTTGTGTCAAGTTTGATTTGTTGGTGCCACTTGTTGAGGCTGTCACACAGGCCCGGGCGTTCCTTGGCGACCATCCACGACTGGAACTGTGACAGGCTGATGGCGACCGAGCGGTCCAGATTGGGCAGGCGCGAGGCCATGGCACGGGCAATGGAACGGTTCACGACGGCATAACGTATCTCGCCATCGGCGACCATCATCATCAGTTGCTCGGGGCCGTAGAGTTCATCAACGTGGACATAGATGGTGTCGCCAATCTCGCGGCTCAGGCTCGCGATGCGCTGCACCATGGGCGAGCCCTTGACCACCCACACGGTGTCGCCCGCCAGGTCGAGTTGTGAGTGTATGGCATGGCTGCTGCGCCGCTGGACGAGTACCTGTTGGTCGATGTAGATGGGCTCGGTAAAGGCAAAGCGCGACGTGTCGCCAGCCGTCATGGGAAACTGGGCCACGACCACGTCATAGCGTCCATTCTCGAGACCTCCCAGCGCTTTCTCGAGCGTTACCACGGGATGGAACTTCATGGGGCAGCCTGCCTTGACGCTCATCATGCGCAGCAGGTCATAGTTGTAGCCACCCAGCGTGTCATCATAGGTGTAATAGGTCACTGGCGAATACTCGATGGCAATGTCCAGCGTGTCGCCGCTGCTTGGCCGATCCTCAGATGACACCTTCGGCCGGTCACACAGGCTCAGCGCCACCATGCATGCCACAACCATGGCGAGCAATGCCAGGTAAAGTATCATCTGTCCCCGCCGTGCGGGCTGTTGTCGTCTTGCCATAATTAATTGTTAATGATAGATTAAACCAATTCCTTGATGTATTGTTTCCAAAAGCCGCGGTTGCGCCGCCTTGCAAAGGCATGAGTCGCCATCGGTAATTGATTGCCCGTTAGCCGCATTGCCATGCTGGGATGGGATTCCACCGAGAAGAATACCGCTTCATGGCATGGGGCAATGGCCAGTGTGCCGGGGCTAAGGTGATTCACGCGCACCGACCACACCACGTCCTCAAAGTTCTCATGGTTGCTGGCGTCGCTGGCAGCCTGGGCAAAGGCATCGGCCAACTTGGTCGCTGCGGCCAGGAAGTGTTTGGTGTGACGCAACGAGCAGCCCCCGTTACCCACAAGATACTTCAAGTTGATGCCATGATAGGGCGACTTGAATTTGCCCAGGGCCCGCCGCGCCATGTACACGGCGCGTTGTGGCAGGTTCCACCCGCTCACGTCGCCCACGGCCGGTAGCCAGGGCGCGCCAATGTAGTCATAACCCCGTTGGCACCACCGCTCTAAATCGTCGGTGAAAACATATACGTCGGTCTGATGAATGAAAATATACCGCGAGTCAATGAAGCGCTCATACAGGTCGGTAGAGAGCATCAGGCGATTGTAGCCCTCGCGGCCCGCAAAGTAGTCATCATCAAACTCCTCGACGCGGAACGAAGCGTTCTCGTCGACCAGTCGCTTGAAGGGGGAAATGTCAAGGCTCTTAGGCTTCACGATAGCGATGTCGTGGTGGCCTAGCACGCTGAAGCATTGCCGCAGGGCAACCAACTCAATGTCGTTCAACGACAAGGTATAAATGGGGATGACAACGGTTACCAGCCGTTGTTCGCCGTTGTTGATATGTCCGGTGTCATTCTCCATACAATTCCATCAGCAAAATTACGACAAATAACCGGATTTGGCAAGCACATCCCATAAAATACCACCAGCCCCATTAACGAGAGCTGGCGGTATAGCTGTAAATCATTATGGACAATAGAGTGTTGCTATGTCAAAACCTTCGCTTGAAACATTAATCGAGCTTCGCTCGAGAAATTAAAACAAATTTTGTTTAAAAATTTTATTAATAATTTTGTTTGATTTCTCGGCCGCAGGCCGATCTATGTAGCGGCTCGACACACCAATTAGCCCAATATGTGTTTAGCGGGCATTGTAGGCCTCGAGGGCTTTCTCGAGCACTACCAGGGCGCGCTTCAGGTCTTCGATCTTGAGCACATAGGCCATGCGCACCTCATCCTTACCCAGGCCGGGAGTGGCATAGAAACCGCTGGCAGGAGCCATCATCACGGTCTCGCCCTCGTAGTTGAACTCTTCCAAGCACCAGCGGCAGAAGTCGTCGATGTCCTTCACGGGCAGCTTGCTCACGGTGTAGAAAGCACCCATAGGCATCGGGCAGAAGACGCCGGGAATCTTGTTCAATCCCTCGACCAGGCAGTTGCGGCGAGCGATGTACTCGTCATACACACCCTTGTGGTAGGCCTGGGGAGCGTCGAGCGAAGCCTCGGCTACAATTTGGCCCAGCAGGGGAGGACTCAGACGGGCTTGAGCTAGCTTCATGGCAGCAGCGCGCACTTCCTTGTTGCGGGTGATGAAGGCACCGATGCGGATACCGCACTCGCTGTAACGCTTTGACACGCTGTCGATCATGATCACGTTGTTCTCGATGCCCTCGAGGTGCATCGCGCTGGTGTAGGGCGCGTCGCTGTAGATGAACTCGCGGTAAACCTCGTCGGCAAACAGGAACAGGTCATATTTCTTCACCAGGTCACGCAGGCGCATGAGCTCCTCGCGGCTGTAAAGTGTACCGGTCGGGTTGTTCGGGTTGCAGATCATAATGGCGCGGGTGCGCTCGTTGATGACCTTCTCAAACTCCTCCACGGGAGGCAGGGCAAAGCCGTCCTCGATGTGGGTGGTGATGGTGCGTACTACGGCGCCGGTCTCACAGGCAAAGCCCATGTAGTTGGCATAGGCGGGCTCGGGGATGATGACTTCGTCACCAGGGTTCAGGCATACCATGAAGGCCATCTGTACGGCCTCACTGCCACCACAGGTCACGATGATGTCGTCAACACTCAGGTCGATGTTATAGCGCTTGTAGTAACCTACCAGCTTCTCCACATAGCTGGGGATGCCCTGTGAGGGCGAGTATTCCAGCACCTTGCGGTCCACGTGCTTGATTGCTTCCAAACCTTCCTCAGGGGTGTGGATGTCGGGCTGGCCGATGTTCAGGTGATACACTTTGATACCGCGTTTCTTAGCTTCGGCTGCAAACGGAGCCAGCTTCCTGATGGGCGATGCCGGCATCTTCATGCTGCGTTCTGATAATTTAGGCATAATTTACTCTTGTTGCTTGATTTATTGTGTTAATGATATGAAGTTTGTCTCTCGGCTGGCAAAGGTACACAAAATTAGTGCAAGTGCGGCTACAAAATGCAAATTATATTTGTTTTTCGTTGAAACGCGACCCAGTTTTTCCTCAAAACTGGAATTGGCATCTGCGGCAAAAGTTAAAAACAAATGATAATTCAGATTCTCTCTGATGGCTGACACATACAAATAACCGTGCTGTCGCACGGGAAATTAAAAGAAAATCTTTTCACATGAATTGTCGTGAATTGATCATATAATTAATGTTTAATTAATGGTAATTACATGTGAATAAAACCTTTGCGCCTTCGCGTGGGATCAAACAGCTGTTTAGTTGACGAAGTTGACGCTGACGCCGAGTTGCAGGCGCGCGGGGAATCGGCAATGTTAGAGTTTGTTACTCGTGTGATTGGTTTTCCTGTTTTCGTCACACTTTTTTGAGCGATTTTTGATGTTCTGAATTTCAGCAGATTACAAACGATGATTTGTAGAATTGGGTGTCCCGTGCTAAATTTGCACCATGTTTATTCGCAGGAAACCCAATAAATCCGGCACGACTAGTGTCCAGGTTGTTGACAAAAGCCGTGGCTGTTATCGTGTGATCAAGAGTTTTGGCACGGGCAGGACTGAGGCTGAATTGTTGTCGCTTGAGCGCAAGGCGCGTGTGTACATCAATTCTCTGAATGGTCC
>ONKD01000026.1 GCA_900318345.1 uncultured Prevotellaceae bacterium
TGCCCACGGTCAGCGCCGGGAAGCGGGAGAAGAGCGGAGCCGTCTTCGACAAACTCTTTGTCGCCTTCTGGTGGGGCAGTTACATGATGTTCTCGCCCCGACACCCGCATCCCTGGACGGACACCTTCGACCTCGATTACTCCTATTACGCCCCGACTCCCAACAGCAACTCGGGCGTGCTCTCGGTCACCTGGAATCGCATCAATAGCGGCAAGACCTGTTCGCTGCGCATCAACAATGCCGCCTACGGCCAAGGCGTTGAGCGCGACACCTTCTATCCCGTCGACCAGAAGAAGAAATACACCTTCTCCTTCCTTGCTGACAAAATCCCCAATGTCCGCTCCGTCTTCCACATCGACGGCAAACGCTACCTCTGCGAGAAACTGACCGCCACCTTCACCGAAGACGGCATGTCCCACCTAATCAAAGGCAACTTTTTCAAAATAGTGTACCCATAACCGATACACAATGTAATACTCCCAATTTCAAGTCAAAAATGGCATTTTCGAGAAAAAGCCCGAAAATGCCATTATTTTTTCGCGAGGCACGGATGCCCATACACTCTACAATACAACAATCAATCCACTTTCCTATATACCTCCAAATACCCCAAGCAATATATTTATCTATATATTATTCGTTGAATTATTCGTTACATTTATAGATACACTTATAGATACACCTCACATGGGGGATGGTGTGGCTTTCCAACCCCATTCAACGCCTACTTCTTGCCGTATAGCACCCAGTCCAATACCTTGCGGTTGGCGACGTCCACCTTGCGTTGGTCGAACTCTATGTAGATGTCAGTCACAGAGTTAGCACTATGACCCAACGCATGAGCAATGGTCTCCTTGGGAATATCGAGGCTTGCGGCAATAGTTGCCCAGGAGTGACGTGCCCAATAGGTCGAGATCTTGGGGAACAGCGGCTGGTAAACCTTCTTGCCGCCACGTCCCACACGCTTCATCGGACCTATCTTCTTCAAACTGAGGTTCATCCTATGCGTGTAGTCGCGGTAATCCTCGTAGCGTTCCAAGATGTTCAGCAACCAGTTCTGACCACTGTAACGCTCGATGATTTCCAGAGCCTCAGGCTCTACCTTGATGGAGTACAGACGACCTGTCTTAGCGCGATAGTAGTTGATGCGCCCGTCCTCAATCTCCTTGAGGTTGCACAAATCCACCATATTGATACCCAAAAGCATGAACATCAAGATGAACATATCGCGGTACTGCACTGCGTAGTCTTCCATTGGGAAGGTCATCAAGGTGCGCAGTTCCTCCACTTTCAAGTTCCGTTTTGGCGTAGCCACAGGGCGAATTTTGAAACGACGGAAGGGATAGAAGGACGTGATTTCATCGTCTATTGCTTCATTGAAGACCGCACGAATGTTCCGCAAGTGGATGTTGCGAGAGTTCTTGCGTGCAGTCTGAGCAAGGAAGTTCTCGAACGATGTGAGCCATTCCTTCGTGATGTCCTCAAAGGTAAGGCGATCCAGCTTGTCTCCAGCAAATGCCCTCATGCGGGACAACGTGTGCATGTAAAGCCCTCTTGTGCTGGGTTTCTTACTGTCTGCAAACATCTTGAAGCGAGTAACGAACAAGGTTTTTCGTTTCTCGACTTCTTGCTTCTTTTCAGCCTTCACTGGGTTGAGTTTTCTTTCTATCTCATCCCTGATTTCTATGGCTGTCATTAAAGGCAGACGTCCTTCATCCCCAAGAATGAACAATGTGCGTTCAACTACCTGCATGGCTCCCTTGATATGGAGGTTCAGCACCTGCTGATTCGGGTGCTTTACCACCATACACTTCTTTGAATCCCATTGTTTGGGCAACACTTTCACAGGAAGTGAAATGTAGGCAGTTTTGCGATTCTGGCAGATTGCCACTTTCAAAACTGATGGAAGACCTGGTTTCGTCCTCCGGGTGTCATGAAAAAAACTAGTTTTAGCCATAATAAATACTCGGTCTTTATTGGCTGCATTTTTCCCTTCTTCAATCTCGCTTTTGTTTGCACATTTCGTAAAATGTGCAAGCTAATGTGCAAGCTTTTTGATGCGAAATCGGGAGAAATTGGGTGAAATTGTGCCAATTTGTCCTTTTTTTTTATGGTCGTTGTCAGCTTTTTTACGCAAAATACGCCAACATTCAAGGGTTTAAATCCTTGATTGTTAGCGTATTACTTTGTTTGAGCGGTAGACGGGACTCGGACCCGCGGCCCTCAGCTTGGGAAGCTGATGCTCTACCAACTGAGCTACTACCGCATCTTTGTGTTATGTCGTGCCGTCTCGTGGGGCGGCTTATGAGTGCTCGTTGTTATGAGATAGAGCCGTTGATGACGTCGGTGACGCTGTCGCCGTCGGCTGTCTCATAGTAGCGCACCGTGAGCGTGTCGTTGATCGACCATGATGCCCTGTGCTCGCTGTCAAGGTCAGGATAGCTGAACTCGATGGTGTCTTCGCCCACCTTGAGGTAAACGCTGTTCATGGCGCCGTCAATGGCCACACCAGTAACCTCTTGCAGGGAGTCGGTCACCTGCTCGATCTCGGCTGGCTCCACTTGTTCCTCTTGGCTTGGCTTGTTGTCATTGATACACGACATCATAGACACTGCAAGCAGTCCTGCCATTAAAAGTGATTTCTTCATCGTGCTTATTGTCTGTTTTACGGCAACAAAAGTAGTGGTTTTTTGTTAATCCAACAAAATATTCGACTTTTTTCTAAAAGAAAGCCGTGCCATGGAATGCTGGCACGACTTGATGGGTGATGTTGTCAGTCTTGTCAGAATTTGTAATTGTCGTTGTCGAGACCGTCCATCTCCTCGAAGTCTGAGATCTCATCTTCGTCATATTCCTCGTCGCCATAGAACTCACTCTTGTCGATGGCCTCGATGTTGCTGGCGTCGGGAATCTTGGGGATAGAGATGAACTCGGTGATGTCCACGTTCTCGGCGGGCGGGTTGCCAATCTTGCTCTCGCACAGGGGGTCATGGATGGTCTTGCCGGGGATGACCTCCTTGAGCTTGACCTTGAAGAAGCGCTCGGTCATGTAGTCAAAGACGAACTTCATGCGCTGTCCTTCCTCGTCAAGCAACTCGTCGAGCTGTGTATCGTCCATGATCCAGATGTCCTCGTCGGTGTCGGATCCCATATCCATGCAAGTGACTTCTTTCTCCTTGTTCCACTCATCGTCACAGATGTAGAATGAGTCCATCTGCTCCTTGCTGTATCCTGCCGAGTCCAGTATGACGTTGCGCAAGTCCATAAATGTGGCTGTGGAGTCGATTGCGATTTGTAGCTTGAAGTTATCGGCTTCGTCCGATACGATGACAAATTTATAAATCATTGCAATTTGGTTTATAGGTTTTGATGTTGCGAAATTACTAATACATTTTCATCAGACAAGTATTTTTGCGTTTTTTTTTGATTCTGTGGCAAAAAATCATGGGATAATGCCGGGAAAAGCCCTAAATATAAAGGATGAGGCCATGCCGCAAGGGTGGGGCATGGCTTCATCTGTACAGTTATCTGTGTTCGGGTTAAGCTCGGTTGCTTCAGGGCACGAGGCCATAGGCACGGAAGACCTTTTGGATCTTTTCCAGTGCGATCGACACCTGCTCGTGGGTGTGGGTGGCCATGAGGCTGAAGCGGATGAGCGTGTCGTTGGGAGCCACGGCTGGCGAGACAACGGGGTTGACAAAGATGCCCTCGTTGAGCAGGTCGCGCGTGATGGCAAAGGTCTTGTTGTTGTCGCGGATGAACAGGGGGATGATGGGCGTCTCGGTGTGACCGATCTCGCAACCCATGTCACGGAATCCCTGCAAGGCCTCGTGGGTGATGCTCCACAGGTGCTCTTGGCGCTCGGGCTCGGCAATGAGGATGTCGATGGCCTTCATCGCTGCTGCTGTCGAGGCCGGCGTGATGCTGGCTGTGAAGATGTAACTGCGCGAGTGATGGCGCAGGTAGTTAGTGATGATCTTGTCGGTAGCGATGAATCCTCCAAGCGATGCAAATGACTTGGAGAATGTGCCCATGATAAGGTCCACCTCGTCGCGCAGGCCAAAGTGGTCGCACACGCCGCGACCGCCCTCGCCAAACACGCCGATGCCGTGTGCCTCATCAACCATGACGTTAGCGTTATACTTGTGGGCCAGGTCAACGATGTCGGGCAGCTTGCACACGTCACCTTCCATCGAGAAGACACCATCGGTGACAATGAGCTTCACGCGGTCGGGCTCACACTTCTTGAGCTGTGCCTCGAGCGAGGCCATGTCGTTGTGCTTATATTTTAAAGATGTGGAAAACGACAAGCGGCGTCCCTCGATGATCGAGGCGTGGTCCTGCTCGTCCCACAGGATATAGTCGTCGCGACCTGTGAGGGTCGAGATAACACCCAGGTTCACACCAAACCCGGTGCTGTAGATCATCGCATCCTCTTTACCCTCATACTCGGCGAGCTTGCGCTCCAACTCCTTGTGGAGGTCAAGGGTACCGTTGAGGAACGGTGAACCGGCGCAGCCGGTGCCATATTTCTTGGTGGCCTCGATGGCGGCTTGCTTGATGCGCTCATCATTGACCAAACCAGAGTAGCAATTGGAACCAAACATGAGCACTTTCTTGCCATTCATGATGACCTCGGTGTCCTGTTCGCTAGAGATGGCGCGAAAATAAGGATAAATGCCGGCAGCTTTGGCTTTCTGCGGCTCTTGATAACGCGCTAACTTGCTCTGTAACAAATTCATAAATGTATGTTCTATTTCTATGGCTGCCGTTGACATTGATTGTGCAAGGCGACCTCACTATATAATTGGCTGCAAATATACAAAAATAATTCTTAAGAAAACGTAAAAAAAACTGCAAAAATGGACAAATTGACCAAAACAGTAAAGCCTAAGTGGTTATTACTTAAAAGCTATGCCCTTTTAATCTTTTTTAAAGTGGCTCCAAAACAATTTTTAGCTGTCATGAACAGGGCGTTAATCTCTGTCCGCATCGTCCATATCGAGTTCGGCATTCTGCATGAGGTCATAATCCGAGAATTCGACCCCGTCAAAGTCGCCGTCCTCAAACATCAGGTAATCTTGCCGCAGGCACCCCGTGGACATCAGCGTGAGCACGGTTACAGCAGCAAGTGCCACTAGGCTTTTAATCAGTTTTCTCATATATACTATATATTGGCTAGTCATTGAGTATTTCATCGGCAAAAATAACAAAAAATCAAATAAAGAAGAATGTTTCTTGGAAAAATTCACTAATTTAGCGCTTCAAAAAAACAATTTGAACCCTAGGACATGGATCTATTTGAACAACGAATCAAGGAGTTGCGGGAAATCATCAACCGCCACAACCACAACTATTATGTGTTGAACGCTCCCATGGTGAGCGACCAGGAGTTTGATGCCCTGTTGCGTGAGTTGCAAGACTTGGAGCAGGCCTATCCACAGTATCAGGATCCATTATCACCCACCCAGCGCGTGGGCAGTGATATCAGCAAGGGGTTCACCCAAGTGCGCCATGAGCGCCCCATGATGTCGTTGTCCAACAGTTACAGCATCGATGAGGTGCAGGACTTCCTGCGTCGCGCCCAAGAGGGCCTGGGCGGCGAGGCCAGCGAGATCGTGGGCGAGATGAAATATGACGGCACCTCGATTTCGGTCACCTATGAGCACGGTCGGCTGGTGCGTGCCGTGACGCGTGGCGACGGCGTTCAGGGCGATGACGTGACTGCCAATGTCATCACCATCAAGTCGGTTCCGCTCGAGATTACGGGCGTGGATGACCTGCCCGATAAGTTTGAGGTGCGCGGCGAGATTGTACTCCCCTGGAAGAGTTTTGAGAAACTCAACCAGGAGCGTCAGTTTAACGAGGAACCGCTGTTTGCCAATCCCCGAAATGCAGCTGCAGGCACCCTCAAGCTCCAGAACAGCGCCGAGGTCGCTCGACGTGGATTGGATGCTGTGTTCTATTTCCTCCTGGGCGACAACCTGCCGTTCGAGACCCATTATGAGAGCATCATGGCGCTCAAGCGCTGGGGCTTCAAGACTGGTGTCATGACCATCTTACCCAGCATCGATGCCGTCAACGACTTCATTGCCCACTGGGATGTGGAGCGCAAGACTCTGCCTGTCGCTACCGATGGACTGGTGTTCAAGATCAATTCCCTGCGCCAGCAGCTCAACCTGGGCGCCACAGCCAAGTCGCCACGCTGGGCCATCGCCTATAAGTTTGCCCCCGAGCGCGAGTGCACCAAGTTGCAGTTTGTGTCGTTTGAGGTGGGACGCACGGGTGTCATCACCCCTGTCGCCAACCTTGATCCCGTGCTGCTGAGTGGCACTATCGTCAAGCGTGCCTCACTGCACAATGCCGACATCATCGCGCAACTCGACATCCATGACCACGACTGGCTCTATGTCGAGAAAGGCGGAGAGATTATCCCTAAAATCGTGGGTGTTGACTTGAAGCGCCGTCAGCTTGAAAGTGCCCCCGTTGCTTTTGTCACCCATTGCCCATCGTGCGGCACGCCCCTCGAGCGCATTGAGGGCGAGGCCGCGTGGGTGTGTCCCAACAAATGGGGCTGCGGACCCCAGATTTGTGGTCGCATTGAGCACTTTGTGGGCCGTCATGCGATGGATATTGACGGCATCGGCGAGGAAGTGGCGGTTATCCTCAACAAGAGCGGATTGGTGCACGATGTGGCCGACCTGTATGACCTCACCCAGGAGAAACTTGTCGCACTCGACCGTTTTCAGGAGAAAAGCGCCCAGCGCATCCTGCGAGGCATTGAAAACAGCCTCCGGGTGCCTTATTCAAGGGTGATTTTCGCCTTGTCCATCCCCTTTGTGGGCGAGACAACAGGCAAGGTGCTGGCACGGCACACACGCGACATCGACACCTTGATGTCGCTGCCCGCCGAGCAGTTGGCGGCAATTCCTGAGATCGGGCCAAAGATTGCCCAGTCGATTGTCGATTTTTTTGCCGAGGAGCGCAATCGCGCCATCGTCGAGCGACTGCGTGCCGCTGGCCTGCAAATGGCGCTCACCGAGCAGGAGACCGCTGGCCAAACCGATAAACTCGCGGGCAAGAAAGTGGTCATCAGCGGCGTGTTTGCCAAGCATTCTCGCGAAGAATACAAGGCGATGATCGAGCAGAATGGCGGCAAGAACGTGAGCAGCATCTCGAGTGCCACCAGTTTTATCCTTGCTGGCGAGAACATGGGTCCAGCCAAGCTAGAGAAAGCCCGTAAACTAGGCATTGACATCATCAACGAGGACCAGTTCCTGGAAATGATATGACCTTATTCTTTTAAGTATCAATGAAAAAGCTATTAACCGCATTGATTATGGCTACCGTTGGACTGATGGGGTGGGGACAAGAGGTCCAGACGTTTGTGTCTGGCTTGCTTCACACCTATCCCGAGGCTCGGTTGCTCGATGTGTACAAGTCTTGTTTTCAGGATTATATGGGAGCCGAGCACCTGGTGGCCGATACTGCTAGCGCGCGTGGTTATCTGGAGCAAGAACTGTCATCGACAAGTGCCGAGCACCTGCTCCCATGGCTCTATGAACCATGTGGCACTGGCGGCTGCTATGTGCGGGTGAGCCTGCGCGCCGTTCATGAGGGACTCATTAGCAGCGACGAGTTGCTCAATGCCTTTATCGCTAGTGCCAATTCGCCTTGCCGCCCAACTGTTAACCAGTGGGCTGAGCAGTGGCATCTCATCGTCGACGAGATTGATGGCATGAGGCTTGACTTGAAGCAATATGAGCAAGACAAACAATTGATTGACAGTGTGCTGAATCTGGGCCGATATGCGTTGAGCCATTCCCCGGAATATCGCGAGGCCTACAACCCTCATTACCGCATCGTCAGGCGCGACATCTTCGAGCAGAAAATTTTGCCTCGTTTGCATCAGTTTTGATACGGTTCCTTCCCCTGGGCGCTAATATCCAAAAACAATGCACCCCGCGGATGGGGACTCGCGGGGCGCAAGGCATGTTTTTCAATTTACATTAGGAATTTCCAATTAACCATAAATATTTCTAATTCTTCTGTCTATTCTTATCGATGATCTTTGTCACGATAGGGGAGAATTTCTCCATACATCGTGATGTCATAACTGCCTTTAATCTGCGCCTCGGCACGGTTGCTGTTGTGGAACAGGGTGATAAACACATCGGCGTTGACTTTGCCGCTAACCAGTTGGTACTGCATAATCACGTCGCCATTGTCTTTCTCCCTGATAGTCTTCCGGCGGATGGTGCCCTTGCCGGTCCAGCCGCCAATGCCGTTGGTACCCGGGTGACCGTTGTTGACAGCATACTGGATGATGCCGTCCTCGCCCTGGAAAAGCACAAAGTTTGAATTGGGGCTGATGTCGTAGTGGCGGTAGCCCACGTGACCAATTTCCACCCAGTCGGCGGTCAGGACAAAGTAGCCGCGTTTCATCGAGTTGGCTGCTTTGGCATAGGCCATTTCGTTGGCGTGCTCGCGCAATAGCTTCTCACGCTTCTTGATTTCCTCCTTCGACTCTTTAATGGGTTCAGCAGGGGAGATGATCTGTAGATTCACCTCGTCATCGTTTTGCGCGATCTCGGATTGATTGACGTCCTGTGCTAGCGCAATGGGACTTAATGCCATCATTGCCCCTAATATCAGAAATATCTTTCTCATCTTGATTGAAAATTTTAGAGATTAATTTTTGTTTATTAGACGTGTTTTTGCCAAGATTGTTTAATTTTGCCCAATAAATATTTTTGATGATCGATGATTATGGAACGCAAGACTAATCTCAAGCTGGCCACAAGGCTCTTGCTGCTGCTATGTATAATGTTTGCAGGTCTCATCGCCGCCTCGGTGCTGGGAATCCTGGTCGTGAACCTGGGCATGCTCGCGATGCTCACGGTGCAGGACGTCTTTGCCTTTATCGTCCCGGCCATCCTGGCCATGGCCATCTTTTACCGCCGCCCGCTGCACGTGATGTGCCTGGATCGCGCTCCCGGCCTCAAGGCCATCCTCGTTGTGCTGGCATTCTATCTCGTTTCCCTTCCCGCCATGAACTGGCTGGTGGATTTCAACCAGTCGGTCACGTTGCCGTCGTGGATGAGCGGCCTCGAGCAGGCGATGCGAACCATGGAGGACAGCGCTGCCGATGCCACCGAGCAGTTGCTCGACATCAACACCCTGTGGCAGTTTCTCAGTTCAGTGTTTGTGATTGGTATCATGGCTGGCTTGAGCGAGGAGATGCTGTTTCGTGGCGCAATGCAGCGCACGATGCAGGACAGCCGCCTGAACACTCACGCCGTGGTGTGGATCACGGCCATCGTCTTCAGCGCGTTCCACATGCAGTTCTTTGGGTTCATTCCACGCATGGTGCTAGGTGCATGGCTGGGCTATCTGCTCGTGTGGACCCGCAGCCTGTGGGTGCCCATTATCGCTCACACCTTGAACAACAGCACAGTGGTGTTCTTCAGTTATATGGCTAACAAGGGCATCGTGGCCGAGGATTTCGGGGACCATCTGGGCCTTCCTGCCCCCGGAGCCTTCCCCTGGCTTGCCGTTCTCAGCCTGCTCGCCAGCCTTGCCCTCGCTGTCTGGGCCAGCCGCAGCCTCCCCGAGGAATAACCCTCCCCATCCATCCCGACCTTCCGCCAATTGGCCCTATGAGCCCTATTTGGCCACTTTGCTCCTATATCTCCTATATCTCCTATGAGCCCTATAGGCCCCATTAGCCAAATTAGTTTAATTCGCCCAATTCGTAGTTTATATTCAAACATTATCCATCGATTTTCTCTTCACATGCATGCATGTCCGCGAGGTTCTCACTACATTTGTGCTAATTATACCTTTGTGCAGTAAGGACGTTTTCATGCTTTTAACAGTTCCGCACCACCCTTGTTTATAAAACGGATATAGTAATGACTATTGAAAACCAGTGAATTATAGAAATACGCCCGTGATCCTTGTGTTTGCCTTTTGACGATGCGGTGGCTATTATTTCTACCATGATAAATGCTGATTTAAGAATTATTTTTCGGGGAATTTGATTGTTTGTACGGGAAAATGAGTTACCTTTGTAAGTTGGAGTGAAACGCAATGGCGGAATCTTGCGACCATTGTGTGGCAACAAGTTGAGAGTAAATCAATTAGATTATTAATACATAAATTACTATACCGTTATGATGAAGAAATTTATCCTTATCGTGTGTGGCTCGTTTGTCGGAGCTTTTCTGGCGTTCCTGTTCTTCATGTTTGCTGCGATGATGATGAGCATCGGCATGATGGGAGCCATGGGTGGCAGCAAGAAGGCTGTCAGTGTTTCTAAACACTCTATCCTCAAACTCGATTTGGGCACCACGATCGACGAGCGAAGTGGTGTTGGGGACTTCAGCATGATGTCGCTCATGCAGGGCGATGGCCTGCCCTCGAGCATCGGCTTGAATACCATGCTGAGTGCAATCGAGAATGCCGCCGACAATGATAAGGTGGATGGAATTTATATCGAGTGCAACGGTGTGGCTGCTGCTCCTGCAACATTACAGGCCGTTCGTCACGCGCTCAAGCAGTTCAAGAAGAGCGGTAAATGGATTGCCGCCTACGGCCACGAGGGCATCAATCAGTCAGACTATTATCTGGCCAGTGTTGCCGACAGCATCTACTTGAACCCCGTTGGCGCGATTGACCTCCACGGTATGGCATCGGTAACGCCTTATTTAAAGAAATTGTACGAAAAACTCGGTCTAGAGGCCCAAGTGGTTCGCGTGGGTTCTTTCAAGAGCGCTGTTGAGCCCTATATACTTGAATCGATGAGCGATGCCAATCGTCTGCAGCAAGAGCACTATCTGGGCGCTATCTGGAATGATATGCGCGACAGCATCGCTGCCGACCGCAAGTTGGCTAGCGCGGCATTGAACACCTTGTGCGACAGCGTGATGTTCTGCTTCACTCCTCAGCGCTTTGTCCAGGAAAAACTGGTCGACAAGTTGGTTTACTTTGAGGAAATGGAGAAAATCCTGCGTGCCCGCACCAAGGTGGACAAGGGCGAAGACCTCAATTATGTTACCCCCGATGACCTGGCCAGTGACATTGAGGCTCCGGCATTTGGTGACCATATCGCTGTGGTCTATGCCGTGGGCGAGATTGATGGCGCCGCCAGCATGTTATCTCCCGAGGAAGGCATCGACAGCAAGAAACTGTGCGAAACCATCCACGACCTGATCGAGGATGATAATGTCAAGGGCATGGTGCTCAGGGTGAACTCTCCTGGCGGTAGCGCCTTTGGCAGTGAGCAGATCTGGAAAGCCGTCGAGGACTTCAAGGCTGCCGGTAAGCCTGTTGCCGTGTCGATGGGTGACTATGCTGCATCGGGTGGTTACTATATCTCCAGTGGTGCCGAGCGCATCTTTGCCGAGCGCACGACCATCACTGGCTCGATTGGTATCTTTGGCTTGATCACTTCATTCCAGGGCTTATTTGAGAACAAGTTGGGTGTAAACATGGAATCAGTCAAGACCAACGAGAATGCCGATATGGGCGCTATAGGCAAGAAAATGAGCCCTGCCCAGTTGGCTGCGCTGCAGAATATGGTCAACGAGGGTTATGACCTCTTCACTAAGCGTTGCGCTGCTGGCCGTCACGTCTCCCAAGACTCCATCAAGAAGATTGCCGAGGGCCGTGTGTGGGATGGTATTACCGCCAAGCAGATCGGTCTGGTCGATGAGTTTGGAGGCATAGCCGAGGCTGTGAAATGGGTTGCCAAGAAGGCTAAGTTGGGCGACGATTACAGCACCCAGAACTATCCCGAAATGAAGGACAAGTTCCAGGCGATGCTCGATAAGTATATGGTCACCCGCTATGAGTCTCAACTGAAGGGCGAGATGGGCATGCTCTATGAGTGGCACCAGCAGCTCATGCGCATCCTGGGCCGTGACCAGGTGCTGTGTCTCATGCCCGACCAGGAAATCCAATTTTAATCAACTTTAAATTGTCAAAAGGTCTAAAGTCAATCATCTAAACATGGACCTTTCAAAATTGCTGAATAAAGATCAACGCAAGTCTATCTTGGACGCACTGCTGACGCCGTTCTCATGGGGATATGGCGCTGGCGTGTGGTTGCGCAACACGGCATTCAACATGGGCCTGTTGCCCCAAGAGGAGTTTGACGTGCCCGTGGTCTCGGTGGGTAACATCACCGTGGGCGGGACCGGAAAGACACCACATGTCGAGTACATCGTCGAGGCGCTCTACCGGCGCTATCACGTGGCTGTGCTCAGTCGAGGCTATAAACGCAAGACCAAGGGATTTATCCTCGCGAGCAACAACATGACGCCGCGTGACATCGGTGATGAGCCCTATCAGATCTACCGCAAGTATGGCGGGCTGATTACTCTCGCCGTGTGCGAGAAGCGCCGCAAGGGCATCCGCGAGCTGCTGCGCATCGACCCTGACATCAACCTTATCTTGCTGGATGACGGCTTCCAGCACCGTTATGTGACGCCCAAGGTGAATGTCGTGCTGGTGGACTTCAATCGTCCCCCTTATGAGGACAAACTCATGCCGCTGGGCACCCTTCGCGAGCCTGCCGAACGTTTGCTGCGCTGTGACATCGTCGTGGTGACCAAATGTCCCACCGACCTCACGGCAATGGACATCAGGATGATGAAGAAGAACCTCGACCTGTTCCCGTCACAGAGCCTGTTCTTCAGCAACATTCGCTATGCCGACCCAGTGCCGGTCTTCCCCGTGCAGTCCCCGCAGCTCACCTCGTTGCAGTGGTTGCGCGATGATGACGCCATCTTGTGTCTCACTGGCATAGCCACGCCCAAACCGCTGGTGCGCTACCTGCGCCAGTTCTCGACCAACTTGAAGGTGATGCACTATGATGACCACCATTTCTTCACGCGTGGCGATTTTAGCGACATCTTCAAGGTCTATAACGGGCTGGAGGGTAAGCGCAAGTTCATCATCACCACCGAGAAAGACGCGGTGCGCATTATGAATAACCCGTATTATCCTCCCATGATGCGCAATTTCATTTATTACATCCCCATGAGGGTAGGCTTCCTGGAAATGGAAGGCCCTGGCTTCATCGAGGAGCTTGTCAAGAGAATTGACGATCAGGATGGTTCGTCACAGGCTTAATTCCCTAACCCGATAACAAGTAAAAGAAAGATTATCATAATGGCTAACGAAATCAATTGGCTGGAGAAAATCCAGGAAACCAGCGATTTTATCAAACGACGTGTCAACAACCACTTGCCCAACTCGGCTATCATCTTGGGCTCTGGCTTGGGCGCGTTGGTCAACCGCATCAAGGTCGAGGTGGAAATCCCTTACAATGAGGTGCCCAACTTCCCCGTTTCGACGGTCGAGGGACACAAGGGATGCCTCATCTTTGGCACCCTGGGCAAGAAATATGTCATGGCGATGCAGGGCCGCTTCCACTATTACGAGGGCTACTCGATGAAGGAGGTGACCTTTCCCATCCGCGTGATGAAAGCCATCGGCATCAAGACGGTGTTTGTCTCCAATGCTTCGGGCGGCATGAACCCCAACTTCAAGGTGGGCGACTTGATGCTCATCACCGACCACATCAACCTCTTCCCCGAGCATCCGCTCCACGGCAAGAACATCAATGAGCTGGGACCACGTTTCCCCGCCATGGGTGAGGCCTACAGCAAACGCTTGATTCAGATGGCGCGCGACATTGCAGCCGAGAAAAATGTCCGCTTGATGGAAGGCGTCTATGTGGGTACACAAGGCCCCACGTTTGAGACGCCGTCTGAGTACCGCTATTTTTGGCGCATTGGTGGCGATGCCGTGGGCATGAGCACCGTGCCCGAGGTCATCGTGGCCCGCCATGGTGACATGGAGGTGTTTGGCATCTCGGTCATCACCGACCTGGGCGTTGAGGGCGTTGTTGAGCGAGTTTCTCACGAGGAGGTCCAGAAGGCCGCCGCCGCTGCTCAGCCCATCATGGCCATGCTGGTAGAGGAAATCATTAACCGTGTCGAGGATCTGTAACGATGAAGGAAACCGAGATTTCTACTCTGGGCGAGTTTGGCTTGATTGATCATCTCACCCGCTCATTCCCTGTGCGCAACGATTCCACCCGCCGCGGGGTGGGGGATGACTGTGCTGTCATCAACTATGGTAAGGACCGCGAGACGCTGGTCACCACCGACCTGCTGCTCGAGGGCATCCACTTTGACTTGACCTATGTGCCGTTGATGCACTTGGGTTACAAGGCCATTGTGGTGAACCTGAGCGATGTCTATGCCATGAATGGCACGCCGCGCCAGGTGACGGTGTCGTTGGGCATCAGCAAGCGCTTTACCCTGGAGCACATAGAGCAGCTCTATGAGGGCATGCGCATTGCCTGCGAGCACTATGGCGTCGATCTCGTGGGTGGCGATACGAGTGCGTCGGTCACTGGGCTGATCATCAGTGTGACTTGCCTGGGCGAGGCCGCTAGCGATGATATCGTTTACCGCACCGGGGCTAAGGATACCGACTTGATTTGCGTCAGTGGTAATCTAGGCGCGGCCTACATGGGACTGCAGCTGCTGGAGCGTGAGCGCCGCGTGAGCGCGGGCATGAAAAACGAGGATTTCGAGCCCGATTTTGCCGGTAAGGAGTATATTATTGAGCGTCAACTCAAGCCCGAGGCGCGCCGCGACGTCATCGCCGAGCTGCGAGAACTGGGCATTAAGCCAACGGCGATGATGGACGTGAGCGATGGCCTGTCGAGCGAACTGCTGCACATATGCAAGGACTCCAGCGTGGGCTGCCGCGTGTATGAGGATCGCATTCCCATCGACTACCAGACTGCCCTCATGGCCGAGGAACTGAACATGAACCTGGTCACTGCCGCCATGAATGGTGGCGAGGATTATGAGCTCCTGTTCACCGTCCCGCTGGCCGACCACGAGAAGGTGGCCCGCATGAAAACAGCGCGCCTAATCGGGCATGTCACTAATGCTGACTTGGGCGCCTACATGGTGACTCGCGATAATCAGGAAATTGAAATCCGTGCCCAGGGCTGGAACGCCTTTAGTTCTGGTTCTGAAGTCAAGGAGGACGATCAAGAATAATCTCATTTTAAGTTTAAGAGAGCTATCCGGTCCTCAAGGGAGATAATTGCCCCTGAGGACTGTTTTTTAATAAATACCTGAAATTTTGGTTTCAAATAGTAATTTTTTCGCCTACAATAATGTCATTTCGGCGATTTTTAGGCCGTTTTTGCTAATTTGTGTTAATTTTTGACATTTTTTTGCCAAAATATTAGGTGGTAAATAATTATTGGCTTTATATTTGCAGTGGTTTTCATGGTATTAGTTTTTAAGATTGTGGAAATTGATTTGTCGAGAGGACAGGATGAAATTTCCAAGTTTAAGGTTTATGTTAATGGTATTAGAAGGTTAATTAGTTAAGCAATCCTTGACGTTGAGTCAAGGATTTGCGTTTTTCTAGGGAAAGACAACGTGACTTGACTGTTTTTAACTCATTTTAGATTTGTAGTGCCAAGAAGTGACACTGCGCCTCTATACTTTTGCATTGTCAAACATAAACAATAGGAGGAACGACAATGGAAAAGAATGAAGCAAACATCGTGAACTGTGGCGATAAGATCTGCGCAACACTGGTGTGTAACGGGCGCCGCTTGGCTAGTGTCGAGGGTAATGACTTCAGTGGTCTTGCTGCCGTCAAGAGCGTGCTGCTAGACTTGGCCGGCCGTTTTGCTGGCATGGCTGTGCTCACCGTGCGCAACTGCACCCAGGGCTGGCGCGAGGTGACTGCGCTTTCTTGTATGCGTCGTCCGGCGCTTGCCGCCCAACCCGCTGTGACCAGTCCCGTGAGTGGCGGTCAATACCTCATCCCCTGGGCTTGTTGATAAATTATTTTTCTTCAGGCTGCATGCTCATTAGCGAATAAGTTGTAAATTTGTGATGTCAAATCACGTTGTTCAATCAATATATTAATATAATATTATGAAAGGAATTATTGGTGCCATTGCTGGTGATGTCATTGGATCGGCCTACGAGTTTAACCCGACACGTGAATATGGCTTTGAACTGTTTACGCCCAAGAGTACTTTTACCGACGACACAGTGCTCACGATGGCCAATGCACAATGGTTGCTTGAAGACGAGCAGCACTCCCATGAGACGTTGGTCAACATCATGCAGGACTTGTGCCATCGTTATGAGTGGCGTGGTTACGGAGGTCGATTTGTCCAATGGATAGTTTCAAGCAACCCTCAGCCCTATGACTCTTTTGGCAACGGGTCAGCCATGCGCGTGAGCCCGGTCGGGTATTATGCCAAAACGCTCGACGAAGCCTTGGAACTCGCTAAGATTTCGGCCGAGGTGACCCATAACCACCCCGAGGGCATCAAGGGTGCCCAGGCTACAGCTGCAGCCATCTTCCTGGCCCGGCAGGGCAAGACCAAGCAAGAGATAAGCAAGTATGTCGCCGAGACGTTCAATTATGACCTCAGCCGCACGCTTGAGCAAATCCGTCCTGACTATACCTTTGATGAGACCTGCCAGCGCACGGTGCCTGAGGCCATCACATGCTACATGGAGGGTAGGGACTATGAGGATGTGGTCAGGCTAGCGGTATCTCTGGCTGCTGATGCCGACACGCTGGCCGCGATAGCCGGCTCAATTGCTTCGGCCACGATGGATGTCCCCAACGAGATTGCCCAGCGGGTGATTTCACTGCTCAGTGAGGAATTTTGCACCTTGTTGCTGCGCTTCAACGAGATGGCTGTAAAACGGGAGGCTGCCTTATGATGGATATGAACAACGGCATCCTTAAGGTTGTGAAAAGCCTGGCTGCCAAGAAATACCGTGATGATGAGGGCTTGTTTGTCGCCGAGGGCACCAAGTGCGTGCGCGACACGTGGCAACACTTCAACTGCCGCTGGCTCATCGCCAAGCGGTCGTGGTATGAACAGTGCGGCACCGCCGAGCACTATGACAAAATCGTGTTCGCCAACGGCCAGCAGATGGCTCGCATCTCCCAGTTTGACACGCCCAGCGACGTGATTGCTGTCTATGAGAAGCCGAATGACACCATCGACAGTGACCATGTGTCCAAGAGTTTGAATATCGTGCTTGACAACATTCAGGACCCGGGCAACCTGGGGACCATTATCCGTCTAGCCGATTGGTTTGGCATCCGCGACATCTTTGCCAGCAAGACCTCAGTCGATGTCTATAACCACAAGGTTGTGCAGGCTACCATGGGTGCTATCGCCCGCGTCAAGGTGCATTACGGCGACTTGGAACAGGTGTTTGAATCCTATCCCGACCTACCGATTTATGGCACCTTCCTTGATGGTAAGGACATCTATCGCAGCGAGTTGGGCAAGACGGGCTTTGTGATTTTTGGCAACGAGGGCCAAGGCATCAGCGCCAAGGTTGGCAAGCATGTGAACAAGCGTCTCCTCATCCCCAAGGCCAAGACGGCAGGCAGCGAGTCGCTCAACGTGGGCGTCGCCGCGGCCATTACCATCAGCGAGTTCTTCCGCCGTTAACACGATCGACCCATTTTTAATCCAATAAAACCAGTTCATCATGGCATCCAGCAAGACCACCTTTTTCTGCAAGAATTGCGGCAACGAGTCACCCAAGTGGCTGGGTAAGTGCCCTGCCTGTGGCGAGTGGAACACTTACATCGAGGAGCCTAAAGCCCCTAAGTCGGCGCCCACGCGCTATGCTGGGGCAGGGGAGAGAAGCCGTAAGGCGGCCGAGCCAGTCAAAATCTCCGAGATCCACGCCGAGGACCAGCCGCGCATCAACTTGCCCAGCGGTGAGCTTAACCGTGTCTTGGGAGGGGGGCTCGTGCCAGGTAGTATTGTTTTGCTGGGTGGTGAGCCGGGAATCGGCAAGTCGACGCTCGTGTTGCAGAATGTGTTGCGCATCCGTTCGCGCCGTGTGCTTTATGTCTCAGGCGAGGAGAGCCCGCAGCAGTTGCGCATGAGGGCTGACCGCATAGCAGGCGGGCACATGGACTGTGAGTGTTACCTGCTGTGCGAGACTTCGCTGGACAACATTTTTGCGAGCATCCGCTCGTTCCAACCAGCGCTCATCATTGTGGACTCTATCCAGACCATCGCTAGCGAGCAGTTGGAGAGCGCCCCGGGTAGCGTGACCCAGGTGCGCGAGTGTGCCGCCGCCTTCCAGCGCTATGCCAAGGAGACCTATACTCCCGTCATCCTCATCGGCCACATCAACAAGGAGGGCAGCATCGCGGGTCCCAAGGTGCTGGAGCACATCGTCGATGCCGTTATCCAATTTGAGGGCGACCGCAACTACCTGTACCGCATCCTGCGCCCCATCAAGAACCGCTTTGGCAACACGAGCGAAATCGGCATCTATGAGATGAAAGAGGATGGCCTGCGGGAGGTGACCAATCCCAGCGAACTTCTCCTGAGCGACCGTGACGGCGAACTGTCGGGCACCGCCATCGGTGTGAATATCGACGGCATGCGGCCTTTCCTCATCGAGGTGCAGGCCCTTGCGAGCACAGCCGCCTATGGCACTGCTCAGCGCTCGGTGACGGGATTTGATCAACGGCGCATGAACATGCTGCTCGCCGTGCTTGAGAAACGCCTGGGATTTAAACTGGCCCAGAAGGATGTCTTCCTCAATATCGTGGGCGGCATCAAGGTCAACGACCCTGGCTTGGATTTGGCGGTAATCAGCGCCATCCTGTCCTCCAATGTGGATATGGCCATCAATGCTGGTGTGTGCTTCGCTGGTGAGGTGGGACTCTCGGGTGAGATTCGCCAAGTCACGCGTTGTGAACAGCGGGTGGCCGAGGCCCAGAAACTGGGCTTTGACACGATCATCATCCCCAAGAACAACCTCAAGGGCGTGAAGCGCGACCAGTGGACCATCCGCGTTGTCGAGGTCGCTCGGGTCGAAGACGCCTTCCGCTATCTTTTCGGCTAACCGAGCGTCACCTCACTTTTTAGTATAAAAAATAAGGTTATTGAAAAAAGTAATCGGAATCCTTCGGCCTGAACCCCAGTAATAGTTACCGATTTTATCACGTATTTGTGGAAAAATGTGTAAATTTGTAGCATCGAGAACGAATAATGTGTCAATATGGCTACAAATCGACGCGATTTCATCAAAAAGGCTGTGGCTGCTCTAGCGGCCATACCTTTCATGTCGTCGTTGGGCGTGTATGCCGAAGAAACTGATACTCAAAGAAATATGAAGAAGATTATGATTATTGATGGCGGACCGCGTAAGAACATGAATACCGCCGCCATGTTAGAGAAATTCGCCGAGGGTGCCCGCTCTGCTGGGGCCGAAGCGACCATTGTACGTTTATACGATCTCGACTACAAGGGCTGCCGCTCTTGTATGGCCTGTAAGATTAAGGGCAGGGCTACTAATGTGTGCAAGTTTAAGGACGCCTTGACTCCAGTGTTGGATGCGATCGCTCAGGCAGATGGTCTCGTGTTGGGCTCACCGATATACTTTGGTGATGTCACGGGACAGATGCGCACGTTCTTAGAGCGCCTGGCGTTCCCGTGGCTTTCCTACAACGACTACAGCATGACGGCTCCGAAGAAGATGCCGGTTGTGCTGATAGAGACCATGAATGGGCAGCCCGAGAGGAACAACAGCCAGGGATATGGCTCGATGGAGTACTGCATTGAAGCGGCTTTAGGCAAACCAGAGCGCCTGGTAGCTTACAATACCTATCAGGTGAAGAACTATGACAACTTTGAACTAGCTGGGTTCTCAGAGCCGGCCAAGCGACAATGGCGCGACGAGCATTGGGAGCAGGACCTGCAAAAGGCCTTTGATGCAGGCAAACGCATGGCCGAGAAAAACTAGACCCAATATTTAACACCGATAAAGTGGCCTATAAGGCAGGCATGTTCTCTTCCTGCAAAACAATAACGAGTCTTGACTTGAGCAGTTTCAACACCTCCAAAGTGACCGAGATGAATGAAATGTTCAGGAACTGCAGTGCTCTCCAGAAGATTTATGTTGGAGATGGTTGGATGACTGAAGATGGCTCTCGCCGTGTGACACGTGGTGGCGGCTGCAATTACCAAGCCGGAGGTTGCAGAGTGTCGGTCCGCTACTACTAAGAGCTGTGGGATACGAATTACAATATTGGGTTGCGCCTCGCCCTCTAGTTTTGTCTTGTGCAATTGTCATTTGACTAAGGGTTTGGTTCACGACCCCAACAATGTTAATAAAGCAGCAAAATTTGCCGCTTTATTTTTGTTATGCTTCATTTGAAATCACAAGCATGCACATGACCTTGTACTCATAAACCACTCCAAAAGAATACAAATCCTACCAAGATAATCCAGTATGCAGTTTCTGTAGTTCTACAACTAAGAAATTTCAAGGAAAAGTCACCGAATCTCATAGCTAAACCATAGAATTCCAGTACCTTATTGTTAGCGTGATCCTGCTGGGACTTTCGGACAGTACTTCAAGAGTCGTAAAGGTGAGGTCAACGAGAGCGGCGATGGTAGCCTGGGCGACATCATCACGCTCGTTTGGTGTGGTGTCGTGAGCGCTTGCAATGCGGCATAGGCTATCCAGGACGTGATATAGCTCATTGCAAAAAATACGGCGTTACCACGTTTAAACAGCTTGCGTCCGCTGTGCCCCAGTCACGGGATAGCCGTTAACTGGCTTGATGGCATCGAACAGCGGAGTAAAGGGACTTTTGGTTGAATTGTTTTGTGATATGGAGAATATTTTGCTAAATTTGCAAGTAAGAATCTTTAATAAGTTAAATTTTATCATCAAAAATCAACATTATGGGAAGGAAAACCTTGTTTTTGCTTGCTGTGGCGATGCTCTTGATGTTGCCATCACAGGCAAGGGCCCAGGTTTCACCTCAACAGTCAGTGGACTTGACCACCAAGAAGGCCATAGCCACTCATGATGGACTGAGGATGGTGAAGAACCTGCCTTTCAAGAAAGTTGACGCACGCGCCGTTCAGACCGATGCGGCGACCGTGCAGACGACACCTGCCGACAAGAAGCGGGATGCCGTCGTGAAGACCAAGGCTCAAGAAGCCGCTGCTGTGTCCAAAGTAAAGGACAAAAAGGAAACAGCCATCAAGAAAAATGCTCATCAATCTGCCGTGAAGCCCGGTCTGAAAAGACAGGGTGTTCCACAACGTGCAGGAGTTGTGCGCGATGGCTATGGCATGCCCATCGAGGACTATCCCTACCTGAACACCTTCCAGACAGTGGAGGAGCAGGAGGCATTCATGATCATCGATGCCAACGATGACGAATCCACCTGGGATTTTGCCTACAACAGCGACGACAACTGGTTTGCACGCTACTCCTACAATGCGTCTAATGATGCCGACGACTGGCTGATTTCGCCCGCTTTCCACTTCGAGGCCGGTAAGCAGTACAACCTGACGTTCGACACCTGGAACAAGGGCTATGACGAGCGCATCGAGGTGATGATCGGCAACGATGCCACCCCCGCGGCGATGACCATCCAGGCCGTTGAGCCTACCGACGTGCTATGGGAAGAGCCCCAGCAGTTGGAGGCTACGATCACCGTGAGCGAGACGGGAACCTATTAGATCGGTTTCCACGCTATCTCACTCGCTGACATGAACAAGCTCTTTGTGGACAATGTGATGGTTGACCTCTATGAGTTGGAGGCACCTGCTGCTCCTACCGACTTGACTGCTGTCCAGACCGAGGAGCAGCTCGAGGTGACCATCAACTTTACCGCTCCTGAGGTGAAACGCAACGGTGAGCCCCTAACTGGCAATCTGGACAAGGTTGAACTCGTGCGCGACGGTCAGGTAATCCACACCTTCGAGAACGTTGCTCCCGGTGCGGCCTTGACCTGGGTTGACAATGGCGACGACCTGACCGTGGGCACTCACAAGTATTACGCTGTGGCTTATAACGAGAAGGGCGCCGGCGACAAGAGCGAGGTTGTGGCCGTGAAACTTGTTGTCACGCTCAACGTTCCCTATAGCGCTGATCTGACCCAACCCGAGTCCTTCGACCTCTTCACAGTGATTGATGCCAATGAGGACGGCAGCACATGGAACTGGGATGACACCTACCACACCAACTACAATTACAGCGTGGAAAACGACGCCGATGACTACCTTGTCACCCTACCCATCCAGTTGGAGGCACACAGGAACTACGCGGTGGTTGTCAATGCCTATAATGCCGGTATTGATGAGCAATTTGAGGTGCTGCTGGGCAGCGAGCCCACGGCCGAGGCTATGACCACCACGGTCATCCTGCCCACCTATGTCACCTCCTACGAAGACACGGGCGAGGAATTCGAGGGCATGTTCTCGGTGAATGAGGCTGGCAAGTATTACCTAGCCATCCATGCCATCAGCCACGCCGACGCCTATCGCCTCATGGTGAAGTACATCAGCATTGACTTTGGCGCCGAGCCCACGGCTCCCGCCGCACCTGCCATCGACGTTGTCGCCGATGAGCAGGCCGCCCTGCGTGCCGAGGTAACACTGACGGCTCCCAGCTTTGCCATCAACGGTGACCCCTTGACCGATAACTTGACCCGCATCGACATCATGCGCGACGGCACCGTCGTCGGCTGCATTGAGGACGTCACTCCCGGCGCGACCGTCACCTATGTTGACGAACCTGACGTAGCGGGCGACCACACCTACCAGGCCGTCGCCTACAACGAGTCGGGCAAGGGCTTGAAGAGTGAAAAGGTGACCCTCTTTGTCGGTCCCGATATCCCGAGTCCTGTCCAGAACTTCACGGCTGCCGACGGTGACGACATCGTGGCGCTGAACTGGGACAAGGTGGGCAACACCGGCGAGAACGGTGGCCCTGTGAATCCCGCCACGGTCAACTATCTCGTCTGGAGCACCTATCTCGAGGAGGGAATGATTGGCTATGACATCATGAAGAACGAGTTGCTCGCCACACTCACCGACGCCGACGCCTACGACGTGCCCTTCGACACCGACGAGGGTGAACAGCGATTCGAGTATTGGATTGTTGAGTCCCGCAACGAGGCCAACGCCGAGTATGAAGGCCAGAGTTCAACGGCAGGCCTGCTGGTGGGTGCCCCCTATGAGTTGCCCCTTGTCGAGGGCTTTACCAATGATGAACTGCATTACCTCTGGGATACCAACGGCATCATCATGATTTCGCCTCAATCCAGTGACGATGATGGCTCGTCGATGGCACTGCTCACCCTGGCTGAAGGCCTGGTATTCTTCAACTCGGGCAAACTCGACCTGGAGGGACTCGCCAACCCGACCCTCATCTTTGACGTGGCCAGTCCCGACATCAGTTCGATGGCAGTTGTCGGTAGCGTTGACGGCGGCGAGTTCACCGTTCTGCAAAACATCACGGTGGGTGATGACTTCACACAGGTGAAGGTGCCCTTGACGGCCCTGCAAGGCGGCCGCTACGCTTGCATTGGCCTCGTGGCCATGTATGAGAACGCCAGCGAGTTTAGTCCTTGGACGGGCGAGGTGGAAACCATGGGCGACGTGCTCCTCGTGGATAATATCCACATTACTGACCTGTATCAGCATGACCTGTCGATATCGCTTACAGCCCCCGCAAGCGTTGTGGCTGGTAATTCTGCCTCAATTTCAGTTATCGTGACCAACGAGGGCGAGAATGCAGCTAACGGCTTTGAGGTGCTGTTAACGGCAGGTGACAAGCAACTGCTGGATGTGACCCCCAACCAGGCGCTGGATTGCTTCACGTCTTGGACTCAGACGGTTGATTTCCCGACCTCGGTTCTTGACGAAGCTGGCGATGTCGAGATTGTGGCTCGCGTTATCTATGATATGGACCAGCAGCCCGCCAACAATGAGGCTTTGGCCATTATCACCATTGTCGAGCCTGCTGTGCCTGCTCCCACCGACCTGCGCGTCGAGAATATCTCAGCCAACGATTTCGCACTCTCATGGACCGCTCCCAATACCGATGGTGTGATGCGTGTGACCGAGGAATTTGAAGATGCTGAGTCATTCCCCGAGTTCAGCCTGGGTGGCATCACTGCCACACAGCATAGCGGAGCGTTCGGTGACTGGTCGCTCTATGACGGCAACGGCTTATGGTGCTATAACTTCACCGGCTTTGAGGTTCCCAACCTGGGTGACCCCATGGCGTGGATGGTCTTCAATTCCATGTATGAGGAATTCCCCGCCGAGGTTGGTTTGATTTATGAGCCTCACAGTGGCAACCAGTTGCTGCTGTCCACCTGTGTCTCCGATGGTGACCCCATTCCTGGCACTGACCACTGGCTCATCTCGCCTGAGTTGATGGGCAATGAGCAGGAAATCAGTTTCTTCGCCCGAGTGATTACGGCCGACTACGGCTATGAAAGCTTCGAGGTGCTCTATTCGACCACCACTGACGATATCGAGAGCTTTATCTCGCTCCAAGAGGAATGGTTCGATGCTACCGACTGGACCGAGTACACCTTCACGCTTCCCGAGGGAACCAAGTACTTCGCTATCCGCCACACGGCACAAGACATCTTTGGCCTCATGCTCGACGACGTCACCTATGAGTGCGGCGCTTCGGCTCCTGTAGGCTACAACATCTATGTCGATGGCGAGTTGATAGGCAGCACACCTGAAACGTCCTATGATTTGCCTGGTACAGGCTTGAACAACGGTGAGCATACTGTTGCAGTGACGGCAGTCTATGAGGGCGGTAAGGAGTCTGCCCCGGCAACGGCTGTAATAGACATCACCAGTGGCATCAACGAGATTACCTTGGATGGTCAGCCCGTGGATGTATACACCCTCGATGGCCGCCTGGTGCGCCGTCAGGCCACTAGCCTCGAGGGCCTTAAGGGTCTCTACTTGATTGGCAACAAGATAGTGTACGTCAAGTAAAGTATTCGAAAGGCCTTGAATGAAGAGGGTGAGCCATCATGAAGTGACCCCCAGAGTTGCAAGTTCAATACGTTTATAACTCCTTATGGTAATGAGCTCGGTATTGTGCCGGGCTCATTCCATTTAATTGGGATACTATTCACACCCCAAAAAACAATTAATGATGTCAACTTCTTATCGCATATCATTCCCGGATTCTCGTGCTAAAATGTGTAACCCCATAAGTCAGAAAATCCGACTCTAACTTTTTTAACAATAAATTGTGGTTAAAGTGTTTATAATTGTGAGATTATAGTTATATTTGCAGAGGCCCTTTAGGCACATGTGTTTCTTGTGATATTTTTTAAAAACGTTGTTTTAAAATCTTTCACAGGAATTCCATTGCCTGCAATTTGGATAAATTTGGCTGCGCCTCTGCAATTGAAGTAAACATCATTGCATCCAGCTTGCGCAAATTTTGGCTAAAGTGTGGCCAAATGATGACGGGGACAACATCGCTTAAGACTAACGAATTATCTTCAAAGTCAGGAAATATGAAAAATATCAACGGTAATCATGTGGGGATGAGGCTCACCATTCTGTGTTGGATGCTTTGTACAATGCTGTCTGTCTGTGCGCAAAATGTGCGTGAGGCCATACGATTAGACGAGGGGTGGAAATTCTCTCTGGGCAACGCTGCCGACCCGGCAAAGGACTATGGCTGCGGCACTGAGTATTTCAACTATTTGACTAAGGCTAACTCAATACACAACGAGGGCCCATATTCCATCAAGTTTAACGACTCCACATGGCAAGATGTGCGCATTCCGCACGATTGGGTGAATACCTTGCCCTATGCTCAAAAGGCCAGCCACTCTCACGGCTACAAAACTGTGGGTTATCA
>ONKD01000046.1 GCA_900318345.1 uncultured Prevotellaceae bacterium
GGAAAGTACCAATTTTTATCATCCCGGCTTTGGCATCAAGGTCGCGTTAAGGAACTATGCGCCTGTGCCACACCTTTTGCCCATTTTAAGGCATTTGCGGGGCAATTTGTTCTCCTTCTATAGAGGAAAGATACGAAAAGTTTGTTGTTCATTGTTTGTTGTCGTTCAATTATTTTGTTTCCTTAATGCGGTATGACGTGCCGGTCATGTTGACCAGGTACGACTTGTGGCAAAGCCTGTCCACAAGAATTGACCATCTTCTTCAATTCGTCATGAGTAGGTACCACATTTTTGAGGGAGCAGATATCCATACAATTCTCGATTTCCTGTCTGAAATCTGCGATAGCGGAATTGATCTCACTAGCTGTGAATGTCATTTTACGAACATTGTGAGTTGTTCCTTTCTTAGCCTTCTGGGCATCGCTATCCCATTTAGCCTCTTTGAGTTCCACCTCACACGAACAGCAACCTTTCCGGTGTCCTTCTTGATCATAGCACTGTGTGATGAGGTTCTCAAGCATCTTGTGCCAGTCACCGCCATTATCGGGCTGCAGTACATGTATGCCCAGGGAGGCTGCCACCTCAACGTTGTGTGCGCTATCATCAATGAAAACGGTTTCTTCGGGTAGGGCTTTTTCACCCTCTAGCATCATCTCAAAGATGCGCTTCTCGGGCTTCATGACGCGCATTTCATAACTCAGATACAGCGCATCAAAATAATAATCCAATCCATGTCCTCGTCCGTCAAAAGCACTGCTGCGTGCCCACTGCATCATGAATGGATTTGTATTGCTGAGCAAGCTCAGGCGAAAACCTCGTTCCCTAAGCTCGATGAGTTTGTCAAGGTTGCGTTGGGGCAACTCTACCATATATCCCTGCCAGCCGTGTGCGCAATCATCCAGCGTCAGTTGCTGCCCAGCCAGTTCACTCAATTTGTCACGGAACTGCTCAGCTGTGATCTTGCCGCTCTCGAGCTCTCCAAAGATGCCGACTTGGGCGAAAGCGTCAAGATAGGATTCGGCATCGCTAAATCCCACTTCATTGAAACGCTTGATAGCTTGGTGCTTATCTATCTTAAAGATAACGCCACCTAAATCAAAGACAATATTCTTTATCATATAGTTACTACTGATTGGCTACAACGGTAGCATTTTTTAGCTTATTAAGGCACACTGACCGTCAATATTGCATTAAGCGCATGTTAATCGTCTCATGTGACTCATTTGTTTCACTTTTTAGTATATTGACTGATAGCCAGTTGCGGTTTAGAGTAAAAGATTTCCTCAAAAAAATGTTGCTGATTCAGGAAAAAGCAGTACTTTTGCAGCCGGGTAAGTCCTACACGGCCAGCTCCCTCCCAATCCCCCAGGCCTTGACCGGAGCAAGGGTAACGAGGTCGTAGCGGCGCGCTGTAGCTCACTTGCCCTTTTTTGTACCCTATACTGAACAATATGATAACAATGCACGTTTTCCTGTAACGGCGGCAGTGCTATTTCTTCTCATCACGCGAGCATCATTATTTCTGAGATACCCCCGTCATAAAGGCTTTAATCTTCTCATAATATCCCGAACTGCCCACAAACTCGTAGCCAATGTAGTCGGCACTGTTGTTGCCCTCAATGAGCTGCACATGGTCCTCCGATATGGCCACATCCCAGCCGACAAGGGCAATGCGGGGAAGTTTTTGCGCGGCAGCGATACACATCTTGACCACTTCGTCCCATTTGGGAACTTTAAAACCAAGCATCACGATGTCGGTTTGAGGATGAATGAAGACAAGGTCGCCCTTCTTTGATGTTCCGCCTGAGCTGATGATGCCGGTCTCAAGATCAACCTCATAATAATAACCGCCTGTTGCCGTGTTGTCGACCAATGTATCGCCCACACCTGCCCTGAGGAAGGCTTTCATGACCCGTGCTTGGCCATTTGGACGGCATGCAGTTAATACTCTTATGGTGTTCACCGATTTGTTGCCAAACACCATGTTGGGGTGTTGCACAATAATCTCCTCGATGATCACATCCTCTTTAACCAGTGCGTCATATATTTCCCTGAGTTCACTATCGCTCTGACCCTCATCATTCATCTGGCGGATGCCGTTTCCCTGTTCTCCCTCAATCGGCTTAATGATTAGCTTGTGATGTTTCTTCAACAAATCCTTGAACTGCTCAAAGCTTGAATCTCCTGAATACAGCCAGTCGCGGTGGATGAAGTCCTTGAAAAACTCATTAAACTCTTGTTTGTTGCCATAATAATGGATATAAGTCGGGTCGTTGTATTTCTTTTCCAAAGCCAAGCGACGATAGTGGGACAGACATTTGCTGCGCTTGGGATTGCTGTATTTCCAGAAACCTCCAGCAGTATATTGGTCGATATGGGCACCATGGATGCAGAATGCCGACAGATAATCCAGCAAGTGATAGAACCGGTTATAGCCAGTCTCTTTAGAAAGTTCTGTGACAGCCCGATATATGCGTTTGAAATAATTGTAACAGAGTCTGAAGTTCATAACTTGTGTCGCTCTTAATTGATTAATTAAAAGAATGATTCCCCAGGAAGGAAATACTGTTGTTTAGTGCAAAATTACACTATTTCGTTTTTCCCACCAAGTTTTAATTCATTCTTTTAAGAATCAGTGCTAAAATGATTTCTCTCGATAAGTTCAGTAACTCCCCATTTTAGTTTGCCCGATGTGTGATGGTAGCACAATCGTGGCACCGCGTCTCACATTGCTTTTTTTGCATTCAACATTAATTATTTTACTCGTTTCGATAAGAATCTGTTTTTTTTATTTATATTTGCAACATCAATACTTGACCAATGATTTCGCCCACATGAGACATTCCAGAAAGTCTCATGGTGTTGTGCGTTTTCTGAAGCGCCATTATTCTTATTTGTATGATGAAAAGTCCACGATTATTAACCTATAAACACATTGATTATGATGACTAAAACACTTAAATCCAAGATTTTGATGCTTGTGCTGGCTGTACTAGCAAGCCTAGCCGCTCATGCCGACAACTATTTGTACCTTGAAGGTGTGAGCATACCCTCCTCTGCTGTGGGCAGTGAAATCACAATTCCCGTCAAGGCTTCTTTTGATTCTTACGTCAGCATCTGGGATGTCCAGTTCACGCTTCCTGAGGGATTGACTCTCCGTCGCGTGAGGGCAGGAAGTGACATGAATGTCAGCTATTGTAATGACTTTGGAGATGAGCAGATTTCCGTAGGCCAGTTTAGTTTCATTTCAGGAGCATCCCGATGCATCGGGATGCTGGATCTCGGTATCGATCATCAGCTCAATGAGTTCGGCGAATATGATCAGTGTGGAACTGTGAAATGGGGTCCCGGTCAATACAATGAGATGTTGTTATTAACGATTAGAGTTGATGACGGATTCAATGGTGGAGACATTATCGTTAACACTAAAACCTCTTGTGGGTATGATACCCGCCTTGTGCCCAACCCCTTCACACCATCATCCCCTGAAACTGTTGATGGTGTTATACTGGGAGATGTGAATCATGACGGAATGATCAATGTAGTTGATTTAACATGGTACATTGATTATTTTTCTGCTAATGAGACTGATTACGTCCTGGATGGAGACATTGTTCATGACGGGGTCAACGATATTATGGATCTGACCAAGTTAAGGGATGTCCTGCTGTTTGGAGAATGCTATGATGGATACGTGATGACTCAAGCCGAAAAAGTGATTAATCTTCCCAAGCCTGCTAACAACTATTTATACGTTGACGAGGTGCGTATACCCGCTTCGGCTGTGGGCAGTGAAATCACTATTCCCGTCAAGGCCTCTTTTGATACCTACGTTAGTTTCTGGGATGTTCAGTTCACGTTACCTGAGGGATTGACACTCCGTCACGTGAGTGAAGGAAGTGACATGAATGTCAGCTATTGTAATGAGTTTGGAGAAGAACAGGTTTCTCCAGGCATGTTGGCCACCGGTTCTGACATAACCCATTGTATTGGAATACATAATAGTAATTGCGATTATCAACTCAATGAGAATGGCGAATATGAGTTCTGTGGATTGGTTAAGTGGAGACCTGGTCAATATGATGAGATGTTGTTGTTAACAGTGAGAGTTGAAGACTTGTTCTATGGTGGGGACATCATCATCAACACTAAAACCACTTGTGGATATGATACCCGCAATGAGTACAGTACCCTGACGCCATCAACTCTTGAATCTGATGGAGACCACTATCCAGGTGACGTGAATCAAGACGGAATGGTCAGCATATCTGATTTCACATGTGTGTTGAACTATCTTCTCGGTGAAAATGATTATTTCTGCAGCCAGTGTGCTGATGTGGTTCAAGATGGTGCCATCGATATTATGGATGCATGCAAGTTGATGGATCTCTTGTTGACTGGGGAATGGTATGATGGGTATGTTTTGACTCAGGCCGAAAAGGTGATCAATCTTCCTGAGCCTATTCTCTACGGCGATGCCAACGGCGATGGCGATGTAAACATTGCCGACGTAACAAGTCTTGTTGACATCCTGCTTAATCAATATGGTTATTATGATGAGCGTGTCGATATGAATGGTGATGGTATCGTTGCAGTATCTGACTTAACCGTCATAATCGATATATTGCTTGGAAACAGGTAATATCTTCAGCCAATAGCCTGTGGTTGAGTCTTTTAAAGAATACAGCTATAGTAAACAACGGTAATTATTCCTGAAATGACTGATGATGTGCCATGCCCCAAGCGTGACGCATCATCTTTTTCAGTTAGTGCCCTCATTAGGGGTGCCTACCGCAGCATGTCGCTGACCTCCTCAAGGGAACCGTCGTTGGGCGATGGCGTTACCCCCAGCAGGTGGCACAGCAACGGATAGACGCACACGTTGCGGAAGCGGTCAGGCTTCTCATAGCCCACCTTGAAGTCGGGGCCGATGGCGCGGAATCCCACCTGCATGTCGGCTGCCATGTGGTCAAAACCGTGGCTACCGCGCTGCTTTTTGCTAGGTTTGTCGGCAAAGAGCCAGCCCACGTCGGGCAGCACCACCACGTCGCCCATGTTCTTGTTGGTGCCGTAGCCTAGATAGGCTGGTATATCTTCCTTCTTCCATGCGCGGATGTGGTCCACACCCTGCAAGGCGTTATAAATCGAGTCAATGTATTCAGGTGCGCTGGCATAGATGAGGGTGGGGTAGTCGTTGCAGAAACGGTCATACCACTCCTTGGGCACCACGTCGTCGATATCGACAAAGCGCTTGGGGTCCACGCTGGTCATGCCGTGGTCACCAGTGACGATGAAATTCACCTTGTCGGCAATGGGCAGCAACTGGATGCGCGCCCACAAGTTGCTTAACAGCAGGTCCATGTCCTCCATCGCGCGGCGAGTCAGGCGGTTCATCGGGCCATAATTGTGCCCACTGCGGTCAGGTTCCTCAAAGTAGGCCATCACCAGATGGGGACGGTCTTTCTCGGGCAGTTTGAGCAGGCGTATGATTTCATCCACGCGTCCGGGATAGTCCATCTGTTGAGTTTGGTAGTCAAGCCAGTAGGTGGGATGCTCGCCCTGGATGGTCACATCGCTACCCACCCAAAACACGGTGGCCGTTTTCACGCCCTGATGCTTGGCCGTGAGCCACACGGGGTCGCCACCATAGTAGCGGCCATCGGCACGTGTCACCTTGTTGCCCAGCGAGAACTCCACGCCATTTTCACGATCCCAAAAGGTGTTGGCGATGATGCCATGGTGGTCGGGAGTGAGTCCAGTCGCCAGCGTGTAGTGGTTGGGGAACGTTTTGCTCGGGAACGAGGGCTGCATCACGGCTTTGACGCCTTCGCGCGCCAGCTGGTTCATGAACGGCACGTCGTATGTGTCCAGATAGTCCCATCGCAGCCCGTCGAGCGAGATGATCACAGTGTAGGTGTCACGACCTGACGCCCATGCTTGCCACGGCAACACGGCTAGCAATAATAGTAGATAAATAAGTCTTCGCATCTTCATGTGTTGAGTATTAATATCAGTTTAGTCCATATTTTGTCAATTGATACTGGTCTTAGACCAGGTCTTACTCAATTCCACAAAGGTAGTGATAATAATAGAAACTTGCAAATGGATGAGATTGTTGCAAAGCTCATATGACTCAATTATTGATCGGTCTACGGCCGAAAAACTTGTGCAAAGGCCATGAAGTTTACTTCAATGGCTGAGGTGCCGCCAAGTTTCTGGAAAATTAAAACAAATTTTTTAGGCAAGCAGGTCGATAGACCTGCACAAGGCCAGCGGCCTTGACTTATACTAACCTTAGGGCGCGAGGGCCGTAGGTCCTCGTGGCCTAGGGATTGGCAATGACATCGTCACGGGCCCCGACGGGGGCCACTTATAGCGGCATGAGTGCCTTGTAAATAACTCATTCATAATTGATTGGCCCTCTACGAGGCCCGATCCACTTCTAGTCTACATCCCCCAGGCCACACGAGGTCTTACGACCTGTGCGCCCTGGGGTTAGCTCAAGTCAAGGCCTACAGCCTTGTGCAGGCCTTCAGCCAGCATTTTTCCCCAGACATTAATAAATTTGTTTAAATTTCTCGAGCGAAGCTCGATCATTTTTTCAATCGAGTGTTTTGCAACAACCTCGGTGGTTTTGATAGAGAGAGGAGTCGCCGTGACGGTGACTCCCCTCTAGGGAAATTCATAACTACAGAATTTAATTGCGCTTAGTAATTGGACTCAGAAAAATATAATCTGATGCAATTACTGGGCCTTCTCGTGAGAGAAGTAGATACCGTTAGACAGCTGCGGAGTGCCGTTATAGGTGCTCTTCACACCGATAACACTCAGCCTGTCGCCCACGGCGATGCCTTTGGTCTCAAGGCAGTTCTTGCGGTTGTCGCCAGTAGCGCCCCAACCGGGATAGCAGCCATACACGTAGGTGATGTTGGTGTCATCCTCCAGGTACAGGTTGCCGTAGGTCGGGTTAACGACCTCGGTGATGGTACCGGTCAACATGTAGTAGGTGTTGGGATCATCGGGCTGGTCCAGGAACGAGTCGATGTCAATCGGAGTCACGGGGATGCTGGCCTCGAGTGTGGCACTTGCCATCTGAGCAGTACCATTGTACTCGCCGCGCTTGCCCACGAGGGTCACAACGTCACCAACCTTCAGGCCTGCAGCCTCAAATTCGCCCTTGGCACCGATGCCATAGACGTAGGTCTCACCCGACCAGTCACTGATATATACATTACCATAGGTAGCGTTGGCAACCTTGGTGATCACGCCAGTGATGCGGTACTGGGTGTCGCCCACGGGAGCCTCGAGGAACTCGGCGATGGTAGCAGCAACAATCGAACCCTTCTGGTAGATGGTTGCCTGGGCGGTGTATTCCTTGCCGCTGTCATCGGTGGTCTTGAAGACTACAGTAGCACTGCGGTCGCCACCATTGTTGGCGTTGGCGTGGAAGGTAACCACGGGCTCAGCGCCACCGGCAATCGACACAATGCCCAGCCAGCTCTTGGCGGCCTCGGGAATCTCGACCGAGATGCCGTTGTTGGTCTTGCAGCTCAGGTTAACGGCCACATTACCGCCCTCAACGGGGATAGTGGCATCCTCGGGGTCATAGCCCTCGACCTTAACCAGAGACTTCTGAATCTTGATGACGGTCACGTCAACCAGCTCTACAGTACCGTTATAAACGGTCTTGGGACCCTCAACGGTGACAATGTCACCAACCTCCATGCCCCAGCTCAGGAAGTTCTTGGTTCCACCCTTTGAATCCAGCGTACCATAGATGTAAACCTCACCGGTCTCATCTTCCAGATACCAGTTACCATAGGTGGTATTGACAATCGACTTCACGGTACCAGTCACACGGTAGGTCTTGCTCTCGGGGCCTGAAATGACCTCGGCACAAGTGGCCTCGCTAACGGTTGCCAGACCCTGGATCACGTTGATGGTCTGTTTCTTGTCGCCACAAGCAACATGCAGGACGGCGGTGCGGCCGTCGGGGGCAGCATCAGCACTGAAGGTCACCTTGGTCTCACCGGCGCCACCGTTCATGGGGCTAACGGTCAACCATGCGGGAAGTTCCTCAGCGTCAAACGTCCAAGCTTCCTTGGCGTTCAAGGTAATCGTGTTGGATCCACCAGCCTCATCGATGGCCACATAGGATGAAGAAACCTGAATCTCATCGAGCAAGGTGATGGCATCGTCATCCGAGCAGCTCGACAACAGGGCGACCAGTGCAAAAAACGAAATAAAATATTTGAGTTTCATAATATTGTCTTAGTCTTTAGGAATTAGTTAAAGATGTACTTAATACCGATAGATGCGTTCCAGCACTGGCCGAGGCTCTTGTTGGGAACGAAGGTCTTGGTCGTACCGTCAATCGACTTGGGAGTCGAGAAGGTGGCATAACCCTGAGCGTCAACGCCCTCATACTTGAGGATGCGGGGATCGCTGCCAATCTCGGGGTTGAGATACTTGCTCACGCCCCAGCTCGAGTTGAACAGGTTCAGCACGTTCTTCACGTCGAGGAGCAACTGCAGGGTGTGCTTTGCACCACAAACGTTGAGACGGAAGTCATGCTTGTAGCTCAAGTCTACGCGGTGAACCCAGGGGCTGTACAGGCTATAGGCCTCGGCATACTCGCCCTGATGGTTCTTCAGGTAGTTGTTAGCGTGAACATAGTCCATGAAGCGGGTCTTGTCACCCTCGCTCACAAAGCGGAACTCACCGTTAGCAACCTGCTCGTCGGTGGGGATGTACAGGGCGTCATAGTTGTAACCGTCGCCGTTCATGTCGTTGGCCATCATGTAAGAGTAGTTGTAACCGCCGCGCCATGCCTCATAGATCAGGCCGTAGTGGTTACCGCTGCGGTCGTGACCGGTTGCCGAGAAGATGAAACGGTCAGGAGTTACATACTGCGAGTTGTGCAGCTTGATGTTGTTGGGACCCTCGATGGTGGGAACATAGGTGAAGGCACTCTCAGCAGCGCTACCGGGCATACCGGTAACTTCCTTCTGCACGGTGTGGGTGTAAGCTGCCATCAAGGTCAGCCAGTCGGTGGGCTCGGCATTCAGGGTGATGTTACCAATCCAGCCATAACCACGGCTCGTGTTCTCCAGGACGAAGGCCTTGGTACCCGTGCGGAAACCGGCGGGATAGATGGGACGGTTGTCAGCACCGTTGAAGCGGGCATAACCACCCACGCTGGGAATAGCCCAGTCGCTGATGCTGGCAGCGTTGATGTTCTTGTTGACGATACCCTCAATGGTTACGTTGAAGGGGAATGATACGGGAATCTGGTAGTCAACAGCCAGTGAGGTCTTCCACACCATCGGCATCTTGAACTTGGGATCCACGGCGCTGATCGATGAGGGAACGGTACCCATGTCAGAGGTCACATTCTCGGGATAACCCATTGCGATGAGTTTGTTGCGCAGGGCAGCAATCGAAGCCTGGCCGTTCTCGGTCACCAGACCGCCGGCAAACTGGCTCATGTCGATGAAGCGGTTACCATTGGCATCGGTGGTGTAGGCACCAGTGTAATTCTCAAAGCCACGGTTGGGCTTGTAGACCATCTCACCGGTGTTAGGATCCTTGACCATACCGCCGATCTTGGTGCTGCCATTGAGCTGAGCCTGATACTGTACCAGACCACCGTTGGTGGGCATGTTGGTGAAGAATACCAGGGGCAGACGGCCTGAGAACAGACCCGAACCACCGCGAACCTTGAGACTCTTGTTGCCAAATACATCCCAGTTGAAACCAACGCGAGGTTGAACAATCAGGTTGCTGTTAGGCCACTTGCCGGTGTCGATGTGACGCTCATTACCCTTATTGTCATAATACTTAAGCTCCTTGATAGCGTTGTTGGTGATTAGGTCACCATTGTTGAAGAACAGACCGTCCAGACGCAGGCCGTAGGTCAGCTTGAAGTTCTTCTTGATGTTCCACTCGTCCTGGGCATACAGGCCAATCTTGTTGAACTGCACGCGGGCAGCAGGCTTGGTCTCGCTACCGTAACCGTAGGTCAAGCAAACGACCTCGGGGGTAGCGCCATTGATAAAGTCGTCAACGCTGTTGTAGCGGTAGTAACCGGTACCGTTGCGCATGTACTGGTTGTCGGCCATCTGGTGCTCAAATGACAAACCACCCATCACCTTGTGGTTACCATAGTACCAGGTCACGTCGTCACGCAGGTTCCAGATGGTGTTGTGAACGGCGTTGTTCCAGGTAAAGAGCTCATAACCCAGAGCCATGTAGTTGTCGCGGTTACCCTCGGCATCGGTCATCGTGATGTCGATGAAGGGGAACTCGCTCGAGTTGCTGGCGCGGATGTCGTCCAGCTTAGAGTAGGTAGCCAGGAACTGGTTAGACAGGTTGTCGCGCAGACGGCTGTTCAGGTCAAATGAGAAAGAGTGTACCAGGTTGTCCATGCCATACATCGAGTTGGCAAACGAGAACGAATTCTGTGATACACGGTAGCTTGCCATGCGCGTGCCACCATCCATCGAGGTACCGTTAGGATTGCTCCAGTAGCGGTTCTTGGTGTAGTTGTAGCGCAGGGCCAGGTGGTGGTCATGGGTGATGTTCCAGTCGATGCGGGCAAGAATCTTATAGTTGTTCTCGTCGGCGGGGAACTTGGTCCATGAGCCAGTGTCGTAACCATACTTGCTCTTGACAAAGTTGCTCACGCGCTCCAGGTCGGCAAACGTGGTGCGAGAGATGCCACGCTCGGCATCGGCAACACCGTCGACCGACGGGGCCATCGTGTTCACGATAGTCGGCTTCTTGGTCATCTCACCGTTCACAAAGAAGAACAGCTTGTCCTTGATGATCGGGCCGCCGATGGTGGCACCGTAGGTAGTCACACGGTCCTTCTCGCGAGAGTTAGCGCCCAGCTGAGTGCCGTCAACAACGTCGCCACGCAGGTTCTCGTTGCGGTGGAAGATGTAGGCGCTGCCGCGGAAATTGTTGGTACCGCTCTTGGTGATAGCGTTCACAGCACCACCGATGAAGTTGGTCTGACGAACATCATAGGGCGAGATCACAACCTGCAACTCCTCGATAGCCTCGATACTGATGGGGTTACCACCACCAGGCAGGTTGTCGCTCAAACCGAAGTTGTTGTTGAAGTTGGCACCGTCAACGGTGAAGTTGGCAGTACGGCCGTCAGTACCGGCAAAGCTCATGCCGTTACCGCCGAAGGGTGACAGACGGGTCACGTCGGTCAGGTTGCGGGTAACGGTGGGCAGATTGCTGATCTGCGTGCTGTTGATGTTTGTAGCGGCACCGGTTTTCTCGGCGCGGAACTTGGTGGCTGCTGCGGTCACAACAACCTCGCCAAGGGCGTTGGCATCAATGCTCATGTCGATATCCAGGTTGGAGGTCTCGGCAAGCTGCAACATCACGCCTTCAACATTATAGGGCTGATAACCCACATAGCTCACCGTTACGGTGTAGGGGCCACCGGGACGCATACCCTGGATGGTGTAACGGCCATCCATGTTGGTCACGGCATTGTACTTCGTGCCCGAGGGCGTGTGCAAAGCGGTGATCGTCGCACCAATCATCGCCTGCTGGTTTTCATCGGTCACAACACCAGATAATGCTGAAGTTGTTACCTGGGCACTTGCCGACAATGCAACTATAAACATTGCCACCAATGCCAAAAACTTAACTGTTCTCAACATACAAATGTTTTGTTTAAATTGATGAATAAATGATGAATTATTAATATTTTGATGGTTTGATTTACGGGTTGACAAAAGATTTCGCGCCACATTAGCGGGGTCCCCCCCTTCTAATGCAGCGCGTTGGTTGCTTGATTCCCTATCTTGTAACGGGTTATAGAATTGGCTTGCCGCCTCTCCGCTACAAGTTATCCTGAAAGGTATGCCGAATTTATGTATCAACACTCTATCCTTTTTCTTAATACGGCCGCAAAAGTACTCATTTTTCCTGACATTACAAAAAAGAAGAAAAACAATTTATCAACAAATTCATTTGGCCATAGTAAACCATTAGTATCCAAGGGGAAAGCCCCATTAGGAGCGACCAGGGCATAGGCGTGGGAGTTTTTCGGATGTTTTAGGGATTTTTTTCGCAAGGCTTTGTAGAGCCGCAAAATTTTGCGGCTCGCAACCGATGGAAATGGAAGAGATCTTGGATTGGCAACTCGGGAGGCTGTGTCATAATTGCAATGTCGCTACATATATCGGCCTACGGCCGAGAAAGATTGTGCAAGTCAAAGGCAAACAAGCCTGCTTGATTTGCTGAGACGCAGCCAATCTTATCTAAATTTAAACAAATTATTTAATAAATTAAATAAAAATTTTAATTATTATAATTTTAATACAAAATTTGTCTTAATTTCCCGCCCGCAGGGCGGTTAATA
>ONKD01000055.1 GCA_900318345.1 uncultured Prevotellaceae bacterium
CACTCAGGCTATGCTCGATGCGGCTTACACCCAGCAATGGTGGGGCGGCACGTTCATCGTCCAGGGTCAGAACTTCATCTTGACCAAGGTGACCGTAGCTCCCATGTAAAATTGTTTAAAGTTTAGAGTTTAGAGTTTAGGGTTTAGAGACTTAGTCCTTTGTTCTTTAAACTTTAAACTCTAAACTTTCAAGTTTCTAAGTGCTATGCACCTTTGAAACTTGAATATTAAAAACACACTAATGATGAAATCGCTTTATAACTGTCGGCGGGTCTTCTCTTTGTCAGCTGTCGTGTCGTTAGCCTTGATGCTGACTTCATGTCATTATTACAAGGAGGAGAAGGATGGCACTAATCAGGAGGAAGACCTCATTGCCAATATTGAGGGTTATGGCATCGACACCATCGCTGTTGAGCCTGGCGACACGCTGTGCTCGGCACGCGTTGATGATGTGTTGCGCCACTATCCCGAGTTCTACCATGCCGCCAAAAAGGCTAAGAAGGCCTATGAAGAATGGCAGGAAATGGAGGCTGAAGCCCGTGTGGGCACCAAGACCCAGGTCATGAGTGTCAATGCCATCCTGAATGATGCGCTCTATGGTCCTGACAATATTGCCGAGATAGGCGAGTGGCCTGATATGGCTCCCATCGACAGCGCTTATTTCAAACTCATCGGTCAGAGCGGGCTCAAGCGCAAGTCGGCTATAGGCCATGCCCGCCGGGCGTGGATATCCTATCAGGAGCGTTTGCGGCAGATGGCGCAGACGGTGCCCGAGCAATGCCGTGCCCGCTACATCGCGTCAATCACGGACCGAGTTCAACAATTTTGCACAACATTACAAGGTAAAGACAATGAAAAGAAATCGTCTCGTTAATCTTGCGTTATTCGCCCTTATACTATTACCTGCGGTATTCACTTTCTCATCGTGTAGTAGTGAAGATGGCCCAGATGAACCCACGCCCAGCGTGAATGTGATCTTGCGTCAGCAGACCATTGCCGAGGGAGCCGAGGTGGATGCTGAAACCACCACTGTGCTCACGCTGACCTATAACACGACGGTCAAGGTCGTATCCTCGACTGGCATCACGCTCAACGGCACTGCTGTTGCAGCTAAGAGCAATTCACAGACGACGATGGCGGTAGATATTCCGTTATCGCTCGTTGCTGGCACCAGCTATACTGTCAAGGTGGCCAAGGGCGCTATCGTTTCTACTACCGACGCTTCGGCCTCGGCTCCAGAGTTTACCTTGAGCTTCAAGACCAAGGAGGCTACCGTGATTCCTCCTGCCGAGGGACAGGAACCGGTGTTTGCTACCACCGAACCCGCCAAGAAACTGCTGGCTTACATGTGGTCACAGTATGGCAGCAAGACCATCTCGAGCGTCATGGCCGAGGTGAACTGGAATCATCGTTTGGCCGACTATGTGAAGGGCGTGACCGGTAAATATCCGGCCATGAACTGCTATGACTTCATTCAGATCTATGTTCCCGAGAACAACTGGATCAACTACAACGACATCACGCCTGTCAAGGAGTGGTTTGACGCCGGTGGTATCGTCCAGCTCATGTGGCATTTCAACGTGCCTGTCACTGCGAGCACCGTTCCCGGTAGCGATGGCTCGGGCGTGACCTGCACGCCCAGCGAGACCACTTTCAAGGCCTCCAATGCCTTGACCAGCGGCACTTGGGAAAACCAATGGTTCTATGGCCAGATGGACAAGGTGGTCGACGTCATGCTCAAGTTGCAGGATGCAGGCATCGCCGCCATGTGGCGACCCTTCCACGAGGGTGCAGGCAATGCATGTGCCAAGCAACAGGCCTCTTGGACCACGGGTTGGTTCTGGTGGGGAGCGGACGGCGCCGAGACCTACAAGAAGTTGTGGGTTGCCATGTTTGACTACTTCAAGCAGAAGGGCGTGAAAAACCTCATTTGGGTATGGACCACTCAGAATTACAACGGCGACAGCTCAAAATACAACCAGGACACCGATTGGTATCCCGGCAACGAATATGTGGATATCATTGCCCGCGACCTGTACGGCTACAACGCCGCGCAGAACAAGCAGGAGTTTGATGAGATTCAGGCTACCTATCAAGGCAAGATGGTTATCCTGGGCGAGTGTGGCGCTGATGGTAGCACCAGCTTTGCCAACATTTCCGACATCTGGGGTGCTGGAGCCAAGTGGGGCTCGTTCATGGTGTGGTATGGCAGCAACTTTTGCAGCGACGCCTGGTGGAAGAACGCCATGACCAATGCCTATGTCATTACCCGTGACCAGCTGCCCGACCTCAAGTGATGCATCGCTGGGGCTCACAGCTTGACCCTCACGCTAAGTCGCTAAGAAATTTTGAAGACAAGAAGGACAAGAAAGACAAAATATTGATTGTCAATAAAATAAATTGTCCTTCTTGTCTTTTTTGCCTTCAATATTGCACCACGCTGGATAGCATAGTATTTATTGTACTTATTGTTTTCTTTTTTTTCACGTTTTCCATGCGCAGGGTCCTCACGCTAAGCCGCTAAGAAATTTTGAAGACAAGAAGGACAAGAAAGACAAAATATTGATTGTCAATAAAATAAATTGTCCTTCTTGTCTTTTTTGTCTTCTTTACTTTATCGCGCGGATTCCAGGTGTTGGTTAAATTCGTGATAATTGAATGCGGATGCCTAATTAGTTAAATTGGCTTCGCCGAGCTAAAGGTTAGCGCAATTCGTAGTTTTTAAATTTAGCGGCTTTGCGCCTTAGCGTGGGTCCAGGTCGTCGGGCGATGGGTCGTCGGGCGGGTCTACATCATCTTCCTCGGGGGTGATGATGATGGGGCATTTCAGTAGGATGGGGGGCAGGTCGTGGAAATACATCCTGACGGTGCCGTCGTCCTGGCGGTCGATGACGGCGTGGTCGAGGTTAACTTCACCTGAGTATTTCTGATTTTCCATTTTTTCTATTTTTTCTTTTTTTCGTTTATGCGTGTGTCTCGTCATCTTGCTCATCGTCCTGACGGGCGTCGCAGTCAAATCTCAAACTGCACAGGGCGCATCCGGGCGCATCTACACAGTAGTCTATTTGTTCGCAGTAATACATGGCTTTGAGTCTTTCTTAAATCGTTCCACAAGTTGCTTGATGGCCTGCTCGATGATGACGTCGGCGATGTCGATTTTGTCCATCCGCTGGGGAATGGTGGCGGTATCCTCGAGCGCGTTGCTCATCTTGATGTTCCAGCCGTCGCGGTTCATCTGCTGTGCGGCCCGTTCCCACAGGGTGTAGCTAGAGCTCTTGAACACTCCCTTTTGGCTGGGGTAATCGGTGTCGGGGAAGGCGGTGATTGCGGCCTGCTTGACAGGCAGCAGGAAGCGCTCGTTGAAGTTGTTGAGGCTTCCCGTAGCCATCCACAGGTATTCGGGCTTGACGATGCTCATGATGAGGGCGCTCTTCTCGCTCTCGACGATGGCGACGGGCATGTGATGGTTCTCCCGTGTGTAACGGTGCAGCCCGTAGAGGCATTGCGGCCTGCCTGACCAGATGAGCATGGGCGGCACTTGCTTGTCGCGGTGTCCTCCCGCCTTGTAGCAGATGCGCTTGGCGTTGAGGATGTCGCCGTCCTCGTTGACTTGCCAAAACAGGACGCTGCGGTCCAGCCTGCCCGTGTCAAAGGATTCAAATCCCACATGGTACTCGTCAATGGCCTTGAGGACAAGGTCACGGGGGAAGAGGTTGAGCAGCAGGTCGGTCAACGGGCACCGCCCGCTGATGTCGCGCCCTGCAGGCAATGTGACGTCCATCATTTCCTGCTTGATGGGTTTTACTGTTTTCATGGTCATTACGTTTTCTTGTTTTGGTTGTGGTTGGTAATTGATGGCGACGGGTTCACCCTCGCCGCGATAGCGTTGTGACATCAGGTTAATACCGTGGCGGCTGCAAGCCTTGACCAGATATTGGATACTCATGGGGCGTCCTGTCTGCCGCAGGGCACGGTTGTAGCACAGTTCGCTGTCGTGACGGCTGTAGTCGGGCCACACGGCGGCGATGCGATGGAAGGCTTCGCGTCCCTGTTCGCCGGCATGGGTGGCGATGCAGCGTGCCACGTTGAGCCAGGTGATGCGCGTGGGGGCGATGTCGATGCCGCGTTGCTCGAGGTCGGCAGCCAGCACGTCAAAGTCAATCGGGTAATAATACTTAGTTTCGCTCATGGTGTCTCTCGTTGTGATTAAAGGTTGGTACTTTCCAGGGCTTTCTCAATAGCTACCTCCTGCAGCGGCCTGCCCTCGTCGGCCAACGCTGAGTTGCATCGTGGCTGCTCGTCGTCGCAGTCTGTTTCCGGCAGTGGATGAGGCCAGGGCACCGTGATCTTGGGAATGCCACCTGGCTGTCGGGTGACGACGACGCGGTTGTTGCTGCCAGGGTCGATGACGCTGACGTCAACGATCCCGTCACGCTTGCAGATTTCCAGTTCTACTCCCTGCTTGAGCACATCTGCAATGCTGCAAGCCAGGTCATACAATAATTTTGTTTTCATGGTAATCATGGTTTTTAAAATGGTGAATAAAAAATGGGTCTGATCTCTCGTTTTTTTTCTTTCCACACGTGTATGCGCAGAAAAAAAAAGAAAAAACGGAAAAATGAAAAAAACTAATTTTTTTTCTACCGTCATTGTCGGTAGAATACAATTAAGAAATAATCATCATGTTAAAACTTGCGATAACATGCTGTTTTTCTTTTTTTCCATTTTTTTCGTATTATATATAATAGCGGAAAAAACGGAAAAACGGAAAACACAAGAATCAAGTCAATTTCATGAAGTAATGCCTATTGTCGTTGGTCGAAAGCAATCCAGCCTTTACTGCTGCATTGAAAATATCATAGGCTTTTGACGTTCCTATTCCCAGTTTTTCCTTAAAGAGGGTGATGATGTCGCTGCGCTTGAGTGCCACGGTGGCATCCTCAAAGCAGATGGATATCTGCTCTCTCAGTTTCGCCTGCTCGTCCTGTCGCTTGATTTCCAACTGCTGTTGGCGTTCGGCCTTGCCGTCCTCGGGGACACCGTCGGCGGTGAGTTTGAAGACAAAGTCGCCGCAAGGCTGGTGGCGGCTGATGGTGTTGCGCACGACAAAGATGCCGCCGCATTTCTCGACGCTGAACACATCGCTGCACTTCTGATTGAGCATGGTTCCCAGGTGCCCCTTCATGTTCTTGTCATGGAGGCCTTTGTTCTGGTGCATCACCACCACGATGGCGCAGTTGTGCTCGTTGGCAAGTGCGGCGAGGCGGTTGACCAGTCGCTGCGACTCAATCACGTCGTTGTAGTTATAGAGCAGGTCGGCGATGCCGTCGATGATGACCAGGTCGGGCTTGTCATACGCTATCGTCTGGCTGATGAACTCATAGCGCGTGATTTCGTCACTGTCCTCGCTAGTACGGTCGATGTTCAACGGTCGCAGACAATAGACATCGTAGTCATGGTGTCGGCCCTCGGGGGTCATCGCATCGATCACCTTGCGGATGCGGCTGGTGTCAGTCTCGGCCTGCTCGGTGTCATAGAACGACACCTTGCCCTGGCTGACCAGCGTGCGGCAACCGGCAAAGCGTTCACTGCCCAAAAAAACGGCAGTTAGGACATCGCACAAGAAGGTCTTGCCGTTCTTCCACTTGGCACTCAAGGCAATGAGGTTGCCCTTGGGCAGCGTGGGCGTGCCGCCGATTTCAATCACATACTCGGGATCGGGATAGTCAACATCGGGATTGATGGCATACTCCCTTTTTTTGCGCTCAATGAAGGTCTCCTGCACAGGGTTGGTAAGCCGCTCGCGGGTCTCTTCTTCTAACTTTGAAAAAAAATCGTCATTCATGGTTCATTAAATTTAAGTTGTTAGTTGTTAGTCCTTAGCCCTTAGTTGTTAGTCTTTAGTCCTTAGACTGTGTGCAACTCGAGCATTAAGACGCTGCAAAGTTACTGCCGGCTAATGCCCGATGTCAAGAAAAACGGCGAATAAATTGTAAAAACACCAATAATTTTACTTAAATCGGTGGTTTTTGGGATAAAAAATTGATTTATTACCACAAAACCCTTGACAAGCGGGGTCGCGATATATTATCTTTGCAACCGAACAAAATGAAAAACACACGCCTTCTTTTTTATCGGCCTGCGGCCGAGAAATTAAACAAAATTATAAACGCCTTCTTGTTTAATTTTAAAAAAATATTTTTGTTCAATTTGGCTTCGCCGAGCTAAAGGTTCTCGCGCGTAGCGCGATCTAAAAAGTTTCAGGCGATAGTAACTATACTTTAAACTTAATGACCATGAAAAATGAGAATGAAAAACGCAACAATCAACTTCGCGAGGCGTATGACCCCGCGACTGGTATTGGCTGTTCGGGTGATAGGACTGATTGCGGTGGCTATCATCTGCCTGTAGCCCTGCTGGAGGAACATCCCGACTATGTCGAAATGACCACCCTAGGGCAAGAACGGGTGAGGATTCACTATGACTTTGAATACTGGTGCTGGCGGTGCGTCAAGATTACCGACAAGATGACCGGCATGCTCGTGCCCTTTGTCTTGAACCGACCGCAACGGCGGCTACTGGGCGAGATGGAGCGGCAACGGCGGGCGGGACAGCCCGTGAGGATTATCCTGTTGAAGGCCCGCCAGTGGGGCGGCTCCACGCTGGTGCAGGTGTATATCGCCTGGCTGCAACTGGTCGTGTACAAGGGCAAGAACAGCATCATCGTGGGGCACAAGCGCAACAGCAGTTTTGCCATCAAGCAGATGCTGCGCACCATCCTGCTCAATTATCCCAAGCAGTTCCTTGACGATGAACAAGAGGCGTTGAAACTGGTGAACGTGCGCGAGAGTAAGGACATCCAGGAAATCGCGGGGCGCGACTGCTCCATCTGCCTGACGAGCAGTTACAGTCCCGACGCCGCCAGGGGTCTGAACCTGAGTTTTGCCCACCTGAGCGAGGTGGCATTCTGGAACAGCAACCGCAACATCGACCCCAATGACCTGATCAGGACGGTCACGGGCACTATCCCGCTGGTAGAGGGCACGGTCATCGTGATGGAGAGCACCGCCAACGGCATGAACTCGTTTTTCTATAACGAGTGGCAACGGGCCGTCGAGGGCAAGAGCGCCTTCAGTCCCGTGTTCGTCGCCTGGAATGAAATCGACCTCTACCGCAAGGAACTGGACGGGAACTTCACGCTTGACGATTGTGACGACTATGAGCGGGCACTGTGGGACAAGGGCTGCACACTGGAGCAGATTTATTGGTATCACGAGAAGCGCAAGGAATTCAGTGAACACAACCTGATGAAAGCAGAGTTTCCCAGTGATGACAAAGAGGCCTTTGAAAACTCGATGGAATTTGTATTCTCACAACACGAACAGGAGCAGATTGTTGAGAACGTCGGCGATCCGCTGCGTGTCGATGAGAACGGCTTAAAGATTTGGCAAGAGCCTAAACCCGAAAACGTGGTGAATGGAAAAGGTAAGACATGGAGCCAATTACCCGCAAGACCACACCGTAGCCGATACCTGGCAGTGCTGACCATCGGTAGTGACAGCGATGAGCAGTATCCCAGTGTGCTCAGCATTTGGGAAACAAGACAGGGCAACCAGTTACCCACTCTTGCCGCCCAATGGGTAGGAGTCAAGCCGCTCAATATTCTCGCCGTCATGGCGGTCAACGTCGCCACCCGCTACAACACTGCCAAACTGGCTATCGAGAACAATGACCTATGGGCCAGCGAGAACTCCAGGCAGCAGGGGGTATTTGTAAAGAACGAGATCTTTGAGAAATACCGCAACCTCTACTATAACAAGAAGAGGGGAGCGATTATGGAAATCGACAAAAAGAACTACTCGCTCATGTTCTATGAGTTGATACTGAGTGCCCGCAATGCACTCTATCTCGAACTCGACAGCACGGCAGCCCGCACGATTGCTAAGATGATTCTGCTGCCAAATGGCAGGTATTATGCCGAGAAAAGCGAACATCAGAACTATCTCGTCAACCGCGCCGAGGCATTGTTCATCATGCGGGAAATCGAATTGACAACCAGCTCCGATACCGTTAAATACAACGCCAAAGACTTTCTGAAAGGTCTATAATCTTCTAGGCATGCCAATGGCGGAAGTTGTGAAACTCCCGCCATTTTTTACACGTATATCAAAAAAAAAGAAAAAATGGGAAAATGGAAAAACTTTCCCCGGACAGCAACAATTATTTGTACACGTTGACAATCGAGTCGGCAACTTGTTCCATCGACCAGTGGAAGGTGGCCTCGCTGCGGTCGGCTCCGTCAACGAGCAACATCCAATAGAACGAGGCGGCACCATACCTCTTGCACAGGCGGTTCATGTCGCCAGCCTGCTTGCCGGCCTCGGCCTTTTGTGCTGTGGTGCTGTTCTTGTCAATGGTGATTTCGCCGGCACCGTTGGTGGCATACTCGCCGATGATAACGGGATATCCCTTGGAGATGAAGTAGGTTTCCAAATCTTTGAACATGCTATTGAGAACCTCGCGGCACTGGCTGGTCCAGGTCATGTTGTAGACGTGTAACCAATCCCAAGGATCATAGGAGTGGACCTCGATGGCGATGTGGCTCTGGTTGCCACACGGGTCGGTGGGGATTTTAAGACCGTTCATCACGGCAATGGAATGGGCGGCAGCATAGGTCGAAACAATCAGGTTCCTGTAGGTGTTGTTGCCACCGGTGGCGCGCACTGCCTCGACAAACTTGGCGGCATGCTGGTTCACATACTCGAGATCGGACAGATTGCTCGGCTGGTTCCACTGCTGGGCAGCGTTGAGC
>ONKD01000039.1 GCA_900318345.1 uncultured Prevotellaceae bacterium
ACACATCTGTATCTGCTTTACCGCCTATGCCATCTTGCTTGAGCTGGAAAGGATCCTGAAACAGGCTCAGTCCTCAATCACCATTGACAGGGCAAGAGAGCTAACCAAGAACATGTACCAATTAACCTATACGCTTCCAGAGTCTCGAAGGGAGCGGACTGCCATCATGAAGATGGATGAAGACCAACAGACCATCTATAATCTGGTAAGAAAACACTGTCGCAAATGACAGGGTGTCCCATTGACGAAAACAGGAATTAAATTTTATATCAATTTTTCAATTAATTTGTATAAATTTCCCGTGCGTAGCACGGTTAAATATTGCGACGTTGAATTATGACACAGCCACTACTGGGGGCGGGATGCTTTGTTTAATTGAGGGCGGTGGAAAGGACCTGCTCACAGAAGGCTTGGTCGTTCTGGAGGCGTTCGAGCGCTTTTTGGGAAGCACTCTGATGTGACTCTCTCTTGCTGTAACCCACGGCATCGCTAGCATAGATGCCGCCCAGGATGATCGCTGTGCGGAAAACGGGATTCTTATCGGCGTCGGTGAAGGAGTCAACAAGTTCAAACTCGATGGTGACACGATACTTTTGGGTCCACTCGATGAGTCGCGACTTGAAATTCTGCTCGGTCTTAACGAGGTCGTTGAGGTCGAAATGCTTTTTAATGAGGCGGTTGATAATGAACTTGCGGCAGCGATTATAACCCTGGTCGAGATAAAAGGCGCCCACCAGGGCCTCAAGGGCATTGCCACAGATGTAGCTGTTGTGGGAAGATGAGTGGGTGTGTGCCCTCACATGGCTGTCGAGGTGCAACGAGTTGCCGATGCGGTTGAGGCTCTCGCGTTGGACGATTTTGGCACGTGTGGAGGTGAGGAAGCCCTCGTGCTTGCTGGGATAGGTGCGGTAGAGGAAATCGGCGACCACGTTGTCAATGACAGCGTCGCCCAGGAACTCCAGCCGCTCGTTATTGGCCCAACGGCCGTCAGCAAGCTTGACAGGCCGCGAGCGATGGATCATCGCCAGCTCATAGAGCTTGATGTCGCGGGGATAGTAACCCGTGATGCGGTGAATAAAAACATAAAGCTCCTTATCCTTGACGAAAAGGAGCTTTATGAGTGATATGGCGTTGCTTAAAGGCATCAGTTTGTCTTCATCCCAGTGTTGATTTATTTCTGGTACTTCTTGACAATGATGCTCGCATTGTGTCCGCCGAATCCAAACGTGTTGGAAAGTGCAATGTTAACTGTTCGCTTCTGAGCCTTGTTGAAGGTGAAGTTCATCTTGTAGTCGATGTTCTCATCCTCATCGCCATCGGCATGGTTGATGGTGGGGGGCACAACGTCGTCGCGGCAGGCCAGCAGGCAGAAGAGAGCCTCCATGGCGCCCGTTGCGCCCAGCATGTGTCCCGTCATCGACTTGGTGCTGCTCACGTTAAGCTTGTAAGCGTGCTCACCAAAGACGTTCTTGATGGCCTGGGCCTCACTGAGGTCGCCAACGGGGGTTGAGGTACCGTGGGCATTGACATAGTCAACGTCCTCGGGCTTGATGCCTGCATCCTCAATGGCGCGCTGCATCACGAGCTTTGCGCCTAAGCCCTCGGGGTGGCTAGCAGTGATGTGATAAGCATCGGCACTCATGCCGCCGCCAATCACCTCGCCATAGATCTTGGCACCGCGTGCCAGGGCGTGCTCGAGTTCCTCGAACACGAGGCACACACCACCCTCGCCCATGACGAAACCGTCGCGTGAAGCACTGAAGGGGCGTGAAGCACCCTCGGGATCGTCGTTGCGCAGGGAGATTGCCTTCATGGCATTGAATCCACCCACACCTGCAGGGAACAGAGGAGCCTCGCTACCACCGGTAACAATCACCTTAGCCTTGCCAAAACGGACGTAGTTGAAGGCGTCGATGAGTGTATTGGTTGATGTGGCACAAGCTGAAACGATGCCGAAGTTGGGTCCACGGAACCCGTACTTGATCGAGATTTGTCCAGCAGCGATATCGGCAATCATCGTCGGGATGAAGAAGGGGCTGTACATGGGGCCACGATCCTCATGCCTAGCATAATCGCCAGACTGCTCCTCAAAGGTGTGCAGACCGCCGATACCGGAGCCGAAGATGACTCCCACATCGTCACGGTCGATCCCCTCAGCCAAGAGGTCAGCGTCCTCAACGGCTTGCTTGGCGCAGGCAAGCGCATACTGTGTGTACAGGTCGTTGCGCTTGAAATCCTTCACCTCGCGACGGTCGTTGGGGTCGCTCACATAGTTGAGCGGATCAAAGCCCTTGAGCTCGCAAGCAAAATGGGTCTTGAACAGTGATGTATCGAAATGAGTAATAGGTCCTGCACCGCTCACTCCTTTAAGGGCGTTGTCCCACGTGGTTTCAACGTCCAAACCTAAGGGAGTGATGGCACCAAGACCTGTTACCACAACTCTCTTTAATTCCATGTGGTATAAAAAGGGGAATTAAAAGATATTATTCGGCAGCCTTAGCGTCCTCAATGAACTTGATGGCGTCGCCTACGTTTTGGATGGTCTCAGACTTATCATCGGGGATCTTGATGTCGAACTGCTTCTCAAATTCCATGATCAGCTCGACGGTATCAAGACTATCAGCACCCAGATCCTGGCTAAAAGTAGCCTCGGGCGTAACCTCAGACTCGCTAACACCTAACTTGTCAACGATAATTTGTTTTACTCTTTCTTCAATTTCTGACATAGTCGTAAAATTTAAAATGTTGTATTAAAAATTTAAGTTCACAATTTTGAATCAACTTGGCTTGATTTGTCCCATGATACTAGTATCATGGCGCTAACATGCCGAGTTTTGAGACTGCAAAGGAAATACAAATTATTCAAATAATAAAGAAAAATTTACTTAATTTGAGCCCCGTTGGGGATTTTTTAAACTTTAGATGGGTGAACCACAGCGTTTTTAAAGATATTTTCAAAGTTTTTACTTGAAACGAGTGTTAAAAACTGTAATTAATTCACTTTTTTGCCCCTTTGTGCCCTCCCCTACCAGGCCTTCCCGGCGCAAAATCACCCATAAGACTAGGGATTGTGAGCGGGGTTTAATCGAGGGGGGAAAATTTTTCTAGAGGGACACTAGAAGGGCTAGAGTTTCTGGAGAGACTAGATATTCTAGAGAGGCTAAAGTTGGTTGAGGTCGATGACCAGGCCCTCGTTGGCGAGACGGACGTCGGGGAAGACAGTGCGGGCCTCATCGAGCAAGATGGTCTCGTCAAGATATCGCTTGGAATAATGGCCCAAGATGAGATGTCGCACACCAGCCTCACGGGCAACAGTGGCGGCCTCAAGGGCGGTGCTGTGGTGTCGCTTGTGGGCCTTGAGACGCAGGCTGTCGTCATAGGTGGCCTCGTGGTACAACCAGTCCACGCCCTCGACGTTGCGGATGACGCGGCGCGAGAACTTGGTATCGCTGCAATAGGCGTAGCTGATGGCAGGGTCGGCGGGCGTGGTGAGTTGATCGTTGGGGATGATGACACCCTCGGGGGTCACCCAGTCTTGACCCTGTCGCAAGGCGTTCATGGCATAATGGGGCACTCCCATGCGCTTGGCCTCCTCGCCGTTGATGTGGCGCAGCTTGGGCTTCTCGGCGACAATAAAACCCACGGCGGGAACGCGGTGCAAGAGCGGGAACGTGGTCACTGTGACAGCATCGTCCTCATGGATGATTGCCTTGTGGGTGTCGATGACGTTGAAGCGCACCTCAAAGGGGCGCTCGCGGCAAAAGTAGTCGAGCATCCTCGAGAACAGGTCAACGCCGTCCTTGAAGGTGTGAATGGTGAGGGAATTGGTGCGATTGAGCAGCGCCATGGTCGATACCAACCCAGGCAGCCCGAAGCAGTGATCGCCGTGGAGATGACTGATGAAGATGTGGTTGAGCCGCATGAGCTTGAGGCCCATGCGCCGCACGCCCAACTGGGCGCCCTCGCCGCAGTCGATCATCATGAGGTTGTCGCGCACGTTGAGGACCTGGCACGAGGGACTGTGCCTGGGGGTCATTGTGGCGCTTCCGCAGCCCAATATGTTAAGTTCCAATCTCGTCATTAAATGAAGGGTTAGGGATGGCAAAATTACTAATAATCCCCTAGACTAGCAAACCATTTAAACGATATGTAGGAAATTCACAAAAAATGTAAATAATTGTAACCACCTATTGGATAATTAAATAATAATGAGTACTTTTGCAGCAAATTTAAGGATGTGATGATGTTTCAACATTATTTTTATATACCTTTCAGGACCAGTGGCGACGGCAAGACGACACCCGACTCAAGCCGGCCACTACAAGAAGGTACCGCTGTCACTGCTGCGCTACGTTAGACGGATAAGACCGCTAATGTGGCGCTGATTGTTTTATTTAGATGATGTTTCTACAATTTGTGGTTATTTTATACTATCTTTTAATTTTATTGTAACATGAGAAGGATTTACTTTATGGTACTGTTCACAATGTGTTGGATGGCATTGTCAGTACAGGCTCAAACGTTGCCCTCAGGAATGAAGTATGGCAACCTCTCCTCCACGGTCTTTGGAGACTTGAATGATGACAACGAGGTCAACGTTGCTGACATTAATGTGCTGGTGGACCTTATCCTCAGGGGCCCGATTACCCCACAAAATCCCTACATGAGCATTGCTGAGTTTAAGGCTAAGCACTGGCAGGATGCGGTCAATTATGTTGACACGATTACCGAGGATGAAGTGATCCACGGTTGGGTGGTGAGCAGTGACGAGTCGGGCAACATCTACAAGTCGCTCTACATCATGGACGAGTCGGGTGCCGGAATCACGATCTCGATCAACAAGACGAGCCTCTACCAGGACTACCCCATCGGCCAGGAAATCATCCTGTCGATGAAGGATCACTGGGTGGGCAAGTACTGTGGCCAGCAGCTGATCGGTCACCCATCATGGTATGCTAACGGCGAAGTGTGGGAAACGACATTCCTGCCTGTTGACGAGTGGGAAGAGATTGCCACCGTTCAGGGCAGCCCTGATCCCAGCCAAGCCCAGCCTGTTGACGTCAGCTTGGCCGACTTTGCCGGCAAGACCGACGCTGAGACATTGCTGCGCTATCAGGGCATGCTGGTGCGCATCAGCGACGTGAGCTTTGAGGCAGCCGACGGCTATGTCACTTTCGGCGAACCGACGTTGACGACCAACCGCATTATCGTTGATGCTAATGGCAATGAGCTCATCGTGCGCAACAGCAATTACTCAGACTTCATCAACGACATTCTGCCCAGGGGCCTTGTCGACGTGGTGGGTGTGCTCAGTTTCTATGCCTCCAGAGAAAATGCCACTGGCAGATGGCAACTCTACCTGCGCGACAGGAATGACGTGATTGGCGGCGATGTCACTCCACCTGCCGCTGAGACCGTGACCGAATTGAACGAGGGCTTTGAGAACGGTTTGCCCGGCCCGTGGGCCAATGTAAAAGTGAGCGGTGATAAAGAATGGTATAAGACCCAATACCAAAATAACGGATACGCAGCCATGACAGGCTATAGAGGCATACAGCCCCCATTTGACGCCTGGCTCATCACCCCGGCACTCAACATCAAGGACGCTGCCAGGAAGGTACTGAACTTCCGCACCGAGGTGAATGGCTACGGTAGCACAACGAGCAAATTTGAGGTATATGTTCTCAACAGCGACTCACCCTTGACGGCCACCGTGAAGGTGCAACTTAACCCTGACCTCCCAACGGCACCCGCGAGCGGCTACAGCGGTTGGGTTGAATCGGGCGACATCGACCTGAGCCAGTGGAGTGACGGTGTGTATTACATCGGTTTCCGCTATTATGCCACACCCGACGCCAACTATGCCACCTGGTGCCTCGATGACGTGAAGTTTAACGTCGCTGAATAAGCGCAACAATGATTATTTATCAAATAATTAGCCACCACTAACCACAACGGGTCCATTTCCAGCAAGGAGACCCCACAGGAGTGGACCCGTTGCTTTTAACCCTAAACAGCAATGAAAAAAATCTTTACACTCCTCATGATGTGTGTAATGGCCATTGCGGCACTCTCCCAGAAAGCGCCGGGAGAACCAGCCATCAACTGGACTACACCCGCGACTACCGCTTTGACCGATGACGACATCATGACTTTCCCCGATGCCATCGTGCTGTGGCAGTATGGCAACTACCTGTACTTGAAATACAACGAGGACTTAGGTCAAACCGCTTACCTGCTTGTCTATGGCCCAACGGGGCAGACTTACCAACAAGGTGATGTGATTCCCGCAGGATTTGGAGGAAGGTTAACCGAATATAACGGTGAGCCTGAACTCACCAATCTATTTGGATTCATGCCTCCTATCGGTCATGTGGAGGTGATTCCTGACAACATCACGGTACCAGATATCGGTCACGACTACTTTTCCCACTATGTGTTACTCAAGCAAGTGACCGTGAGCGACCTGGATGGATCGAGCTTCAAGATTACCGATGCCCAGGGCAATGAGGCCGTCGGGTATAACCGATTTGGCCATGCCGTGGAAAATGGGTATTATGAAAAACTCACCGGCATCGTCGGGTCGTATGGTAGAGACAATATCATATATGAGTTATTACCCATCATCTGGCACGATTCTTTCACAGTGAATTGTCTTGAAGAGCTTTATGAACTTGGAACAGGCCATACTGCTCGAATCAAGCTCAAAGCCATCTATCAGAACAGGAGTTACTTGTATGTTCAGGATTTTTGTGGGGGATATGGCCTGATTTATGGCGACATAGGCATCACGGTCAATAATGGCGACATCATCGAGGGCGATTGCACCGCCACCACCTATGCGGACAACTTGCAATTAAACCCGATTGGAGACTGGGAAGTCATTAGCCATGGGCAAAAAGTTGAACCTGTAGTGCTGCCGATTGAAGAATTGACACTTGACATGGTAAATTGGTACGTGAAAATCTATGATATCGAGATAACTAAGAGGTTATCACCCATGATATACTTGATTAGGGATTCAACGGGTGCTGTTATCATGTCTAACAAATTTGATATTGATATCCCGTTCAATAACCTGAAGGACAGCTGGGAATCTAAGTTAGACGTGAACCAAGACGGAGAAATCAACATTGTCGACGTCAATCAAGTCATTGAAGAAATCATCACTGGGCAGCATGCCACGGTTGGCAGCAGGAGCTATGTGACTGGAATTGTGGGGGTCTATCGTGGGATGATTGCGATTTATCCTATCGAGATATCTCAAGAGGATCAACGCCCGAGTTGTGACGTAAATTGGGATAACGAGGTCAATATCAGCGATATAAACATAATTATTGACTATATCATCAGACATTGACATTCAATCCACAAGAGGGCTGACGAGAAGTGACGGATTTTTCTTGGCACGGTAGCAAAAAAGCATTACCTTTGCCAACACGAGAAGAAATGGAGCACCAATACGAGAATATCATCATCGGCATCGACCCTGGCACCAATGTGATGGGTTATGCCCTGCTGGGGGTGAACGGCAAGACTCCCGAGCTCATCGTTATGGGCGTGCTGCAGCTGGGCCGCATGGAGGACCACTACATGAAGCTGCGGCACATCTATGAGCGCGTGAGCGGCGTGATTGCCGAGTACCTGCCCGACGAGATGGCGATTGAGGCCCCATTCTATGGCAAGAACGTGCAGTCGATGCTCAAGCTTGGCCGTGCCCAGGGTGTGGCGATGGTCGCCGCCCTGAACCGCGAGATTCCCATCACCGAGTATGAGCCGCGCAAGATCAAGATGGCCATCACAGGCAATGGCGCCGCCAGCAAGGAGCAAGTGGCACTGATGCTGCAACGCACGCTGCACATCGACGAGGCTCAGATGCCTGCCCTACTCGATGCTACTGATGCCCTCGCGGCTGCGCTGTGCCACTTCTATGAGCGCCAGAAACCCATCCAGTCCCACGGTTCCAAATCGTGGAAAGCCTTCATCGCCCAGCACCCTGACCGCGTGGTTTAAGCCATGTGACCAGCCCTGGGGACAATGAGAGTGCATCAAAACACATCTGCAGGAAGTATAATTAGGTTGTTGCAAAACTCGTATGACTCAATTATTCATCGGCCTGCGGCCGAGAAATTAAGACAAATCTTGAATTAAAATTTTTGTCAAAGTTGGGTTTTGATACACTTTCTTGACTGCGAAAAATAACAATAACAATCTCTAATTCCATTATAAGCTTTATGAAAAAAGTATTATCACTGATAATGATGATGTGGGTGGTGACACTTCATGCTTTCGCCACATTTGTTTGCACGTTTGACCCGGCGGTGGACAAGGACCCAACCGCCACTTACGGGATAAAACCATACACTCTATCCAAGGATGGTGTTGACGTATCGGTCTCTAAAGGATCTATTTCAACGCAGTATTATGTCACTAAAGGATCTACCATGACTGTTTCTACCCAGATAGGGCAAATCACAGGCATGATCATTGAATTTGCTATTATTCGAAATTATGGTCCTGATGGTTTTGTCTCAAGCACAGGCGATTACACTGTAACCGAGGAATACGGCATCTGGCAAGGGCAAAGCCAGTCGGTAGCCTTCAAAGCAGAATTTGGCTATATCTACATCAAGAAACTAACGGTCTATATCGATGGTGATGGCACGATGATTTACCCCCCGAGGATATCCCCACTGGGTGTCGACTTCTATGATCCAGTTGAGGTGACGATGTTTTGCCCCATCCCCGGATCGGTCATCCACTACACCACCGATGGCAGCGACCCCACGACAGCGTCTCCGGTATATGATAGTCCGATCACGGTGAACGAGGATTGCACAGTGAGCGCCATCGCTATGAATAACAATCAAGAGAGCGAGGTGCAACGCCAAGCATACTATTTCAGGCAACACGAGTTTGGCTTGGGCGACCTGCAAGGTTGTCCAAATGGCATGGAGGTCACACTTGATTATGATGCGACTGTACTATACAAAGATTATTATGTGACCTTCTTAAAGGACGAGACAGGATATGCCGCTTTAAACATCGACCACACGGGCTTAAATGACGGCGATGTCATCAAGGCAGGATACAGGGCAACGAAAACCTCTACCAACCTACGCATGCCCGAACTGAAAGATGCTACCCGTCTGCGCACTGCACCCTACCCTAACCAGCCCATCGCCCGCCAAGTTTCCATCAGGGAACTCGGCAGCTGCATGCCTGGCGAGTTTGTGGTCTTGCGTGATGTGACCCTGAACCCCTATTCCCGCAAATTGACTGATGCTCAAGGTAATTCTTGTGGGGTATATCAAGAGTTTTACTTCCCCACAGTGGTTCCTAACGGCGAGTATGAATATGAACCCGATGATGAATATGTCATCGTGTTAAACAGTAACTTGGTTTACTTGACGAAGAATATTCATTACTACGGTCTGGGCTACGACTTCAGCGGTCTGAGGGACGATGACCAGGTGAGGCTAAGTTTTAACACGACGGTGCTGTATCAGCACGGCGACAACCTGTTTGTCAAGGACTGCACGGGTTACGGACAAATCTGTGGTCTTACAGGCCATACCTATGCCCCTGGAGATATCATTTCACCCGAAATATATACCCAAAAGTCCATTGTCGATGGAGAAGTGAGGTTAACGCTCCATCCCAGGTATGATATTCCAGATGTGAAAGGCTTCGAGTCTGTAGAGCCCGAGGAGATTGGGGTGGATGATATGGGGCATGGCTACTGGGCCCACTATGTGGTGCTCAGGGATGTCACCGTGAGCGCCCTTGACAACGGCGACTTCATCATCACCGACTCCCAGGGCAACACCTGCTATGGCCGCAACAGCTTTGAGCAAGCGCTGACCGAGGGACATTATCAGGAGCTAAATGGCATTGTGGACTGTTATCAGTCAGCAGAGGGGAACCTAGTTTATGGCTTGTTGCCCATTGTCAAAAACGTTACCGAGGTGAGCACCCTTAATGAGGTGTATGCCCTTGAGGGGAGCCAAATCGCACGGTTTACCGAACCCCTGACAGTGGTTTACCATAATGGTCCCATGCTGTATGTGGCCGATAAAGAAGGCAGACAAGGTCTATTCTATTGCGACCAATATACAAGACTCAGAAACGGCGACCTGCTGCGTGATGTTGTGTGCCACTGGTCAACCCACGACTTTGGCACTGGTTCTGAACCGCTCTACATCACGGTCATCCTTCCCGTTGGCAATTTGACGGCTAGTGGCAAGGGTGATGCCATCGGTCCAGCCGAAATATCCGTCAACGACATCACCCCCGACATGATGCATCACTATGTCAAGATAAGAGACTTGAAAAGCAGGTTCTATCGAACTCTCTATGATCCCATCACTAATTACGGGCTAGAGGTAGACAACGAATTTATCATCTACATTCCGAGCTTCATTAGCACCAAATGGTATGATGTGACAGGGTTTGTGGGAACAGAACACACTATTTTTCCGCTTGAGATCATCCAACACGACTATCCCACGGGTGACGTGAACGGTGATAACGAGGTGAACATCAGTGATATTGGGGCGATTATCCACGCTATCGAGAGCACAAGCGACACCAGCGACGGGAGAGCCGACGTGAACGGTGACGGTGAAGTGAACATCAGCGACTTGAACCACGTGCTGAACATCATCCTCAAATAAAAAACGATTTTTTTATATCTTCATTCATATTAACAAAACTAAAGCATAAAGGTTATGAAAAAAGCAACTTTACTATTTCTATTGGTGCTCGTCACCCTCACCAGTGGCGGGTGGACAGCTCAGGCCGGAACCCCAACGTTGACAGTTCATCCCGAGAGGCTGAGATTTGAGTGCGAAGCTGGCCGCTCTTTTACCCGTACTTTTACCGTCACGGGGCAAAATCTGACAGAGGATTTGACATTGACCATGTTTGGCGACGATCTCACTTTCTCGATGAATAAAACCCATATTTCGGTACACGAGGCCGAGGATGGCGTTGATGTGACCGTGCGCTACTCCCCTCAGGAAGTAGGAGAATATGGAGCGAACATCTGGATCGAGTCCAACGAAGTGCGTGCAGTAGTTCAACTGGTTGGAGAAGCCTATGAAGGTCCCTCATTGAGTGCGAGCACGACCGAGTTGAATATGAGCTGCATGCTTGATGAGATTGCAACAGAGACGTTTACAATTAAGGGCAATAATCTTGAAGAGGGCATACACCTGATTCTAGATGACCCCACAGGGGCTTTCATGATTGACCCTGCCGAGATTCCCTATGGTAATGCTGACCGCGAAAACACGGTAACCGTCTATTATAGGCCCACCGGTAACAGCTGCGACACCGCCACCATCCTGGCATGGAGTCATCACACTAATGATGTGTACATTACCCTGTATGGCCAGCCCATCGTGAATAGGGATCGTGAACTCGTCTTTATCGCCGATGTCTTTGACCTGGATGAAGAAGACGGAACGATGACCCCCTCAACCCCCTCGAACTGCGGCTTACTGATGCGTGGCGAGGAAAGGAATGGCAACATGACGCTCGATGGCTTTGGCGGTCTCTTTAACATCGACCTGGATTATGTCAACCACACCGCCACCCTCTATGAGAACGCAACTGAGTTGACCGAGACCAGCACTGAATCGGGCAATAGGGTTACTACTAAGACCACCTACAGTCTTGTCCCTAACGATTTGACAAATGGCACTGTTTCGGGCACGATCAATGATGACGGCACCATCAGTTTTGATGACTTTGTGATTGAGAGCGAGAAAACTGTCACGGTTTACCGTCCCCTGGGCAATCAAGTGATTTCGAGTGAGACGACTTATTCAACTCACTCCTATCAGAATGTCCTTCTTGCCGAGCCCAATGGAACCCATACTTATTGCAAGAATGAAGACTGGGATCCTGGAACGGTATACCCGATGCTTAATGGGGTTACCATTAGATATTCAGCACCGGTGTATATCCAGCAACGCGGTGACACGATCATGGTGTGGAACCTGTATAACATGGGCGGCGCCAATCAAATCTTCCAGGACAACGGCTTCTTTGACTGGCCCTGGCAAGAGTGTGGCTACAAAGCTGATGGCGGTTGCTGGTATAATTACACCTACTATCGCTCCTACCAGCCCGAGGGTGAGGTTATGCTCAATGTCGTGACCTATCCTCACAGGCTACGCGGTGTCAAGGGTAAGGTGACCGAGGATGCCATGACCTGGGGCAAGACCACTTTTGGGACAGGCACAGTGTGGCATGAAGATGTGTACATCGATAACAAGTTAACTTACAATGGCGACCAGAAGTTTGAATGTGAGTTGACAGTTTGGAACATCAGTAATGTGACGCAGTTGATCGACGGCCTCCTGAGTGAAGACCCTGAGGTGATTACCCACCCTGCCAGCGACGCTAACGAGGACGGCGACGTGACCATCGTTGACGTCACTGCGATCATCGACAAGTTGTTGCTCAACAACAATTGAACTGGACCTTAGAGTAGAAAACGACAAATAACGGCAGTTTTTGCTCTTATTGAGGCGGGTTATCATAATTCATCTGCTGGAATTACCCCCCCCATTTGTCGACAAAACTTGAGCAAATCGGTGGCCATTGAAGAAAATTCACGGCTCTCGGCTTGCTCTAGTTTTATTGTGCGTAATCACGTTTGTTAAAGCAAGTTATATCTATTACACACGCCCCTAGAAAAGATTTTTTCTGTTAATAGAGTGCAATTTTCTCCGGAAAAATTTCGGTAAATTCTAAAAAAATGCTAATTTAGCAGGCTCATTTTAATGACTGATAGCAATGATGACTACCAATCAATCAACAAGATATCATCACATTATTTTTATATTAACTTAAATTATTCACCAAAAAACTAAAAGGCATGAAAGAGAAAGAAAACCTTTTCAACTTCATCAAGAGAACCGGCTTGACGGTTGCCTTCGCGTTTATGGCAATGATTGCACTGGCCCAAGTGAACGGTGTTGTCGTTGACCCGAACGGGGAGCCTGTCATCGGTGCCTCAGTCAAAGTTTTAGGCGGTTCCATGGGTACTGTTACCGACATAGGAGGTAACTTCACCTTGAACTGCCCGACGACCAGTACGCTGGAGATCAGCTACATTGGTTATCAGACCCAGGCTGTCGACCTGAAGGGCCGCAGCTCAGTCAACATCGAGATGCACGAGGCCGCTAACGCGCTGAGTGAAGTCGTTGTGACCGGTATGGGTATCAAGAAAGACCAGAAGAAGCTGGGTTACGCTGTGAGCTCGGTAACTGCCGAGGAGCTCGTGAAGACGGGTGCTCCCAACTTTGCTACCGCCCTCTATGGTAAGGCAGCTGGTGTGCGCATCGCCGCCGCTCCTGGTGGTAACGTTTCGGCTGTTTCCATCAACATCCGTGGCTTCTCGTCAATCACTGGTACCACCCAGCCGCTGATCGTTCTTGACGGTGTGCCCATCCACAATGGCGACACCAACAACAACGGTTACTGGGACAACCAGCGCATCAACTCCAACGGTCTGGTGGACATCAACCCCGATGATATCGAGAACATCTCGATCCTAAAGGGTGCTGCCGCATCGGCCCTCTATGGTTCAGAGGCTGCCAACGGCGTTGTCATGATCACCACCAAGAAGGGTGCTGCCGGTAGTGGCACCAATGTCGAGTTTGGTATTAACCTGAGCTGGGACAAGGTGGCCTATATGCCTGACATCCAGCGCGAGTTCGGTCCTGGTTATGACAACTGGGTACTGGGTGACAACAACCCCGACGCTCTGTCAGGTTTCCGTCAGACCCGCTTTGACCGCGACGGCAACAAGATCTGGACTCCTAACCGTGAGACTTATTACAGCTACGGTGCCCGCTACGACGGCCGTGATGTAACCTACTTTGACGGTACTACTCGCCCCTTCGAGCCCATCAAGGGCAACCAGTGGAACGAGGTGTTCCGCACCGGTTTCAACCAGGCTTACAATGTGGCCATCACCAACGCCACCGAGAAGAACAACGTTCGTTTCTCTTACACCTACAATGACGTACAGGCTACTCAGTTCAACTCGAACAACAACAAGCACAACTTCAACCTGAGCGGTACCTTCGGTATCACCAAGAACATCAAGTTGAACTATGCTGCTACCTACATGAGCCAGTACATCAAGAACCGTCCCTATCGTATCAGCCGTATCGTCTGCAACTACTCGGGTATGTTCGGCGGCTTCACCGATGTGAAGTACATCCGTGAGCACACCATGACCAGCCTGGGTTACATGAACAGCGTTTCTGCTGCCAACGGCGGTTCAGCCAACACCCTGACTCCCGATGAGCAGTTCCTCTACTCTCCCATGGGCTCGACCTCACTGATCAGCGAGTACTTCTGGAACATTATGGGTAAGGTACAGGAGGAGCGCCACAACCGTTTCATCGGTTCGGTGAACCCCACCTGGGAAATCATCCCCGGCCTGACCCTGGGTGCCCGCATCGCTACCGATTTGACCACCGACAAGATCGAGAACAAGAACTACAGTGAGAACTCTCACATGTTCTCGAGCAATGGTGAATACAGCGACAGCTATGCTCTGGCTAACAGCAAGTATGAGATCATCTACGGCGACGTGATGTTGAGCTGGGACAAGACCTTTAACGATGTCCACAACTTTACCGCCAACCTCGGTTACAATGCCCGTCAAGAGAACTACTTCCGTTCTAGCGTGAGCACCAGCAAGGGTCTGAGCCAGGAGAACTGGTTCAACCTGAACGCATCGGTGGGCACCAAGAACGCCAACATGGACAAGCAGGAATTGCTCCGCACCGGTATGTTCTTGACCGCCAGCTACGGTTATGACTACTGGGCATACATCGAGGGTACCATCCGCAACGAGAAGACCTCGACCCTGAAGAAGGGCAACAACTCCTTCTGGTATCCTTCGGTAAGCGGTAGCATCCTGTTCTCCGAGATGCTGAAGGACAAGCGTCCCGACTGGTTTGACTATGGTAAGCTCCGCGCTTCGTTCGGTATCGTGGGTAACGCCCCCGGCATCTACAGCGCCGTTAACGCCTACAGCCAGGGTACCATCAACCGTGGTGACACCTACATCTACAACTACATCGACACCAGGGTTGGTAACGAAAGCATCCGTCCCGAGAAGAAGTACGAGTTTGAGGTTGGTCTCGAGGGCAAGTTCTTACACGATCGTCTGGGCTTTGAGTTCTCGTTCTACAGCAACGACATCAAGGATCAGATCCTGCAAACCACCGCTGCCTACTCTATGGGTGCTGCCAGCATGCTGATGAACGTCGGTGAGCTGACCAACAAGGGTATTGAGCTCGGCATCTATGGCACTCCCGTTCAGACCGCCGACTTCCGTTGGGATCTGCGTGCCAACATCGCCTTCAACAAGAACAAAGTTAAAAAGCTTGCCGATGGTCTTGACATCCTGGCCCATCAGAACTTTGATAACGGTGCCGCTCAGCTCGAGTCTCACGTTGGTGAGCCTATGGGTGACTGGTACACCTACACCTGGAAGACCGATGACAAGGGCAACTACCTGACCAGCAAC
>ONKD01000040.1 GCA_900318345.1 uncultured Prevotellaceae bacterium
GTGGGTGGTGCTGGTCACGATGTGGGCATACTTCAAGGGGTTGTTCAGCAGACCAGCGGCGATCAGGCCGGCGGGGTGTGCCATGTCGATCATGAGCAGCGCGCCAACGCTGTCGGCAATCTTGCGCATGCGCTCGTAGTCCCACTCGCGGCTATAGGCACTTGCACCACCGACGATCAGCTTGGGACGCTCGCGCTGTGCCACCTCTTCCATCTGGTCATAGTCAACCAGGTTGGTGTCGGGGGTCACGTTATATTCACAAGCCTGGAACATCAAACCCGAGAAGTTAACGGGGCTACCGTGTGACAGGTGGCCACCATGAGCCAGGTTCAGACCCATGAACTTGTCGCCGGGCTTGAGGCAAGCCATGAAGACGGCCATGTTAGCCTGAGCACCCGAGTGGGGCTGTACGTTAACATACTCGGCATCGAAGATCTGTTTCAGACGGTCGATAGCGACGTTCTCGCTCTCGTCAACACACTGGCAGCCGCCATAGTAGCGGTGGCCAGGATAACCCTCGGCATACTTGTTGGTCAGGCAGCTGCCCATGGCCTGCATAACCTGATCACTCACGAAGTTCTCACTAGCGATGAGCTCAATGCCGTGTTGCTGACGCTGATGTTCACGCTCGATGATGTCAAAAATCACTTTGTCTCGTTCCATTGATTTTTAGTTTTTAGTTTTTGTAGAGACGCCAAATCTTGCGTCTCGGGTTGTTAGTATTAAAGTTATTTAGTCTTTTGTTTTCGGTTTCTTGCGCACGGCCCAGCCAAAGTGGCCCAACTCATCGCCCAGCGCGTAGTAATGACCGTGGCAGTAGGTAATCAGGTCGGCCGCCTTGAGGTCGAGGGCGCCCGTCTCGGGGTCGATGTAACGGTCATCGGCAATGACGTTCAACACCTCGGCGATGAACATGTCATGGGTGCCCAGGCGCATGATGTCGCGCACGCGGCACTCGATGCTCACGGGGGCCTCCTGGATATAGGGGGCAGCCACCGTCTCGCCCTTGACGGGTGTCAAACCCATCTCGTGCCACTTGTCATAGTCCCGTCCCGAGCGCACGCCACACCAGTCGGTGGCTCGTGCCAAATCGCGGTTGGTGAGGTTGAGCGTGAAGGCCATGTTGCGCTCCACAATGCCGTGGCTGTGGCGCTCGGGCCTGATGGAGACGTAACACAAGGCAGGGTCGGAGCATATCGTCCCTACCCATGCGGCCGTGAAGAGATTATATTCCTCGGGCGAGGCACCACAACTCACCAGCATCGCCGGAAGCGGGTAAATCATGGTTCCAGGTCTCCAATTTTGTTTCATGCTCTAAACGCTCGATTCTCAATTTCGGGCAAAGGTAGTGCTTTTTTAGTTAATAGCGAATAGTAAAGAGTGAATAGTTAATATTTTTTTGAACATTATCTGCTAGAGAAAAAGATGTTAATAACTTTCTTATCGACCATGATAGCTATCATGGGGAATATCTCTAACTTTGTGGTTTGTAAAACAACCTAACGACAAAGTATCGTGCACATCGTAATTGCAGGAAATATCGGGAGCGGAAAATCGACATTGGCCGAGATGCTGGCCAAGCATTATGGCTGGGAACCATTCATGGAGCCTGTGGTCGATAATCCTTACCTGAGCGACTATTATAAGGACATCAAGCGTTGGTCGTTTGCCCTCGAGGTGTTCTTCCTGAAGCAGCGCTTCAAGGACATCATGGGCATCAATGCCAGTGACAAGACCATCATCCAGGATCGCAGCATCTTTGAGGGCGTGTACATCTTCACGGCCAACAACCACGACATGGGCAACATGGATGACAGGGACTTTGAAACCTACATGGAGCTCTTTGAGCAGATGATGACCATTGTCCATCTGCCCGACCTGATGATCTACCTGCGCTCCAGCGTGCCCCACCTGGTGGACAACATCCGCAAGCGCGGCCGCGACTACGAGCAGACCATCCCGTTGAAATACCTGTCGAACCTCAACGAGCGCTATGAGGAGTTTGTGATGAACACCTATCAGGGCCGCAAACTCGTCATCGACGTTGACGACATGGACTACAAGAACAACCCTGAGGATTTTGCCAGCATCGTCGACAGGATCGACTCGACCATGTTTGGCATCTTCGGGCCACTGGACTAAGTCAAATTAGACTAATTGGTCAAATTGGACTAATTGGACCAATAAGACCAATAAGTCAAATAAGACCAATATCAACTAAAGACTAACCAACTAAAAACTAAAATAGTTATGCATATAGCAGTAGCAGGAAACATCGGCAGCGGCAAAACCACTTTGACCAAGATGCTTGCCAAGCACTATGGTTGGAGCCCGCGGTTTGAGCCGGTGGACAACAACCCCTATCTGGAAGATTTCTATGCCGACATGTCGCGTTGGTCCTTCAACTTGCAGGTTTACTTCCTCAACAAGCGGTTCAAGGAGGTGGTCGAGATCTCACAGAGCGAGACCGACATCATCCAGGACCGCACCATCTATGAGGATGCTTGCATCTTTGCCCCTAACCTGCATGGCCAGGGGCTCATGAGCGACCGCGACTTCAACAACTACCGCGACCTGTTTGACCTCATGATGTCGCTGGTGAAGATGCCCGACCTGATGATCTACATCCGCTCAACCATCCCCAACCTGGTGCAGCAAATCCAGAAACGCGGGCGCGAGTATGAGCAGACGATGCGTCTCGACTATCTCGAGGGCCTGAACAAGCGCTATGAGGACTGGATTGCGGGCTACAAGGGGAATCTTGTGATCATCAACGGCGACGAGGTGAAATTCGGCGACGATCCTGAAGCATTTAGACTAGTGTGTGACAAAATCGACACCAACCTGTACGGCATCTTCTCTCCGTTCAACCAGCAGCGGTAGCACACTACCGACTGCCAGAGAGACAGCGATGGGTACACGTCATTGGTGTCACGGGCTCATTATCGAGTTGCGCGAGAGCTCATTGGGGGCGGCTTTTTCATCAAGCCTGCCCCTTTTTTCATCCTCGCGCCCGCGCCATTTTTGCCGTGACACCAGGTTTTAAAGCCCAAATCCCACACGTAATCGGTTTTTTTGGTAATTTTGCGGCATGGTTGGCATGAGATGCATTTGGGTCACAGTCGTGCTGCTCGCTGGTATGATGCCCGCAGCAGCACAGGTGAGCGTCGATCACTTCAGGGGTGACGGCACGCGCTACGTGCGTTCATGCCAGGAAGTGATGTATGACGACTACTTCCACTCGGCCACCTTTGCCGTCGCGGCCAACGCCAATGCCGGGGGACTGGTGACATTCACGCTCGAGGTCACATTTGACGAGGGCATGCTGAGCGTGTCCCAGGGCGACAGCCTGACGCTGGTGCTGCGCGGCGGTGACCGCGTCATCCTCACCACCGACCGCGACCTCTCGCGCGCTGACATCCTCAAGCGCCACTTCCGCACCTACAATAATTACTACATCACCTGCTACTACCCCTTGTCCACCCATGACATCCAGCGCATCACACGCAACCGTGTGACCAAAATCTCGGTACAGACCGACGACTTCACCTTTGACCGCAAACTGGGAAAATTCCAAGACAGCTTCAGGCGGCAGTTCACCGCCGTGTACCGTTTCCTCATGGGCAATGAAGCGTATTGAGAAAAACAAAGTGCCCCAAGACATTGGATGTCTCAGGGCACTTTGATTATTCTTGTAAGTTAGATTACTTCACGCGAAGCACTTTACCCACCTTGATGTTATCGTCGGTCATTCCGTTGAGCTTCTTGAGCTGAGCCACCGTCAAACCGTTTTCAGCGGCGATTTTGGTGAGGTTCTCACCCTCGCGCACCTTGTGGGTCGAGCGGCTTTCCTCACGGCTCTGCTTGGTGGATTTCTTGGTGCTCGCCGTTACCTGATTATCTTTCTTGTCGTTCTTTTTGTTCTTGTCAGCAGCAGCCTCTTTCTCCTCGGCTTTCACGCTCTTTTTAGCAGCGGCATAGCGCTTGCTGGGAGCATAGTCGCGAGCCTTGGTATAGGTGCTCTTTGAGAAGGTGTAGCTGTCGGTGTGGGTGCAACGGTTGCCAAAGTCGAAGATGGCCTCAGGGTTGATGGCATAACCCATGAAACGGGTCTCGAAGTGCAGGTGGGGACCCGTGCTGCGGCCGGTGTTACCACTCAGGGCGATAGGCTGGCCGGCTTTTACATACTGGTCAGGCTTCACAAGGAAACGCGACAAGTGGCCATAGATGGTCTCCAGACCATTCTCGTGACGCACAATCACATAGAAACCATAACCGCCACGGTCAAAGCGAGTCAAGCGCACGCGGCCCGAAAATGCCGAATAAACGGTGTCGCCAATGGCCGAACGCAGGTCGACGCCCTTGTGGGTGCGGCCAAACTGGGGACGGTAGCCATAATGAGAGGTCACATAATTACCCTTAATGGGCATCACATAGTGGCGAACGTCAAGCACCTTGGTGTTAGGTACATTGGCATCCTTATAGCAATTCACGAGGTCGCTGTCCCAACCCTCGGTGTAGATGTCGGGCTCGGGCTCACACTCCTCATAAAGGTCTGCTGCATATTTCTGGGCCTCCTTGACCTGGATCTGGTCTTTCACGCGGCTCTGCTTGGCGAGAAGGTCGCTGTGCTTCTTGCTAAAGCTCGAAGCCGATTGCACATTCTGAGCCGATGTGCCAAGCGCAAAAAGGGTCATCGCCGTCAAGGCGAAAAATATACTTTTTATACTCATTTCAGGTTATTTTCTAAGTCTATTTGTTTTTAAGAACGCACAAATGTATGCATTTATTTTGAAAAGGGGGGTGTTTGAACTGCTAAAAAGTGTAAAGTTTGGTTTCCTTTCCTAAACAAAGCAAGCCAATTTATTGTTTTTCAGGTAAATAAAAAATTCACAAATGCAAACAGTTCCAATTCCGAAATTTGCAGTCCGATTTTTTAGGAAATTAGGCCCCAATTGGCTTGCTTGTCGAAGATTTCGCGTAGGTGGGCAGCCATCTTTCGTCCCCACGTGGACTCCAGTTTGGGATCGTCCCGCAGGTAGTCTTCGGCGGCGTTGCGCACCAACTGGATGATTTGGCCGTCCTGGGCCAGATTAGTAATGCGCAGGTTGAAAGCGATTCCGCTCTGCTGAGTGCCCTCCATGTCGCCAGGTCCACGCAATTTCATGTCCTCCTCGGCCACAACAAAGCCGTCGTTGGTCTGGGTCATCACCTGCAGGCGGTGCCGCGTGTCTCGACCCAAGTCGCTGCGCGCCATGAGGATACAGTAGCTCTGGTCGGCACCGCGCCCTACCCTGCCGCGCAACTGGTGCAGCTGCGAGAGGCCAAAGCGCTCGGCATCCTCGATGACCATGACCGAGGCATTGGGCACGTTCACGCCCACCTCGATGACCGTGGTCGCCACGAGGATGTGGGCTTGACCTGACGCAAAAAGGTTCATCTGGTAGTCTTTCTCGGCCGGCTTCATGCGCCCGTGGACCATCGCCACATTGTAGTGCGGGAACACGTCACACACCTGCTCATAACCCTGCTCCAGCGCGTGCAGGTCAAGTTTCTCGTTCTCCTCGATAAGGGGATAGACGATATAGGCCTGGCGCCCCTGCCTCAACTGCGAGCCCACAAACTGGTACATCTTGAAACGGTCAGGCTCATGCTTGAGCACCGTGGTCACGGGCTTGCGGCCCGGCGGCAATTCGTCGATGACCGACACGTCGAGGTCGCCATAGACCGTCATGGCGAGCGTGCGGGGAATGGGGGTCGCAGTCATCACCAGCACATGGGGCGGCGCCACACGGTTCTTGCCCCACAGGCGCGCGCGTTGCGCCACGCCAAAGCGGTGCTGCTCGTCGATGATGGCCAGGCCCAAGTTATGGAACTGGACCGTGTCCTCGATGAGGGCATGGGTGCCGATGAGAATTTGCAACTCACCGCTCAGGAGCGCCTCGTGGATGGTGTCACGCTGCTTCTTGCGCGTCGAGCCGGTCAAAAGCGCCACCTTCACGCCTATGGCCTCGGCGAGGGGTTTGATGGTCTCCAGGTGCTGCCCTGCCAGGATCTCGGTAGGTGCCATGATACATGCCTGATAGCCGTTGTCAAGGGCAATCAGCGCGGTCATGAATGCCACAACCGTCTTGCCGCTGCCCACATCGCCTTGCAGCAGGCGATTCATTTGCTTGCCGCTGCCCATGTCGTGGCGCATCTCGCGGATGACCCGCTTCTGTGCTCCCGTGAGCGGGAACTGTAAGACATTGTGGTAGAAGCCGTTGAAATAGGCGCCTACCTGACTGAACACATGGCCCACCAGCCGACGGCTGCTACCTTTAATATAATGCAGGATGTTGAGTTCCAGGAAAAACAGTTCCTCAAACTTGAGCCGCAGTTGTGCTCGCTGCAAGGCGCGCTGGTCGGCCGGCAGGTGGATGTTGCGCAACGCCTCGCCCAGCGGCATGAGGCGGTAACGCTGCATCAGTTCGGGGGGCAATGTTTCCTCGATGTGGCTCACTGCAGGTGTACTCAGCAGGCTCACGACTAGCTTGTGGATCGCGCGCGAGGTGAATGAGTGGTTACGCAGCACCTCGGTGAGGCTATACACCCCCTGCAAACCCTGGTTCACGATTTCGCCACTGGCCACATCCACCTCAGGGTGAACGATGTTGAGATGATTATTAAACATCGTGGGCTTGCCAAACAGGATATACTGCGTCTGGGTGTTATAGCTGCGCTGGATTGATGCCACACGGTTAAACCACACGACCTCGATGGTGCCTGTGCCATCGGTGAACAACGCTTGAAGGCGTCGCTTGCGCCCCTCTCCAGCCGTCGTGAACGTGATGAAACGCCCCCGCAGCTGCACTGCCGCCTCATCGCCCGTCAACTCATTGACGTGATTAACGACACTGCGGTCGATGTAGCGGAAGGGGAAATAGTACAGCAGGTCGTAATAAGAAGCTATGCCGAGCTCTTTCTTGAGCAGGTCGGCACGCTTGGGTCCCACGCCGTGCAGGTACTGTATGTCGGTGTGGCGCAGGTCAGGCATCGGGGTTGAGCAAGTATTTGGCAAGTGCCAAGTCCATTGGACGGGTGATTTTCAAGTTCTTCGGGTCACCCTCTACAAGGGTCACGGCGTGACCATATCGCTCGACAACCGAAGCATCGTCGGTGAATGTGGTCTCAAATGGCAGTGAATAAGCATCCACCAGCAACCGGGCGTCAAACGCCTGTGGGGTCTGCACAGCACGCAACGTCGATCGGTCAAGGGCATGGCTCGCATTGCCATCAACCTGCCGTACCGAGTCGTTGAGCATGACCACGGGGATGGCGGCACCGTCGCGACGGGCAGCCTCGAGGACGCGATCGATGAGATCAGGGCCGGCCAAGGGACGCACGCCGTCGTGCACGGCAATCACATCAACATCACTCATATCACCGATGCTGTCAAGCGCGTTCTTCACACTGTGCCAGCGCGTCTCGCCGCCAGCCACCACGCGGTGAGGCACCTCAAAGCCATACTCACGGCACAATTGCTGCCACAGCGCCATTTGCCCCAGGGGCAAGGTCACTATGACATCAAAAGAACTGTCCCTATTTTCCCCGAAGGCCTCGATAGTTCGCATCAGGATGGGACGCCCACCCAGTTCCAGGAACTGCTTGGGCACCTCGGCGCCAAAACGCGTGCCGCTGCCTCCAGCCACTATAATCGCTACCGTTCTCATGTTCACTTCACTTTTTTACGCTTGCAAAATTAAGCAAAAACAAGCAATAAACGGCAAAAATGAAACGGTTCTTTTGAAGTGCTCAAAGAAGAACCATTCCTTTTTTTACACAATAAATGCGGTTATAACCAACCGATTATTTTTTCTTGGTTTTCTTTTTATCCTTGCTGATGGTGCCACGGCTGGCATCGGTTGCCTTAATGTTGTCGAGACGATTAGCTTTGCCAGTGAGTGTAGGTGCGTTGGCTTTCACGCTGTGATCACTTAACAACCGGCCGGTCTTCTTGAGATATTCGCGACGGGCCTTATCCATTTGCTGACGGAACTCAGCACTGCCGTGCAAGGCCGAGTAGCCGATGCTGGCAGCAACACGGCTGGCATCAACATCGCTCTGCCAGTGGGCGCCAACAATCACGCGGCTCTCGCCATACATCCAGCCACGAGCAAAGATGGCGTTGGCAGCAGCGGGATTCACCTCGGCAAGCAACAGGGCGGTAGTCCAGCCGCGCATGGTGTGACCCGAGGGGTAAGAGCCTTCACCCGAGAGTTCGGTCTCCTCGTCGGTGAGCATCTTGTCCTGGAAACGCTCAAAGGGGCGCTGGCGGTGATAATAGGCCTTGGGAGCGACGCGCATGGCATCGGTCGTTGTGAGACTGGTAATCATCAGTTTCCAGATCTCAGGTGTGTTCTCGGGAGAGATGGCCAGCCCGAAAGGCTCAGCGAACTCGTTCAGCAGGGCTTCGTAAGACCACACGGCGTCGCGCTTGGCGATCTCGGCACGTGCCGAGTCAAGTCGTTGCTGCTTGCCCCAGGCATAGCGCATCATATCGTTAGCAAACTCGGGGCTGTCAAATGCGGGAGGAGCGGGCAGGCACTTGATCAGGTCGGGCAACTGGTCAACAGTGAAATAGGGCTGCACTTCATTCTGGGCATTCAGCGTCATGGCCGCCATGACCAGGGACAGTGCAATTACAAAACATTTCTTCTTCATAATCATTATTGATATAATAAATCTAAAAACAGTTTTTTGATGCCGCAAAGGTAGTACAAATAATTTGTACCTGCGGTAATCGATCACGCCATGGTCCATTTATTTTCTTTAGGGGAAGGGGTAAAATTTAAAAAGGAACCTTAAGCCTCGGCTTAAAATTCCTTTTTAGGTTTCAAATAGGTAAAATTTCTAAGGTAAAAAAGATTGTTTCAGGTTTATGGCGCAAAATTATAGTCATTTTTTGAACCATAAACACAATTTTTATATGTTATAAAACATATTTTTGGGCATTTCCTTAAAAATTCCTACTTATTCTCTTGAAAATCAGATATGCAAACGTTTACGCATTTTTTTTACTTCTCAAAGTAATTGAGGGTAAAATTGCCGTTGCTGTCGAGAACGACATAGGTGCAAAGCGAGATCCAGTCGCCCAGGAAGATGACCGGCGGCATGCCTTCGACCTCGTTCATGCGCGCGATGTGAAGGTGACCATAGACAAAGGCCTCCACGTCGGGATGGCTGGCATAGAAGTCACGCGAGAAGTCGATGAGCCGCTCGGCGGCACGCTCTGACACGGCCTGCTGCCTGGCGGGATCACGTCCCGTGCGGTTCTCATTAGACCATCCAGTGGCGATGGGATAAGTCCAACGCGGATGAATGGCGGCATAGAGCCACTGGCACACCTTATTATAAAAACACCAGCGGGTGAAGCGGTACATCACCGGTTGAACGCCCACGTCATCGCCATGAGAGATGAGGATGCGCTTGCCCGCGGTCTCGACCACCGTGTGGCCCTTGAGGACCCTCATGCCCAGCTGGTCGCGCAGGTAGTCAAACAGCCACACGTCGTGATTGCCCGTCACCCATGTGATTTTCACGCCGCTGTCGGCCAACTCGGCCAGCTTGCCAAAGAAACGGATATAGCCCCTGGGAACCACATATTTATATTCATACCAGTAGTCCAGGATGTCGCCCAGCAGGTAGAGCTCGGCTGCATCATCCTTGATGGAGTCCAGAAAGCGGCAAACACGCCGCTCGCGCCCCACAGGGTCGTTCATGTACTTGGCCCCCAAGTGCAAATCGGATATGAAATAGGTGTTCTTGGGCATATTAATGATTTATCTTTCCTGTCTAACCTAACGCCAAAACCTCAACTACATCATGCCCAATTCCAGCTTAGCCTCGTCGGTCATCATGCGCGGGTCCCACTCGGGCTCAAATACCAGATTGACCGTGGCGCTTGTCACGCCATCCACGCTCTCGACCTTCTGCCTCACATCCTCAAAGATGAAATCGGCAATCGGGCAATTGGGAGCGGTGAGTGTCATGTCGATATCCACATGGCCCTCATCATTCACGTCGATTTTATATATCAGTCCCAAGCTGTAGACATCAACTGGCAACTCGGGGTCATAGACCGTCTTGAGCATCTTGACGATGCCTTCTTCGATTTTCAGTTTCTGTTCTTGTTCCATAACTGGCCGCAAAAGTAGTGAAAAAGTGGCAATCCGCGACCCTAAACGCTCGCCAAAATGAAATCTTAGTGCCAAAAACGATAAAATCAAGAAAATCAGCCATCGCCAAATCCTATTGGCACAAATCAAAAAAAATCGAGTGAAGAAAAAAAATTTTACAAAAAATGCTGAATATTAGCACTTAATTAGAAAAAAATGCCGATATTTGCAGTCGCAAAATCGAAAAGGGGCTCAATTTTGGGCGCTTTTTATTTGGCGCCAAGCCAAAAGGAGGCTCAATAACCTCTTGGAGATGAAGCAATTAGAGTGATATGATCATTTAATTTTTTAACTCAAAACATTAAATTTAGAAATACAATGACTAAAGCAGAAATCGTTAGAGAGATTGCTCAATCAACAGGCATTGACAAAGCATCTGTTCTCGAAACCGTAGAGAAGTTCATGGACACCGTGAAAGATTCGCTGGCTAATGGCGAGAATGTTTACCTGCGCGGATTTGGCAGCTTTATCGTGAAGACCCGTTCACAGAAGACCGCCCGCAACATCAGCAAGAATACTGTCATCATCATTCCAGAGCACAAGATCCCCGCTTTCAAGCCCGCTAAGGTGTTCATGGACCAGGTGAAGTAATCACTAAAACGAGCGATTGACAGAACATCATAAATAACTTATAAACAATTACTAACATGCCAAACGGAAAGAAACGCAAAGGCCATAAGATGGCAACGCACAAGCGTAAAAAAAGACTGCGCAAGAACCGTCACAAAAACAAAAAGTAACTGTTGCGTAGTCAATCTGTGACAACTGTGAAATAGCGGGAACAGACGAATTGGCACGCACCATGAGGCAACACAGCCACATTCCTTAAGCAGTGGTGCCCCATAGCGTCAATTTGTTTGTTCCTGTTTTCTATTTCAGGAGAACGCCCCACCCCAGCGGGCACTCACCAACCGATCCCTAACCACCCTAGCACCGCTGTGCTGCCGTGTCCAGCGGGACACAACCTGACAGCCAGCCCAGTGCCGATTGTATATCGCATTATCATTTCAATATAATAATAGATGTGACAATCAGATTGAATTTTACAGTGTTTTTCACCCTACACCTTCTGCGATGAGAAGTGAACTAGTAGTTGACGTCACGCCCAAGGACATGACAACGGCACTGCTCGAAGACGGCCGACTCGTGTCATTGCAGCGGGAGACAAGAGACGCCTCCTATGCTGTGGGCAACCTCTACCTTGCCAAGGTGAAGAAGCTCATGCCGGGCCTTAACGCCGCGTTTGTCAACGTGGGACACCCTAAGGACGCATTCCTTCATTACCTTGATTTAGGTTCACAATTCAACACTTTTTCTCAATACATCAAGACGGTACGAGACAATCCCAACAAGCGGCCAACAAGCATCAGCAAGGTCAAGAACCTGCCCGACACCAACAAGCACGGCACTGTTACCGACGTGCTCACCCAGGGACAGGAATTGCTGGTACAAATCGCCAAAGAGCCTATCTCGACCAAGGGTCCCCGACTCACCACCGAAATCACCTTCACCGGGCGATTTATGGTGCTCACTCCATTCAACGACCGCATCTCGGTCTCACAAAAGATCAAGGACCACGCCGAGAAGACACGACTGCGCCGACTCATCGAGAGCATGAAACCCAAGAACTTCGGGATTATCGTGCGCACATCGGCCGAGAACAAAAAAGCAGCCGAGCTCAACGCCGAGCTCAAGACGCTGCTCAAAGCCTGGGATGATGCCATCGCCAAGATTCAGCAAGCCAAGGCGCCTGACCTCGTTTATGAGGAAGAGAGCCGTGCCGTCGGGGAAATCAGGGACATCTTCAGTCCCGAGTTTGAGAGCATTCAAGTCAATAATGCCGAAGTGTATGAACAAATCCACGACTACGTGAACCTAATCGCCCCCGATCGCAGCGATATCGTCAAGCTGTATAGCGACGACATGCCCATCTTTGACAAGTTCGGCATCTCCAAGCAAATCAAGTCGTCGTTTGGCAAGACAGTATCCTTCAAGTCGGGCGCATACATAATCGTAGAAAGCACCGAAGCCCTTCACGTCATCGATGTGAACTCAGGCAACCGTTCGCGCACCAGCACCGACCAGGAGAGCAACGCGCTCAACGTGAACCTGCTCGCCGCCGACGAGATAGCCAGGCAACTGCGCCTGCGCGACATGGGCGGCATCATCGTGATTGACTTCATCGATATGGCCAAGGCCGAGCACCGACAGGAATTGTACAAGCACATGCGCGAAGTGATGCAAAAAGACCGCGCACGACACAACATCCTGCCACTGAGCAAGTTTGGACTCATGCAAATCACGCGACAACGCGTGCGGCCCGCTCTGGACATCGCCACCGCCGAGACCTGCCCGTCATGTGGAGGAACCGGACACGTGCAGCCTTCACTGCTTTTTACCGACAAGTTGAAAGACAAGATTGATTACCTTGTCAACACGCTCAACGCGAACAACTTCATTATGTATGTCCATCCGTTTGTCGACGCCTACCTCAAGAAGGGACTCGTGAGCGACTACTGGAAATGGCGCAGGGAATTCAAACGCAAATTCCGCATCCTGCCCGACCAGTCGCTCAACTACCTTGAGTACAAGGTCATCGACAAAGACCGTAACGAGATCGACCTTAAAGATGAAAAAGACACCAGCAGCAGCGAGACCAGCAAGAAGGAGCGACGCTCCAAGCGGTCAGCCAATGCCGACGACGAGAGCCAAGACTGATCAACGCATCGTCTTGTAGCAGACATCACCGCCGCCCCCGCAAGATACCAGCGAGGGCGGCTTTTTCTTTTAATAGGGCTTACAGGACTAATAAGGCTAATAGGACTAATAGGACCAATAGGGCTTATAGGGCTTATAATTTCTCTTGCTTTTTGAGAGACCAGTCTCCTATCGGGAAAGCCGATAAAAAGTTTTAGCGCCCATGAGGCTTGCAACAGGACGGCGAGCCTGAATGGATATAGCGGCAAAATGCCACAGTTAAATAATGTGAAACTGCGATGAGGTTGGGCAAAATGGGTTATATTTGCGGTGCGAAAAACTTTAGTTTTAATCATCTTAAACCAATTAACATTACAACATGGCAACAAAGAAAACCAAACCTGCTGTGAAGAAAGAATCCAAAAGTAAAAAAATCAATTGTAAGCCCAATCCGCTGGGCGCCGAGACCAAGCGCTACATCGCTATGGAAGACCGCTATGGCGCTCACAACTACCATCCACTGCCCGTAGTCCTCAAGAAGGGTAAAGGCATCTATGTGTGGGATGTAGAAGGCAAGAAATACTTCGACTTCCTGTCGGCCTACAGTGCTGTGAACCAGGGCCATTGCCACCCCCGCATCGTCAAGGCCCTCAAGGACCAGACCAACGAGCTGTGCCTCACCTCTCGTGCATTCTACAACAATGCATTCTGCGAGTATGAGAAATTCATGCACAGCTACTTCGGCTATGACAAGGTGCTCCCCATGAACACCGGTGCCGAGGGTGTCGAGACCGCACTGAAGCTGGCTCGCCGCTGGGGTGTCGCCAAGAAGGGTATCCCCAACGACAAGGTGAAAATCATCTGCTGCGAGGGCAACTTCCACGGACGCACGGTGACCGTCATCACCATGAGTGACGATCCCAGCAGCTATGCTGACTACGGTCCCCTGACCCCGGGCTTCATCCGCATTCCTTATAACGACCCCGAGGCGCTGAAGAAAGCGCTCGAGAAATATGGCAACGAAGTGGCCGCCTTTATCGCCGAGCCCATCCAGGGTGAGGCTGGCGTCTTCGTTCCCGATGATGGCTACCTGAAGAAATGCTTCGACATGTGCCACGAGCACAACGTGCTCTTCATTGCCGATGAGGTGCAGACCGGTATCGCCCGCACGGGTAAGATGCTGTGCTCACAGCACGACGGCATCCGTCCTGACATCGTGATCCTGGGCAAGGCCCTGGGTGGTGGCGTGCTGCCCGTTTCGGCTTGCTTGGCCGACGACGACATCATGCTCAACGTGAAGCCCGGCGAGCACGGCTCAACCTTTGGCGGTTTCCCGCTGGCTGCCCGCGTGGCTGTTGAGGCCCTGAAGGTGGTGAAGGACGAGAAGCTCGTTCAGAACGCCGAGAAGATGGGTAAGATCTTCCGTCAGGAGATCCAGAAGATCAACTCACCGTTCATCGTGCAGGTGCGCGGCCGCGGTCTGTTGAACGCCATCGTTACCAAGCCCGTCGAGGGCAAGACCGCTTGGGACATCTGCCTCAAGCTGCGTGACAATGGCCTGCTGGCCAAGCCGACCCATGACCACATCATCCGCTTCGCTCCTCCCTTGTGCATCACCAAGGAAGAGCTCATGGAAGCCATCGGCATCATCAAGAAGACCTTCGAGCAGATGTTCGGATAAATTACCATTCAAGTGTCGCATGCCATTCGCATGCGGCACTTGAAGTTTAAAGTTTAGAGTTTAGAGGTTAAAGACTCTAGCTCTACTCATTAACCATCCATATTCAACCAAAAACAAACAAAAACTAGTAACTAGAAACTAGTAACTAAAAACTTAAAACATAAAATGAATAACGCTGTTATCAATTTTCCCCTTCCCGCCAATGAGCCGGTGAAGGCCTATATGCCCGGTTCTCCCGAGCGCGTTGCTCTCGAGGCTGAACTCGAGCGCCAGAGTAAACTCGTAGTCGATATCCCCATCATCATCGGTGGCAAGGAAATCCGCACTGGTGACACGGGTACCGTTACCTGCCCCCACGACCACAAGCACGTGCTCGCTACCTATCACAAGGTGACCAAGAAAGAGATCAACATGGCCATCGACGCTGCCATGGAGGCTTGGAAAGAGTGGAGCCGCACTCCCTGGACCACCCGCGCCGCCATCGTCATGAAGATGGCCGAGCTGCTCGCCACCAAGTATCGTCCCATCATGAACGCTGCCACGATGCTGGGCCAGAGCAAGAACTTCTACCAGGCCGAAATCGACTCGGCTTGCGAGACCATCGACTTCTTCCGCTACAACGTGCACTATGCC
>ONKD01000007.1 GCA_900318345.1 uncultured Prevotellaceae bacterium
CATGGGGCAACCGGTCCTTCATTTACACATGCCGTCAATCGACGTTTTTATCTACAAGTCATTTTTTGCGCCACAGGCGGGTCATGTCTTCGAGTGTCTTGCCCTTGGTCTCGGGAACAAGTTTCCAGACAAAGATGGCTGCCACGACACACAAGATGCCATACAGGCCATAGGTGAGCAAGTGGCCCATCTGGTCGCCCTCATGGAACTCAAAGTTGAACATGGGCACAAACGACGTGCTGACAATCCAGTTGAAAATCCACTGGAAGGCAACGGCAATGGCAACGGCCTTGCCACGTATGGTATTGGGGAAGATCTCGGCGATGAGTACCCAGCAGATGGGTCCCCAGCTGAACATGAAGCATGCGCTGTAGAGCATGAGCGAAATCATGCACAACATGCCCAAGTTGGGATTGTCAAACGCCAAGGCCACACCAAAGGCGCCCAAAGCCATACCCAGCGAACCGGTAACGAGCAGCGGCTTGCGGCCCAACTTCTCGACCGTGAACACAGCCAGCAGCGTGAACAGGATGTTGATCACACCCATCACCACAGTGTTGACCATGGGATTGGTCATGCCCATCTCGTCAAAGATGCGCGGAGCGTAATAGAGCACGGCATTGATGCCGACTATCTGCTGGAAAACGCTGAGCATGATGCCGAGGAAGATACAGATGTAGCCATAGGAGAAGAGCTTCTCGGTCTTCTGTGTAATGGTGCTCTTGATGTCGGCAAGGATAATCTCGGCCCTGGTCTTGCCATTGATACGGGTCAGCACATTAAATGCCTTCTCGTCCTGGCCGGCCATGACAAGGTATCGCGGTGTCTCGGGAACAAGACAGATGAGCAGCGTGAACAATCCAGCAGGAATGGCCTCGCTGCCGAACATGTAACGCCAGCCCTCCTGGGTCGCCCACACAGCGCCCTCGGGGTTCATCACCTTGTTGATGCCTCCCACGATATCAATGTCGGGGTTCTCATGACTGCCCAGAATCATGAAGTTAACGAAATAGACCACCAGTTGGCCAAAGATAATGGCAAACTGGTTCCATGACACGAGCATGCCGCGAATCTTGGTGGGCGCGACCTCGCCGATGTACATGGGGCAGATAGCCGAAGCCAGGCCCACACCCACACCACCGACAATGCGGTAGAAGTTGAAGGCCATGAGCAGTTCCTTGGACGCGCCCTGCCCTTCAAAGAACAGGAACTCGGGATGCATGCTGCCCAGCGCAGACAGGAAGAACAAGACGCCGGCAAGCATCAGCGAGCGTTTACGACCTAGGTTAGTTGCCAACAAGCCTGAAAGGGCGCTGCCGATGATGCATCCTATCAGGGCACTGGAACAGGTCAGGCCATGCCATGCATCGGTGTGGTTGTAATCGGTAGCCTGCATGAAGAATGCCTGCAAGCCCTTCTCGGCGCCCGAGATGACCGCCGTATCATATCCGAATAGCAGACCACCCAGCACCGCCACCAGGACGATGCTCACCAGATAGAGCCTGCTTCCGCCTTTTTCAAAGTAGCCCATAAATCTTGATTGCTTGACGGTTCCATTACTTGACATGCAATGCCACGATGGCTTCATACTTCTCCTGCTTGCCACTGATGGTTGCAGGCTCGCCATGGGACTTGGCATAGGCAACCAGTTCCTCGAGGGACATCTGGCCATCCTCAAAGCGCTTGCCTTCACCCGAGTCAAAGCTGGCATAGCGTTCCTTGAGCATTTCGGGCAACTCGCTCTTCTCAAGGATATCGGCAGCACTCAACAGGGCACGGGCCAGGGCGTCCATACCACTGATGTGAGCGATAAAGATGTCCTCGGGGTCGGTGCTGTTGCGGCGCAGCTTGGCATCAAAGTTGGTACCACCGTCCTTGAAGCCGCCGCCACGCATAATCTGCAGCATAGCATTGGTGAGTTCATAACTGTTGATGGGGAACTGGTCAGTATCCCAACCGTTCTGGTGGTCACCGCGGTTAGCATCGATGCTGCCCAGCATGTTGTTATCCACAGCAACTGCCAGCTCGTGTGAGAAGGTGTGGCCTGCCAGCGTGGCATGGTTGACCTCGATGTTGACCTTAAAGTCCTTATCCAGGCCATTGGCACGCAAGAAGCCGATAACGGTCTCGGTATCTTGGTCATACTGGTGCTTGGTGGGTTCCATCGGCTTAGGCTCAATCAGGAAGGTGCCCTTGAAGCCCCTGGCACGGGCATAGTCGCGGGCTGCCGTGAGCATCTTGGCCAGGTGGTTCTTCTCGCGCTGCATTTGGGTGTTGAGCAGGCTCTGATAGCCTTCACGGCCACCCCAGAAGACGTAGGCGGTACCGCCCAACTTGATGGTGGCGTCGAGCGCGTTCTTGATTTGCACGGCTGCACGTGCCACGACATTGAAGTCGGGATTGGTGGCGGCGCCATTCATGTAACGCTTGTGGCCAAACACGTTGGCCGTGCCCCACAGCAGTTTGATACCCGTTGCCTGCATCTTTTCCAGGGCGTAGTCGGTAATCGCCTGCATGCGGGCTTCATATTCCTCGATGGTATCGGCCTCGTCAATGAGGTCCACATCATGGAAACAGAAATACCCAATGCCCAGTTTCTGCATGATTTCAAAACCGGCATCCATCTTGTCCTTGGCGCGCTGCAAGGGGTCCTCGGCTTTGTCCCATTCATAGGAACGGGTCTGTCCACCAAACTGGTCAGCGCTGGCCTGCCCCAGTGTGTGCCACCAGGCTATGGCGAATTTGAACCAGTCTTTCATCTTCTTACCCATGACCACGCGTTCGGGATCATAATAGTGGAATGCCATCACATTCTTGCTCTCGGCTCCCTCATACGGGATTTTGCCAATCCCAGGAAAATACTCTTTACTCATTTTTCTGTCAGTTTTATATTGTTGATTGATGATAAATAATTCTGTTTTATGATAGCGCTTTCCTCAACAAGGCTTTCCATCGCTCATAAGCGTCCTTGCAGGCCTCGCGGTCCTGCTCTATCGGCTCGATGACCGACAGACGTTGCAGCGTGGCAAAGGCCTCCTGGGCATTCTTGTAGATTCCTGCTCCGATTCCTGCTCCACGTGCGGCACCCACGCTGCCATCGGTATCATGCAACTCGATGGTCGCACCGCTCACGGTGGCCAAGGTCTGGCGGAAGACCGGGCTCAGCATCATGTTGGCCTTTCCCGCATGGATGGTGCTGATGTCCATGCCCATCTCTCGCATGACTTCCATGCCATAGGCAAAACTGAACACGATACCCTCCTGTGACGCACGCAGCAGGTGGGTACGGTTGTGGCGGTTGAAGTCCAGCCCGTGTACCGAGCATCCTGTTTCACGGTTCTCGAGCACACGCTCAGCACCGTTGCCAAAGGGGATGACCGTTACGCCGTCACTGCCGATGGGCACTGAGGCACAGAGGTCATTAATTTCTTGATAAGACAGACCTTGAGCCACATTGCGCCGCATCCAGGCATTGAGGATACCGGTGCCGTTAATGCACAACAGTACGCCCAGGCGGTCGAGGTCAGCCGAATAGTTCACATGGGCAAAGGTGTTGACACGGCTCAACGGATCGCGATTGACCTCGCCCAGCACACCATAGACGACGCCCGACGTGCCTGCCGTAGCAGCTACCTCGCCAGGATTAATCACGCTCAGTGACAGGGCATTGTTGGGTTGGTCCCCAGCACGGTAGCCTATCGGAGTCCCGGCCTTGAGCCCCAGCTCGTCGGCCGCTTGTGGCGACACAGTGGCTTGAATGCCGAAGGTGGGCACCGTCTCGCTCAACAGCGAGTGGTCAAAACCGTAGTAGTCCAGCAGTTCCACTGAGGGCCGTTTGGCCTTGAAGTCCCACATGATGCCTTCACTCAGGCCGCTGATAGTCGTTGCGGGTGTGCCGCTCAGCCTCATGGCGATGTAGTCGCCCGGGAGCATCACCTTGTAGATGCGCCGATACACATCGGGTTCATTTTCTTTGACCCACGCCAGCTTGGCTGCAGTGAAATTGCCCGGCGAATTAAGCAGATGCTCCAAACACCAGCCCTCGCCCAATGCCTGCATCGCCCGCTCGCCATAAGGTACCGCCCTGGAGTCGCACCAGATGATGCTGTCGCGCACAGGCTGCAGGTCACGGTCCACACACACCAGTCCATGCATCTGGTAACTGATGCCGATGGCCTTGATGTCCCCACCACTGGCGCCAATGTGCTTCAAGCACTGGGCAAGCGATTGCCTGGCATAATCCCACCATGAGCGGGGGTCTTGCTCAGCCCAACCTGGTTTAACAGCCTTGATGGGAGCCTCCTGCTCAGGGGAAAAAGCCGATGCCACACAACAACCCGTCTCAACATCGACCAACGACGCTTTTACCGAACTGCTGCCCACATCCAGGCCTAACAAATATGCATGATTCATCTTTATCTTCTTGTTCTTTTGGGTTAATGAGATATAAATGATTATTCACAAGGCGTGATTCATCATGTCGCAAAGATACGAAAAAATTATGCAAATCGAACAAAATGCCCAATTAATTCGAAACACCACGCAAAAAAACAGTAATGGCACGGAACCTGACGTTCCATGCCATCACTGTTATTATCGATCGTATTAGTACCTAATCAATCGGTGGACAGTACATGTCGAGCTTATCGCAGCGACACCTCGATATCGTCCTTACCCTCGGCGAAGTTGAGCTTGCCTTCCTTAGCGAGCCAACCCAGGGCGCAATGCATTTCGTTAACTTTGAGCTTAGCGGCTTTGCGCAAGTCCTTGAGGCTCATAGCCTTCTGCGCATCGTTCAGGGCGTTCCACACGAGACCTGCCCAGTTACCAATGTTTTCAGTGTTCATAAAAAAAACCTTTAATAAAACAATCAAAAAATTTTTTAATTATAATAATGATGATTTCAAAAATCGGGACAAAGGTAATAGTTTTTTCCAAACCTCATGCAACAAACCATGCAAAAAGTCATGCAAATGGCTGAAAATGGTCATGCAATCCGTTGCATAAATGCCCAAAAATCAAATCAAACCGCCCATTAGGAGGAATAACGCCAGTGTGTTAGCAAAATCCTGGCGCTGGCCATCGGTGAGTATCTTGACGATGTTGCCGCCTCCACTGCCCTGCATCTTGATCATGCCCCAGTGGGCGTGAGCCAGTGCATAGACCAGATCCTTGTATGCCGGGTTGATCTCATCATCGCTGATGGCCCAGTAGGTGCCACCGTCGGAGTTTCCGCGCTGGACATCGGCGGGGAAAAAGGTATAGTCAAAGCCATCGACGGTAAACATCAGTTGGTCAAAGTCCATGGGCATCTCGCCACTATAGCGCACACACAGGCGTAAAGGCCCAGGCAGGCTGTCGATGAGCGAAAAGGCGAAATAGACCTCGTTGCCGGGTTCGTCGATGGTGACATACTTGGAGCGGCAGTCGCCGTCATCGTCCACGACACAATAGGGCATCAACTGGTCGATGGTGGCGGTGACGGGCTCGTCACGCCACACCAGGCGCTGGGGCGCGTCGGTCATGGCGGGCGGCGAGGTGAGGCGGTGTCCCTCGACGGCGCCGCTGTCAGGCAGGGCGGGCGGCACATCGACGGTGCCCCAGGGATCGTCGGTGGTGTCCCAGGGGTCGGCCTTGGGCTCGGCCTTGCGCGACCGTTGCTCTTGGAGCTTCTTCAACGCTTTCAAGCGCTCCCGCTCGGGATGCAGTCGCCTTATCTCGTGCTTGTTGACCGTTGTTTTGTCGTCATCGTCGCCTCCAGCCAAACCCACGGGCACAGCTAGCAGGGCAATGAGCAACAGTACTATCGTTCTCGTTATTCTTTTCATTATATAAGGCTTATAGGTCATATAGGCCTTATAGGGCCTATAAAACTAATGAGTTACAGGAGGGAGAGGAGAAGCAGTTGGGCCTCGAGGGTGGCGCGGGTGATGACGCGGCTGCGGTCGCCGGGCAACTGCTTTACCTGGGTGACAATGCGGTCACCGCACTTGGCCGCCATCCACACGGTGCCCACGGGCTTGGTGGGAGTGCCCCCTCCGGGGCCAGCGATGCCGCTGGTAGCGATGGCACAGTCGGTACCGATGGCACGGCAAGCACCCTCAGCCATCTGGCGCACGACGGGCTCGCTCACCACACCGTGATCAATGATGTCCTGTTCGTTGACACCCAGCAGGGACATTTTCACCTCGTTGGCATAGCTCACGACAGCGCCCTTGAAGTAGTCACTACTGCCCGCGATGCCAGTAATCTCGTGGGCGATGTTGCCGCCCGTGCAGCTCTCGGCCGTGGATAGCGTGAGACCGCGCTCACGCAGGCGCTCGCCGAGGATCTCGGGCAGGCGCTTGTCGCCGTCGGCGATGATGTGGCCGCCCAGGATGTCGTGCAACTGACGCGAGAGGCGCTCCATGTCAGTATTGATTTGACGGGCGTCGGTCGATGAGCCTGTCAAGCGCAAGCGGATGATGCCGCCCTCGGGCAGGTAGGCCAGATGGATGCCGTGAGGCAACGCGCGCTCAAACTCGTCGAGTTGCATGGCCAACGCCGACTCGATGATGCCCGTAACGACAAAGGTGCGGAACTCGATGTCCTCGCCATCGTTGAAGCGGGCAAGCAGCTGCGGAATGACGGCACGTTCCATCATGCCTTGCAACTCAAAGGGCACGCCTGGCATGCTCACCAGCACCTTGCCGTCGCGCTCAAACCACATGAGGGGCGCCGTGCCCATCTCGTTCTGGATGACGCGGCACGACGAGGGCACCATGGCCTGCAGGCGGGTGTACTCGTTGAGTTTGAGGTGGCGGCGCTCCATCACCTGGCGAACGTTGGCCTCGACGGCCTCGTCGAGGACCATCTCGCCGCCAAAGTAGCGGCATAGGGTGGGTTTGGTGATGTCGTCCTTGGTGGGACCCAGACCGCCGGTCATGAGTACGACGTCGGTTTGGGCAAAAGCGCGGTCGATGGCGAGCTCAATCTGATGGGCATCGTCGGGGACGACCTGCACGGTATTCACGTCCCAGCCGCGGGGCGTCATGTGGCGGGCAATCCAGCCCGAATTGGTGTCGGTGACCTGCCCAATGAGCAGTTCGTCGCCGATAGCTATGATACTGTATTTCATCGTTTTTTAGTCGTTAGGTTTTAGGTGTTAGGCTTTAGGTGCTAGGAGTTAGCTAGATTTACTAGTGGGGGCGGTTACTCGGTGGGGATTTCTTTGGCGGGCCAACCGTAATCCTGATAGAACTTGACAGGCAGTTTGTGTTCCTTCACATAGCTGGCAATAAAGTTGGCGCGGACTGCCTCGCGCGATTCCTCGTCACTATTGACTTTGTGGAAAAAATCGTACAAGTCACCGAAGATGCGCTTGGCACTCGCCAGGTATTCAGAGCCGTCGCCCACCCTGTCAAAAGCGGTCACGGCATAGCCAGCTCCGCTGGAGTGCTGCACGACCATCATACCTGGATGAGCGCCGCCCGAAACCATCTTGAGTGTATCGCCTGCCACATTATAATTAAATACCCAGAAGTCGCCCCAAACGAGCACGCTGTCGGGGTTGGAGTCATCGATTCCCACAACCTGAATGCAGGGAATGCTCACCTCGCCAGGACTGTAATGCGCGGCCACCGAGTCAGTCAGATACATACCGATGGCATATTCGCAGTCACCCTGACGGGATTCATCGGCAATTTCAGCTATCTGCTCACTCTCTTTATTGCTGTTGTCGTTATGACACGAAGTAAAACCCATTGATCCGCCGATCAGGATGGCGGCCAGCATCCATGATTTCATCTTTTTCATAATCTCTTCAATTAAAGTAATGATACTGCAAAGGTAGTATTTTTTTAGATTCCAGTTGAGATAGTTGCAAATTTTGGCTATCTTTGTAAAGTTTTGAGGCACCGTTGTGTGCATCTATAGGACAGAAGATGAATTACAGGATTTATTAACCTATTAAAGTCAACGCATTATGAAACCCGAAAATCATATCGATGAGAATTATATCCCAAGTGAGGAGGATTTCGCTCCAGAGAAGGTCAACGAGAAAGAGCAGTTGCTCAAATCCATCAGGAAAGGCTGCCGTTTCTATACTGTATTCTATAGCATCTTGGCCATCACCTTTGCCATTGAGGGCATCATCAAGTTTGACGATGTGAGCGATAGCAAACTGTATCTGTGTCCGTTGATTGCACTGATGCTGGTGTTTGCGTTGGTCATGGTGCTCTATGCCTTCATCTATGACCTCATCCGCCGTTCCTCGACAGCCAAGGAGATGCAGCACTTCCTCAAACTGCTGGGTGCCGACTCTCTTTTCTCCAAACTGATTCTCCTCACCTCGACATTGTGCTTCATGATGGCTGCCGTCTTGTGGCTGCTGGACAAATGCCCCTGGTATTTAATCATACTGGCCGCCATCGGCATTGCGGCTGTAATCGGCGGGCTATGGTGGCTCCTCATTTATTCAGGAAAAGGTAATCCCGACGACACCGATATCGAGAGGCTACGAGTCCTGGAAGAGAAAGAGCAACAATCGTTATGAATGATGAGGGAATAACCATGTTGGCAACAAAACAGGAATAAAAAATGGCTCATACCTTATTGATACTGATTATCGCGTTTGTGACGCTGGAGTTTATCGTGAGCAGCGTGCTGTCGTGGCTTAACACGCGGTGGATGACCCACCCCGTGCCGCCCGAGCTGGAGGGGTTGTATGACGAGGAGAAATACCGTCGCCAGCAAGACTACATGCGAACCAACAAGCGCGTTGCGCTCGTGGCACGCTGCGTGTCGTTCGGGCTGACACTGATTATCCTGGGCTGCGGATTGCTGGGCTGGCTCGATAACCTGTGCAAAGGGTGGACCAATGTGCCCGTGCTGCAAGTGTTGCTGTTCCTGGTTATCTACAACCTGTTCAATACCGTCATCGCGCTGCCGTTCAGCTACTACTCGACTTTTGTCATCGAAGAGCGGTTCGGCTTTAACCGAACGACACACAAGACCTTTTGGCTCGACGCGCTCAAGTCGTTCCTTGTCTCGACCGTGCTGAGCGCTGTACTGCTTGGCGTGGTTTATTGGTTGTACCAGACCTTCGGTCAGCAGTTCTGGATTTGGGCGACGCTGGTATGCGCGGTGTTTATCATCTTCTTCACGATGTTTTACAGCAACCTCATCGTGCCCCTGTTCAACAAGCAGACGCCGCTACCCGAGGGCGAGCTGCGCACTGCCATCACCGATGCCATCACGAGTTTCGGGTCACGCTTCAAGGATATCTATCTCATTGACGGCAGCAAGCATTCAACCAAAGCTAACGCCTATTTCACTGGATTTGGTCCCAAAAAACGCATCGTGCTCTATGACACCTTGCAGGACCAGATGACCAATGAGGAAATCGTCGCCGTGCTGGCCCATGAGTTTGGACACTACAAGCACCGCGACACGTTCAGGAACATGATCATCAGCATCGTCACGATAGCTGTGAATCTGTTCATTTTCTCGCTATTGGTGGGTAATCCCGACTTGCCGGCCGCACTGGGCGGCACGGCCCCGTCATTCATCCTAGCACTGGTGGCCTTCTCGTTGCTGCTCTCCCCCATCGACATCGTGCTCTCGCCCATTGGCAGTGCCATCTCACGGCGCGCCGAATACCGCGCCGACGCTTTCGCCGCCGAACACGGCCACGGGGAGACCCTTATCAGTGGTCTGAAGAAACTGGCGGCACACGCCCTTAGCAATCTCACGCCCCACCCGCTGGTGGTGTGGTACAGCTACAGCCACCCCACCTTGGCCCAACGCATCCGCGCCATCCGGCTGGCAAAACAAGCAGATTAATGAACAGAGAGTTCAAGACAACCTAACCAATAATCAAAAGCGGGTGTGTCATAATTGCAATGTCGCTACATATATCGGCCTACGGCCGAGAAATTTAAACAAATTATTTAAAAAATTAAATAAAAATTTTATTTGTTCTAATTTTAATACAAAATTTGTTTTAATTTTTCCGCCCGAAGGGCGGTTATAAAGCCAGCAGATCAATTATGACACACCCTCTTTTCTAGATGATCACTCGCTGGAAAGGGGGCGCGGTGATGTCGCAGAAGTCCTTGTTCAAGTACTTGAAATGGCCGGCGATGGCGATCATCGCGGCATTGTCGGTCGTGAACACGCGCTTGGGGATGAAGGCCTTGAGGCGATGACGCCGGGCATAATCCTCGACGGCGGCCCGCACACCGCTGTTGGCCGACACGCCGCCACCAATGGCGATGGTCTTCACTCCAGTGGCCTTGATGGCCTTGCCGAACTTGTCCATCAATATCTCGATGATGGTGCGCTGCAACGAGGCGGCAAGGTCGGCTTTGTTTTCCTCAATGAAGTTGGGGTTCTCCTTGAGTGCGTCGCGCAGGGTGTAGAGGAAAGATGTCTTCAAGCCGCTGAAGCTGTAGTTGTAACCATCGACATGAGGCTTGGCAAACTTGAACGCCTTGTTGTTGCCCTCGGCGGCCAGTTTGTCGATGAAAGGGCCTCCGGGATAAGGCAGGCCCATGACCTTGGCGCACTTGTCAAAGGCCTCGCCCGCAGCGTCATCAATGGTCTGGCCCAGCACCTCCATGTCGGTGGGTGAATTGACCTTGATAATCTGTGAGTTGCCGCCGCTGATGAGCAGGCACAGGTAAGGGAACTCGGGAACCTCGCTGTCCTCGGCCTCCTTGACGAAATGGGACAGCACATGACCGTGCAGGTGGTTCACGTCAACCAGGGGGATGTCTAGCGCAAGGGCCAACCCCTTGGCGAACGAGGTGCCCACATGGAGTGAACCCGGCAAGCCCGGTCCACGCGTGAAGGCAATGGCATCAATGTCCTTGCGGTCAATGCCCGCCTGACGGATGGCCTCGCTCACCACGGGCACGATGTTCTGCTGGTGGGCACGTGACGCCAACTCTGGCACCACGCCGCCATAGGCCTCATGCACGCGCTGGCTGGCAATGACATTACTGAGCAGCACGGCATCACGCACCACCGCTGCCGACGTGTCGTCACACGACGACTCTATTCCCAATATCGTTACACTCATTTTTTTATTATATATAAGGCTTATAGGTCATATAGGGCTTATAGGGCCTATAGAAATACAGTCATTTATGTTTATTACGGTAATTGATGCGTGCACGTGACATTTCCTCCCGTGAGCCACCATGAACAAGAAAATCATGCTTACAGTGCTCGATCAACTTGCGAAGCAAGGTGTCACACTGATGGATAAGCGTGATAGCAATATTGGCGATTGCTTCATCCCCTCTTACCTTGATGGCCTCACGATAATAGGCGCTGTCGTTATGTTTCATGCATACCTGACGGCATTGAATTCCCTTCTCGCTGTCAAGCGCCCATACGGGTAAATCATGCACTCGCAAATAATCATGATAGTCCTCCAACAATTCCTTTAAACTTCCAATGGCCACGTTCAGCAATTTGAGTTCCATTTCACGTGACATGGTAGAGTCAGTACAACCTTCAGCGATATTCTGTTTGCCACTTCGTGCTGCCTGCACCATCTGGTCAATCGTGCGGTCGCCACGCTGATAATAATGGTGGGCAAAATAATAGGTAACATCATAAATGCACTCCGCCTTTTGGAATGCAATCAAATCCCGATAGTTGCCTCGTTGAGGCAAAAAATCATGATTACCCATAAAACAGTCACTTGTTGTTATTACACGCTGTGTGGCCCGTAGGCGTTGCAAAATTAATACAAAAAGACGAGACTCCTAGACCCCAAAACAAATATTTCTTCATTATAAGCCCTATATGCCCTATAGGCCCTATAAGACTTATAGGACTTATAGGACTTATAGGACTTATAGGATTCTCTAATTGGTTAGAAGCGGAAGCCGACGGTCAGATCAAAGTTGCTGTAACTGTTGTAGAAGCTATGGTTAGTGCTGGTGTACCAGTGACCCTCGTGATTGAAATTGAAAGCGTAAAAAAAGTTGCCGGCGGTGCGCACGAGCGCCATGCGACCGTTCAAGTTGGTGGACAATAGGGATTTCTTGCCGTCGATGGAATTGGGAAAACTGTGACGATAGCCTATGCTGGGCACTACGGTGACATTGTAGAGCCAGCCATGATGGAACACCCAACTGTAGCCATAACCTATCATGAAACCGAAGTCACGGTAACGGAAACGGTAATCAGTCACAGCATCGGGGAGATGTTTCTTGAGTTCGGCGCTGATTGTGCTCATGTCCATGACCACGTCTTGATGACTCAGGTAAATACCAGCCAACAGAGAGCCCGCACTGCGTTTCTGATACTTGGAAAAACAATAGGCTGCAGCCTGGCTGTAGTGGGTGTGGTTGAAGATATAATAGGCATCAAGACCATAACCCTCACGTTTCAGTCCTGAGAAAATTTCGTCGCCAGTCCATCGGCCTATACTATGCAGATGGACGGTGCTCTGATCGTTCTTGCGATAATAAGCCTCGATGAAGATGCGCGAGGTTGTGAATGAAAACTGCAACCTGCGGTTGCGGATGAATTTTCCAGCCAACAGATCCCTGGCGTTGATCATGTAGGTGAAACTGAGCCCCATGCCGCTGATGTGGAAACCGAACAGTGACGTAACATCACTGTTGAGTTGCACGGGTGTTTCCCACTTGCCCAGATGTCCCGAGTAAAAGTCCAGCCAGTTACTGTTCTTGAGCATGACTTTAAACTTCTTTTTGCCTCTACCAGGGTTGACCACATAGGCCGTATCATAGTAATTGAACGTGTGATTGGCCCACCTGTAGCCTTTCACGCAAAAGTCCAAGAACTTGGGATAGACAATAGTTGTGTCGTTGATGTTCCAACCGTGCCTAAAGACGCGGTCTTTCCAATAACTTGTTGTATTGACGGTATCGGGCTGGAATCTGATGGTGTCACCCAATTGAGAGGGCAAGTCCACGAGGGTATCTCCCTCACAGTTGACATCGGCTGCAGCCGTGGCTGTCCATCCCAGCCACATCAGCAAAACCAATGTCACTAACCGCATCCTCAACATCATTCCATCATTTTTCGGTTGTGGGCTTAGCGCTGGCCGCAGCTGGCCGCAACGTTACCATGGGGACCGGCTGACGCACGCCAGTACTGTCATCGAGCCTAGCCGGTGATGGTGCACGGGTTGGGACAGAATCGGCTGGCGAGAGCGACAGGCGCTTTTTCTTCTTGTCCTTGGGCTTGTCGAAGTCATGCTTCCAGACGATGCCCACGCCCTGGGTTGTCAACGCGTTGCGCAAGTAGTAGTTCTGATCGTTGAAGTGGTTATAGGCCTTGAGCCTGATGGTGCCCTTGCTGTTCAACAGATACTCGATGTCAAAGTCGCCAATGAAGTTGGTGTTGGTCGTGTTGTAAGTGTTGTCGCGGTAGCCGAAGTTACCGTTCAGCAACAACCTGTTGTTGAGCAACTGGCTCGACAAGGCCACATCGACCTCCATGTCGCTGAAGTCACCTTTATCGGTTCGGAAGTTAGGCGCAATCGACAAGTTATCGGCTATCTTGCCCAAGATGTTGGACAACTGGCCTGAAATGGTTGACGAAGCTACCGACGAGAGCACCTCATTCTGATTCATGGTGGTGCCCATGTAGTCGGGCGTATAGAAGCGGTTGAGCGCCAGCAGATAGATGATTTGGCGGTTCATCATCTCATCTGTGCTGATGATGCTCTTGACCTTGTGATAGGCATCGCTGGTTAGCGTGGGGAACTTCAAGTCAAATGAGATGTCAGGCTGAGTGATAATGCCCTTGGCATACAGCTCGGCATTCACGGGCACGTTAGTGCGGTTCAGGTCAGGATCATCTCCAAACGACTCGTCAAGGTCCTTGAGGTTAGCATTAAGCGAATAGACGGCATCCAAGTCAAGCTCGGCAGCAAACGGGTCGCCCTGGAATCTGATGCTACTGCCGTCCTGGATCGTGAAGTCCTTGATGATGAGGTCCTGCAAGGTGAAATTGTAAGTTCCCTTATCCAGCTTGTAGGTGCCAAAGATATTCAGCTCATCGTTGTTATTGTAAGTGAGGCGCATGTTGCCGCTGCCCGTCGCCTTGATCTGGTCGCCGCCTACGGGATCCATCACCACCGTGAGCGCCACATCGGGGGTAATGTTACCCTCCAGGTCGATGAAGTAAGCACTGGGCTCGGCATTCTCTGGCTGAGGCTCATTGGATTTTATCTGGCTGATATTGCTCAAGATCCAGGCAGTGCTGATTTTATCGGGTACCTCGACAGGTTCAGGCGTGGCCTCGCGGTCACGGAACGTGATGAAGTGATAGTCATTGGCCTGCTCGTCATCACTGAGCACAAACGTAAAGGTGCTGTGTGGCGCCGAGTCCATGTTCACCTTGATCTTCACCTCTCCAGGGCCACCCTCGACAAAGCAGGCGCCGTTACCATAGATTGTACCATACCACCGCGGATTATCGGCAGGCGAGGTATCATAACACAAGAAGTCTTTGGCTTCGGTGATGGCAAAATTAAACACTGGACTGTGGAAGGCGTCGTGCTTGAGCCATCCTCCCAATCGGGCCTCATGCCCCTCGCGGTCATGGATGGGTAAGTTATTGAACTCTATCAAGTCGGGCACGATGTGTACCGGCACATTAGAGCAGGTATAGGTGCACTTCACATAATCGATGTAGAAGCTCATCGTGTCGGCTACAATATCGCCATCGAGGTTGATGGTGTGGAAATTGCCGAAGAGCACCGGATGTCCCGACATCTCACCCTGGACGTCACTGGTGAAGGCCTCCATATATGGCTTGAGGAAGGCCACATTCACATGGTCGGCATCAAAGGCGATGTAGAGCGAGTCGTCGGCGACATAGATGCCGCCGCCCAGCGTGCTGTTGTGGCCATTGGGCTGTGCGATATTGCCCTCGACAAGGATGCCCTTAGTGTCGTTGTCAAAAGTAGCCTTGATATCGGCATCGCCCAGGACAGCGCCATTGTAGGAGATATCGTCAATGAACAGGCTGGGAGTGTACAGGATGGGCGAGCCCGAGAACACATCCCTCGCGATGATTTTGCTGGTCGCCTTGCCGCCAAAGCTGACATGGTCGATGGCCAATGTCTCGAACAAGTAATCCAGGTTAAAATCCATGAGTTCGAGGCACAACGAGTCGCTGGGGTCATGGGATGCCTTGCCGTTGATGCGAATGTACTGGTTGTCGTGGCCACCGCCCAGGTTCTGGACAGTCACCTCACCGTTATCGATCTCGATGAGACCCTTTTCCATGGTCCAGATGGTGTCGTTAAACACCATTGTAGAAGGATTGACCATGACGTCGGCCTTGAGTTTGCCGTTCTCTCCCCTATCCAGCAGGGCGCTCAGGTTGATGGTACCGTTGAACTTGCGCGGGGTGATGGTGTCGTTCTCATCCTTCATCACAAGCCATCCCAGGTTACCGTCAAGCCTGTTGTTCTGACCGCTCAAGTCAATCGCCAGATTGACTCTCTTGCCATTCTTGATGGGATAAAGCGATTTGGCATTGACAACCACCTTGTCGGTCTTGCTGTCGAGCTTGGCCTCAACGCGGGTTTTGGTGATGAATTTGTTGCCCTGCTTCATGTAGGGCGCATCCAGCACCACGTTAAACCTGTGGTCGCTCTCGTTCAAATCCCCCTTGATGGTGTACTGATAGAAGGGATAGACCGGCAGGTTGAGCATCTCGTTCAACTGGTCGTCGGGGGTAATCTCAAAGTCAAACTCCACGTTGTTGGGGTTGCCGGCATGGGCATAGTCGGCAAAATTGCCGAAATACTGCGGGAAGGCACTGGAGAGCATGTGCTTCACCGTGGGGACGATGGTCTTGAAGTCATATTGACCCCTGATGGAGCCCTTGATGTGGTCGGTATTGATGTCAATCACTTTTTCCTCGCCATCGTTGTCGGAACTGAGGCTGAAATTATTGATGTGCAGGCCCTTCCCCTTAGCGTCGGCAAAGGAGACATTCTCCAGCTCGACCAGTCCCTTGGCATTATCCAGGGTATTGCCCCAGAATGCGGCAGCCGCATTCATGTCGAGCCTGTGATCGGCATACTTGTTGGTAAGTCCTAATTGGGCCAGATTCAGCCCACTGGTGGTAATGTTCATCTCGTAGGTCGAGTTCTCTCCAGCCAACACAGCCCTGCCGTCGATACTTATCTTGCCGTTGGGGTCATTCATCGCCAGCGTGCCGTTATAGTCGTTGCCCTGCTTTTCCACGTCGGCGGTAATGTCGTGATAGCGCGTGCCCTTGAAGTCGACAAAGGGGATGTGTCCCTGCAGATGTCCCGACACATCGTTACCATGCACGGTAGCGTCAACCTGTGCGTCCATGGCCACCTCGTTCAACAGATCCTTTTTATTCAGGAGGTCGCCTAATTTCAGGCCATCGGTCTTGACATGGCCGTTAAACCGCGTAGTGCCGGCATGCTGGGCCAGCGTGCCGTCGAGGTTGGCAGCACCGAGCGAAGTGCCCACGTCGCCGTTGAAACGCAGGTTGTTGCCCGTGCCGTGCAACTCACCATCGAGGGTGATATTGCCACAGCGCGAGATGATGCCCTTGGCCTGAGGGGAGAGCGTGGTAATCAGGCCTGTGATTTGGGCAATCTCACTGGCTTTGGCATCCAGGTCGATGCGATCCAGGTCAAAGGTTTGATAACCGCCGCGAGTAGGCATCGAGAAACCGCCCCGGGCATTCAATGCCAGGCCGCCATTGGCCGAGTGAACGTTGAGCACGGGGAACTCGATGCGGTTCCCGTCGCGCACGACATCGGCAGTGATGCGCATGGGTTCGGTAAAATTCTTGAGTTGAGGCAGGAAAGCCTTGAGGTCAGACGGCGTAACTGTGCTACGTGGCGTGCTGATGCGCAAGGGCATCTGCGGCAGTTCATTGCCCAATTCCTTCAAGGAAGAGTACTCGAGATGTATGTCATCGAGACGGATGTCACTGCCCGGCAGTTTCACCTTCACGTCCTGGATGTCCATGGCGTTGTCGGTGATGTGGACGTTGGTTGACATGCGCTGCAGCGAGAAGCCGCTCTGCTCGTCAAAGGATAGCCGCTTGATCCTGATGTCAAAATCATTATTCATGAGGCGCGGTAAGGACAAATCGGCCCTTAGATTTTTCACCGCCAGGTGGTTGGGGTCAAATTGCCCTTGCTTGTGGGGCTGGTCCAGCACGTCATAGCTGAGCGCCGACTTGCGCACTACCACCGTCTTTACCTGCACGTCAAAAGGTTTGGGGGGCTTGTTATCCTTGGGCTTGAACGCGTCAATGATGAACTGCATATTGGTGGGACTGGCCTTGTCAGGTCGTGTCACACGACCGTTGAGGCCCATGATCTCGCCATAGGTCACGACAATGCGGCCATCAGCAATCAAGTCCCTGAGGCTGATGCCCGCACCCAGTTTGTCGATGGTCAATAGCGAATCACCCTGCTGGTCATTAATGAGCACATCCTTGAGCTCCAGCTGGTTAAACGGCTTGACCGATACCGAACCGATATCGACTGTCGTGCTGAGATACTCGCTCAAGGCTTTTTCACCCTCACGACACAATCGGGCCTGCATGGCTGGAGACATGAGCAGCAGGTAGGCTATGGCAAACAGGGCAACGACTGCTACCAGCGCGGTCACCACCACACTGCGCAACACGTTATATGTCCCCCTTGAAAGGTTCATCTGATCAATTTTAAACCGACCTGTGCAATTTCAATGCCACTGTGAGCGAGCCAGCGTTAAAAAATCCTTATTCGGGTAATTCATCACACTGTGTGAGCCACAGTCTCGAGGATGCGTCACTGGGCATGCGCCAGTCACCGCGCGGCGAGAGCGAGACGCTACCCACCTTGGGTCCGTCAGGCAAGCATGAGCGCTTGAACTGCTGCGCGAAGAAGCGGCGGATGAACGTGCGCAGCCATTTCTTGATGGTCGCGTTGTCATAGTCGTCCTTGAAGGCCTTGCGGGCCAGCAGGTAGAGTTTGGCAGGCGTGTAGCCGTAGCGCAGCATATTATACAGGAAGAAGTCGTGTAACTCGTATGGTCCCACGATGTCCTCAGTAACTTGCAGGATAGTGCCGTCCTTGGCGGCGGGGGTCAACTCGGGGCTGATGGGTGTGTCAAGCACATCGAGCAAGGTGTCACGGATGGCTTTACCCTTCTTGGTGCCGTCGTTGAGCGATGTGGCAAACCAGCGCACCAAGTGGCGAACCAGCGTCTTGGGGATGCTCACGTTCACGTTGTACATCGACATGTGGTCACCGTTATAGGTAGCCCATCCCAATGCCAGCTCCGATAGGTCGCCAGTGCCCAGCACAAGGCCGTTCACCTTGTTGGAGTAGTCCATCAACAGCTGTGTGCGCTCGCGCGCCTGGCTGTTCTCGTAGGTCACGTCGTGCACCTTGGGGTCGTGGCCGATGTCCTTGAAATGCTGGGTCACCGCAGCAGCAATGTTGATTTCGTGCAAAGTCACGCCCAGCGACTTGACCATCGCGCAGGCATTGGTGTAAGTGCGGTCGGTGGTACCGAAGCCCGGCATGGTGATGGCATGGATGGTCTTGCGGTCACGGCCCATGCGGTCCATGGCACGGACAGCGACCAGCAGTGCCAGCGTCGAGTCCAATCCACCTGACACACCCACAACAATTGCGGGAATTCCCGTGAAATCCAAGCGGCGCATCAGGCCCTCGGTCTGGATAGCGATGATTTCCTCACAACGGGCATTCAAGCGGTCATCCTCGGCGGGCACAAATGGCAGACGGCGCACCGGGCGCAACAGCTCTTCACGCTCATAATCAATCAGCCCCGCCACCGTCAGGCCCACGTGCAGGTACTGGGTGCCAAATTGCACCATGCTATCGGCAAAACTGCCGTTAACGCGACGCTCGTTTTCCAGGGCCGCGATATCAATATCGGCAACCGACAACTGGGGCTGGGTAGTGAAACGCTCACCCTCGGCCAGCACTTTGCCGTTCTCGGCGATGACAGCGTTGCCACCAAAGACAAGGTCGGTCGTTGACTCACCATAGCCACATGAGGCATAGACATAGGCAGCGATGCACCTTGCGCTCTGACTCTTGATCAGGTCCATGAGGTATGCGTGCTTGCCGATGACCTCATTGCTTGCCGACAGGTTGACAATGACATTGGCACCGTTGATGGCGGCCGTGCTGCTGGGTGGAGCGGGAACCCACAAGTCCTCGCACACCTCAACAGCCACGCGTGCCCGCCCGGCCTCAAAAATCATGTCGGTCCCGAAATACACCTCTCTGCCTCCGATCTCGATGCTGTCCTTGCCAGCAAGACCGGCGATGTTGCTCGAGGTGAACCAACGCTTCTCGTAGAATTCCTTGTAGTTAGGGATATAGGTCTTGGGCACCGCCCACATCTCGCCATCGTTGATCACAACCGCGCAGTTGAACAGGTGGCCACTGCAACGCAGGGGAGCACCCACAACGGCCATCACGGGTGTGTCCTTGTAGCGGTCACACAGTGTGAGCAGGGCCTGCTCGGCGGCATCGAGCAAGAGCTCGTTGCCCAGCAGGTCGCCACAGGTATAGCCCGTTACACACAGCTCGGGGAGCGCCACAATGTGGGCTCCTGCCTTGACTGCCTTGTCAATGCCCTCGACAATGCCAGCGACATTGCCATCAACATCGGCCACATTTACCCGAGGCACGACAGCCGCCACACGCACCAGCCCGTAATCGGGCACTACAAGATTCTTTTTCTTTGCCATAATCGATTAGTAAACGTTTTAACCGACAAAGATAAACATTTTCACCCAAAAACACCCCATTCGACCACCAAAAACAGCACATCACCGCCCATTAAAGAACCGCGGCGAGAAATATGGAAAACACAACATCCTGTTACACAACACACTAAAAATTCCAGCAATAGCAGAATGCTGGAAAATAAAAACGCGCGGTTTCATATTTTTTCACAAGCCATGCTTGCAAATTCCATATTGTTGCACTACCTTTGCGACAAGAAACCAATAAATAATGAAAGGAGAACAATTATGAAGAAAATCTTTACGCTACTGTTTTGTGTTGTGGCTGTATCTTTTGCCGCAAGCGCCGATAACTATGCTAATCGCGCTGAGCAATGCATCAATGCGCTGCTGGGCAAAATCTCACCTACCACGCTCATGATAAACAACCTGGATGCAAATAACGACGGAGCCCTGACCATCGATGACGTGACAACAATTATCGATGAGGATCTGCAGGCACAGCAAACCCGTCGCGCTCCAGCCAAGGAAAACGAAATCAAAGACATGGTTAACAACATGCTCAACAACGTGCCTCCCACGCCCACCATTGATGACGTGACCGACGCTGTTGATAAAAAACTGAAAAAAGATTAAGCATCGACTGAAATGAAAAAAAGCTTTTCCACCTTGTGGCGGATGCTGGTCCTGATGTTAGTGCTGGCAAGTCCGCTGGTAATGCTTACCTCTTGTGGTGACGATGAGCCCGAATCGACGGTCATCGACTATTACCTGAGTGTCGAGGAAAATTTCCTTGTTAACGGCTCTAAGGAGCAGGCCGACCGCTTTGAGAATCCTAAAACCCGTTTGATGGCAGCAATCAGACGAGTTTATCCCAAACCCGAAGCCAATGGCAATGACGCGGCCGTGATCGCAGCGTGTGACCAGGAGTATGCTGAATATGTTGACATGTATAGTGGCATGAGCGAGAACTTCACCTGCGTGTTCCACCTCGTACGCGCCACCATGAAAGGCGGCATTATCAAGCAGAACGAGACGCTAAAAACTTACATCTACGATATCAACCCAACAGAAGATTAGAATTAAGGGCAAAGCAAATCATCCTACAGGGGCGGAATTTCCTTGAGATTCCGTCCCTTATTTTAGGGGAGGGTGTGTCATAATTTATCTGCGGGAATTATAACCGCCCTTCGGGCGGGAAAACTTGAGCAAATCGAAGGCCATGAAGTTTACTTCAATGGCTGAGATGCCGATAAATAACAATGCAAAAGCAGCCCTTTTTATGTGAGTTTATGCCCTATTCATGGAGCAGCTTGGCCAATAGGCGCTCGATGAGTCGCGGCAAAGCATAGTCGGTAACCTCCTGCTCGTTGACCCACTGGTAACCAGCGGGCAGGTTAGGGCGAGAGGCTGGCTCGGCAAGATAGAAATCGGCCATGATGATGCGGTGGGTGAGCACGTGCTTAACACCGCTGGCGAGCAGCGTGAGCGGGCAACTGAGGTCGGGCATCGGGCCATCCTCGACAAGTAACGGCTCCCACAGGCCTTGCCAGATGTCACCAGCCGGGCGGCGGCGCAGGGCAGTCATGCCCTCGTGGCGGATGTAAATATAGGTGAGGTGGCGCTCCTGAACCTTAAGCTTTTTCTCCTTGACAGGCAACTGGTTGACGCGCCCAGTGCGCAGGGCTTCGCAGGTCTCGGCGACGGGGCAGTCGATGCAACGCGGCGAGCGCGGAGTGCACCACGTGGCCCCAAAGTCCATCATGGCCTGATTGAAGGCCGAAGCCTGGTCTAGAGGCAACAACTCATTGGCGAGCGCCTCAAAGGCATGTTTTCCTCTAGTGGTGTTGATGGGAACATCGATGCCGAAGTGACGGGCAAGCACACGATAAACATTGCCGTCAACCGCAGCGGCAGGCAATCCAAATGCGATCGACCCCACAGCGGCTGCTATGTAGTCCCCCACCCCTTTTAACGCCTTCAACCCCTCGATGGTTTTCGGGAAACCTCCTTGCTCAACAATCTGCCGGGCTGCAGCATGCATGTTGCGGGCACGGCTGTAGTAGCCCAGTCCCTGCCACTGCCGCAACACCTCGTCCTCGCTGGCAGCGGCCAGTGCCTCGACCGTGGGAAAACGCTCCATGAAACGGTACCAATAGTCGGTGCCTTGGTCAATGCGCGTCTGCTGCAGGATGACCTCGCTCACCCAAATGCCATAGGGGTCGCCAATGCCACGCCACGGCAGTTCACGCCCATTGAGCGCAAACCACCTCAACACCGCTGTTGTGAACCCCTTGTCACCCATCATATCATTTCATTGTACTCAATAGGCAACATGGCAATGCCAGATGCTCATATTGCCTTCTTCTTTTAGATTACCTGTTTAGCCCGCAAAATTAATCAATCCCCACGACCGTGGCAACAATTCTCTTGCATTTTAATGACAGCCCCCGTTGCAACCGTGGCAACGAGGGCTGTTGTAACTCAGTTTGTCAAATCATGGTCATTTAACAAGAATCTTGCGGCCATTGCTGGTCACATAGATACCAGGACTCAACTTGGTGGCATCTACACGACGACCCGTCAGGTCATAATACTCGATGGGACGGTTGTCATCGGCAGTGATTGAGGTGACACCTGTGTCGTTGAGACCATACCAGCCGATCTCGGAGAGATTGGTCTCTCCACCACCCTCATAGACACTCTGCACGCCGATGCGCTGGATATCCTCACCGATGAAGTAAACAACCACCAGTTGGCCACCCATCAGGATGTTCATGTCGTCGTTGAAGTCATAGGGGATGACCGTCTGGTCGTCCTCAAATCCATAGATGTCGGCCCAGAAGATGTAAGGCTCAGGACCATAGCCATAGTCGCAGAAGAGCTGATACCCCAACCGACTGGTCAACAACGGGCTGCCATCAACATCAACCACGGGAATGTCGAGCACGAGGTAGCCCAAGTCCTCATCGGGGAAATACTCAAAATATAGCACTGAGGGATCGGCGGGAACAGCAGGCTCATCGACCATGGGCGTGAGCACGACATTGGCCAGCAGGTCATACCATGCCACCTCAGTATCGTCGGCACAAATGCCGTACCACTGCTGGGCCACCAGGGCGCCAGTCTCAGGGTCAGGAGTCAGGGTCAACGGTTGGGCCTCGAGAGTCTCGGGAGCACATCCCATGAGGTAAAGGGGATAAATGTCACCCATCCAAACGAATGGACCGAAGTACTGGCCGTTATCAAACACATAGCTGTCGCCCTCGCGATGACCTTTCACCCATGCCTTGGGCAGATAGGAGCACAAGCCCTGCACATAGATGTCGTCACCGTCAAAGCCCACCATGGCGAGACCCCTCAGGGGATCACCCTCAAACCATTCCTCAATGTCCTCGTAATAGCCCATATACACGCCCGTGATCATGTAAGGTTGCGTCTCCAGGCCCTCGGGCACCACGACAGTGTTGGCATCGGGCGTGATGTTCATCTCGCTGTCATACATATAATACCAGCCCACATGGTCGTTATAGGCATTCTCAAAGATGTAGCACACCTGCTCCTGGTCGAGCACAAAGACATCGGCCCGCTCGTCAAAGTTGAACACGGCATCGATGGCCACATAATTGTCCTCGACAGGCGAGGCAGGATAGAAGTACAGGTCGTTGCCGTACAGGTTGCCAAAGTACTGCATGGGGAAGGTGACTTGAGTGAAGTCATCGTTGAGCGTGCCCTTGATCCAGGCCTCGGGCAGATAGACACTGAAGCCCTGCAGATAGACGTCATTGCCGTCAATACCAATAGTTAATGTGCGGTCTACCGCTTCCCAGCTCGAGCCATCAAAGATGTAGGCATTCAAGCGGTAGCCACGTGTCTCTAAGCCCTCGGGAGGAGTCACGACCGCGTCGGCGAGTTGAGGCACACCCGTCGTCATCGTCGGGGAGAACTCGGCGCGAGGAACGGTGATTGCATGACGAGCCTTGGCCTGGTCAGGCTTTGGCAATGTGAGGTGTTGAGCAGCCTGTGTGCTCACGGCCATCGACATGATGGCAACAAATAACAAGAAAATTATTCTTTTCATAAATGTTTTGGTTATTAAATGTTGATAAAAAAATGAATTAAGATTTTTGCAAAGTAAAATCAAATTATCGTATTTTCCAATAGTTAACCAGTTTTTTTCTTTATCACACATTGACTAAGGTTAAGTTTCAAAAGAAGTCAAAGAAGAAATAGATGGCGGCACATTGAATGGGAACCCCGCTGGCATGGCCGATGACGCTGTTGCTGGTGTTCCTGACCGTGCCATCGTGGTCAATCTTGCCCACACGCGAATTGCTGCGGTTGCGCACGGTCCCGTCGCTCTCGATTTTGCCTAGATAGGAGTTATTGCTGTCACGCACGGTGCCATCGTCGCTGACTTTTCCAAGCAGGCGGTTGCTGGTATCGCGAATCTCTCCATTGCTGCCAATGCGGGCCACCATCGAGTTACTGCGGTTCCTCACGGTGCCGTCACTATCAACCTTGACGAGCATCGAATTGCCCTTGTCACGTATCGTCTGGGCCTGTCCTGCCTGGTTGCCTAGTGCAACCATGAGAAGAACAAGGGTCAAAACCACCTTTAATGTATGTCTAATTGGGCTTTCCATTTTTCTATCTACCAGGTTAAGCAGTGTTATCGCAAAGGTATCACAATAATCTATAAATGATGTAGCAACAGGAGCAAAAAAACGAGTTACTGAATTGAAATATCCCCAAAAAACATTGGTGATTAGAGAAAAACAGCCGAAATAAGTGGTCTTTTGGAAGAAAACCCTTATATTTGTTGCCGAAAGAAAAATATTAACCTCCAAAACATATTGAATTATGATGAAAAAACGACTACTATTCTCCTTGCTGGCATCGATGATGCTGTTGCCATTGCTGGCACAAGGCGAGAGCCAGAAAAAGGCGATATTTACTCCGCCCAAGTTCAGCGGCTTTGCCATGGCATCCTACCAGGCGACATTCCAGGACGGAAACAACAGTAACTCATTTGACCTCAGGCTGGTGAGGGCCTCGATCGAGGGCCGCATCCTCGATGATTTTTACTACAAAATCCAAGGTCAGATCAACGGTAACACCACGACGATGGGCAGCAGCCCGCGACTGGTGGACTACTTCATGGAGTGGCAAAAACTGGAATATTTCAAGGTGAAGTTGGGCCAGTTCAAGCGCCCGTTCACCTATGAGAACCCGATGAACCCGATTGACCAGGGCTTCATGGGCTACTCGCAACCCGTGAGCAAGCTGGCAGGTTTCAGCGACCGCACGGGCATGCACGCGAGCAACGGCCGCGACATCGGTCTTCAGTTCCAGGGCGATTTCTTGAAGGACAAGAACGGCCGCAACCTGTTGCACTACCAGGTGGGCGTGTTCAACGGCCAGGGCATCAATGTCAAGGACGTTGACGAGCGCAAGGACATCATTGGCGGCGCGTGGGTCATGCCCATCAAGGGGATGCGCCTCGGCGCCTTTGGTTGGGAAGGCTCCTATGCCCGCAAGAGCGGTGGCCAAACCGTGAGCTTGCGCCAGCACCGCTACGCCCTGAGTGCCGAGTACAAGAAGGGTGACCTGCAGCTGCGCGCCGAGTATATCCACTCAACGGGCCGCGGCTTCACCACCACCTATCAGAAGAATGAGGACGTCAAGGACATGACCATCAAGACCTATACCGACAACAACGGTGAGGAGGTCGCCAACAACAAGGCCGACGGCTTCTATGCCCTGGCCATCGTGCCCTTTATCCCCGACAAACTCATGGGCAAGGTGCGTTACGACATGTATCGCCCCACGGCCTCGACGGTGGCCCAAAAAACCAACTATGAGGTGGGTTTGAACTACCGTTTCTGCAAATACCTGGAATTTCAAAGCGAGTATTGCCTGACCAACGACCGCTCGCTGGCCAAGCACAACTACAGCACCCTGTTCTTCCAAGTCTCTATTAGATATTAAGGGCTTTAGGGCCATTAAGGGCCTTAAAAACTAAATTGTAATCAAGAACTTAAAAACCAGATAACAACATGTCACTACTCATGATCCTTCAACTATGTATCGTGCTGGGCGCATTGTGGCTCGGCTCGCGATACGGAAGCTTGGCCCTAGGTGCCATCTCGGGCATCGGCCTGGCAATTCTCGTGTTTGGCTTCGGCATGAAGCCCGGCAGCCCTCCCACCGACGTGATTTACATCATCATCGCCGCCGTCACCTGCGCCGGCATCATGCAGGCTTCGGGTGGTATGGACTGGCTGATCCAGTTGGCCGAGAAGATGTTGCGCAAGCACCCCGACCGCATCACCTTCCTCGCCCCGTTGTGCACTTTCTTCCTGACGGTGCTCGTCGGCACAGGTCACGTGGTTTACACGCTCATGCCCATCATCTGCGACATCGCGATCAAGAAGGGCATCCGCCCCGAGCGTCCTTGCGGTATCGCCAGTATCGCTTCCCAGATTGGTATCACCTGCTCGCCCATCGCGGCGGCTGTGGTAGCCTTTATCACCATCTCGGGAACCAATGGCTACAACATTTCCATCCCTCAGGTGCTCATGGTAACCATTCCCGCCTGTCTGCTGGGTATCATCGTGGCATCCATCGCTTCTTACAAGCGCGGAAAGGACCTTGACAAGGATCCCGAGTTCCAGAAGAAGATCGCCGACCCCGCTCAGCGCGAGTATATCTACGGCAGCAACGCAACGACGCTCGATAAGAAGATTGCCCCCGAGAGCAAGCGCGCGGTTTACATCTTCTTTGGCGCCTTGCTGGTGATTGTGTTCTTCGCTATCTTCCAAGAGTTGCTTCCCTCCTATAGCACGATCAAGGCCATTGACAGCGATGCGACCGTCGAACTCATCGGTTCGCGTGTGACCATTACCGCCGACCAGCTGGCCAAACTTGGCATCGCCGTTGATGGAGTGACCAAAATACACCTCACCCCGCTGAAGATGAACCTTGTCATCCAGATTGTGATGATCACCGCTGCGGCGCTGATGATCATCTTCTGCAAGGCGTCGCCCAAGAAGGCCATCGCAGGCCCCGTTTGGCAGAGCGGTATGGTGGCCGTTGTCGCCATCTATGGCATCGCATGGCTTGCCGACACCTATTTTGCCAACTACCTGGGCGAAATCCAGGACATGCTGGCCGGCTTGGTTGAGCAGTACCCGTGGTCGATTGCATTCGCCTTCTTCCTGGTGTCGGTGCTCGTCAACTCACAGGGCGCCGTGGTCGTTTCGATGTTGCCGCTGGCTTACGGTCTGGGCATTGATGGCTGGATCCTGCTGGGTGTGCTTCCCTCGGTATATGGATACTTCTTTATCCCCAACTACCCCTCGGATATCGCCACGGTGAACTTCGACCGCACGGGCACTACTGTCATCGGCAAGTACCTGTTGAACCACTCGTTCATGATGCCTGGTATGGTTCACACGCTCGTAGCCTGCATCGCCGGATACCTCATCGCCTTCCTGTACCACTCGATGGGCTGGATTTAATTTCGAAAATAAACATCTTCATTACAGACAATGCCTGGACGCTCGCCCAGGCATTGTCTGTATGTTAATCTTATTTAGATTGTGCAAATTATCATAAATATATTCGGAATAATAATTGTATTTTTGCGGGGAAATCAATTGGTGCATCATGGACAGGAAAACTTTTGAACAGCAGAAGGCATTTGCAGGCTCACTCAAGCCCTCGATGCTCCGTCGCTGCTTAGACCATGATTACCAGGGTCGCTGCATTTACCTCATCACCTTAGTCATTGAAGGGAGGCGGTCATTATTTGGTGAGCTGGCAGGCAAAAGTGATGGCATTCTGGGGAGTGACGATGAGCCACGAATCATCCTTAGCCCCCTTGGAGAAGAAGTGCAAAACCTTTTCTATGACATTCCAAAATGGCATCCTGAAGTCCAGTCAATCGCCATTCAGATGATGCCAGACCACCTGCATGGCATTTTATTTGTGAAAGAGAAGATGGACAGGCATCTAGGGCAGGTTATTTCAGGTTTCAAAGCTGGTTGCAACAAGGCCTATCGTCATATTATCCTGGGAGAAGAGGTTACGTGTGTTGTGGCGTCGCCACAACATACCAAACAGTTGCAAGCAGAGCCTCGACAACGGCCGCCACGGTCTGCTTACAATCGTAATCAGGGGCTACTGTTTGCCAGTGGCTATAATGACAGGCTGCTATTGCAGGCAGGACAACTCGACCGATGGATCAATTATCTGGCTGACAATCCACGCCGTTTATTGGCCAAAAGGGAGCATCCTGATTTGTTTAGAGTGCAGTTTGGACTAAACTTGGCAGGGCAGAATTATGCAGCCATCGGCAACAGGTTTCTGCTCTCTAGACCAATAAAGCTTCAAGTTCAATGCTCACGCAGGCTGACTGAAGAAGAAATCGACAAAGCAATTGAACACTACTTGAATGAAGCCCAATCGGGCGCGGTCCTTATTTCTCCCTCAATAAGTGACGGAGAGAAGAAGGTAATGCGAGCCGCCTTGGATGCTCATTTGCCTTTGGTTTTCCTTTCATCCATGAGTTTCTCTCCATTCACCAAGCCGGGAGGCGAGTTTATTGAGGCATGCTCTCGTGGTGACCTACTTATCCTATCGCCTTGGGAGAACCGAACGCCGACCCAACGTCTCACACGTGTGGAATGCTTGACCCTTAATGAAATGACTAAAAATCTGTGTGAGATTTAGTATTGCCATCATTGATGAATTGACTTTGAGGGCGTGTTAATCTTTTAACAATATATTTGTTAAATTAACGTGATTTTCACGCGGGGGTGTTAGGTAAAGATGTATTTTTGCACCTTGTTAATAAGACATTATACCGATAAAGAATATTGTTATGGCAGAAACCGTCAATATCAGGGAGTTAAATGACCTGATTGCAAGTAAAAGCAACTTCGTGAACCTGATTCGTCAGGGTATGGATCAAACCATTGTGGGACAGAAACACCTCGTGGACTCGTTGCTCATCGCGTTGCTCGCCAACGGCCATGTGCTGCTCGAGGGTGTGCCTGGTCTGGCCAAGACCAAGGCCATCAGCACGCTGGCATCGCTGATCGACGCGCGCTTCTCGCGCATCCAGTTCACGCCCGACCTGCTCCCCGCCGACGTTGTGGGCACGATGATTTATAGTATCAAGAAGGAACAGTTTGAGGTCAAGAAAGGCCCCGTGTTTGCCAACTTTGTGCTGGCCGACGAGATCAACCGCGCCCCCGCCAAGGTGCAGAGCGCGCTGCTCGAGGCCATGCAGGAGCGCCAAGTGACCATCGGTGAGGAATCGTTCAAACTCGATGACCCCTTCCTGGTGCTCGCCACCCAGAATCCCATCGAGCAAGAGGGCACCTATCCGCTGCCCGAGGCTCAAGTGGACCGTTTCCTGATGAAAGTGCTCATCGGCTATCCCAGCAAGAGCGAGGAGGGTGACATCATCAAGATGAACATCGCTCCCGACCCTGTCAAGGTGCGTCCGCTCGTCACTCCCGCCGACATCGTCGACACGCGCAAGGTGGTTCAGCAGATTTACATTGACGAGAAGATCCAGAAGTATATCGTGGACATCGTGTTCGCTACCCGCTTCCCGAGCGACTATGGTCTGAACGACCTGAAGAGCATGATCTCGTTTGGTGCTTCGCCCCGCGCCTCGATCAACATGGCGCTGGCATCGAGGGCCTACGCCTTCCTGCGCAACCGCGGCTATGTCATCCCCGAGGACGTGCGCGCCGTGTGCCACGACGTGATGCGCCACCGCCTGGGACTGACCTATGAGGCCGAGGCCAACAACATCACCAGCGATGAGATCATCAGCAACATCCTGGACAAGATTGCGGTGCCTTGATTTACTAGTCGCTCGTTGCGACTAGTAAAGTTTAGAGTTTAGGGTTTAACGTTTAGAGATGCTTACAGGCAATTGTAATCATTCATAAAACTGATAACTGTAAACTATTAACTTGAGAAGTAATGGATAGCAATGAACTGTTGCGCAAGGTCCGCAAGATTGAGATCAAGACCAAGGGCCTGTCGCAGAACATATTTGCCGGCGAGTACCACTCGGCCTTCAAGGGCAGGGGTATGACCTTTAGCGAGGTGCGCGAGTACCAGTATGGTGACGACGTGCGCGACATCGACTGGAATGTCACGGCCCGCTATAACCGCCCCTATGTCAAGGTCTATGAGGAGGAACGCGAGCTGACGGTTATGCTCCTGGTTGACGTGAGCGGCAGCAAGGACTTTGGTGCCGTGGGTGTCGCCAAGCGCGAGATGATGGCCGAGATCGGCGCCACCATCGCGTTCTCGGCTATCGAGAACAACGACAAGGTGGGCGTGATCTTCTTTAGCGACAAGGTGGAGAAATTCATCCCCCCCAAGAAGGGGCGCAAGCACATCCTGCTGGTCATCCGTGAACTGCTCGATTTCCAGCCCGAGGGTGTGGGCACCGACATCAACATGGTGCTCGAGTACATGACCAGTGCATTGAAGAAGCGCTGCACCACCTTCCTGGTGAGTGACTTTATCGACGAACACGACTACAGCAAGGCGCTGTCAATCGCCAATCACAAGCATGACGTCATCGCCGTGCAGGTCTATGATAAACGCGAAGCGCAACTGCCCGACGTGGGCCTAATGCGCGTGCGCGACGCCGAGCGCGGCAACCTCAAGTGGGTGAACACGAGTAGCAAGCGTGTGCGCGACGCCTACAGCCGCTGGTGGTATAATCAGCAACAGACTGTGAACGGTACACTACAACGCTGCAACGTAGATTTGGCTAGTGTGGCGACCGACGAGGATTATGTCACCGCCCTGATGGGACTGTTCAAGAACCGTGGCGTCAGACGCTAGCGCAAAACTTATGTTTTTTTATAAAAATTGAGAACCAAAATGAGACATATCGTGATGACTGCCCTGGTGCTGCTCGCCGCAACAGCAACGGCATGGGGCGGTAACGTCACTTTCAAGGCACGGCTCGACAGTGCCACGCTGCTCATGGGCAAGACCACGACCCTGCACCTGGAAATCACCCAGGACAAGGACGCGCGTGGATTTTTCCCTGGCGAGCAGGCCGACACGCTCAACGCGATGGTCGAGATTGCCGAGCGCCCCGCCGCCGACACGACCGACCTGGGCAACAACCGCATCCAAATCAACCGCGACCTCATCATCCAGAGTTTTGACTCGGGCATGTGGGTCATCAAGCCCATCCCCTATGTGGTGAACGGGGACACCGCCTACTGCAACCAGTTGTCGCTCAAGGTGCTGCCCGTGGATGTGAGCCAAATGAAAGACATCCACGACATCAAGCCCGTTGAGGATGTGCCATTTAATCTGCTGGACTGGCTGCCTGATTACTGGTGGCTGTGGCTGCTGGCACTGTTGCTCATCATTGGCGGCATCTGGGCTTACCGCAAGTATTATAAGAAGGGCATCAACCCGTTGAAGCCGTTAAAGAAACGACTGCCGCCATACGAGGAGGCGATGATCAACCTGCAGAACCTCAAAGCCGCACAACTGTGGCAACAGGGTCAGGAGAAAGAGTACTTTACCGGCTTGACCGACATCCTGCGCGTATACATCGACCGCCGTTTCCACATCAACGCCGTGGAGATGACCTCGTCACAGATCATCGACACCCTGAAACGCAACGAGGAAACCAAGGCCGTGAACGAGCAACTGGAGATGATTCTCGAGGTGGCCGACATCGTGAAGTTTGCCAACGCCCGTCCGCTGGCCGATGACAATGAGGTAGCCTATCAGCGCGCCGTGAACTTTGTCGAGGCAACCCGCCCGGTTGAACAACCCCAAAAGAAAGAGGAGGCCGCAAAATGATGAATCTTGCACATCCCGGTTGGCTGTGGCTGCTGCCCATCCTGATTATCCCGCTCATCGCATGGTACATCTATAGCCAGGACAAGAACGAGCCCGAGATGAACGTGTCGTCCACGCGCGCGTTTGACGGCATGGGCACGAGTTGGAAACTGTGGCTCAAGCACTTCTCGTTTGCGCTCAAGATGGGTGCCCTGGCATGCCTTATCGTCATCTTGTGCCGCCCGCAGACCAAGGACAGCTGGTCAACCAGCGACGTCGAGGGTACTGATATCGTTATCGCCATGGACGTGTCCACGAGTATGCTCGCCAAGGACTTCAACCCCAACCGCTTTGAGAGCGCCAAGAAAGTGGCGACCCAGTTTGTGAGCGGTCGTGACCATGACAACATCGGTCTGGTGCTGTTCGCTGGCGAGAGCTTTACCCAAGTGCCCATGACGATGGATAATGCCACACTGGTCAATGCCATCGGTCAGACCGAAATCGGCACCCTGGAGGATGGTACCGCCATCGGTGACGGTATCGCCACCTCAATCAACCGCATCCGTGACGGCAAGGCCAAGAGCAAGAGCATCATCCTGCTCACCGACGGTTCAAACAATACCGGTGTCGTCGCCCCCAACACGGCTGCCGACATCGCCCGCAAGTATGGCATCAAGATCTACACCATCGGCGTGGGCAGCAACGGCACTGCCGAGTACCCTGTCGCCATCGACTATGCCGGCAATATCCAGTACCAGCGCATGCCTGTGGTCATCGACGAGGCCACACTGAAGAACATCGCCGCCACCACGGGCGGCAAGTACTTCCGTGCCACCTCGGGCAGCGTGCTGAGCAACGTGTTCAAGGAAATCGACCAACTGGAGAAGACCCACATGGACGTGCAGCGTTTCACTCACACCGAGGACCATTATGAGCCGTGGGCACTGTTGCTGCTGGGCCTGCTGTTGCTGAGTCTCTTGCTGGATTACACCCTGCTCAGGCATATACCTTGATGTGCTGCGCACAGTTTAAAGTATAGAGGTTAAAAGGTTAGAGTTTAGAGAATAAAGAACTATGATCAATTTTGCTCATCCGCAATATTTCTACCTGCTCTTGTTGCTCCCCGCGCTGGTGCTGCTGTTCCTGTGGAACCGCCGCGACCGCGCTAAGCGCCTGGAGCGATACGGCAAGCGCGCGTCCATCGAGCCCCTAATGCCCGAGGTGTCGCGCTACAAGCCGTGGATCAGACTCACACTGGAACTGCTACTGCTCACGATGGTCATCGTGGTGCTCGCCCGCCCACGCGCCGGTTCCAGCAAAACGACCACCAATGTGCATGGCATCGAGGTAATGGTCGCAGTTGACGTGTCCAACTCGATGAACGCATCCAGCACCGATAATCCACAGGACGTGAGCCGCTTGCAACGTGCCAAGATGATTTTGCAGAAACTCATCGACCGCTTGGATAACAACAAGGTGGGCCTCATCGTGTTTGCCGGCAATGCCTATATGCAGATGCCCATGACCAGCGATGCCGCCTCGGCCAAGCTGTTCCTCAACGGCATCAACACCAACATGGCTCCGACCCAGGGTACCGCCATCGGTGCCGCCATCAATCTGGGTCTTAACGGCTTCTCGCAGAGCAAGAAGTCGCAAAAGGCGATGATCATCATCACCGACGGCGAGAACTTTGAGGACGACGCTGTCGAGGCCGCCAAGAAAGCCGCCGACCTGGGCGTGCAGGTCGATGTCATCGGTGTCGGTTCAACTAAGGGTGCTCCGATTCCCACTCCCGACGGTTACCTCACCGACGACGAGGGCAAACCCGTGACCACCTACCTTAACGAGAAGATGGCCCAACAGATTGCCGATGCCGGCAAGGGTGTCTATATCTCGGGCACAGCCAACGATGCCGTGTCGACGTTGCAAGAGACCCTTGACAAGCTCTCCAAGAGCGACCTGGCCACCGTGAGCTACACCCAGCATGACGAGCAGTTCCCCGTGTTTGCCACCATCGCCCTGCTGTTGCTGCTGGCGTTACTGCTCTTGCTGGAGCGCAAGAACCCGTGGCTCAAGCGATACAATTTCTTTACCAAGGACAAGGAAAACAATTCCATTCTCAACCGCAAAGATGAAACTCAAGATAACAAATAAAATAGCGCTCTCCATCACGCTGGCAGCCATCATGGCGCTGGCCATGCCGCTGCCCGCCATGGCACAGGACAAAGCCCCCAAAATGAACAAGAAGGAGCGTGTGGCCCTGCGCAATGGCAATAAGTTATATGAGAAAAAACGCTATGCCGAGGCCGAGGTAGAGTACCGCAAGGCCCTGCAGGCCAACCCGGCCAGCGAGAAAGCGCAATTCAACCTCGCCACTGCCCTCATGAGGCAAGGAAGTGCCACCGCCAAAGAGGACGACGAGAAAAACCCGATGAAGCAGGCCGAAGGACTGCTCACCAATCTGGCCAAGAGTGCTCAGGACAAGCAACTGCGCGGCAAGGCCTGCTATGACCTGGGCAATATCGCCTATGGTCGCCAGGACTACGGCAAGGCGGTAGAATTCTACAAGCACGCCCTGCGCTGCAACCCCAATGACGACCAGGCCCGCGACAACCTGCGTCTGGCCCAGCTCAAGAAACAGCAGCAGGACCAGAACAAGGACAACAAGGATCAGAACAAAGACCAGAATAAGGACCAAAATCAAGATAATAAAGACCAGAACAAGGATCAAAACAAAGATCAGGACAAGAACAAAGATCAAAATAAGCAGGACCAAAACAAAGACCAGAACAAGGACCAGCAAAATCAAGATCAACAGAAGCAAGACCAACAGAAACAGCAACAGCAACAAGGCGGCATGAGCCAGCAGAACGCCGAACAGGTGCTCAAGGCGATGCAGGACCGCGAACGCGCCACCCAGCAACGCATCAATGCCCAGCAGGCCCAGCAACAACGCTATGAGCGCCAACGCACTAACAAGAAGTGGTAGGTTAGGTTTTAGGTTTTTAGGACGAATTCAATGAAACGAATCATATACATAACAATCTTGCTCCTGACTGCACTGGCGGCCCAGGCGGCCTCATTCACCGTCGAGGCGCCGCGCCAGGTGGTCGAGGGCACCAAGTTCAATGTTACCTTTGTGCTCAAGAATGGCGATGGCGGCCATTTCACACCTCCCGAGGTGAGCGGTGCTAAACTCATCTACGGCCCCAGCGTGTCTCACAGCTATAGCTCGTCGTGGGTCAACGGCAAGTCAAGCAGCAGCTCGAGCGAGGAGTACACCATGATGTACAAGGCCACATCAACAGGCAAGTGCCACATTGGTGCCGCATCGGTTGTCGTGGGCGGGACCAAGCTCACGACCAAGCCTCTGACGATAGACGTTTTGCCAGCAGGCAGCCAGCCTAAACAGCAGACCCAGACCACCCCTGGCGCCCCCACGCCCTATAGCGACCCGATGACCCAGAGCGCCGACAAGACCGTCAGCGGCAAGGACCTGTTTGTGCGCATCGAGATGTCTAAGCCCAGGGTATATGAGCAACAAGCCGTGGTGTGCACCATCAAGCTGTACACCAAGTACCAAATCTCGCAGTTCATGCCCACCATCCAGCCCTCGTTTGATGGCTTCCTCATCGAGGAAATTCCCGTGCAGCCGAGTCTGAACAAGGTGGAAACGTTCAACGGCGAGCGCTACATGACCGCCATCCTCAAGAAGTGCATCCTGTACCCGCAACAGAGCGGCAAGCTCACCATCACGTCAGGCAACTATGACGTGAGCGTGGTACAATTCGACACATTCAAGAGCATCTTTGGTACCATTTCCAACCCTGTGGAAAAGGACCTCAAGGTGCAGAGCAACTCGGCCACCATCAACATCCTGCCGTTGCCCGAGCCCAAGCCCGCCTCGTTCACGGGTGCTGTGGGCAAGTTCAATGTCACTACCGACCTGCAACCCGCATCGGGCTTCAAGACCTATAGCGCGGCGACCTACCGCTATATCATCAGCGGCACGGGCAACATCAAGTACATCAAGGCTCCCGAGGTGAAGTTCCCCGAGCAGTTTGACGTGTACGACCCCAAGACCGACGCCCAGGTCAACGACGGTGGCGGCGACATGAGCGGCAAGGTCATCGTGAGCTACTCATTCATTCCGCAATATGCTGGAGAGTTTGATATTCCGACTGGAGAGTTCTCCTATTTCGACCCCGACGCGGGTAAATATGAGACCATTACCATCCCGGCAAGGCATCTGACCGTTGCCAAGGGTGAGGGCCAGCCCAGCAACCACTACCGCATGAAGAACATGGACATCCGTCCCATCAAGAGCGGTAACCTGGGGCTGAAAAAGTCTCACGGCTACATCGTGGACCACTGGTCCTACTGGTTGTGGTTCCTGCTACCCCTGCTTGCTGTAGCCGCATTATTGCTCTACTACCGTAAGCAACTCAAGGAACGCGCCGACGTGCGCCGCATGCGTTCCAAGCGGGCCAGCAAGGTGGCACAACGCCGCCTGAAAGCCGCCCGTGGCTTCGCCTCGCGTGGCGACCGCAACGGGTTCTATGCCGAGATGCTCAATGCCTTGTGGGGCTACATGAGCGACAAGCTGTCCATCCCCGTCAGTGAATTGAGCAAGGACAACATCAATGCCGAACTCGAGCAGTACGGCATCGATGACCAGCTCCGTCAGGAGTCCATCGCTCTCATCGACAAGTGCGAGTTCGCGCAGTATGCTCCTGAGCTTGCCCAGGGCGACATGAACAGTGTGCTCGACGAGGCCGCAAGCGTCATCGACCGGCTGGAAAGTGTGAAACGCAAGAAAACCATCGTAGAGTCATGAAACAGTTCGTTATTACTATACTTTTAGTCGTGCTGGCTTTGCCCGTTCTGGCAGGCGATAACCCCTTTATCGGCCGTGCCAACCAGGCCTATAAGCAGGAACTCTATAACGAGGCTTTAAAACTCTATCTGCAGGAAGCCGAGCGAACGGGTGTCTCGTCGGACCTGTACTGCAACATCGGCGATACCTATTATCGTCTCAAGGACAACGTGCACGCCGTGCTCTACTATGAGCGCGCCTTGCTGCTCGACCCATCGAACAGCGACGCGAGGTTCAACCTGGACTTTGTGCGCGGAAAGATGCAGTTGCCCGACGATGCGGGCGACTCGTGGTTCAGCAACTGGGTCGATCAGACGGTGAGCCGCCTGTCGAGCAACACTTGGGCCATCATTGCCATCGTCACTTTCCTGCTGTTCCTGGCAGGACTGGCAGCCTACCTGTTCTTGGACAACGTGCTGATGCGCAAAATCGGCTTCTTTGGCGGCGCATTGATGATTGTGGCCACTATCCTGGCCAATCTAGCGGCATTTCACGTCTATCACAAGGCGACAAGTGGCAATGGTGCCATCATCATGCCCGAGACGGTCACGTTGAGCACAGCACCCCGCGAACCGCGCGACAAGCAGGAGGAAGCCTTCCAGTTGCAGCAAGGCACCCGTGTCGAGATTGTTGATAGCATCAGCGACAAGGCCAACGGCAAGTGGCTGCAAGTCTCCACGGCCGGCGGCCACAAGGCCTGGCTCAATGCCAAGGATGTGGAAGTGATTTAGGTTTTGCGAGCTATGCTCGCAGGTTAGAGGTTAATGGTTAAAGGTTAAAGAGAGGTCAAAAATTAAGGACCAAAGACCAAGGACTAGAAATGCTTGACTATCTGAATGACATAGACACCGAGGTGCTGCTGGCCATCAACGGCCTGCATGGCACGTTCCAAGATGCTTGGTGGTGGCTGGTAAGCGCCAAGTGGGCATCGGCACTGCTGGTGCTGGCATTGGCTTGGATATTGCTTCACCAGAATCGCCGCCATGCCGTGCTGGTGCTGGCCATGCTGGTGTTGACCTTTCTCCTGGCCGACCAACTTTCATCGGGTCTAGTCAAGCCTCTGGTAGAGCGCCTGCGTCCCACATGGGATCACTCGCTCGACAATATGGTTCACACCGTCAACAATTATCGCGGGGGCATGTTCGGCTTTGTGTCGAGCCATGCCGCCAACTCCTTTGCCGCAGCCACCCTCATCGCCCTGATCATGAGGCATCGTCTAGTAACCATTTCGATATTCGTGTGGGCGTTGCTGCAATGCTATAGCCGTGTTTATCTGGGAGTACACTACCCAGGTGACATCCTGGGCGGCATCGTCATTGGCACAGTGGTGGGCTGGCTCGTGTGGCTGCTGATGCGTTGGATTCAGCGACGTTGGCATATCCCCGAGGGCTATTATACCCGCACCGACGCTGTGGTGATGACATCATCTTTAGGCCTTACCCTGCTCTGTCTCCTCATCGCAACACTAAGTCAAACCCTTTGACCCTCACAAATTTGAGTTTTTATTGAATTAATTTTGTTTTTTGGCAAGATTATTGTATCTTTGGGGGTAAATTATTCAGCAATCAAGAATTATCAATCACATATCAACACATTTGTTATGTCAACAACCATCACATTTAACGAACTGAGGCGGATCAAGAATCGTCTGCCCGAAGGCTCCATACACGTTATCGCCGACAAACTCAACCTGCCGGTTCAGTCGGTGCGCAACTATTTTGGCGGGTCAAACTATGAGTTAGGAACCAATATGGGCTTCCATCTGGAGCCGGGACCTGACGGCGGGCTTGTCGTGCTTGACGACCCTAAGATCCTTGACATGGCACTCGGTATCCTCGAGGACCAAAACCAGCAGTAACACTCCCTGTAACCTCTCCGCGATATGGACAACAAGAACAACAACGACCCCAATCGGCTGATTACTGTCGCCATCCACACGTTTGACCGTGCGGTTGAACTCAAAAACACCCTCGAGGAAGAAGGCATCGAGGTGGTGTTGCATAATGTCAACCTCGACGAGAAGGTGGTGGCTAGCGGTGTACGCGTGCGCATCCGTGAGCGCGACCTGCCCCAGGCATTGCAAATCATCGAGTCGCCCGAGTCCTCGACAAGCGACAAGCGCTGTGTGCTGTTGCCGGTGGATTTCGGCAAATACTCGCTCAAGTCCGTCAGGCTGGGCATGGAATACGCCCGCCGCAACCGTGGCAAGGTCTTGTTGCTGCATAGCTACATCAACGAGCGCCACACGATGTCGTTGCCCTTTGGCAGCGACCGCTATGACAGTCCCGAGAACGAGGTGAAGGACATCAAGAAAAACGCCAAGCAGTGCATGGCCGATTTTGTGCAGATGCTCAAGGACAAAATCGCTGCTGGAGAGTTGCCCAAGGTGAAAATCGAGACCAAGGTGACCGAGGGCATCCCCGAGGAACAGATTCTGCACTATGCCCAGAAGTATGACGTATCGCTCATCGTGATGGGCACCAGCGGCACCAACCGCCGTAGGCAGAACCTTATCGGCAGTGTGGCGGGCGAGGTGATGGATGCTTGCAAGTTCCCCATTTTCACTGTGCCCATCGGCATGCCCGACGTGAGCTTGACCGACATCACCCACGTGGCGTTTTTCTCTAACCTGATTCAACAGGACCTGTTGTCGTTTGACCGCTTCGCACGCCTGTTCAACATGCGCGGTGTGGATGTGACCATCATCCCTGTGGTGGAAAAGAAAGAGCGCAAACTGGTGGACCAATCGCTGCAACAACTGTTGCAGTACTGCCGCGAGCACTATCCCGAGTGTAACTTCAAGACCAAGCGCATCGCCGCCAAGACATTCATCGAGAGTTTCGCCCAGTTTGCCAAGGAAGACAATGTGCAGCTCATCGCTGTTCCCAACAAGAAGTCCAGCATCTTCTCTCGCCTGTTCAATCCCAGCATCGCCCACCGCGTGCTGTTCCAGACCGACACCCCGATGCTCGTCGTCCCTGTGTAACGTGACATCATAGCCATGCCACAGTTTCAATCCAAGCCTCATTATGATATTCTTGACGGGCTGCGCGGAGTCGCTGCCCTGATGGTGATTGTATATCATGTGTTCGAGTGCTTTGACTGGACACCTCTACCCCACGGCTACCTGGCCGTGGATTTCTTTTTTGTGCTCTCGGGCTTTGTGATTGGCTACGCCTATGACAGCCGGTGGAAAGAGGGGCTCACGGTAGGGCACTTCTTTAAGCGGCGCCTCATCCGCCTGCATCCCATGGTCGTTATCGGTGCCATTTTTGGCGCAATATGCTTCATCGTTCAGGGCAGTGTGCGTTGGGACGGCACCCACGTCTCCACGGGATGGGTGATGGTGGCCATGCTGCTATCGATGTTGATGCTGCCGCTTTATCCAGGTGCGACCGCCGACGTCCGTGGCAATGGCGAGCTGTTCCCGCTGAATGGTCCGTCGTGGTCGTTGTTTTTCGAGTATATCGGCAATATCCTGTATGCGTTGCTGCTGCGCCGCCTGTCCACACGATGGTTGGCCCTGCTGGCGACCCTTTCGGGGGCATGCCTCACATATATTGCTGTGCATGACGGCTACTTAGGCGTGGGGTGGTCTATGATTGATAATGGATTGTGGACAGGACTGGTGCGCATGCTGTTCCCCTACACGATAGGGATGCTCATGGCGCGGGTGTTCAAGCCGATAAAAAAGGTGCGTGGAGTCTTTTGGATATGCGCTATAGTCATCTTGATGGTGGGTTGCCTGCCGCTCATGTTCGGCGACCTGCTGCCGTGGCACAATGGCCTATATGATGCCATCTGCGTCATCGCGGTGTTTCCCTGCCTGGTGTGGCTTGGGGCTTCGCAATTATCGGTCGGCACTATGACGGGGCACGTGAGCCACATGTTGGGCGAACTGAGTTATCCGCTCTATGCCGTGCATTACCCCTTGATGTACTTGTTCTATGCCCACATCGGCTTTGACGGCAACCTCGTGCCTATTTCCAAGATGAATGAAGTGTGGCCCGTGGCCGTGATGTTGCCCGTGGCATGCATCCTGCTGGCGTGGCTATGCTGGCGATTCTATGACCGCCCCCTGCGCCGCTATTTCATGAAGGCGAGCAGGATGACCCAGCACAAGGCGAGCAACGCGAACAGCGACGAGAGCATGTAGAACTGGCGGCGGATGGAGCGTCGCTCAGGCTTCACGAAACTGCCGCGCAGGAACATGTAGGCTGCCATGAACACAAAGCAGTCGTCCACATAACCCACAACAGCCTTGCTGTCAAATTCACCTGGAAACTTGCTATCAAAATCGCCTGGCCACACGATGTAAACTATCGCTGCCAACAACAACATGGTCCCAATCACGCGGCACACCTTCATGCCCGCGCTCACCTCCATTTGTCCTTTCTCTTTAAACTCCATATTCTATCGTTATTTATTGTCATTGTTCTCAGGTTTCAAAATTAGTGTATTTTTGAGGAATATTTCGAAAAACTGTACATTTCCATCGTGAAAAACCTTGAAAATCGGGAGTACTACTCCGCATTTTCAATAAAAACGGTGCTGTACTACAGACCGCTCCCCCATGGGATGTAGGACAGCGATTTGTCGATGATCGTCGGTACGATGTCCACGTCTTCCTTGAACACCTTGCCGCTGACGGTCTTGAAAGCGGCCGATGCGTTGAGCACCGGGATAGGCTCTACACTATTAAAATTTAACTCCATAATCTCGCGGTTTAAGTTTTCGCAAAATTATGGAGTCTGTTCGGTTATCTAAAAGACATCAATTAAATGTCCATCATGTCGAAAAACATCAATCGTGTATATTCGTTCTCATCTTTCTCCTTTAATAACTTAAAGCCATTCTTCTCATAAAATGGAATCGCCGAAATATACGCATCAACAGTTATGAATCTGAATGCCGAACTACTTTGTTCTTCAATTAATTGATCTTTCAAAAGATCCATGAGCAAAGATCCGATATCACGTCCTTGATAGTTTGATGACACAGCAAAACGGCCAATCTTAATGGACGGATAACTACGAAAATGCTTACCGTCCGGAAAAGTATCTTTGATTTCTCTCCAGCGACTATTGGTGATTTCCAAGCGGCTCACCTTATCATTCAGCAAACAGAAGTACGCTACAATTGTGCCCTCATCTTCAAGAATAAAGGTATTAGCAATCCGCTTCTCGAAGAAATGCATCGCATCTTCAAGAAGGAAATCGTTGAGGTCGCTATCTCCACACTCAAAGCCCGTGACATTCACATCGGGTGTCAAAGGAATAACATTCATTCTCCTACCAACAGAATGTGATCAGTTTTTTTGCTTCTTTAACCCGTTCCTTGAAAGCTTTACGGCGCGCCTCTCGCTCCTCAGGAGAGCGGGACTCAACCTCCTGCATCTGCCGAACAAAGCGTTCAGCGTCTTCACCCGTCAGAATCGGTGTTTCTCTAATCGGTCTTGCCATAGTTGTATCGTTTTAGTCAGTTTCGCAATGCAAAGATAATTGTTTTTTCTTAAATCATAGCAAGTATTGTGCCATTTTGACTTTTTTGACTAGCGCAAGGTAGATCACTTCATGGCCATGTCGTTATTTGAATCAGGCAAAGCTTTATCTTGCTTCAGCAGATCCTTCGGCTGTACCGTTAGGTTGCAAGAGGCGAATGCAAGGGCGGCAATCAAAAGAAAGGGAAACTCTGCTTGTTTCATCTTTCCTAAGATTGTATCCTGTTCTCAATCCATTCCCTTATCTCTTTTGCAAAAATCTCTTCTGCATAATCTAAAAGGATGGCGGTAGAGGTTATTTCACGTTCAACCACTCCCTGGATGAATTCGAAGAAATACGTTTCACCGACTTTCTGCTCTAAATCATACAGAAGCAATGCTCCTTTATTATACAGGGCATCGTAAGCTTCAGGAGCATAACGGTCAACTTCGTAGATAGGACAGGCATGTCGGGCATTCTCGCGGCAGGCTTCCAGATAACAATCGAAAACGTGCTTTTCGAAATGGCATTTAATGTACCACAGCATACTGAACTCTGCAAAACCTTCGTTGAGCCAATCCTCCCAACTAAACGTTGGTGCTTTGTTCCACCAGAAGTGCCCCATTTCGTGACCAATGGCAGTCTTGAAGTGCTCGTTAAAGCGTCTCGTTGCATAGGCAATGAAATTCTTACGACTGATTCCCCCACCACTACGTGGCACAACCAGAAATTTCATATAATCGTTGCTGGGATTGGTTTTGAATAACCGTGAATAGAATTGCAGGGCCTCGCTACAAGCGACCAGAGCTGAGTCTGCATCAGCATCAGCGAAATCGGTATAGACTATTTCGAATGTACGGCCATCAATGGTCATCTTCTTTGATTTGAGTATTGGCGAGGCTACAATTTGGAGGTCGAATCCTCCCCAAGGTTGCGTCATCTCCCACTTGTCACCCTTGCGCTCTACAATGCCTGAGCCGCTGACCGTGTAGCCGTCGTTGATGGTAACGGAGACGCTAGCCTTGAAGTCACGGCTTTCACTATTGATTGGGAACCAAGCCATATAGTAGCCCAGTTGCACCCAGTCCTTTTCCATCGAACTCATCCAAGTGTTAAGGCTGTCAAGGTTGCAGGAATAGTCAAAGGTGATGTTGTAAATACCCTTCTTCTTTGGAGCAATAAGGTGAAGCGGTGCTCCCTGTCGGATGTAGGTGTTAGATGATTTGGCATTAGCGTCAAACGAATATGCCAGTTCCTTATCCTTGCAGCGGATGTGGTTGATGGTCGAGTACTTCCAGAGTGCGAAATTGATGCCCTCTCTGCCCTTGAAATCAATTTGTGCCGTCGCTGTCACGGCGAGCGTTTTTTTCTCCACGTCAATGTCAAGCAAAATGTCGTATCGCTTGACTGTTGGTGCATTGGTGTCCACCATAACCGCTTTCCTTGGATAAGAAATTACTCTCTTGTCTTCGGCCTCATGCTTGTAAGTACGCATAGAGTCCATGAAAGCCGTCCACCGTGCATCATTGTGAAGTGTCCTATAGTCTTCTTCTGTTAAGAACGTTGTGTAAGCAAATGCATATTGCCTGCCGAACTTCTCCCTAAACAGATTGAGATAATAAAAGGTACTATCAGCATCACCAGCCGCAAGTGCCTTGTCCGCTGCCGACCAATAATCATTTGCCGTTTGTGCCGATGCAATTGTCATTGACGAAAGTAGGGTCAGCAGGAGCAGCACGAAACCTTTGTAGTGCTTCATCTTTTTTGCATTCATTTTCGTTTGTGATTATTCGTTATTTTATAATTTGTCAACATATTTACTAGCTTCACATCATAATAACACATAACCTCCTCATTTTTAAACAAAAGAAACGAGAATTCTTGAAAAAAGAGAATTGAAGAGCGTCTATTTATGTCATAGGGAAGAATGTGATTAGACAAAGCAGGCCGAGGAACACTTCCAGGCCGTTAATCTCGAAGATGCAGAAGATGCGTGCCTGGCGTATCTGGTGCGAGTCAAGCAGCTTGAACTGCTGGGTTCCCTGGTAGAAGTTGTAGCGCAGGGGGATGCAGTTGCGCCAGCACTGGATTTCCCCGTTCTTCGTCCAAAGTTTAATATCAACCATGTCTCCTGCCTTGAGCATCCTGCGAAGGGTGCTGATGTGGATGCATATCAGTGCTGAACACAATCGGCATACCAATAGGATTGTGTCCTCTAGTTCAATTCGTGAAATTCGTAGTTAAACTCTATTTTGGTTGGGCGATGCCGCGCATCGAGAGGGCGATGCGGCCGCGGTCGTGGTCGATGCTGGTGACGACGACACGCACGTGCTGGTGGACGTGTACCTGACGGGCGGGGGGAAGGCCGCGCTGAGGCATCTGCGACACATGGACGAGGCCGTCCTTGTGGATGCCCAGATCAACGAAGGCGCCGAACTGGGTCACGTTGGTGACAATGCCGTTCAGTTCCATGCCCTCGCGCAGGTCCTTGATGTCGTTGACGTTCTCGTCAAATTCCCATACCTGCACCGTCGAGCGCGGGTCACGTCCAGGTTTCTCTAGCTCACTCATGATGTCGCGCAGGGTAGGCTCGCCCACGTCGTCAGACAGGTAGCGTTTTGGGTCAATCTTGTCGCGTTGCGCCTTGTCCTTAATCAGGTCGGCAATGCTACAGCCACAGTCTCGCGCCATGCGCTCCACTAGAGCATATCGCTCGGGGTGGACAGCGCTGTTATCCAGCGGATTGTCGCTCTCAGGCACACGCAGGAAGCCTGCTGCCTGCTCAAAGGTTTTCGGTCCCAATTTTGGCACCTTGAGCAACTGTTGACGCGAAGTGAAATGGCCGTTGGCGGCACGGTAATCAACGATATTCTGCGCCAATGTGGGGCCAAGGCCTGCGATATAGGTGAGCAACTCCTTGGAGGCTGTGTTCACGTTCACGCCCACGCTGTTCACGCAACTCTGCACTGTGAAATCCAGAGCCTCTTTCAAGCGCGTCTGGTCCACATCGTGCTGGTACTGCCCCACACCGATGGATTTGGGATCAATCTTCACCAACTCGGCAAGCGGGTCAAGCAGACGCCGGCCAATGGAGACAGCGCCACGCACGGTCACGTCCTTGTCGGGGAACTCGTCACGCGCGATTTTGCTCGCACTGTAAATCGACGCACCGTTCTCGCTCACGACAAACACGTCGATATTGCGGCGGTAGCGTATCTTTTTCAGGAAGCGCTCAGTCTCACGGCTAGCGGTGCCGTTGCCCAGAGCGATGGCATCGATCTTATAGGCCTCGGTGAGCGTCTGTATCTTTTTCGTTGCCCCAGCGATGTCGTTATGCGGAGCGGTGGGGTAAATCACGTCATTGTGCAGCAGGTTGCCTTGCTCATCCAGGCACACCACCTTGCAACCCGTGCGGTAACCCGGGTCAACGGCCAGCACGCGCTTGTGGCCCAATGGTGGCGCGAACAGCAGCTGGCGCACATTCTGGGCGAAAGTCTCGATGGCCTCGTCATCGGCTTTTTCCTTGGCCGCCGATGCAAATTCGGTCTCAATCGAGGGCTTCACGAGCCTCTTGAAGCTGTCCTCGGCGGCCTCCTCGACCAGCTGCGAAGCCTCGCCGTTGCCCTTGACGACGATGCGGGCGATGTTGTCGAGCGTGCGGTCATCGTTGATTTCGATTCCCACCTTGAGAAAACCTTCTTTCTCACCACGGCGAATGGCCAACAGCTGATGGCTGGACACACGCTTCAACGGCATCGAGTACTCATAGTAATTCTCATAATTGCGGCCCTCAATCTCCTTGCCCTTGACGTAGTGGGACACCAGGCGCGCGTCATACTTGAAGCCACGCCTGACGGCTCCGCGCACCGCCTCGTTCTCGCTCACCCACTCGGCAATGATGTCCTGGGCGCCCGTGATGGCGGCATCGGTGTCGGGCACCTTGTCACCGTCAACAAATTGGCGCGCCCGCTCCTCAATGTTGCCGCCGCGCTGTGCCATGATGATCTTAGCCAGCGGCTCCAGGCCCAGTTGACGGGCTGCCTCGGCGCGGGTCTTGCGCTTGGGCTTGTAGGGGAGGTAGATATCCTCAAGGGTAGTAGCATCCCAGCAGTTATTGATGCGCGCGGCCAGTTCGGGCGTGAGTTTATCCTGCGCCTCGATGGTCTTGAGGATGGTGGCGCGGCGTTTCTCCAGCTCGCGGTAGTAGCGCAACCGCTGGTCGATGGACTGGATGGAGAGTTCGTCAAGATTGCCTGTCGCCTCCTTGCGGTAACGGCTGATGAACGGGATGGTTGCCCCATCGTCGAGTAGATTGACCGTGCCAGCCACCTGATTGATGGGGATATTTAACTCTTGGGATATGAGTGTGGATAATTGAGTTGCCATTTTTTTAACTACGAATTACACGAATTATACTAAAACTAATCTGCCACCGAAAACGAAGGGCTAAGGACGCTTCCTGAGCGTGATTACCGTGATCTCGGGAGTCGCCCCGATGCGCATGGGAGTGCCCACCATGCCCGTGCCGATGTTGACATACAGCCAGCGGTCGCCCTCATGGTATGCCCCACCCCACTCGGGATAGCGCCAGCACGCCGGCGACCAGCGCCACTTACCCAACTTGAGCATCAGCTGCCAGGCATGGGTGTGCCCCGCCAGCATCAGGTCAATATTACTGTTGGTGAGGGTATTGGCACGCCACGCATAGGGGTTATGCTGCAACTGGATCTTGAAATTGCCGTCACGCAGGCCACTATAGGCCTTGGCTAGACTGCCGCGTTTCTCGCCAGGGCGGTCGCCATAGTTCTCGTTACCGATGAGCACCAACTGGCTATCGCCGCGCTTGATGAGGGCGTAGTCATCGTTGAGCAGCCTCCAACCCATGTCGCCTTGCAGGTCGCACAAGGCCTTGCGGTCGGCGAGTTTTGCCTTCTCGTCGTCCCACTTGACATAGTTGTCATAGTCGTGGTTACCCAGCACCGAGAAAACGCCGTCAGGCGCATGCAGCCGCGACAAGATGGCGCGATAGGGCTCGGCCTCATCAGTTTTACGGCTCACCAAGTCACCCGTGAAGCAAATCATGTCGGGGTGCAGGCCATTGATGGTCTCGACCCACCGCTCCACGATGGGCGTGCGCCCGTTGTAAGTCCCCAGGTGGGCATCGCTCCACTGCACGATGCGGTAGCCGTCAAACTCGGCGGGCAGGCGGTCAAAAGCCAGTTCCACCTCCCGCACTTCGACCGTGCGCGGCGTGACCACAGCGCCCCACCACATCACACCAAACACCAGTGCCGCCACAACAAAGGCGCACACCGTCAGCCACCGCTGGCGCAGCAGCCGCCCCAAGCCATGCACCGCCATGCCCAACACTTTAGGGGCAAGAATGGCAAAGAAGGTGTAGAGCATATACTGCCCCGTGACAAAGGCGCCGTTAGTGGTGGACGCGCTCGACAGCGGCATCACGCCCACACCGATGGCCAGCCCTGCCGCCAGCAGGGCCAACAACGCGTTGAAACGCGCCATCCAACGGTAACCGTTACGGTTCAACCGCCGACAGATATAAACATCCATGGCGATGCACAGCACCGCCATGATGATGAATCCTGCCCAATGAATCTTCATCTCAAGTCTTCTTGTAGAGACGCAACATCTTGCGTCTCGGGTTTCGTCATTCACAGGGAGACGGTGTCAAAACTCTCGCTTGAAACATTGATCGAGCTTCGCTCGAGAAATTAAAACAAATTATGTTTTAAAATTCTATTAATAATTTTGTTTAATTTCCCGCCCGCAGGGCGGTTATAATTCCAGCAGACAAATTATGACACATCCCCTACAGGCCTTTACTTCGTCGCTTCGAGGTAATTGGTGAGCGGGTTGCTGTACATCTGCAACATCTTGTTGTACATGTAGAAGCGGTCGGCCTCGCTCAACTTCATGCCCTCGGTCTTATCAATCTGGCTCGACAGATACTGTTCAAACGCCTCGCGCTCATCCTGGGTGTACTTGTCGGCAAACTGCTTGTCGTCAAACAGGATATCGTGGGCGATGTAGTTGTTCTTGTAGATCTTGTAGTTCTGATGGATGGCGTGGTCGATGATGGCGCACACGCGGTCCACCTCCAGGAACTTGTCCAGGCCCTCGGGAATCTTGTCCAGTTCCTCGTTGATGCAGGGCGTGAAGGCATAGTGCACCTCGCCCTTATGGCCGATGATGCCCGTCTTCATGCTGATCAGGTCGTCCTCGGGCGACTTGCGCCAGTTGGGGTTCTTGCTCTTGCACAGGAACTCCTTGGCCTTCAAGTAGTCATTGGGGTCATACTCATAACTGATCGAGATGGGCGCGATGTTCAGCTCCTTGAGGCTCTCGATGAACGGCTTGTCGCGGTTGCCATAGGCAAGCATCTTGATCAGGCTCTCCTGGGTGCGGTCGTTGCTGTCCTTGCAGCGGCCCTCACGCTGGGCAATCCACAGCGAGGAGTGTTTCTGCTGCACGGCAAAGTGCATGTAGCCCGACAGCTGCACAGCAGCGGTCAACGTCTGGATGCGGCCCAGGTTGCGCTTCACGATAAAGCTCTTGTTCATGCGCACCAGCTTGGTGATCCAGTCATAGATGAGCAGGTTGTTACCGATGGCGATCTCGCACGCGTCGCGTCCGCCCTTGATGAGCAGGTAGCTCAGCTGCGCCGAGTCCAGCACGATGTCGCGATGGTTGGTGACAAAGGTGTAGGGCAGTTCCTTGTCCAGGTTCTCATTACCGCTCGTGGTGAGCGTCGTACCTGTCTTCGCCGTCAGTCCCTCGATAAAGGGCTTCATCACCTTGACCTGGAACTCATGCTTGCTATTGATGCTCAGCAGCACTTTCTTCAGGTCGGTGTACTTGTAGTTGGGCAGCGCCATCGCCACAATCTTTTGGAAGCCAGGCTCCTGCACCAGGATGGTCATCGCCGTCTGGAAATCCTTGTCAGGCAACGGACAAATGTCCTTATACTCCACTGGAATGGGTATGTTTTCGTTCTCTATCATAATGATTTGAAAGATTTGGGAGAAGCGTCACCGCCCCTCAAATTTTTGTTCATGTCTCTTCAACCTACAAAGATACACATTTTCTCTCAAATCTCAAATAAATCACCCCCCCAATCTCAAAAAAACCCAAACACTGCACAGCACCTATAGCCCCTATAAGTCTTATAAACCCTATAAAATCTCGCTTGTGGCGAGATTTTACACTTGTTTTTTTGTTTGTTTGGTTTTTTTATGCTATATTTGCGGTGCAAAGTGGTGGGCATGTCCCGCTGCCGAGCAAGACATACTTGTAAACAAGACGAAAGCGTTTTGTTTTTGACCTGATTCAGAAATTCGCCAAAATTTTACCGTGGGTCAACGACAGTCAATAACGCTCCGTTGCTTGCTTTTAGGTCTCCACCCCGAGCAAGGGGAGGGCTTGACCATAAAGGCCAAGCGTGGGGGTTTGCTGTTCATCACGGAAGGGCGTTTGGCGATGCCTCTGAATCAGTGAACAGACAGACGAAGTCCCTGCGCTTTCATTACACTAATACTAAATGCCGAATTCGGGGGGCTCAGGAGGCACCAACTTTGCATTATGAAAAAATTTTTATTCCTAAAACTGCTCGTCCTCGTGGCGTGCCTGTCGAGTGCCCTAAGCGCCACCGCCTACGACTTCTACGTCGCTTCAAACGGCCAGTATATTTACTACTACATAATGAGCGACAACACTGTTGGCGTGACATATAGAGTCGGTTATGGCACCTATACCGGTAATGTTACTATTCCCAGCACTGTCACTTACAGCGGTACGACCTATACAGTAACAGCGATTCTTCACGACGCCTTCTATGGTAATACTAATAACGGCACGTATATAACAGGAATATCCATTCCTAGTACTGTTACAAGAATCGATGAGCATGCCTTCACTAACCAGAGAAATCTGAGTAGTATAACATTGCCTAGCAATTTGCAACAACTCAAAGCCCTGGCATTCAGTGGATGTTCTTCTTTAACGAGCATCACAATCCCTAATTCAGTGACAACTATCGCAGATAGACTTTTTGAAGATTGCAGCAGTCTAACGAGCGTGTCCATGGGTAACAACGTGACCACAATAGAGTATGGTGCTTTCCGTAACACAGGATTGACAGAATTTGTCGTCCCTGATAAGGTGACAACTATTGAGGCTAATGCTTTTCAAAATTGCGGGTCGTTGACAAAGTTCACCATCGGCAAGTCGGTGACCTCAATCGGTGAGTATGCCTTGGCTTTCAACGGCACCACCACCATGTATGGTCAGACCGCGCTCCGTGCCGTGGACATCTATAGCAATGCGGTGACCCCACCCACAATCCAGAGCAACACCTTCGGCACCTATGACAGCAGCAACACCCTCACGAACCCCTATAAGCGCTATACCGTATATGTTCACGGGCCGTATGAGCAGAGCCTATATGCTGCCGCCACCTACTGGAGCAACTTCATCACCACCTCCACCACCAATATTCGTACGCTGCAGAATTACGACTTCTACACGGGCGGCATCTATTACAATATCAGCGGCAGCAACACCGCCATGGTGGTCAACAAATACGGATACAATAGTATTAGTTGGTATGGTTTGGGTGATTATTCTTATCGTGGCGATGTCACCATCCCCAACACCGCTTACGATAGCTACACGGGCAAGACCTATAACGTGACAGCCATCGGTGCTAGTGCTTTCTGTGAGACACCTATCATGATGCTGAACAATCCCGCTGAGGCGCCCTCATTGCGTGACCAGGGCGACCTGAAGTCCGTCACTATCGGCAACAACGTGACCACCATTGAGCAGGAGGCCTTCAAAGACTGCTCTGGTCTGACCACTGTGAGCCTGGGCACTGGCGTGACCAGCATCGGCAATTACGCCTTCAACGGCTGCTCGGCGCTGACCTCAGTCTTCAGCAGGAGGGCCACGCCGCCCACCATCACGAGCAGCACCTTCGACAACAGTCACTACAGCAGGGCCACGGTCTATGTGCCCACGGCAGCTGCAGTGTCGAGCTACAAGGCCGCCAACTACTGGAGGAACTTCACCAACATCAAGGTGATTCCCACGTTGAATGAGGCGCTCAATGTTCCTGGCGGCAACATCAGCTTCACCAGCACGGGCAGCTATCCCTGGATGGTGATGGACGATGGCGTCGGATTGTATGCCAAGTCGGGCAATGGCGGCGTTCACTCCTCCTCGTCGATGCTGACGGCCACCGTCAATGTGCCCACCGGCGGAGCACCCTTGACCTTTGATTTCAAGGCCTGGGGCGAGGGAACGTCCTATGACAAGTGCGTCTTCTCGGTGGACGGCGCTGAGCAGTTCAGCTACGGTGCCCGCGACAACGGCTGGGAGACCTACACCGTGCAGCTCACTGCCGGCACCCACACGCTGACCTGGAACTATACCAAGGACGGAAGCGTCAATCCCGAGGGCGACTTCTTCGCCGTGAGAAATGTCAAGTTGAATGTTGAGGCCTATGCCTACTGGAGTCAGATGCTCCCGAATTTTCTGACGTTCTACTACGACGGCCTGCGCAGCGCCCGCACGGGAATACATCCGAATGGCTTTCTGCAAGTAACCTTTGACCTAAATGAGGGCACCAATATCCCAGCGTGGATAAACTTTGCATATGCTGGTAATATTAATTATGTTGCATTTGACGCGACATTTGCCAATGCCCGCCCAACATCAACATATCAATGGTTTGCTGGCATGCCTATACAGTACATTTCGGGCATATCTAATCTCAATACCGAGAACGTGACGAATATGGCCTATATGTTCTATGCCTGCATTGGTTTGACGAACAACCTTGACGTGAGCAACTTTAACACAGCCAATGTGACTGATATGAGCTATATGTTCGCACAATGTGCAAATTTGACGAGCCTTGACGTGAGCAGCTTCAATACGTCCAAGGTGACCAACATGAGCTACATGTTCTATTACTGCCAAAATTTGACCGACCTTGACGTGAGCAGCTTCAACACGTCCAAGGTGACCAACATGGATGCCATGTTCGCTAACTGCTCTAATTTGACAAACATTGACTTGAGCAACTTTAACACGGCAAAGGTGACAAACATGACCGGAATGTTCGGTAACTGCTCTAAATTGACGACCATCTATGCAGGCAGCGGATGGACTACTAATGCAGTAACATCATCTGGCAATATGTTCGCGAACTGCACCAAGCTGGTAGGCGGCAAGGGCACGACCTACAATAGCAGCCACTTGGATAAGGCCTACGCCCACATCGATGGCGGCCCCAGCAACCCGGGCTACTTCACCGATATTAACGCCAGCCAGGCTGGTGACGTGAATGGTGACGGCAGCGTGACCATTGCCGACGTGACCGCCCTGATTGACAGCCTGCTCAGCGGTGTCGAGGTTCCCCTCGACGCAGCCGACGTGAACGGCGACGGCCAGGTAACCATCGCTGACGTGACCGAGCTCATCGACCGACTCCTCAGCGGCAACTAATAACAGTTAACAGTGAATAGTTAACAGTTAACAGTTAGGCATCCGCGTTCCAATCGGGACGCGGATGTCTTCATTTGGTAATCTTCGCGCCTTGGCGCCTTAGCGTGGGGTTTTATTTTTTCACATGTAATTACCGTGAATTATTCATTAATTATATGATCAATTCATGACAATTCACGTGAAATAATTTTTTAAACGCGAATTGAATGGGGTCGCCGCAGGCGACCGGGTTGACGGGTCATCTTTATCCCCCTGTGAATCAATCTCACTCGCTGCGCTCGTTAACTTGATTTACAGGGGGTTACTCAAATGGTCGCCCTTCGGGCGCCTGCCTGCTGCCTGAATGGTGTTGACGCCCGTGAGGGCGGCTCGTTGAGTAACCCCCCGAGGTGACCGAATGAACGAGCGTAGCGAGAGAATCGGTCAGCACGGGGGGAAGAAAACCTAACGAAAATGTCGCCTGCGGCGACCCTGCCCATCTCAATAAACCAATGAAAGCAGCGCAATCAGCGTTTAAATTATAATAAAAGTTTGTCCTTCTTGTCTTTCTTGTCTTCTAACCCCCTGGGATTTTTTAATGCGAATTAAACTAATTGCCACGATTCATTTTTACACGAAAAATCGGGTAAAATTTGCTTTATTTAAGAGAATAAGATATATTTGCAGGTTGAAATCGTAAATCTCAATGATTTCTATGGCAATGATGTGGGCCACACTGGTAACCGACATTTGCTAGATGTGGGCTCATCATGGTTGAAAAACAGGTTTATTTGGCCAATGAGTATAAAGAGACAAATACTATTGTGTGCGCTGGCTTGTATTTTCCTGGCGACTCCGGCCCAGGATCAGGCCAATAACTATGAATGGTATCTTGACGAAGTGGTGGGCGATGTGTTTGTGCATCGCAATGACTTTGAGTACTACTATGTCCCCAGTGCTGCCGACATGGAGCAGCAACGGCTCAAGGGTGAGGTGTCCTATTTCCTGAACACGCCCCCGGGTTTCAGCATCAAGAAGGCTAAAGAGACAATCGACCACCTGATGGCGAGCTATGACGACATCCAGGCCGTGGGCGGCTGGCACGAAACCACTAACAACCACTGGAAAGAGTTCCGTCACGAGAAGAACAAATTCCGCTTCTCGGTGGGCCGCAAGGCTGTGGACGAGGGCGTATATTATGTGAGCGTCACCGAGACGGCCAATTTCTACAAATCGCTGGGCAAGAAAGGGAAAGCCCAGGAAGAGGAGGTCGATGAGGAGGCCCCTGACACCAGCAAGCCCGTGAAGCGCAACAGCAGCCGCCTGCGCAAGGAGATCTCAATGGAAGAAGCGGCCAAGCATCCCATCGGGGTAAGTCCGCTGGAGGATGAGGAGGAAGTTGAGGAGGACGATCAGCCCGCCATCGAGAAGAAGCGCGAGACCCGCCGCGAGATGCACCAGCGCAAGCAGGAACAAAAGCGACAAGAACGGGCAGCAAAAAAACTCGAGCAAGAACAAAAACGAGCCGAGGAGCAAAAGCTGAAAGAGGCCGAGAAACTGCGCAAAGCCGAGGAAAAGAAGAAAAAACAAGAAGAGGAGCGACTCAAGAAAGAGGAGGAGCGACTGCAGCGCGAGCAGGCCAAAGCCGAGCAGGAGCAAGCGCGCCTCGACAAACTCAACGAACTCAAAATAAAGCAGGAAAAAGAAAAGAAAGCCGCTCGAGCCGCCGAGAGCCGTTTCCACTATCAGGACATCGCCCTGTGGCTGAGCGAGAAATATGACTTCACCCAGACCGTCGACAACGGCACCGGCACGACCATGTTCTCGACAGCGGTCAAAGACGTGGACATGGCGAAACTCGCCATCAAGAACGCCCTCAAGGGCAGCAACGCCCGCATGGGCATGCCCTGGCGCCTGAACAGTAACACCCAAATGGTGGAAACCGGCTACACGGTCGACGACCACGTGCTGGTGTTCGCCATCGGCAAGAACGACGACGGCAACATCACCGTCACGATTGTCGAGGTGAGCGATGAGCAGTTTGAACAATTCAAGCAGAGCCAAATATATAACAACAAATAGAAATAAACTCTAAACCAAAAAAATAGAATAAGATGAAACAGTTTTTATTAACGTTATTGCTGACACTGGTTGTCGCAACAGGCTTCATGGGATGCAAGCCCGGCTCAAGCCATAACGCCATTCCGGTAAGCAACAGCTTCGTTTTACCCGAGGTCGCCGATGTGGTCATGTACCAGGTCAATCCGCGTGTATTCGCTCCCAGCAACTCGCTCCAGGCTGTGCTGGCGCGCCTGGACTCCATCCAGGACTTGGGCGTCAACGTGCTGTGGATCATGCCAATCTACCCTATAGGTGTGGAAAAGACCAAGAACTCGCCCTACTCGGTGAGGGACTACAAGGCTGTGGCCCCCGAGTTTGGCACGGTCGATGACCTGCGCGCCCTTGTCGAGTCGTGCCACGAGCGCGGCATGGGTGTCATCCTCGATTGGGTGGCCAATCACACGGCTTGGGACAACGCGTGGCTCGCCCAGCACCCCGACTGGTACACCAAGGACTCAACGGGCAATATCATCTTCCCGCCGGGAACCGACTGGACCGACGTGGCCGACTTGAACTATGACAACAAGGACATGCGCGCAGCCATGATCGACGCGATGAGTTTCTGGGTTGACAGCGTGGGCATTGACGGTTTCCGCTGTGACGTGGCCGATGCCGTGCCTGTTGACTTCTGGACCCAAGCCATCACTACCCTGCGCAACTCGGCCAAGCCCCGTCGCCTGCTCATGCTCGCCGAGGGCTCCAACCCCGAGAATTTCTCGGCCGGATTTGACATGAACTACGCTTGGGATTTCATGGTAGCCATCGCCGATGTGATGACTGGCAACGCCAAGGTGAACAAGCTCATCCAGGTAGATCAGAACGAGTATAAGGACTTGGAACGGGGCAAATTCAAGCTGCGCTTCACCACCAACCACGACGAGGCCAACAAGGAAAGCCCCATCAAGCACTATGGCGGCGAGCGCGCTTCGATGGCAGCATTTGTCGCAACAACCATGCTGCATGGCGGCATGCTCATCTATGGATCACAGGAGGTAGGCTACCCCGAGGCCATCAATTTCTTCCACTATGTCCCCGTGAACTGGAACGCCAACCCCAAGCTGCGCGAGGAGTACAAGCAGCTCATCACCGTCTATAACGAGCATCCCGCCCTGCGTTCGAGCGGAACAATACGCGCCTTTGACGACGACGAGAACAACATCCTGTGCATCGAGCGCGTGCTCAACAACGACAATGTGCTGGTGCTGGTCAACGTGCGCGACAAGGAGCAAAACATCGAGGTTCCCAAGATGTGGGCCGACAGACCGGCCACCGACCTGATGACGGGCAATGAGATCAACCTGGGCGCCAAAATCACCATGCGACCCTATCAATACTTGTTGCTATCCAACAAGTAGTCAACCGTATAACGACACTTGCAGGTGTGCTGGAGACAACTTCTGGCACACCTGTGTTTTCTTAGGGGGGGCATTCCTTGACCATTCAGCCGTTTGGACCCCGCGCAAAGGCAAAGACGCTAAGTTTTTAATTTATTGATGTTTGTGGCAATACAAAATGTGCAATTGTTACTTTGTTACTGCATCGATTGATGATGGCATAACGGCACATCTCATCTTCCTGAGTCCATTTAATTGAATATTAACAACTTAGCGACTTGGTGACTTAGCGTGAGGCATTTCAGATGGCGTTTCGCTAAATGGTAACGAGCAGCAACAGCATCCCTTAAAAATGTCCATAAATGTTAAATAATGCTAACGTAATGCTTTTTCTTGCTCAAAAATTATGTTATATAACATGTTTTGCTGTACCTTTGCACCCGGTTTTTCATCAAGACCTAAAATTGGTGCCGGGAGGCACGGGGTTTTAAGGTTAATTACATAGGTTAAGATTTAGTTTTAAGGTTTATGTTAATGGTATTAGAGGTTAATTAGATTTTTTTCATGGATCCGCGGCGAGAGTCGGGGATTTTTTTTGCCCCATTCTCCCGCCAAGAACAACCAGCCCCTCCCGCCTCATTCACTAGCAGCGCCACAATCACCTATACCCACCCACAACTACATGCAACCATTCAGCCGTTTTGCCCCACGCCAAGGCGCGAAGTCGCTAAGCGAGATTTTTTGTGGCTTTCCCAGAACAATAATGAGTTCAGATTATTCAGTTGCTGATTAAAAAGCAGCGCTGTAAACATAAAAAAGTTGTTTTTTTATTGTTTCAATGTTGTTATAGTTGTTTGAAAAAGAATGAGCGTCAGCCAATTAGTCTAATTGGCTTCGCCGAAGCTAAAGATTCGTGAAATTCGCTGACAGTTAAGAGTGCGCGGATGCCTAACAGAAAACTCAGATCAATCAGTTGTTCCTTATAGTAGTCGGCGATGGTGCGGGCCACGGCATTAAGCAAAAAAATGCTGGAAGGTTCGGGGATGGTGCCGAACACTTCCAGCGGCGAAGTATTTAATAATTATGGGGGTTAATGCTTAGAAGAGGTAGGTGGCGCTGATGGTCCAGCAATTATCCTTGCTGCCCGACTTGGTGGCGTCCTCATTGACCATCTCCACCGACTTGGTGAGGCCGATACCATAGGAGGCCGACACGCGCAGGTGACGGAACAGTTCCACGCCGGCACCCAGATCCCAAGAGATGCTGGTCTTGCTGTTATCCATGTTGCTGGCCTCGTCCTGCTTGAAGAGCAGTGAGAAGTTGGGGCCGGTGAAGGCGTAGGGGACTAACAGCTTGGCTGCGCCAGGAACCTCGAGACGATAGCTCACGTGAACGGGCAGGTCAATGTAATGGCGCTTATAGACCTGATCGCCGTCGGCGAGGCAACTGTTGCGATGAGAATACATGGCACCAAGTTCTACACCGAGTCCGCTGACGGGCACATTGAAGTCGAGGACAAGGCCACCGGTGTAGCCCATGCGGTTGTCACGGTTGGCCACGTCGCGGTCAAAACGCATCTCACTAACGGTGAGACCGGCCTTGAATCCCAGGCGCACCTGAGCCGCTGCGGGCATGGCTGCCGCGAGCAGAATCACGGCCACTAGAATACGGAACATAGAACGTCCCATTACACACTGTTGATTACTCTTGTTGTTCTCGTTCTGGGCCTGGCCCATGTTAGTAGTTTTGTAGTTCATAACTTTTGGATTTTTTGAGTTTTTAATTATTTTGTTGATGCAAAGTTATGACGGAAAAAACGCTCATTCCAAACGTTTTAAACCATATTGGATGAAAGGCTGGGATTAATGTATGAAATGATTTCAAGGCATGAAAAAGAGGCATTTTTCATGCTCTCTGAGGGTCTGATTTTTGGCTTTTCGGCACTTGATTTCCGACGGGCATTGCCCTCAGTCAACAAACGCCTTTTATTATTAATAATGTAGTTAAGCTGCAACAGGGATGGCAAGGGCGCTGCCGTGCATAACCTTTTGAAGGAGTGAACAACATGAGAAAAATGTTGGCTCACTTTCTTTGTTGTGCGACCAAGTGTTTGTATATTTGCAAAAAAGTTTTTCGTCTATGAAACAGATTCTATTTATGTTAGCCATCATGTGCGCGATGGCAATGAATGCTCAGCAAGATTTCTTTGCACCTCCTGCCAACTCACCCGTTATCGGTAAGGATGGATCAGTCACTTTCAAGGTCAAGGCCCCTGGGGCCGACACGGTGCGCCTAATCATCGACACGCGCCTCGACACGCTCATGCAGCGCCAGGGCGATGGCACGTGGCAACTGAGGCTGCGTGACCTGGAACCCGACCTGTACATGTACCACTACATCATCGACGGCATGAAGGTGCTTGACAATGAGAATGCCCACGTGCTGCGCGATGTCAAGAACGTGATGAACACGTTTGTGCTCGACCCCAACGGCGACTGCCCCATGGCGGTGCATGACGTGCCTCACGGCGATGTGCAAGCGGTTTGGTATGACTCCCCCAACCTGGGCGCCAAGCGCCGCATGATGATTTATCTGCCTCCCGGCTATGAGCAGAGCCACCAACGCTATCCCGTGTTCTACCTGCTACACGGCTCGGGCGGCGATGAGACAGTGTGGCTGGAACAAGGCCGCGCGGCCCAAGTGCTCGACAACCTCATCGCCAGCGGTGCAGCCACCCCCATGATTGTGGTCATGCCCAACGGCAATGTTGACGAGAAAGCCGCTCCCGGCATGGGTCCCGAGGGCAACGTGCAGCCCACCTTTGCCCACAAGAACTGGATGGACGGCACATTTGAACAGAGTTTCAACGACATCATGACATGGGTGGACAATAACTACCGCACCCGAGCCAATAAGCGCTACCGCGCCATTGCAGGCCTGTCGATGGGCGGGTACCACTCGCTGTACATCAGCGCCAACCAGCCCGACGACTTTGCCTATGTGGGATTGTTCTCGGCCGCCATCAACCGCATGGACCAGGGCAAGAGCACAATCTATAATGACCTGGAGGCCAAACTGGTCACCCAGTTCAAGCAACGGCCCAAGCTGTACTGGATAGGCATTGGCAAGGACGATTTCCTGTACAAGGACAACGTCAAGTTCAGGGAACTGCTGGACAAGAACCGCCTGCGTTACACCTACCACGAGTCCACTGCGGGCCACGAGTGGGCCAATTGGCGCGACTACCTGGTCATCTTCACCCAATCGCTGTTTAAATGAAGCCTAGGCTTTAGCAGGCATCCGCCTTTCTCACCTAGAGCCTAAAACCTAGAGCCTGAAATATGCTAGACACCCTCATCCAGTTCTTTGCCCAATGGGGTTACCTGGGCCTGTTCCTGGGGTCGTTCCTCGCCGGCAGCATCGTCCCGTTCAGCAGCGAGGCGCTGGTTGTTGCGTGTGTGGGTGCGCTGCACATGAATCCCGTCACCAGCCTGTTTGTCGCGCTGGCGGGCAACGTGAGCGGCGGCATGACGTGTTACTACATCGGTCACTTGGGGAAAATCGAGTGGATCGAGAAATATGCCCGTGTGAGCGAGGAAAAACTCAACCGCGCGCTCCACTTCATGAAGAACCGTGGCGCGTGGATGGGCTTCTTCGCCTTCATTCCCATGCTGGGTACCGCCATTAGCGTAGCCTTGGGCTACGTGCGATCCAATGTGTGGATTGTGCTCATCACGATGACTATCGGCAAGCTGTTGCGCTATGCCGCCATCATCTGGGGCTCCCTCAAACTCATCGACTTGTTCTGACCATTGTTCATTGACAATCATGGAATCTGATCATCAAATATTAGATAATAACGGCGACTATCTGAACTTTCGTGACGATATCATGCGGCGCATTCGCAGTGCGCAGTATGATGCCATGCGAACGGTCAACAAAGAAATGATTTCCCTTTATTGGGATATTGGCCGACAAATCACCGAACGCCAAAAAGAACAAGGATGGGGAAAGTCTGTAGTGGAAAACCTCTCAAAAGATATCCAAAAGGAATTCCCTGGGATTCAAGGTTTCGGTGTGAGGAATATTTGGAACATGGCACGTTTCTACTCTGAGTATCAATCCAATGTAATTCTGCATCCATTGGTTGCAGAAATTAGCTGGTCCAAGCATGTTTGCATTATGGAAAGGTGCAAAGAGACTCAAGAACGCCGTTTTTACATTCTTGCCACCAAGCGTTTTGGGTGGACTAAAAACGTGCTTCTTCATCAGATTGAAGCCAAGGCATTCGAGAACTATCTGCTTGGTCAAAGCAATTATGACCAAACATTACCAGAGTCCATTAAACAACAAGCTGTATTAGCTTTGCGCGACGATTACTCGCTGTCCTTTCTGGACATAGCCGGTGAACATTCCGAACATGACTTGGAAACAGCAATTGTGCGCAATATTCGTGCATTCTTGATGGAATTTGGGCATGATTTTTCTTTCGTTGGCAATCAATATCGTCTTGAAGTTGGTGGACAAGAGTATTTTATTGACCTGCTGCTCTATAGCAGACGAATGCAGGCAATGGTGGCCATAGAATTAAAAGTGGGCGACTTCAAACCCGAGTACAAGGGCAAAATGGAATTCTACCTGAATGTACTTGACGAGACTGTGAAGTTACCACATGAGAACCCTTCAATCGGCATTATCATCTGCAAGTCAAAAAACCGCACGATTGTTGAATACGCGCTACGACATGCATCGTCGCCCATCGGCGTGGCCACTTACAGCATTTCTAGCGAATTACCCGAATATTACAAGGAAATGTTGCCAGCAAGCCAAGACATCGCCACCAAGGTCGATCATCTTCTCAACCAAGGATAATAATATCAATTAAAAAAATCTTACACAATGACACCTATTGAAATCCATAACGAATTGCTGGCTGGACGCATCATCAAGAATCTGGAGCGCCGCCATTTCAACGCTCACTATTGCGCCACAGCCGCCGAGGCCATCTCCCTCGTCAAGTCACTCATCCCCGAGGGCAGTAGCATTACCTGGGGAGGCTCGCAGACCATTCGAGAGATGGGACTGACCCATGAGCTCATCAACAGCGGCGACTACAAGGTCATCGACCGCGACAAGGCTGAGACCGACGAGCAAAAGCGCCAATGCTACCTCGACGCGATGGATGTGGACTACTTCCTCACCAGTGCCAATGCCATCACCCAGGATGGCGTCATCGTCAACATCGACGGCCGTGGTAACCGCGTCGCCGCCATCACCTGGGGCCCTCACAACGTGATCCACGTGATCGGCATGAACAAGGTCGCTCCCACCATCGAGGCAGCCCTTACCCGCGCCCGCAACACTGCCGCGCCCATCAACACCGCCCGCTTGGGTTGCGACACGCCTTGCCGCCTAGACGGCGTGTGCCACAACTGCAATAGCCCGCAGTGCATCTGCAACTACGTCCACTTCACCCGCAACAGTTTCCCAGCCCATCGCCATACCGTTATCCTCGTGGGCGAGAGCTGGGGCTACTGATAAACGAGAAAACATCAAGCACAACTTAAAAAATTAGATAGATTCAACAACACATGATGTTGTAATTGTTGTTTTAGTTGTCTTTAAACCAAGCAATGGATAAGGAATTGACTTTTATTGGGATTGTCCCGGCGAGGTATGCCTCGACGAGGTTCCCCGGCAAGCCGCTGGCCATGCTGGGCGGCATGACAATGATTGAGCGGGTTTACCGCCAGGTGAGCCTAGTATTGGACCGTGTGGTAGTGGCTACCGATGACGACCGCATCATGGCGGCGGTGGAGGCCTTTGGCGGCAAGGCTATCATGACGAGTACCGAACACCGTAGCGGCACCGACCGTTGCCAGGAGGCCTACCTGAAGAACGGCGGTCACGAGGATATCATCATCAACATCCAGGGCGATGAGCCATTCATCCAGCCCGACCAGTTGCATGCCATCATGGCTTGCTTTGACGACCCGACGACCGATATCGCCACGCTGGTACGCCCATTTGATGCCAACCGACCCTACAGCGAGTTGGAGAACCCTAACAGCCCCAAGGTGGTGCTCGACAGCCAAATGCGCGCCCGCTATTTCTCGCGCTCGGTGATTCCCTTTGTGCGAGGCAAGGAACCCAGCGAATGGCCTGCTACCACACAGTATTACACTCATGTGGGCATGTATGCCTACCGCGCCGCCGTGCTCGCGGACATAACGCGACTGCCGCAGTCACCGCTTGAACTGGCCGAGTCGTTAGAGCAACTGCGCTGGCTCGAGAACGGCTATACCATCAAGGCTGGTATCACCACCACGGCGACCATCGGCATCGACACGCCTGAGGACCTCGCCCGCGCTGAAGAATATCTGGCAAACTCCTAATTTCTAACTCCTAACTAATATGAAGTCTTCAATTCTCACTATAATCTGCCTAATGATGGCAATGGGCGCAATAGCCCAACCCGTCGGGGAACCGTGGATGGACCTGCAAGTGAACGAAATCAACCGACTGCCGGTACACACGTCGTTCTTTGCCTTCAATATCGAGGGCGATGCGTTGTTCCGACAGCTTGCACAGTCGGGACGATATCTGTCGCTCGACGGCGACTGGAAATTCCATTGGGTGGCCAACCTGGACGAGCGCCCCACCGACTTCTATCGCACCGACCTGGATGATAGCGGTTGGGCGACGATGCCCGTGCCTGGCATGTGGGAACTGAACGGCTACGGCGACCCGGTGTATGTCAACATCGGCTTCCCGTGGCGCGACAATTGGAAGAATGACCCGCCTCGTGTGCCTGTTCAAGACAACCATGTGGGCACTTATCGCCGCCACATCACCCTGCCTGCCGACTGGAAGGGCAAACAGGTCATTGCCCATTTCGGGAGTGTGACCAGCAATATCAATCTGTGGGTCAACGGTCAGTTTGTGGGCTATGCCGAGGACAGCAAACTGGCAGCCGAGTTTGATATCACACCCTATGTCCACGAGGGTGACAACCTGATGGCGTTCCAAGTGATGCGTTGGTGTGACGGCACCTACAGCGAGGATCAGGATTTCTGGCGCCTGTCGGGCGTGGCACGGTCGAGTTTCCTCTACTGCCGCGATAAGAACTACCACATCGATGACCTGCGCGTGACAGCGTCACTCACCGATGACATGAAGGACGGCACCTTGATGATTGCCCCCGTCATTACCGGCAAAGGCACGATGAACTATCACCTGCTCGATGCCAGGGGCAATGAAGTCGCCATGACCCCTGTCGGCGATAACCGCTGGACCGTATCTGGTGCCCAACAATGGACAGCCGAGACGCCCTATCTCTACATCCTGGTTGCAACGCTGGTTCCCGCCGACAAGAAAGCCAAGGGAGAGACCATTGTCCAAAGAATCGGTTTTCGCCGCGTGGAGATCAAGAACGGTCAGCTGCTGGTCAACGGCAAGGCCGTCTATTTCAAGGGTGCCAACCGCCACGAGTTGGATCCCGACGGCGGCTATGTCGTCTCGCGTGAGCGCATGATAGCCGATATCAAGGAGATGAAGCGCATGAATATCAACGCCGTGCGCACCTGCCACTACCCCGATGACCCGCAGTGGTATGACCTGTGTGACGAGTACGGCCTGTATGTCATTGCCGAGGCCAATCAGGAAGGCCACGGCTTCCACTATGACCCCAACACGGCTCCGACCTACAAGCCCATGTTTGCCAAGCCCATTCTGGAGCGCAACCAGCACAACGTGAGCGTGCAGTTCAACCATCCTAGCGTCATCGTGTGGTCGCTGGGCAACGAGACCTGTGACGGCCCCAACTTCACTGCCGCCCGCGACTGGATACGCTCGGTCGACCCCTCGCGCCCCATCCACTGGGAGCGTGCCCAGGGCGGCGAGAACACCGACCTGATGTGCCCGATGTATGCCTCGCCCGAGTGGTGCGAGCGCTATGCCAGCAAGCCCGAGAGCACCAAGCCGCTCATCCTGTGTGAGTACAACCACACGATGGGCAACTCGGGTGGCGGACTGATGGAATATTGGGACATCGTGCGCCGCCAGCCCAAATTCCAAGGCGGATTTGTGTGGGACTTCGTCGATCAGGGCCTGCGCGTCAAGACCGCTGACGGCAAGGAGTATTTCTCCTATGGCGGCGATTACAACACCCACGACCCCAGCGACAACAACTTCAACTGCAACGGCCTCATGAGCCCCGACCGCGTGTGGAACCCGCACGCTTATGAAACTGCCTATTACTACCAAAACGTCTGGGCCGAGGACGTGAACGTGCAGCAAGGTGACATCGCCGTAAGGAACGAATTCTTCTTCCGTGACCTGAGCAACGTGAAAATGCGTTGGCAACTGCTCGTTGACGGCGAGTCGGTGCTCAACGGTGAGGAACTGAACCTCAACGTGGCACCGCAGGGCCGCCAAATGCTGCATCTGCCCATCGCAAACACCCTCGCCGCGCTAGAGCCTAACAGCGAAGTGATGCTCAATGTGGACTTCATGCTCAAGGATAAAGAGCCACTGATGGATGCTGGCCAGCGCATCGCCTATGTCCAGTTGCCCGTCCGTGAGGTGGCACCTCAAGCGACTCAATTACCTCATGAAAAAGCGAAGTTCAAAATACAAAAGCAATCCCGTGGAGATATTGCCATCATTGCCGATGGTGTGAATATCGTCTTCAACGGCACGACAGGTTTATTGAGCAAATATGTCGTTAACGGCAGTTCCCTTTTGGGCGTGGGTGGCTCACTGAAGCCAAACTTCTGGCGCGCGGTGACCGACAACGACATGGGTGCCTGGATGCAGCAAAAACTGAAAGTGTGGCGCAATCCCGTGATGAACCTGACTTCACTTGCCGTGAACAAGAAGGCATCGGACAAGTCTCAGAAAACCATTGTCGCTACCTATGACATGCCTGAGGTGCATGCAACGCTCACGCTGACCTACGAGATACATAAGGGCGGTGTGATGTGCGTAACTCAGGGCATCGCATTTGATGACAGTTACACCGAACTGCCCGAGATGCTGCGTTTCGGCCTGGTGATGGGAATGCCCGACGATAAGGAGTTCAGCAATTTCTATGGCCGCGGACCCATCGAGAACTATGCCGACCGCCGCTACAGCCAGCGCCTGGGCATCTACCACCAGACCGCCGACGAACAGTTCTATCCTTACATCCGTCCGCAAGAGACGGGCACCAAGGGCGACATCCGCTGGTGGAAACAGACTGATGGCCAAGGAATCGGCATCAAGGTGACAGCCGACAAGCCTTTCTATGCCAGCGCACTGCACTACGACATCTCCATGCTTGACGAGGGCAATGAGAAGCACCAGCGCCATCCCTCGCAGTTGAGCAAGTCGGCCTACACCGTCCTCACCCTCGATAGCGAGCATTGCGGTGTGGGCGGCATCGACAGTTGGGGTGCACGTCCGCTGGAGCAGTACCGCCTTCCAGCCATCGACCGCACCTGCACCTTCACCATTGTCCCCATCCATGATTGATGACATCAATCGGTAAGGATAGAGAAATAGAAAAACAAGACATGGGGATAATTATTTCAAAAAAACGGATGTGCGGAACTTGATATGTAACAAAAATGAAATATCTTTGCAGATTGTATCTACCAGCCGGTCATGTTTCTCCACACATGAGTGAGGGTTAGTTACATGTAACCGACAAGAGCTTCAAGATATGAACAAAGTATACCTATACTCTTTAAAACAATATCTACAGCATTATTCCCTGTGTAACAGGCTGAAACGTTTCAAGGGAATGCACAAGGACCAACGCTGCTTCATCATCGGCACGGGTCCCAGCTTGACAATTGAGGATCTGGAGAACCTGAAAGGCGAAATCACCTTTGGCTCAAACCGCATCTTTGAGATTTTCCCCAAGACGACGTGGCGTCCCACCTACTATGTCAATCAGGATTTCAAACTGATTGACAAGTTCCAAGAGGAAATCAAGAATGTGGACTGCAGCCATGCGTTCCTGCCCATTGATACCCTTCCCTTATTTGGAGAGCGAGAGGATTTTTCTTATTTCGTCTTGAGGCATAAGGACTTCTATCCAGGAGATGCCGACTTCAGCACCCACATCAACAGGTTCCTAGGCCAAGGGTTTACTGTGACCTATGGCGCTATTCAGCTAGCCTTCTATATGGGTTTCAAGGACGTGTACCTCGTGGGTATCGACCACAACTATTCCATCAGCCTGAACGAGAAGGGCGTGCCCGTAATGAAGGACGATGTGAAGGATTACTTTGAAGGGTCCAAGGCGAGCAACAAGGGCTTGAACCTGCCGCGCATCGTTGAAAGCACAATGGCCTATATGACAGCACGGAAGTTTGCCGACAAGCATCCCAATTTCAACATCTACAACGCCACCCGTGGCGGTAAGCTAGAGGCCTATGAGCGAGTGAGCCTTGATGACGTCCTCAAGCGTTAATGGACATCAGCCAGCCCTGCTCCACCACCTTGAGCATCAATTTCCAGTAACTGAATCTAACTAAAACATTCAATATATGGCAAAAGATTTCAATATTCTTGACTGCACACTGCGAGACGGCGGCTACTATACCGACTGGGATTTCTCGCCCAGCATCGTGAGCACCTATCTCGACGCGATAAACAGTCTGCCCATCGATTACATCGAGGTGGGCTATCGCAACAATCCCGACAAGACTTACATGGGCGAGTATGGGTATTGTCCGGTGCCATCACTGAAGCGAATCCGCAAGAAATGCACCAAGAAAATCGCTGTCATGCTCAACGAGAAGAGCACGGTTGTGGAAGACTTGCACAACCTGACCGAACCCTTGCACGGCATCGTGGACATGATCAGGCTCGCCGTTGACCCCAAGAACATCGACCGCGCCATCAATCTGGCCCGTTGCATCAAGGAGGACGGCTTTGAAGTGGGCTTTAACCTCATGTACATGTCCAAGTGGCAAGAATATGAGGGGCTGTTTCCCAAGTTATCCCAATTAAAAGGGGTCGTCACCATCTTTAACATGGTAGATTCATTTGGCAGCATGATGCCCGATGATGTGGCCAAAACCATCACCGAAATAAGGAAACACACCGATTGCACATTGGGTTTCCATGGTCACAACAACCTGCAACTGGCCCTCATCAACACGCTCACGGCACTTAGGTGCGGTGTCAAGTCGGTGGACGGGACCATCCTGGGCATGGGCCGTGGCGCCGGTAACCTCAATACCGAGTTGCTGCTTACCTGCCTCAACCGCCAAGGGCTGGATGTGGACTTTAACATGCTGGGCGATGCCATCACCGCCTTCATGCCGCTGTGGAAGCAATACAACTGGGGCACGAGCCTCCCCTACATGATTTCAGGAGCCAACTCCATCCCGCAGAAGGAGGTGATGGCATGGTCGATGAACAGGGCCTACAGCTTCAACAGCATCGTCAGGGCTGTGGACAACAAGCGCGCCCACCTGGCCGACAACGCCCATTTCGACCAGCTCACGGCCAACCACTATGACGATGTGATGATCATTGGCGGCGGTGGCACGGTCATTGACCACTTGGAGGCCATCACCGAGTTTATCGCTTCTCATCCCGGCATGGCCATCGTGTTTGCGACAGCCCGCCACGCCACCTCGTTCAAGCACATCAACAATGACAAATTCTTTGTGCTGGTGGGCAATGAGGCCAAGCGCATGGAGAAGACCGTTCCGGCAGCCGAGTTCAACGGGACCTGCGTCCTGCCTCCTTATCCCAGGACAATGGGAACCGATGTGCCCAGCTATGCCAGCAAAGCCACCTTCGAGTTGCCGCAAATCAGCTTCACCAATGACTTTATTGACTCCTGCACCACAGTGGCGCTGCAAACGGCCATCGAACTGACCCCCAACAGGATTTTCATCGTGGGATATGACGGTTACCGTGGCCAAGTGCTCTCGGACAAGGAGATGGAACTGAGTAATGAAAACCGCCAACTGTTCAACCAGTTTGAGGAATTCACGGCCAAGTCACTGGTTTCCCTGACACCCAGTCTTTACCGCAGCCTGCATGTAAAATCGATTTATCAATTCCTTTAAATACTCATCATGAACATTATAGCTGTAATACCGGCCCGCTACCAGTCGTCTCGATTTGAGGGCAAACCGCTCGCTGAAATCTGCGGCAAGCTGATGATTGAACGAGTCTATCTCCAAGCCAAGAAAGTGAAAGAATTCAGTGAGGTGTATGTCGCTACCGACGATTCACGCATCTTTGACGCCTGTCAACAACGAGGCATCAACGTGATCATGACATCGACCTCACATCGCACGGGTACCGACCGCATAGGCGAAGTGGCCGAGAAAGTACCGGCCGACCTCTATGTCAACATCCAGGGCGACGAGCCACTGATTGAGCCCGAGACTATCAAGGCCGCCATCCAGCCCTATCTGGATAATCCTGACACGGGCATCATGGTCACCAACCTGATGACCGAGATTCATGACCCCGTGGACCTCATCAACTTCACGGTCCCCAAGGTGATTGCTGCCGCCGACGGACGAGGCGTGTTCCTCACGCGCTCGGCTGCACCGTTCCCCAAGGGTAACATCAACGTGAAGTATTACAAGCAAGTGTGTGTCTATGGCTTCAAACCCGAGGCCCTGAAGTTCTATTGCGATTACGGCAAGAAGTATGGCAAAGCCAAGGTCGAGTCAGTAGAGGACATCGAGATCCTGCGTTTCATCGAGAACGGTTACCATGTGCACTACATCGAGGTGCAGAGCGAGACCATCGCTGTTGACACGCCCAACGACCTCGAACGCGTCATCGAGTACATGCACGCCAACAACATCGAATAATACCCACTGCCTTATACTGGCAGAGCGATATAGCGGAGTAGTCAACACACTACCCCGCTTTTATTTCCTATTAATGGCATGGAGCGAACCTCAAGGATGAAGGTATAGGGATTTTTGGAGAAAAGCGGGAAAGTACTTATATTTGCGGTGTAAAAACCAATTAATAGCAATCATGATGAAAAAGGCATTGTTCTTGTTAATGGCGGTAGCCATGGGATGGCTCACCGCTCTTGCAGTGGTCAAGGTTGACCGCATTGAGCCCACCAACTGGTATGTGGGCATGAAGAATCCCAGTGTGCAACTCATGGTCTATGGCGAGGGCATCCGCGATGCCGAGGTAAACATCGACTACGCTGGCGTGACCATCGACAGCCTGGTGCGCCTCGACTCGCCCAACTACCTGCTCGTCTATCTGAACACCCGCGGTGCCCAACCTGGCACGATGGACATCACCTTCAAGCAGGGCCGCAGCAAGAAGAAAGTGAAATATGACCTGTTGGCCCGCGAGATGAGCGGGGATAAACGCCAGGGCTTCACTAACGCCGACGTGCTCTATATGCTTATGCCCGACCGCTTTGCCGACGGCAACCCTGCCAATAACCAGATTGCCGGCATGGAGGCCTACAAGAACGACCGCACGCAGCCCAGCCTGCGCCATGGTGGCGACATTGAGGGCATTCGCCAACATCTGGACTACTTCAACCAGTTGGGCGTTACGGCCCTGTGGTTCACGCCTGTGTTGGAGAACAATTCGCCTGACGGCCATGGTCACTCGACCTATCACGGCTATGCCACCACCAACTACTATAAAGTGGACCCGCGTTTTGGCACCAACGAGGAGTACCGCCGTCTGGTAGATGAGGCTCATGCCCATGGCCTAAAGGTCGTGATGGACATGATTTTCAACCACTGCGGCGCTCATCACCCCTGGCTGAAAGACATGCCCAGCCATGACTGGTTTAACCAACCCGACTACAAGAACAACTACCTGCAGACGAGCTATAAACTCACGCCCATTATGGATCCCTATGCCAGCGAGATTGACCTCAGAGAGACTGTCGAGGGCTGGTTCGTCCCCTCGATGCCCGACTTGAACCACCACAACGTCCACGTGATGAACTACCTGATTCAGAACAGCATCTGGTGGATTGAGACCGTGGGCATCGACGGCATCCGCATGGATACCTACCCCTATGCCTATGCCGACGCGATGGCTCGCTGGATGAAGACCCTCGATGCCGAGTACCCCAACTTCAACGTCGTGGGCGAGACCTGGGTGGAGCATCCCGCTTATACCGCCGCCTGGCAAAAAGGCAACAAGGTGGGCAAGCCCGAGAGCTACCTGCCCACGGTGATGGACTTCTCATTCTATGAGAAAGTGGATAGTGCCAAGAAAGAAGAGACCGACGGCTGGTGGCGCGGCTATAACCGCGTGTACAACAGCCTGTGCTTTGACTACCTCTACCCCAACCCGTCGAGCGTGATGGCCTTCATCGAGAACCACGATACCGACCGTTTCCTGGGCAACGGCAAGGACATGCCGGCACTCAAGCAGGCACTGGCCCTGCTGCTGACCATCAAGCGCATCCCGCAACTCTATTATGGCACCGAGGTGCTCATGAACGGCACTAAAGAGGTCACTGATGGCAACGTGCGCAAGGACTTCCCTGGAGGCTTCCCTGGCGACAAACATAACGCATTCACCGCCGAGGGTCGCACCCCCGAGCAGAACGACATGTTCAACTGGCTGAGTGCCCTGCTGCACTGGCGCAATGGCAACGAGACCATCATTCGCGGCTACCAGACCCAGTTCATTCCCTGGAAGGGCGTGTATGTCGTTACCCGCCGCTGGCACCGCAACACTGTTATGACCATCATCAACGGTACAACAAAACCCGCCACGCTCGAGGTAAACCGCTATGCCGAGCTGTTTGAGGGCGACAACCGCATGGCCACCGATGTCATCACCGGCAAGCAGTATGATCTGTCCAGCAACGTGCCGCTAGAGCCTCGCGCAACCCTCGTGCTGGAATTCTGATGCTACATCAGCTTTCAAGAACAAAAAGATAGATCCTGCTGGGACATGGCATGATAGATCTTTTATCGATATTTAGTGCTCGAAATTAGTAGTAGGACTCTTGCAAAATTGGTCTTTAAGGAGTAACTTTGCAGTCAATAAGAGAGGAACGTCTCAAGAATGAGTAAGCTATATAGATATTATCAACGTGGTCGCCACCCGAGGGGATTCTGGGGCGGACGAGTCTTAACGGCCATGAACAGCAAGGCCCATGCGGCCATGCCCGAATGGGCGCTGGCCGAGCTGAAAGTCAACCCAGGAGACCATGTGCTGGATATGGGCTGCGGTGGAGGTGCCAATATTGAACGTATCTTCACCAAGTGCCCTGAGTGCATGGTGAGAGGCATCGACTTGTCAAAGAAGTCACTGGAATACACCACCGAATTGAATTATCGAGCCGTTAAGGATGGCCAGTGTTTCGTCATTGGTGGCAGTGCGACACAATTACCGCTGGCCAAGGACAGTTATGAAATCGTAATGGCCTTTGAGACCATCTACTACTGGCCCACTATCGAGATGGGGTTTTCTGAGGCTTTGAGGGTGCTCAAACCTGGCGGCACATTTATTATTGGCAATGAGCTCGATGGTGAGGGGCAACAATACCGCGACATGGAGAAAGCCATTGGCGGCATACGCATCTATACCATTGAGGAAATTGAGCAGCAGCTCGAAGAGCTGGGATTCATCGACATCAAATCCCGCCACCATGAGCAAGAGCATTTCATTTGCGTCATGGCAAAGAAGCCCAACGATGCTTAATCCAGAGTAACACGGTATCGAGACTTATAGAAACGTGGCAACAGAGAACAATCTCTATTGCCACGTTTTCCTTATCGTTAACGAGCGAGTGGTTACTCGACAAAGTGTTTAAGCTCATACAGGGCAGGCAACGCCTTTCCATTTGCATGATCCCACAGGCCCGCGTTATACCAGTTATCATTCACGTGCAGGACGCTCCAATAGTTACCACCCAACCCATACTCGTTGGCCTCGGGGAACCACCAGAATAGGCCTTTCACCTTAGCGTACGGTTTGAGTTTCGTGATGAGGTCGGCCGTGAACTTGCGCTGTCCTTCATAGGTCAGCGGCCACGTCGATGAGTAGTCCAAATCGCCGATACTATAATGGTAGCTATAGCCTGTCTCGACAATCATGATGTCCTTGTCCTGATAAGAGTTGGACACGTTATTGAGGGCAATAGCCAAGGTACCCAAATCGCCATGGAAATAGGGATAATAGCTCAACCCAATGATGTCATAGTCCACCTGCTTGTTTCTCATCTGATTGTAGAAATTGAGCAGGATGTTGACCTTGGCAACACGCTCGGTGTGCAGGATGATTTTAGCTCTAGGACATTCCTCACGGCAAGCACGACCGGCCGCCTTGAGCAAGTTGGCAAAACGATCCCAGTTGGCTTCGTTGCCCATATAGCACTTCTTCAAGTTGGCTGTCGGTGTGCCTACAGGGCCCCACAGCATACCGTAACTGATCTCATTGCCCGTCTGGATGTAGTCGGGCGTTGCACCCGCAGCCTTGAGCTCACGCAGGCAATCACGGGTGTACTCATACACCTTCTGGGTCAGTGCCTCATCGTCCAGATCGGCCCACTCGGCGGGCGTGAACTGCTTGACAGGATCGGCCCAGCTGTCGCTATAGTGGAAATCGAGCATGAACTTCATGCCGGCATCCTTGATACGGCGGCCCAGCACCTTGACAGTATCCAAGTTCTGGATCACACCCTGTCCTTTATCGGCATTGGAGGCGTTCTCGGGATTGACAAACAGGCGCACACGGGCCGCGTTCCAGCCTTGCTGCTTGACCCATGTGATCACATCATTGACGCGCTGATTGTTGATGTCACGGTAATAGGCCGAGGTCACGCCATAGCCTAGCGCCATGCGCTGGTGGGCCTCATACTTGGTCAGCATGGAGATATCGCCACCCACAACAGGGCCGTCAGGTTCCTCACCACCCCTCAGGATGATGTCTATCACGGTATTGATATCGATGATATTGATCTCGCCATCATTGTTCACATCGCCAGCAAGGTCGGCACTGTCCGACAAGATGATGTCGATGACCATATTCACGTCGCTGATAGTGACCTCACCATCGTTATTCACATCGGGACGCACAGCAGCCATGGCGCTCACGCTGGTCAGAGCCAGAGCGAGCGCCACGCTGATACTTAAAAAAGTCCTTTTCATATATTGATTGTTATGAGGCCAGAATGAAGTCAATCACAGCGCTGATGTCACTGATGTTCACCTCGCCGTCGCGATTGACATCACACTTGGGATTGGTCGTCGACCCCATGAGGATCGCGTCGATCACGGCGCTAATGTCACTGATGTTCACCTCACCATCGCCGTTGACATCGCCTTCGAGTTCATTACCACCCTCGAGACTGGCCAGATAGGTTTCGGTCACATCATTCACATTGTACTTGTTAGTCTGTGTGGTCACCTCAAACACTGACGAGTGTCTCACGTCGGTCACGTCAACCGTCTGCACGTTGCTAGGACCTTGGTTGAACACAAAATTCATGCAATAGTCCTTGCCCGTAATCATGTACTTGCAGTAGTAGAACTTCACGCCATTTACCGTCTTGTAATCGGTGATGCTCTGGCCAGGCCAGTTACCGTTGAACTGCTTGTTGGTGGGCGTGTCCCAGGTGTAGAAGTTCACTACCGACCAGTTGTTGGGAGCCACAGTGGGATCCTTGAGGTAAACCGTAATCTCATAGGGCTCAAACACGCTGGTGTCGATGATATAGTTACGGGTAATCACGCCACTCACAGCACCATTGATGAGCAGACCCACCTTGAGGGTCTTTGTGCCATCGATGTTGACCGTGGCGCCATCGTTGACCTTGGTACCATTGCTAGCGGTGGGCTCGCTGCCATCAAGAGTATAGACCAGGCGGGCGCCATCGGTCTGGCTCACGGCAGTAAGTTTCACGTCAAATGCCTCGTTATACTCGCCACTGGGTACGCTGGCCCAAGCCGTCTCGGTGTTCTTGCTCAGAGCCAAACGATAATTGGTGCCGCTCAGCACCACGACGTAGGTCGAGGGAATTTCATAAGCGGTAGTACCCATGGCAGCCATGAGCGTGCCGCGGGTGCCTACGGTGCGCTGCACGTAGTAATTGCTAGCCGCGTTTTGGGCCTGGTTAAAGCTGGTGCTCTGGTTGTGGATACCGGCCAGCTGGCGGGCATAAATCATCTGCTTGATGGGCTCCTTGTATTCAATCCAGTGCTTGAGGAACACACAAGGCGTGCCCGGCATCGTCAACAGATAAGCGTTAGCAGCCTCGACGTTGTTGCGGATGGGGTCCTGCTGGTTGCCGGCATCACGGTACTCGGTATCGTGGTTCTCGACAAAGGTGACCGCATAACGGCAATAGTTCGTCTCCCTGCACAAGCCCTTATTGGAACTTGTACCCAAGTTAGTCCATCGGTTATTGTTGGCCGCATCACGGATCACGTAACGGAAGGGGAAGTCAAATGCGGCGCTTTGCACCACACCATCCACCTTAGTGCCATCGATCCAGTTCTTCACCGTCGTCTGATTGCCATCCCAGAACTCGCCCACCGAGTACTGGGCGTTGATATAGGAATTGTACATGCCGGTATAGGAAGCGCCATAACCCTTAGTCATATCATAACGGAAGCCCGTGTAACCCAGGTCGTTGAGCAGCAGGTCCAAGTAGGCCTTGACGATGGTTTGCACATTGGCGCTCTTGTGGTCCAGATCACGCATGCCACTCCAGTCCTCACCGGTATCGTTGTTGTTGCTCAGCGATTTGCCGTTCTGGTTAGCCCAGTTCAGCGTAGCCCCGCCGTCATCGTTCTTGCAGATGTCGGTAGAGAGCATTTTATAGGTCACCCCTTTATACACCTCAACAGGGAAGGTCACCCAGTCGTTAATGGTCTTGCGGTGGTTGATCACCACATCGGCGATGGTGCCGATACCCTTATCCTTAAAGGTGTTGATCATCGAGCGCAACTGCGACTCATTGCCAAAGGAGCTGTTATAGTCGGTGAACCAGTACAGGTCATCATAGCCCATTGATGTTCCGCCACCAGTGGAGGCACTCTGGGGAATCCACACGAGCTTGAAAAACTCGGCCAGCTCATCGGCTTGGGATTCGAGTTTTGTCCAGCGGGAATCGGAAAAGGAATTCCAGTAAAAGCCTTGCAGCATCACGCCTTCATAGCGTGAGGGCCAGCCCTGAGCCAGCATCAGCAATGGCAACATCACAGCAAGTGCAGTAGTAACAATCTTTTTCATAGTCTCTATCGTTTTTAGTGGTTATACTTTTCACAAAATTAGTGCAACTCGTCCACAAAAGCAAAAAAAATTTTGATTTTGTTGAGACACAAGCTAATTGATGCAAATTTAGCAATTTATCCACAATTTCAACAACACAGCCATCATAATGTCGAAAAAAAAGTGCGTGCAATCGTTTGCAACCCCATCCCCCCTTTAGGGGCAATCAAAAAAAGCGGCTCCCACGCTCGTGGGAACCGCCTTTTTATCATCTACTGATTTCAGCAGGAGTAACTCACATTACCTGAGCACCTTGATAGCGCTGCGGCTGCCGTCGGTGTAGGTGGTCACAACGATGGTGAGACCGTTGATCTCCTTCACCTCCTGGCCCATGATGTTGTAGTAGCGAACGCTCGAAACGACCTTCTCAACGTCGTTGCTCAGCTCGTCAACACCACCAACGGCCTTAGTCAAGCGGTAAACAGTGAGGTTACCACCAGGATAGTACTGATAGATGGTGACAGCCTTCCTACCAACCTCGGCATTGAGCCAGTTGGCCTGGAAACCGTTAGCATTGGCAGCAACGGTCGACTCGACAACAGCGATGGGATCAACACCAGACTCGGCGATAGCGAAACCATTCTGATAGTCGGGCATGATGGGATAGATGTAATATTCCTTCTCATCCCAAACGAACGGGAAGATACCGTTAGCATGACCCTTGCCAGACAGCTCGATTGCGGTAGCGGTGAAATTCTCACCGTCAAACGCGAGCTTGCTGGGGTTGCCGCTACGATAAGCGTAAACGAGTGCATCCTCGTCGTTGAGGTCCTTGAAGTAGTTGATTACAGTCGAGGTCTGGCCAACCAAGCCGTCACAAGCTGCGGTGTAGCACTCGTCAACATTTACCTCGCCACCAGCGATGGTCATGATAGCCACGCCATCGGTGAAGGGATCGGTACCAGTGTTGCCACCGGTCAGGTAGAGGGCACCATCCTCCATGAGGTTACCCTTAGCGAAGCCGATGAAGTCGCAACGGCCCTGCAGACCACACTCCTCGGGAACAGTGTATTCCTTCATCTCGTTGGTCTCGGGGTTGATCACCTTGATGGTAGCCTCGGCCCAAGCGCCGGGGAAGGCAGCGTTGCTGACAACCAGGTTGCCGGCCTCGTCGCGGGTGATACCGCAGTTAGCGCCACCAGGATACTCGGTGTTAACAATACCGTTCTCATCAATAACGACAACCTTCTGGTCAGCCTTGTTGTTGATGTAGAACTTGCCGTTCATACCGAAGCCCTGACGTACATCGCCAGTCATCTCGCTAGCAAACGGGGTAGCCATCTCCCAAACCTTCTCAATCTTGTAAGTTACCTCAGTGGGATCGATGCCGCCAGCCTTGGTAACCACCAGCGTGTTGGCCTCAAGATTTACCACCAGGTCATAGGTGCCGGCGGGAATCTTAAAGCTGTTCTGCTGACCGAAGGCGCCCAAGCCCAACTCGATACCGAGCTGGTCCTCGCTCAGGAGGTAGTCGGCCTCAACGGCACCCAAGCGATAGGCTGCGATGCCTGACCAATCGTCAGCGCTCTCAGCAAGCTTGGTGGTGAAGGCAAAGTAGCTGTAGCCAATGCCGTCGGCCTGGTCAATGTTACCGCCATCGGTAGTGATGGTAGCGGTGAAGATGTTCTCGTCCTCGGTTGCCATGGGCACACCCACGTTGGGAGCCCAACCGTTGCCGTTAGCCTCACCCAGTACATACAACTCTCCAGTGCGGGGGTCAAAGCTGCCGCTCTTCACCCAACTGTAACCCACCTCGTTGTTCTCGGGGTTGAAGGTGAAGGTCACGTCATAGAGACCAGTCTCATCAACCTCAACAACTACGTTGTCGTTGGGCCATGCATTACCCCAATCACGGTTACCAACCACCTTGAATGCCAACTCATTGCCTGCGAGCTGGCAGCCATACTTGGTCAGTGAATAGGTACCATCGGCCTGCTTAACCATGTCATTGTCAGCATTGCTGGGATCCCACTCGGTACCAAATACCGATGCGGGAGTACCTGCTACGGTATAGGTGTCGATTTCGATGGGAACTACATAACCCTCAATCTTGAACTTAAGGATAGCGGGGTTGAAGGTGAACACATACTCGCTACCGGATCCAGTGAACTTGTAGGACTTGTCACCACCCTGGGGGGTCGATACCCACTGGTTAACGCCTACCTCAACATCGCTGCCCGAGGGGCCAAAACGATAGGTGGAATTGAACACGTCCCAGTTTGAATCGAGACCGCTTGCAAACACAAACCAAACCGAACCGCTGATGGTGGCCTTGTAACTGTAGGTACCGTTGCCATTGTCGGTCATCTCAACACCGTTTCCCGGATCCCAGTTTCCAAAGGGATCATTACCCACGATGTAGTAAGCTGCCTGTGATGTAAAGGCAAGCATTACTGTCATTGCAAAAAGAGTAAAGAATTTTTTCATAACTCCAATAAATAATTAAGTCGGTTAATAACTAATATAATAATGTGATAATTACCTGTTACTGAAAAAAAGCGGCTGATTGCCGTCCGCCACAATGGGTGGACAGCAACCAGTCGCGATATGTTCAGTCGTTAGTCATTACTGAGCAATGAAATAGTACCTGCCCAAAATGTCGTTGAAGATCACGTTATAGGTGCCTGCAGCAACGGGGATATTGGGACCATTCACCACACCAGCGCCCACGGGGAACGTAGATGAGCCCCAGTTATTGTTCCAGCCGGCATCGGCAGCAAACTTGAGCTCGGTATCGGTAGCATAGGTCGCACCCTTAATGATCCAGTCGTGGTTCTCAACCACGCTGCTCATGCGGGTCATGAGCGTGCCACCGGGATTCCAATCCTGATAGTCACCAGGCATACCCATGATGTTGAATACGCTAACAGCACCAGTGTACTTGGTAATGGTTACAGCATCCATCTCCATGTCATAGACGATCTCATAGTAACCGTCCTCTTCCATCTTGATGTCGCTGCTGCCACCGTCATTCTTGACGAGGGCACCATCACCCATACCCCACTGCTCATCCCAGTTGCCCGGGGTGTGAATGAGCTTGAAGCCCTGGCCAGCGGGGAAGTAGCCCACGTAAGACAGGATAGCGTAGTTGTCCGATGCGGGATACATGGGAACGAGTGCCGTGCCAAGGGCGTCGGCAGCATTGCCCCACGAACCGTCACCGATGCATGAGCCAACGAGGTACCACAGGTCGGGAGTGCCCAGTTCCTTGATGGGCTCGATCTCAAACGTGCGGTTCATCATGTCGAAGGTCAGACGATACTTGTCGGCTCGGATGCTGGCGGGAATCATGAATGCGAAGGCCACCTGGTCGTTGGCGCCCTCAACAAAGTTACCCGTCAACTCGTTCTCACCATTCACGGAATAACCGATGAAGTCACCACCCCAGAAACCATCAACACCAAGGTCCATGGTTTCCTGAGAATAGATCTTGAACCAGTTGTCCTCACCAGTAGCGGGAACTACAACGGTGAACACGGGGTTAGCGTAAACGTCGCCGCCGCCGTTATCCAACTTGTAAGTCTCATCACAGGGAGTCCAGCCATTGCTGGTGCCCACATAGTAGTAAGCGCTCGAGATCTTGGGAGCGTTGGGGATCACCTTCACGGGGAACTCGCCGCTCATAATGGTAGTAGCGGTGGTGCCATTGGTCATCACGCTCTTCACGCGGGCAGTGAGCTCACGCACCTCGGGTGCCTGGCCAAACTGCTGAACCACGAACAACTGCAACTCATCGGCATCCATCGTGCCATCCATGCCCAGCACGAAGGGCTGACCATTCAAGTAGATGGTATACTCGGGTTTATAGGTCGTGTCATTGGAAGCGGGAGCGGTGATGTCACACACCTTGACCACCTCAATGTCAGCGGGTAACTGAGTGAAGTCAATCACATCGACACTGGCGATCGAACCGGTGCCAAAGGTCACAACCTCAGCCTGAGGATTGCTCTGGGGATCGGCCCAGTCCTTGAAATCCTCGGTACAACTTGCCAGCAACATGGTCATTGCGGCAATATATAAAAACTTCTTCATAATAACTGTTTGTCGTTGTTATATCTAATGGGGCGGGCTATTGCCTGCGGGTTCTAGCCCGCCCGGTCGAATGGTTGATAATTACTCTACCGCAACAAAGTTGTAGATACCAAGGATATCGTTGAAGAACACATTGTAGGTACCGGCCTTGACGGGAATGTTGGGACCTCCATTAGTACCAACGCCATAGGGGAAGTCTGTTGCACCCCAGTTCACATCCCAAGCATTGTCGGCGGCGAACTTGAGCTCGGTGTCGCCATAGGTCACGCTCATCAAGTACCAGTCATGGTTCTCGACGGCGGTGCTCATGGCGTTCATCACGTTCTCGCCAGTGTTCCAATCCTGATATGCACCAGGCATAGCAATCATGGTGTAAACACCAACAGCGCCGTCATAGGGCTCGATAAGGAGCTCATCGGTAGCCGTGTTGAGCGTGATGCGATAGTAACCGTCGGCCTCAAGCTTGAAGTCACTGCTACCGCCATCATTCTTCACGGGAGCGCCATCGCCGCCCATACCCCACTGGTCATCCCAGCTGCCGGGCACCTTAATGAGCTTGAAGCCCTGGTCGGCGTGGAAGTAGCCAATGTACTGGATCTCACCCTGGCCGGTGCGTGCGTCATACTCATTGCCCATGATGGGATACATCGGGATCAAGCCACCGGTAGCAAC
>ONKD01000042.1 GCA_900318345.1 uncultured Prevotellaceae bacterium
CTTGCCATGTATTCATGGATTACCTGCGGCGACGACAAAACCGGCATGCATGACCTCATGCTCAACAAGTTGTTGGGCTTCTGTGACCATCAGCTGTCGACCCAGCAGGCCTCGTCGTTCAATACGCCCGCCGGTAATCATGCCAATGACTACGGTTGGGGTTGCCTGTCCGAGTGCTTCTGCACCAGTGGTCTTGCCCACCTGTACTGCTACCGTGCCACGGGCGACAAGAAGTATCTTGAAGCAGCCCTCCAGAATGCCGATTATGTTTTAGGCCGTAATGCCACCGGATACTGCTATGTGACCGGTTATGGCCACAAGCCCCCCAAGAACATCCACCATCGCATCTCGTCGGCCGACGGCATTGATGCCCCCATGCCCGGCCTGCTCGCCGGCGGCCCCAATCCTGGCCAACAGGACAACGGCGACGGCAGTCTGCCATACCCGTCCAAGCAACCCGATGAGTCCTACATCGACGTTACAGGCTCCTATGCCAGCAACGAAATTGCCATCAACTGGAATGCCTCGTTGGTATCGCTTCTGGGCTGGATTGATGCCGAGATGAAATAACCCACCTCACGGGGCGGCATGAGGGCAAATGAAAAGAGGCTGTGTCATAATTTTCGATTGAAACATTGATCGAGCTTCGCTCGAGAAATTTAAACAAATTATTTAAATAATTAATATAAAAATTTTAATTGTTTTAATTGGCACCTCAGCCATTGAAGTAAACTTCATGGCTTTCGGTTTGCACAAGTTTTCCCGCCCGAAGGGAGGTTATAATTCCCGCAGATAAATTATGACACAGTCTCTTTCGTTTCAGTTGGTGTTAGTTCTCCAGCAAAATAGGGACGGTTCTTTTGATGTGATTTTTGGGAGTCAAACAGCGTCCTAAATAATGGTTGTCAAAAATGGCAACCGAGATTGACACCTAATGCGTTGACGATGACTCTCCCGCAAGTATTGCGCTTCAGTTGTACATCTGAAGGAGTCCCACGAGAAAAGATGACAGTCATTTTTTTTGAATAGTTGATTATACGTTAATTATCAACCTAGGGCAAAATATAAAGTAAAAAAACATCAGAAGAACCGTCCCTATTTTCTGCTGTTTTTCTGGTGCGCGAATACTTGTTGCTTTCGGTAATTGTCTGTAACTTTGCAGCCAAGAAACAGTCAATTAAGCTTTTGGTTTAGGCTTTAGACAATCAACAAATTAAACAACAATAGAGATATGAAGACAATCATGAAAAAGTTACTTTATTTACCTCTTATTGGGCTGCTGGCACTGACGGCCTGTCAGGATGAGCCGAATTCCCCTATCGAGAAATTCACGGTCAACGGTGTGTCATTCAATATGGTAAAAGTCAAGGGCGGCAGCTTGACAATGAATAAGGAATTGCAGATTACACCAACGGGCGTACTTTTTCAGGATTCGACCCTTGATGTCACAGTTGCCGACTATAGCATCGGGCAGACCGAGGTCACTCAGGCCTTATGGCTTGCCGTCATGGGCGAGAACCCCAGTTATTTTTCAAGCAATAATGACTACAATGAGAATGATGAACGGGTTTTTGAAGATGACCTTAATCGCCCGGTCGAATATGTATCGTTGTATGACTGCCAAGACTTTATAGCCAAGCTGAATGAACTCACGGGGCGGCACTTTAGGATTCCCAGCGAAGCCGAGTGGGAGTTTGCCGCCCGTGGAGGGAATAAGACACATGGTTACCCCTATGCCGGTAGTGATAACATTGACGAGGTGGCTTGGTGTCGTGAGAATTCCGATGGCATGACGCATCCTGTCGGTCAGAAAAAGCCTAACGAACTGGGACTCTATGACATGAGCGGCAACGTGAGTGAGCTTTGCCTTGATTATGTCTCGTTATATACGGGTTATAGGTCAACGATATTCCAAATAGTTCGCGGGGGGTCATATTACGCAACGAGCGAAGTGTGGTCACGTGGCTGGATATCGCACGATTCTGGGTTTCAAGTCCATTCAAGTACCGTCGGCCTGCGCCTAGCCATGTAGTAAAATCATTTGGTAGTATAGCGTGCCTGATTTGTGTCGTTCTGATGTGCTCACCGCGATTGATATACCAAAACAAGAAGTGGGCGTTATCACAGTCATAGCGCTCTTGAGTTGTTACCTGTGCTACCGCCTATGCGGGTTACTTTTCAAGTCAAAAGAAGCGGCATAAAGCCATATCCAAGACGAAAGGGGGCTGTGTCATAATTGCAATGTCGCTATATATATCGGCCTATGGCCGAGAAATTTAAACAAATTATTTAAAAAATTAAATAAATATTTTATTTGTTCTAATTTTAATACAAAATTTGTTTTAATTTCCCGCCCGAAGGGCGGTTATAATTCCAGCAGACAAATTATGACACATCCTCTGTTTTTTTTGCCCAAATACCATGCCTTTTGCTGTGTGAATGAGTCAACTCACCTTTGCTGAAAACTGAAACATCCAAGCTTTATTCCGTGTTGAGGAGGCAGTGCCCTCATGACAGCATAAGTTTCATCATTGTTATAATGATGTTTTATAGGTTCTTAGTTGCTCATTTCTCGATTCGTTTCTTGATTGTCACGGGGCCCATTAGACCTGCCGGGAGCAGGGGAGAGTCGGCCTTGTAGAAATCGGTGGGCGTGTAGGTGTATTTCTTGTCGCAATCGGGCTGCAAATCACCGATGATGCGGTTCACCCATTGATTGGCCACCTTGATTTCGAGGCGGTTCTCGCCGGCTTTGACAGCCTTGCTGATGTCAATCTGATAGGGTGCCTTCCACAGGGTGCCCACCTCCTTGCCATTGAGCGTCACCTGGGCCATGCATCCCACTTTGCCCAGGTCGAGCAGGATGCTCCCATTGTCGAGTTCTTTCTGCTGGACATTAAAGTTGTTCTTATAGACGGCGGTACCTGAATAGTACTTGATGCCGTCGTCACTGGACTCGGTATAGGAAATGAGCCTCGGGAACACGATGCTGGCTGGGCCGCCCCACTGTTCGTCAAAGTGGACTGTCCACGGGGTGTCAATCTGTCGCAATTGGATCACTTGCTTTTCGGGAACGGACTTCAGCTTGTTGCGGGTTTTCCCCTGGAACACGACAAAGAAGGCGTCCTCGGGCAACATGTCGAGGTGGACGGTGGTTTGGGTATCACTCATCTTGTAGGACACCTCCTCAATCTCGCCCGTCTCGGGGTGCCACAGGGTGGGCTCGAGTCCGCTGACGCGGAAAGAGACGTCACAGGTCCTCGCTGCTGGGGCCCGGTTGTTCAGCCAGTAGATCTCGCTATCGGCGGTCGTGCGGTGAACATAGCGCAGGTTGCTCATGTCGGCAGTCATCACATCGGGCTGGATTTCAAGAAGCGGTATTTCCTTCGGTCGTGTCTTCTCGTCAATGACTGTTGCTCCCTGTTGCTGCAGGATGGCAAGTTTGGCCCGGACAGCTTGGGACATGTGCTGGCATTTCTCTGAAACGACCAGCACGCTGTATTGGTTGCCCGATGGCGTGACGAAGTGTTCCCCGTCATAGGCGATCAGGTCGAGCAGAGCCTCTTTGTTCAGGTAATCGAAGTTATAGCCGGGCGGTATGGCGGGGTGCTCATGGGCGAACAGGCTGGTAATCACGTCATCCTCGCCGTAATAATAGAGCACGTCGGCCACGTTGCGGCCCTGTTGCAGCAGGTAACTGCTGCGGGCAAGATAGTCGGTCCATGCTTTGGCCATCTCGGCCCAGGTCTCATGGCGGTTGAACCACTGGCCATAAATCATCAGCCCCAGTCCGGGCTTCTTGTCATCGACGGGTTGGTGGGCGCTCTCGTGGATGACAAAGCGGTTAGTGCCGCAGGACATCTCAAGGTCGGCTGTCGCCTTAAGGTTTCCGGGATAGTAGCTATAGGCACCGCCACTCATGCCGTTGGTAGTCAACGACTCGGTGGCGACGAGAGGCTTGCCGTAGAGGTGGGCCACCGAGGCCGACTCGCGGATGTCGCTCTCGGCCATACTGGCATTGGAGTTATCGGCCTTGGCGCCTTTGGGAATCGTCCACATGGCGGCCATGGGAATGTCGGCCTGGCGCTTGACGCTCATGCCGTCGGCCAGGTAGAGTCTGCCGTTCTCGTGGGACTCAAAGTAGGTTTCCATGCCGTGTTCACCAGTCATAGAGGAATTCCTCGCTCTGCTCGGCCGATCCGATGATTTCGCCTGTCAGCACGGGCAGCCATGGCATCAGGTTGTAGCCGCGGCGCTGTTCAAACTCCTGCGGCATCCGGGCACACCAGGTTTCCCATCCGGCTTCATAGCTGTCAATCAGCAGGTAATGTAGTCCCCGCTCGCCCATCAGGCCGCCTGTCGCTTCATGATAGGTGTTGAGGTAATACTCCAGGAAGTCAGTAAAGGCCTGTTTGTCGATTTTGGATACCTCTAGTCCGGTCGCCTCGGGTGATGCGGGATGGTTCTCCTTGCCCGTGAGGGTGTAGCCGAACCGATAGATTTTCCAATCACCCTTGGGGGCTTTCCACGTCAAGATACCATTGTCGTCGACGCGGTCGGTGACGTCAATGACATTGGTCAACTGAATGGTCTCACCTGCTTCGGCGGTCGTGAGGAAGTCCATCATGTCCGACGGCGATGCAAAGCCCGCTTTCTCCTCGGCATGGTTGATTCGGGGCGTGGTGTATAGTTTGAGCTGGGGCGTGATGCCGGGTTTCCGTTCAAATGTGATGCGGAAGTACCGTCCCCTTGTGGGCTCGATGTCGATGGTCTGCCATCCGACGCTGCCGTGCGGAATGCCGCACACGCGCCTGAACGTGACACCGTCGTCGCTCACCTCGAGCCATTTGGTCACGGGGGCGGGCTGGGCAGCCCAGATGCTGCGATAGTTGCCGTCCTTGATGCTCAAGGCCTTGATGACGGTTGGTTTCTTGAACTGGTATTGGACCCAATAGGGCTGCTGCAGGCTATCGCTGGTCGTGAAAGTGGCACCGAGTTTCTCCATCGTCTTGTCGGCAGGGTTTGCCTTCACGGCGAGGACGCAGATGTCGGCATACCAGCGCTCGTCCCTGTTGGGCTCGGGCAGGGAGATGCTTAACTTGCCGCCCTTGACGCGCGTCTCGCTCCACACGAGCCGCTTCATCGCCTGCTCGGGTTTCACCCAGGGTCCTCCGGTGTTGCTCCAGCCTGGGCAGCTGGCAACCGCCACCTCCATACCTAGCGAGTCGGCCATCGATACCGCATGCCTGAACTCTTCCTGCCACTCGGGGCTCATATAGACCAGCCGATTCTCCACGATGGATTTGCCCCAGAATGCGGCATCAAAGCAATGGAAACCGCTAATGCCCACGCGGTGCATCCACGCGATATCCTTGTCGATGCCGTCGCGGGTGATGTTGCCGTTCATCCAGTGCCACCACACGCGAGGACGTGCCACCTGAGGCGGTTCCTGGAAGCCGGTCATCAGCTCCTGTGCCGTGGCGAGCATCGCCAGCAGCTGTAATAAGATGAACAGTTTCAACCTCATTTTTTCTCTTTTTGTATAGCCGTTAACCACTCCTAGCTCCTAACTCCTAACACCTAACACCTTAAACCTAAAACCTAAAGCCTAAAACCTAATTAAAACCTCCTTCTCCCCTTCTTCTCAAGGTACTTGATGAGGAACTCAGGGCGGTCGGTTTGGATGATGGATGTCCCCAGGTCGAGGATGGGGCCATAGATCTTGTCGGGATCGAGGCTGTCATAGGCCTTGTCGTCATCATGGTCACCGCACAGGGAACCCCAGATGGTGTTCACCCATACCTTGGATCCGGCATCCAGCACTCGTCTGGCGGTGTTCTTGACGTTGTCGTCGAGCGTGTCAAAGCACAGTTCAAAGGCGATGGGCACAGCCTCGGGGTTGGCGAGATAGCTGTTAAAGGTGGTCATGTCCGAGCCTCCTGCAACGCTCACCACGGGCATATACATCATCTTGTGGGCGTGTCGTGACATCCTCTGTTGCACCTTGTCGAGCGGGTGGCCGCTCTTGATGAGCACCTGGTCGGTCATGCCCAGTTCTTCGGTAATCGCGAGCACCTGGTCATAATAGTCAAACCCCTGGTCCACATTGACCACGATGCGGTCTTTGCACACTTCCAGCGCCTGGCGCAGGGTGGGGATTTTAAGGCCCGGAATGGCGATGCCGTGGCCCCGCTTGAGGTCGAAGGCCAGCAGCTGCTCGTAGGTGTAGTCGCTGATGTTGCCGCTGCCTGTCGTCGTGCGGTCCAGCGTCCAGTCATGGCTCAGCACCAGCACGCTGTCGCGCGTCATCTTCACGTCAAGTTCCATCACGTCAACGCCCATGCGGATGACCGACTCGATTGCAGGGATGGAATTTTCGGGATAGTTGCGCCAGTCGCCGCGGTGGGCAACCACGACCACATAGCGTGTCGAGGCATCATGCAGTGCCGCGACAATCTTGTCGGTACGCCCTACTTGGCCTGCTGTCCCCCCATGCAGGCGCTGGCTGCACGACGTAAGCCCGATGCAGGCAACAACCATCATTATCAATATCTGTACCTTTTTCATCATCTTTTATGCTTATTTTTAATTTGCATTTTTTCCTTAAGTTCTTATTATCAACCCACAAAGTTAACAAGTTTTTTTACAAAACCTCACAAAAAATGACTGAATGAAAATAGGAACGGTTCTTTTGATTTGTTTTATGGGATAAAGTTTCGAGTTTGTTGAATTCTAGGCATGAAAATCCTATCAAACACAAAAACTGTTATATTTCTGATATATATTTGTTGTCTATAATTTATTAATATAGATGCAATATGAAGAAGTTTAGCTCATTCCTTGTTTTATCATTGTTGATGTTGTCCTCCTTTACTGCTGGCATGGAGTATCAACGAGGAGATGTGAATCAGGACGGTAATGTGAGCATATCAGATGTTACCTGTTTGATAGATTATCTGCTGACAGGTACTTGGCCTGATGATCCTGTAACACCCCCCAACAATTACGAGTGGGTTGACTTGGGCTTGCCCAGCGGCACATTGTGGGCGACGTGCAACGTGGGCGCCACCACACCCGAGGAATTTGGCGACTACTTCGCTTGGAGTGAAACGGTTCCTAGGGATGAATATACCTATGAGAACTACAAGTGGTGGTACTTTGACGAGAATGGAAATAGGTACATTTCAAAGTACAACACAAACAATAACTTTGGCCCCGTTGACAACAAAACGGAATTAGAGCCCGAGGACGATGCTGCCCGCGTGTACATGGGCACATCGTGGCGCATACCGTCGCTGGAGCAGGTCGTCGAACTTGTCAATGTTTGTGTCTGGCAGTGGACACAAAGAAACGGTGTGAATGGCCATTTGGTTACCGGGCCCAACGGAAACACCATGTTCTTGCCTGCCGCAGGATACCGCGACGGCAGTTCACTTGAGTATGCAGGTACTTATGGCAACTATTGGTCGCGCTCGCTTTATTCATATCTCCCAGACCGTGCCTATTGTCTCTACTTAGATTCGCAGTACTGGGACTCGGAAGACTTTAGCCGCTACTATGGCCATGTCATCCGCGCGGTGCGAGTATCCCAAACAAGGTGACAAAAAATAAAATAGTGACGGTTCTTTTGATGTATTTTTTGGAATTAAGTAGCACCCTAAAAAGTGGCTCTGTTATGATTCAACGTCGCAACCTTTAACCCTGCCATGCTATGAGCCCATCGGGGTCGGTTGCCAACATTCGACTTTTCAATTTTCTTGGCCAGGTAGTTGAGCTAATTTTGTTGAATAATCGTGATACACTAAATTTGCAGGTGAAAAAGCCGAAATCAATTAAATCAGAAGCATTATGAAAAAGATTACCTCATTTTTAGTTGTTTTATTGTTAATGCTGGCCTCGTTCACTGCTGGCATTGAGTATCCTCGCGGTGACGTGAATTATGATGGCCAGGTCAGCATATCGGACGTGACCTTTTTAATTGACTATCTATTGGCTGGAACGTGGGGTGATGAACCAAATATCCCTCAGGACGAGACCTTCACGGTCAATGGCGTGTCGTTCACCATGGTGGCTGTCGAGGGCGGCACGTTCACCATGGGTGCCACTCCAGAGCAGGGTAGCGATGCCTACAATGATGAAAGTCCCACGCATCAAGTGACATTGTCGAGTTTCTGCATCGGTAAGACCGAGGTGACCCAGGCCCTGTGGCAAGCCGTGATGGGAACCAACCCGAGTTTATGCCAGAGTGACCAGAACCGTCCAGTCGAGCAGGTGACTTGGGAGAACTGCCAGACGTTTATTTCTAAACTTAATGAATTAACAGGCAGACAGTTTCGCTTGCCTACCGAAGCTGAGTGGGAGTTTGCCGCCCGTGGCGGTACCAAGAGTCAGGGCTACAAGTACGCTGGCGGCAATACCATTGGCGATGTGGCGTGGTACATTGACAATTGTTATGCACTCGGCACTAGCAGTCCCGATTATGGAACTCATGCCGTGGCTACCAAAGCCCCCAACGAATTGGGCCTGTATGACATGAGCGGCAACGTTTGGGAGTGGTGCCAGGACTGGTATGGCTGTTACAACAGCAGTGCTCAAACAGATCCCACGGGTCTAGCGTCGGGCTCTGACCACGTGCGTCGAGGCGGCAGTTGGGTCTGCATCACTAGATACTGCCGTGTGTCTCGCCGGCAACACAACGAACCGACCTACGAGTCCTATAACCTGGGGTTGCGCCTTGCCCTTTAATGCAAAGTTAGAACTTGAGGTCCCTGACTGATAATTAGAAATTACGGTATTATTAAACAACACGTGTTCCTGTTGACTTTATCTTGAAATACAACTGCAGGAAACGGTGGCTGTGTTTTCTCATGGCCTCTTTTATGGTCTCTTTGTTGTGCTTTTCTAGCGTTTTTTTGTACTTTTGTAGGTGATTACTATCGTTTTTTAAAATGATTAGTCCAAGAAAGAATCTGTTTGTTATTCACATGGTTAACTTTTAATCTTTTTTGTTATGAAGAAATTATTATCTCTCTTTTTTGTTGCGGCAATGGCAATGACTGCCCACGCCGAGTTTCTTGACTGGATAGAGGTAGGAGATTATTACAACCCCACCGAATTGTACAACGGCTCTTACTTTGACATGGCACCGACCAACTTCTATTTGGCTCACACTGGTGTCCAGATGATTTACACGCCCGACCTGATCACCGGCATGGAAGGCAGGGATGGCATGCAGATCAAGTACTTGAACTTCAAGTTCTATAGTGAATCATTTGAGGAGATTTTCCGCAATGCAAAGGTTTATCTTCAGGAAATTGATGCCACCGAGTTTGCCATCAATGAGGATGGTGTAAAGCAATTCTTCGATTTCGGTGAACTTGTTGCTGAGGGTAGATATGACATCAACTTGATTGATTACTATGGCGAGGATCAGACTCTCGCTTTGGAAATGCAACGTCCGTTTAACTATGTCCCGGGCAAGAGCCTGCTGGTGACCATCATTTTTGATGCCGAGGATGATGACAACTGCACCATGGGCAGCGACTATGCACCCTTCTACACCTCGGGCATTGGTGGCAAGGCAATGACCTACACCAGCAACTGGACCAGTTTTGTTGATTATGCTATGGGTGAGCACTTCCCCGATGCTACTGCCACCCTGGGTTGCGGCACTAACGTCGCTCTGCCCGTGACCGAGATAGGTTACACCTATGAGAAGATGCGTGGCGACGTCAATGGTGACGGCCAAGTGGCCATCGCTGATGTTACCGCACTCATCGACTACCTGCTGACTGGCGATCCTACTGGTTTTTACGAGGTGAATGCCTATATTAACAATGACAGCAGCATTTCCATTGCCGATGTCACTTGGTTAATCGACATGCTGTTGGCTGAAGAATAATAAGCAGCCATCACCGACCAACAATCTGTTACTGCAGGATTCCTCGCGCCCATTTTGAGCGTGAGGAATTTTTTCTCATGGTGAGCGGGATTGGAAACGTGTGTAAACGCACTTCTCGATGCCCGTTGTGGAGCAGCAAATAGATGCGCAATGGGTTGAATGACTTTTGCCCCATTCTTGGTTAATAGTTAACCAAGAATTGGGCTGGCAACGGCACAAGAAATTGCTTTTTTAAGTGACTTGAGGACAGTAGTATAAATGAATTGGCCAAAAAAATGAAAAATATTTACCGAAATCTATAGCATAATTAAAAAAAATGGTATATTTGCAAGTGAATTAACTTATCGCTTCATGGAAAAGATTGATACTCTGGATAAAAAGATACTTGAAATTGTTATGAACAATGCGCGCATCCCTAGCAAGGATGTGGCTCAAGTGTGTGGTGTGTCGCGTGCTGCCGTGCATCAGCGCATCCAGCGTCTCATTGATGATGGCGTCATTATCGGGTCGGGCTACAATGTGAATCCCAAGCTGCTTGGCTACTCAACATGCACCTTCATCGGGCTGACGCTTGAGCGTGGCTCCATGTACCGCACAGTGGTGCCTGAACTGTTGAAGATCAAGGAGGTGGTCGAGTGCCACTTCACTACGGGTCATTACACAATGATGATCAAGGTGTATGCCCGCGATAATGAGCACTTGATGTCGCTCGTGAACGACCGCATCCAGCACATCGACGGCGTTGCCGCTACCGAGACGCTGATATCGTTGGAACAAAGCATCAACCGCACCCTCCCCATCTGCTATGATGAGTAGTGGCGGTTGACTCTCAATTAGTTAATTTCTCATAATTTTAGCAATGAAGGACGCACAAGTGGTGTGGTGCGTGCCATAATAATGCTTATTTTTCGTGCCTTCTCAAATTATTATTTGTACCTTTGCGGGACAAGATAAGAAATAACATCACAATCAAGTAGATATCATCATGGATAACAACCGCTATTGCGTTATCATGTGTGGCGGCGTGGGGAGCCGTTTCTGGCCGTTTAGCAAAGCCGCCATGCCCAAGCAATTCATTGATTTTTTCGGGACAGGCCGCAGCCTGTTGCAGATGACCTTTGACCGCATCGAGGGCATCGTCCCCAATGATAATATCATCCTCATCACCAACGAGCAATATGGGCCGCTCATCAGGCAGCAACTGCCCGAAATCAAGGAGCACCAAATCCTGCTCGAGCCCGCCCGCCGCAACACGGCACCATGTATCGCGTGGGCTGCCCACCACATCAAGGCCATCAATCCCGATGCCAAGATGATGGTTGCACCTAGTGACCACCTCATTATCAGTGTGGAGAAATTCCGTGAGAGCGTTGTCGACGCCTTTGAGTTCATCGAGGGACGCGATGCCCTGTTGACCATGGGCATCAAGCCCAGCCGTCCCGAGACGGGCTATGGCTATATCCAGGTGGGTGAGCATGTCGAGGGAAGTTTCTCGGCCGTGAAGACCTTTACCGAGAAACCCGACGAGGACCTGGCCCGCGTCTTCCTCAAGTCGGGAGAGTTCTTCTGGAATTCGGGCATGTTCTTCTGGAGTGCTGACAGCATCCTCAAGGCCATCAACGCTAGTGTGCCCGAGGTGAGCGCCGTTTTTGAACAAGGAAAGGAATTCTATGGCACCCCTGCCGAACGTGAGTTTATCGACTCCCATTTTGAGGCTTGCCCCAGCATCAGCATTGATTTTGCCGTGATGGAGAAGGCCCCCAATGTCTATGTCGAGACTGTTGACTTTGGATGGAATGACCTGGGCACCTGGCGGTCACTATATGACCACTCGCCCAAGAATCGCGAGGGGAATGTCACCCAGAATTGCAAGGCGCTGATGTTCAATAGCCACAACAATATTGTTGCCATCAAGGGCGATAAACTGGTTGTTGCTTCAGGGCTTGAGGGCTATATCGTCGCCGATGTTGACGATGCCCTCCTGATTGTCCCCATGGAGGAGGAGCAGAAGATCAAGCTGTATGTCAACGAGGTCAAGTCAAAGTTTGGCGACAAATACCTCTAGTGGCTTGATGACTGAGTAATAAAGCAAACACGGAACCCGTGACAACGTTCGCAATGGGTTCCGTGGTTGTTTTAGTTGCTTAACAGTCGTTTAGCCGTTGTTTTGAGGATTGGCTGGCTGTTGGGGAGTCATGTTCTCGCGCGGTCGGGCGAGCAACTCAAATGTATCGACATAGACTTCGGTAGTGTAGCGTTTCACTTGGTTGCGATCTTCCCAGGCGCGGGTGCGCAGGCGGCCTTCAAGATAAATCTGTGTCCCCTTGCGGATGTATCGCTCTGCCACCTCGGCGTTTTTGCCCCACATGACGATGTTGTGCCACTCGGTGCGCTCGGGCACCTGCACGCCGTTAGCGTTGGTATATGCTCTATCGGTAGTGGCTAGGGTGAACGATGCCACGGGCTGATTCTGTGCGACATAGCGCACATCCGGGTCTCGGCCCACACGGCCCAGCAGAATGACTTTATTGACTGACATAATAATTAATTGGTATTAATAGTATTAAAGCTTAAGTTTGATTATCGTTTAACATCCTGTGGCCTTGAGGGCTAGTCCCGCCCGCTCGTGCAGCCCGAACAGCAGGTTCATGGCGTGGACTGCTGTGCCGGCACCCCCCTTGAGCAATAGGTCCATCACAGCGTGAACTGTGAGCAGACCCTTGCGCTCGTCCTTGTCGAGCCTGATGAGGCACTTGTTGGTGTTCTCCACGTCGGCGGCGACAATGGGATGGTCAACCAGGAATACGAAATTGTGGTCACTGTAGTACTGTTCATAAAGTTGCCTGATACTCTCCTCATCGATCCCGCAGTTGAAACGGGCTGCCACAGCGAGTGTGCGGCGCTCGGCAAGCGGCGTGATGGTGAGGTCGATGGGCTGGTTGAAACTCGTTTGGCACTGGCTCAGCGCGAGGGTGATTTCCTGTTGCTGCTCCTTAATCCATTGGGCGGTATCAAAGCCGTCGGCATTTTTATCGCCTTCCTCAGGGAACGCTGTGGCCCCCATGGCCACGTGCAACGTGATGGGGCTATTGAGCAGCAGGTTGCGGGCCATGGGCATCAATGCCAGTAGCGAAGCCATGGCTGCATTACCTGGAACTGTCACCAGCCGGGCATCATGCACGAGGATGCGGCGTTGCATCTCGCCCATGCCGTAAGTCCAGGGCTTGTCGGCACCATGGTCCAGGTTGTGGCTACCGCTCAGGTCCACCACTCGAACATCCTCGTTAAGATTGAGCATGTGCAGCTGCCGAGGGAGTTCCTCTCGGCGACCACACATGAACACTATATCCACATCATCGAGTTGACCATCAGGATTTACCATCAAGTCACACTCGCCTATGATGCCTGGAACGATAGAGTCGAGTCTTGTACACGCCTCACCACTGCAAGTGACCCATTTCAACTCCACATCAGGATGATTGATGAGTACTCGCACCAGTTCGGCGGCACGCAGGTTGTCACATCCGCTGACGCCTACCTCAATCATTGGCGATTGGCGTTTGTGGCCTGTCGCTGGTGAATGTGCCTTGTTTGGGCATGAATTGTTCAAATGCTACCCTTGCCTGCTCGTGGGTGACACCCTCGGCCAGGATGGCTACTAGTGTGTCGGCACCAGCAATGGTTCCCAGTACTTCGGGAGGACGGCACATGTCGATGTCATAGGCCAAACCAGGTGCATAGCCATTGCGCGTCTTAATCACGGCAATGTTGCCCGAGAATGTGATAGACACAAAGCCCACTTGCTTGGCTGCATGGGCATCGGTCTGCCTCATACTCAACAGCCTGTCTTGCAACTGGTTGCTGTCGGGAATGATGTACATGTACGTGTTACGGTCGGTAGCAACCTTCGAGATCTTCAGCGCCTTGAGGTCGCGTGACAACGTGGCTTGAGTCACGTTGATGTTGTGTTCACGCAACATGTCGGCGAGTTCACTCTGGCTGCCAATGCAGTTGGTCTTGATCAGGTCGGTGATCAGTTGTAAGCGGTCACGTTTTCTTTTCACGAGTACTTTCTTTTTTCTTGGTTTTTTAGCTAATGTTGTTTCCATCTGCATATATACTTTTTATAGTTTTGGTTAGGATTGCAAAGGTAAGTAGTTTTTTACAAAACCTACAACATATTTATTGACTTTTTTTGATGAAAATTCAATTTTTTCTCCATAATGGGTGCATTATTCATCATTTATGGTGGTTTTTTCAGTGAACCAGCTCTTTTTTAGGATAAATAATAGACTAATTATATGACCCTTTCACAACAAACCACGTGAACAAGGATCACTCACTGCGTTCGTGAGCAATCCAAGGCTTTTTTTGATATCTTGTGAGCCCCTTCGAGCAACATTCCATCCGTCACATCCATTCCGCCGCTGCAGGGTGAATACGGATGCCAATAAGCCTAATTCTTCGCTAAATTCGTGTGTGGACACATAAGAGCGCGGATGTCCCATTAAACTCTTCGCATCTTTGCGCCTTAGCGTGGGGCAAGGAAACGGACGCCACCTAAAGCCTGACACTTGTTCGCGTATCGAGCATCAAATGCCTTTTAGCATGGCACCACCTCATGCTAGGGTTATACCTTTGTGCTGCGAGTGCATCTAGGTGCTTTTAACATTTCGTTAACAATCCCGCACGCCACTCCACACAACTGCGCATTAAAGACGGATTCTGATAATCAGCGGGTTACAAAATCGGCTCTCAAAGCACCCCTCTGCCTTTTGTCGCCCCGCCTCCCTCAGAAGTCTCAGACTTTTCAGTTGTTTATTAAAATGAGCGCGTCAGCCTCACCAAACTCTTCGCGCCTTCGCGCCTTTGCATGAGGCTAGGAAGCGGATGCTTCACTAGCTAAAAAAAGAGTTGGCTGCTACAGGCACAGCCAACTCTTTTTGATGAACAGGTTCTGCTAGCGGTTTTAATTGGGCCAATTACCGCTCAACAGGTAGTCGATGAGGGCGGTTACATCGGCGATGGTCACCTCTTGGTTGTTGTTGCAGTCAGCAGCATCGAGGTTGATATTGGTGGAGTCGCCGCTCAGCAGGTAGTCGATGAGGGCGGTCACATCGGCGATAGTCACCTCGTTATTGTTGTTCACGTCACCACGCAGGAAGGTGGGCTCCTCAGAGCCTGCCAGCGTCACGATGATGGTGGTGAAGCGTGCCTGACTGTTCACGTTGAAGGCCACCTTCTGGGCATTGCCTTCCCACACGCCATCGTTGCCACCAGTGGTCCAAGTGCCCTCGTTGCCCTCGGCTTTAGACAGGTTGCTGGCGGTGTAGCCGCTCATGCCGTTGAATTCAATCTTGAGGATAGCTGCTCCAGTGGACTCAAAATAGAACTCAGCATCAGTGTAAATGCGGTAATGATCTATGCCCAGGCGGCCGTCACCAACGTACATGGTCACGGGGTCTTTGACAACCGTGTAAGGCGTGCGCTCGGTGAGGCTGCCGTCACCGGTATCAACGTTACCGTCAAAGGTGACCTCGACAGTGGTAGCAGGCAGCTTGGTGTAGGTTGCGCTGGCGACTTCGCTCTCGATGTCGCCCACTTTAGCTTTAGCATAGATGGTCAGGTCATCGGTCACGGGGATGGGAGTGGAATACTCGCTCCAAAGCTCGTTGTCAAGACTGTAGTAAATCTTTGCTCCGGGAGTTGCGCAAGACAAGGTCACGTCGAGACGATCGCTGAAGCTGCATGAGCCGGGTGTGAAGACGGGAGCTTCGACGGTCTGCTCAACCTTGGTGAAGGTAACGGTCACATACTCACTCATCTCTTCACCCTTCTGGGAGTAGGCCGTGTAAGTCTTGGTCTCGGTAACATAGAAAGGACCGTTATAGTAAGTCCAGTTGGCCCAATCGCCCTCGGGGGTGCCCTCAAAGTAGCAAATCTCGGCGTTCTCGGTGGCACAGGTCAAGGTGACCTCAAGGCTGCCGCTAAATTCGCCGCCATTGGGATGGAACACAGGAGGAACCAGCTCCTCTACCGTCTCCTCGGCAATGGTAACGACAATCTGGGTGCAACGCACCTGGGAAGCAGTATTCAACGTGAACGATGCGGTATCGCCCTGCCAAATGCCAACTCTGCTACCCGACTGGCAAGTGTAACCGTCGCCATAGAACTGGTCGGGTCCATAGCTTTGGCTATAGGAACCCTGGCAGGTGAACTCTACTTTCTTGATGTTACCCACAGTTGAAGAAACCGTAGCCGTGCTGCCACCGGCAAAACGGTAAGCAGTAGCGGCAAGAGCGGCTTTTGTGCCACTGATGGTAACACCATCAAGTGTTATTTCATCGTAGGCGTTAGCCGAGGAATTCGATCCCTGAGTTTCGCCAGGGATAAACGTCACAGTAAAGTCAGCCCATGTCGTCAAGGACACCAGTGCGACACACAGTAAAGTCAAAACTCTTCTCATAACATTGAACAGGTTTAGTGATTAATATGGTTAATAAAACAATCAGTTACGGCAATAGAGTGATTGAGTAGAACAGGCGCGCTCAAAATCACTGCAAATATACAACTTATATTTTGAAATCGAGAGGATAGCGTATTGTTTTAGCATGAAAACTGATACTAAATTCCGTGCGGGCTTGAAATATGCATGATTACGGCAAGAGGCCGCCATGAATATGTGCCCCTGGGCTTGCCTGGTTCGATGATTAGTTGTACTTTTGTCCTTCGGTCGTCGGCTCAACTTGACAAGATCGTCAATGATAAGCCGCAATTTTTAAAAAAAGAGATTAATGTGATATGCTGCAACCTTACTTGATAGCAGGACGGGTCGAGGCCGGATGTGACGAGGCCGGCCGTGGATGCCTTGCGGGGCCCGTGACAGCCGCTGCGGTCATTCTCCCGCCCGATTTCCACAACGACCTGATTAATGACAGCAAGCAGCTCACCGAGCGCCAGCGCGAGCAGTTGCGCCCCATCATCGAGCGCGAGGCCGTGGCGTGGGCCGTGGCGATGGTCTCACCCCAGGAGATTGACAGCATCAACATCCTGCGGGCAAGCATCCTTGCCATGCACCGCGCCCTGGACCAGCTGGAGGTGCGCCCCGAGGGCATCCTCGTCGACGGCAACCGCTTCACCCCTTATCAAGATATTCCGTTCGCCACCATTGTCAAGGGGGACGGCAAGATGCTCAGCATCGCGGCCGCCTCGATTCTGGCCAAGACACACCGTGATGAGCTCATGCGCAAGCTCGATCAGGACTATCCCCAATATGGCTGGGCCAAGAACAAGGGCTATCCCACGCCCGACCACCGGGCCGCCATCGCTGAGTATGGAGCGACCATCCACCACCGTCATTCCTTCCAGCTGTTGCCGCAGCCCACGTTGTTTGACGGAATGGAGCTCTAGCCCGTTTATTTGCAAGGCGTTCGAAGTGTTTTTTGCGCGATTTCGGGTTTTTGTGGGCAACCGTGCATGCTGTGTTAGAAAAAAATACTACCTTTGCACCCGCAAAGATAGCGCGCAACCTTAGCGAACGCATAATTTATGTCGTTTACCCGCTGAGGCTAAGCCCATCTTCGCTGAAACTGACCACGCGCCTGTGGCGAAATTGGTAGACGCGCCAGACTTAGGATCTGGTAACTCCGGTTGTGTAGGTTCGAGTCCTATCAGGCGCACTATAACTCACTTATAATAAGTGAGTTATATTATTTTAACACCCCTCCACGCTCCCCCATTCAGGCATAATTGCTCACTTGAATTGCCATATTAGCACATATTCCCTGATCCATTACTCTTGTCTCAATGTAGAAACGATTCCATATTATAGATTCTATTTGTAGTATTCTGGGTATAACTCATAGGTTATTGAAACATGTTTACGGGGAACATATTGAATGCGTACACTATATTCCTGATAATAAAAGGTAGTTACTTTACCAGATTTGATTTTACTTAGTGCCTCAGATCTATTAAAGCTTTTTCCGCTCGTAATTAGATCATATAAATGTTCCAATTTAATATCCTTATATTTCAAAGTAGAATACTGCTTATATACTATACCATTATACATAGAAAATATCATATCCGCTGATTCTATCTTATAGCTTCCATCTTTCCGTTTAATCAAATTTGGATACATACATTGTATTAGTTGGAGCGAGCTTTTTAGAAGATTCTCAGGAAGAATGACATGCCTGTGTGGACAAAAGCATAATTCATGCCACTCATTCATTTCAATGACAAGAGAAGAATCATTCAAGATCTCTACAAACTTGGTATAGTATCCCACATAAGAGAACTTAAGGATATCACCTTTTTCAACTTCAATGCTGAAATTGCCATCACCATCGGTCGCTGTGCCACGGTCGGTGCCGCCGACCATAACGCTCGCACCGATACATTGCAGACTATCTCTTGCATCAATCACCTTACCCGTTATCTTAAACGGTTCGGCACTTACACTAAAGGCGAATAATATAAATATGTATAAAAATAGCTGTCTCATAAAGCGTTCCTCCATATATTTTTGCAAATATACGACTTAATCCCAATAATCGTATTCAAAATACGATAAAATTTAATTTATATGAATATGAAATGCTGTCAACCTCGGGAATGCAGCAAATTCTGGTCTGGTGTATCTGATGCGAGTCTAACAGTTTAAACTGCTCGGTGCCTTGATAGAAGTTGTATCGCAGGGGGGTGTGTCATAATTCAGTTATGGCTCACCCTCTTTGCAAATCAACCGCCTGAGAATGCGATATTTTTCAGGCGGCTGTATTTTCTGTGTTTTGCCA
>ONKD01000002.1 GCA_900318345.1 uncultured Prevotellaceae bacterium
GTGTCGGGAAAATGTATTACCTTTGCCCCGCTTTTCGTAATCTCTGACAAGAAATAGAGTGGCTTGTGTATATTACGAAGTGATTATTAACGCATTAAATGATATAACAATGGACTTGATTAAAGTTGCAGAACAAGCATTTGCTACAAACAAGCAGCACCCGGAGTTCTTTCCTGGTGACACAATCACGGTAGCATACCGCATCAAGGAGGGTAACAAGGAGCGTATCCAGCAGTACCGTGGTGTGGTGATTAAGATCAATGGCGAGGGTGAGAAGAAGCGTTTCACCGTTCGCAAGATCAGTGACAACATCGGTGTTGAGCGTATTTTCCCGCTCGAGTCTCCGTTTATCGACAGCATCACCATCAACAAGCATGGTAAGGTGCGTCGCGCTAAGCTGTATTACCTGCGTGGTCTCACCGGTAAGAAAGCTCGCATCAAAGAGCGTCGTATCATCAAGAAGGAGGCCTAATCAGCACTATCTTTCTAGATACAACACAACCAAGGACCGAGGCTCGCAAGCCCCGGTCTTTTGTTATCTCACCACTCCAAACTTTTTACATGAATTACCACGAATTATCCATTAATTATATGATCAATTCACGGCAATTCACGTGAAAAATCCATGTGTGGATACCCTTAGTTCAATCCGTGTAATTCGTAGTTTGTTTTGTTGTTTCAATGTTGTGCAAGTTGTTTGAAAAAGAGCGCGCCAGCCAATTAGTTCAATTCGTGTAATTCGTGGACAAAATAAAATAACGCGGATGCCGAAATAAAATCTTCGCGCCTTGGCGCCTTGGCGTGAGGCCAGGAAGCGGATGCCTCTTTAACCTCTAACCTCTCAACTCTAAACTGCTCGCGTTAGCGAGCATAAAAAGGCCTTTTGCCCTTGCGCTCAATCACACACTGATTTTACCTTTGCAGCGTGAGTAACAAAAAAAGTCTTTAACATTCGTTAAGAATCCCGCACGCCACTCCACGCAATTGCTCGACAAAAACAACCATTGACAATCAACAGGTTACAAAAATACCCCCCAAAACACCCTCCTGCCTTTTGACGGAACTGTCAGTCTTTAAATTAATGATTAATTCACGACAATTCACGTGAAAAATCCACGTGCGGATGCCAACTAAAAAAGTTGTTTATTAATAGTTTCAATGTTGTGCAAGTTGTTTGAAAACTTAGCGGCTTCGCGCCTTAGCGCGGGGAACCAGAGCGCTGATGCCCTTAGTTCAATCTGTGAAATTCGTAGTTTGTTTTTTTGTGTTTTGGTGAGGTTTCATTGGATTTTGTGGCTCAAATGTTGCAGTTTATAAAATAATGTGTAACTTTGGGGCAGAGAAAGCCGAAACGCTTGAAAGGGAGTAGGCAGTGAATCCAAAATACAGGATATATGGATGAAGAAATGAAGAATGCCGAACAGGCTGCTAACGAAGTGAAGAACGAGGGTGGCAACATCTTTGACCAGTTAAAGGAAATGCTTGGTGATGCCGCTAACGACAGTGCAGGCGTGTTTGACAAGCTCAAAGGTATCTTGGAGGGCAAAGAGGGCGATCCCAGCATCTTTGACAAAGCCAAGGAGATGTTCGACGGCAAGGAGGGTGAGCCCGGCATGCTCGACCAGCTCAAGGAGATGCTCGACAAGGGCACTACCGCTGCCGGTGAGATGAGCCAGGACTTCCTGGAGAAAGCCAAGGTGGTGTTTGAGACTAAGGAGGGCGAGCCCAGCCTGCTTGATAAAGCTAAAGAAATGTTCGGTGAGGGTGCAACCGCCGCCGGCGAAATGATGGATAAGGCCAAGGACTTTGTGGAGCAAGGCACTGCCGCAGCTACCGAGGTCGCTCAGGACCTGTCCCAGAAGGCTAAAGAAGCCTTTGAGCCCAAGGAGGGTGAGGATAGTGTACTCGACAAGGCCAAAGACGTGCTCGACGATGCCAGCAAGGCTGCCGAGGGCGTGATGAACAAGGTGGAGGACTTCTTGAAGAACGCCTTTGGCGGTCCCAAGGACGAGGGACAAGCCTGATCCAAACACGATACCACAAAATAATCACCCATTTGTCCAATTGGTCTAATTAGGCCAATAAGGCAAATGGGTGTGTTGTTTTTAGTGATAAACGTCAGTCCAGGAAGCGCTTGTCAAGGTCGCCGTAGCACTCGATGCGGCGGTCGCGTAGGAACGGCCACCAGCGTCTCACCTGCTCGCTGCGTTCCATGTCGATGTCGATGACCTGCAGGTCCTCGCTGTCGTTGGGCGCGCGGTAGATGAGTTCGCCCTGAGGCCCGGCTACAAAGCTGCTGCCCCAGAACTGGATGCCGTTGGTCTGACCCGACGGGTCGGGCTCGAGGCCAACGCGGTTGACGGTGATGACGGGCAAGCCGTTGGCCACGGCATGACCTCGTTGCACGGTTGTCCACGCCTCGCGCTGGCGTTCTTGCTCCTCGGGCGTGTCGCTGCTCTCATAGCCGATGGCAGTGGGGTAGATGAGCAGTTGGGCACCGCGCATTGCCATGAGACGAGCGCCCTCGGGGTACCACTGGTCCCAGCACACCATCACGCCCAGCTTGCCCAGTGAGGTCTCGATGGGGATGAAACCCTGGTCGCCCGGCGTGAAATAGAATTTCTCGTAATAGGCGGGGTCATCGGGGATGTGCATCTTGCGGTACTGGCCTGCCACGATGCCGTCGGTGTCAAACACCACAGCTGTGTTGTGGTAGAGGCCTGTTGCACGTTTCTCGAACAGCGAGGTGACTAGCACGATGCCGCAGTCACGAGCCACGGCGGCATATTCCCTGGTTACATCACCAGGAATATCAACCGCGAGGTCAAAGTTATCGACGCTCTCCACTTGGCAAAAGTAGAGCGAGTCGTGCAGCTCGGGCAGGACAACGAGTTGTGCTCCCTGGTTGGCGAGTTGCTTGATTTTGTTGATGAGCGACTGGCGGTTGGCCTTGACGTCACCGCTGTTGCGTTGCTGAATGATACCTACTTTCATAGTATTTATTGATTTGAGATGAGTTCTGATAGAGCCCCTTTGGGCAGTTGCATGGTCGCGCAGTGCAATGAGCCATGCTCCTGGATGAGGGGGCGGCAGTCAATGCCAACCACCTTGCGGCCAGAGAACGCTTCGCCAATGAGCTGGCAGGCCTGGATGTCTTTCTCGGGTTGGCCATAGATGGGCACAAGTACCTGGTGGTTGGTAATCAGGAAGTTGGCATAGGTTGCCGGCAGCCTGAAATACCCGTGCTCATAAATCGGGTCAGGCAGCGGCAGCTTGATGAGGTGGTAATGGTTGCCGTCGGCATCGGTGAATGCCTTAAGGTCCTCTTCCATCTTCATCAAGGGCTCGAAATGCTCGTCGGCTGGACCGTCGCAGCCTGTATAGATAATCACGCCGCCAGGAGCGAAGCGGGCCAGCGTGTCGATGTGGCCGTCGGTGTCGTCGCCCACGAGGCTGCCGTGGTCGAGCCACAGCATCTTCACGCATCCCAGTCGCTCGAGTAGCACCTGTTCCAGCTGTTCGCGCGTCAGGGTGTCGTTGCGGTTGGGAGCCGTCAGGCAGCATGTCGTTGTCATCACGGTGCCGTTGCCGTCGGTCTCAATGGAACCTCCCTCGAGCACGATGTCACGGTAGTTGAGCCATGGCATCTTGAAGAGTTTCTGCTCTTCGAGCCGGGAGTTGACCTGGTTGTCACAGTCGGCGGCAAACTTCATGCCCCAGGCATTGAAGGTGAAGTTAGCCAGCGACCAGTGGCCATCGTTCCACACGGTGATGGGTCCGTAGTCTCTCACCCACGTGTCGTTGATGGGCATCACAGCGATGATGATGCGCTTCCAGTCCACATCGGGGCCGAGGGCTTGGCGCACCTCTTCAGGGTCGTTGGCGACAATCACCACGCGTTCGTCCTCGTCCTCGAGGATGGCGCGCGTTATCTCGACATAGCATGCTGTGACTTCATCAATCATGGGTGCCCAGTCGGTGCCCATGTTGGGCCAAGCTAAAAGGATGCCGTCCTGTTGGTCCCATTCGGCGGCAAAGCATCGGTTTCTCTTGGTAGGAAACATCTAGTAAGGTATTTAGTGAAAATTATATATTAGAAAAAGGTCAAATGTTATTTCCAAACTCATGGTAACTGTCCCAGTAGGAGTCTTGAGACTCGACAATCTCATTGATAAAGTCCCGGTATCCGTCCTTGACGCTATAGCCATTGTCTTCACACCAGGTGGTGTACGCCTCTTCAAACCCTTCCTTCTCTCGTCTCATGCGTTCAAATTCCTGGTCTAACTCAGGCGTGTTGCTGTAGCGATCTAGAAGCTCTCTCAAAATATCAGAAATATCGTTCATGTCTATACTCCTTTATTTGTTGGAGCTCAAAGGGATTAGCTCCAATTTTGGTTATTACTTGTTTCTATGGTTTTTTGATGGTCAAATTTAATACCTTTTTTTCATTCAACCGACAAAGTTTAGTTAAAAATGATATATATTATCAATAATGGTGGAATACGGTAGATTCTGCCCGTTGGGGATAATTATTTTCTTGTTAAAAAAGTAACATCTTTTTTGCTAGCTATGTTGTTAACTTGTCGTATCTTTGTGCGGTGAAAGTGGAGTTGAAGCGCTTGCACATAATAGTGAAATTTTTTATAAGACCTTAAACCTCTAAGATATGGTCAACAAATGGTTGAAATGTGTGTCGATGGCCTTGTTGCTGCTCGTGATGGCGGGATGTGCCAGCGACAATCTGGAGAAAATGATTCCAGCAGATGCAACTGGTGTGGTTAGCATCGATGTGCCCGATATCCTCAAGAAGGCTGGAATGATTGATGATGGCAAGATCGTGCTGCCGCAATCGTTAAAGCAGGTGATTGACGCCAACGACACGTCTCCGTTGTGTGTCCTGCTGAATGATCTGCCACAAATGGGAATCAATACCGACGATAAGGCTTATGCCTTTTTCACGGCCAAGACATTTGGGCGCGTACTGCTTGCCGGACTGGAAGATCCCGCAAAAGCCCGCAAGACGCTGGAGCTGCGTGTGGGAGGCGATTTCAACAAGGTTGAGGGCCTTGACTGCATGTATGTGGGCGACAATCTCTATGTCATTGATGGCAATGTGCTTTTTATCGGCACAGTGAACAAGGCGATGGAGGTGGCTCGTGTGGCAAAGGCGGCAAAATCCATCCTCTCAAAGACGGCCACCAGCATCACCGATAACAAAGAGGTCAAGCAGGTGCTCCACGATGGCGATGCCGAGATCAACGCCTGGATGCAGGGCAAGGGCCTGCGTAGCATCCTCAACAAGAGTGAGGTTTATCGTGAACTGTCACACAAGATGCCGCTTATCGGTATTTTTACCGAGAGTGATATCGATGCCGTTACTTGCAAGATTGACTTTGACGACGAGCAGGTCGAGATGAATGCGGGCATCATAGCAGGGGAGAACAGCGAGTATGCCCAGTTGCTGAACACTACCCTGGGTAAGCCCAGTGGAGATGTGCTCAAGGCCATCCCTAACTCGATGGATTATATCTTCTCCATGAGCGTGAAAGGCGACAGCTTTGTCAAGCTCAAGCAGATCCAGCAACTATTGGCCATGTTCGGTAAACTGCCTTATATCGGACGTATTGACCTGGCAAGTATCCTTTCCACCGTTGACGGCCCGTTCACGATTGGCTTGGCCCGTGACCCGCATCTGGAGGGGGAATGGAATATGGTGCTGGCGACACGCTCTACCGACCCCGAGGGGGTGGTCAAGCAGATCAGCTCATTTGCCAACTCGATGGGGCAGGCTCCCGAGATGTATGAGGGTGAATACATCTACCAGTATGACAACAAGATGATACGCATCGGTGTGATTGATGGAATCCTGTATCTCAAAATGCTGGATTATGAGCAAACCGAGGGTTATGCCTATGAGTTAAAGCCCGTGCGCAGCTTCTTTGACGATGCGCTCATCGGTATCTTTGCCCAGACCCGCAACGATAGCATCAATGGCTATTTCGACTTTGGCCTGAAAGATATCTTTAACGGCAAGGGGCATTTCTATACCAATCAGCCCAAATCCAATGCCTCGTTAGAATTCTTGCGTTCGCTCTGCTCGATCAAGGTGGGTAGCGGCTTAGGTAATGAGGATGATGAGGACAATGATTTCTCCTCGTTCATGTCAGGAGCAATTGACAAGCTCCAGCCCATGGATTAAAATGATATCGACGATGATACCAAAACAAAACAGGTGCCTCGCGGGAGACACCTGTTTTGTTTGTGTTGTTATGAATCAGAACTTGTAGTTCACGCCCAGGCCAAAGACGCCCTGATCATAATTGCCGCCGCTAATGGTGTGGCGATAGTCAAGGTTTACCCCCCAGTTCTCGTCTATTTCATACTCAAAACCGCCACCAACGTTCAAACCGATATAGTTTTTTTGACCTGGTCCTTCGGGGTGTCTTTCAGTTGGATTCTTATCATTAACCATGGTGTAGTTGACTCCTGCAAGAGGATAAATGTAAAGCTGTTCATTCCAGAGTCCAACAAGCCAGTGGGCGTTGACGTTCACGTCCCACCATGACAGGTGGTTGTGCTCGAAGAAATAGTTGAAACCAACCTCGGCACGCAACTGATCAAGCACGCCATACTGGAAACGGGCACCGATACCCATGCTCTCGATCTCGCTACCATATACCAAGTTGATGCCAGCAGCAGTCTCGCCCTGGTGTACCTGTGCGTTAGCAAAGCCCACGCCAATAACGAGGGCGCATACCAATGTGATAATCTTCTTCATTGCTTCTAGTTTTTTAGGAATTTTTTATTGATAAACGTAATTGCCATAATAATAAAACGTGTAAAATTACACACTTAATTCCAATCACGCAATTTTTCAACGCCTTTTTGGTTAAAAACCACTAGTTTTTGCATCGTTTTTGCATCGTGGCGCAAAGAAAAAGCTGCCCTTGTGAGGCAGCTTGACTCTTGACTAACAAAAAATTTAATTATCCCAAATAGGCTTTGAGCAGTTTGCTCTTTTGGCCTTTCAGGCGGCGAATGGCCTTCTCTTTGATCTGGCGCACGCGTTCGCGCGTCAGGTCAAACTTGGCACCAATCTCCTCGAGCGTCATCTCTTGACAGCCAATGCCGAAGAACATCTTGAGGATGTCGCGCTCGCGAGGGGTGAGCTGGTCCAGGGCGCGGTTCACCTCCTTGGCCAGCGACTCCTGGTTTAAGGTGGAGTCGGCCATGGGCGAATCGTTGTTGGGCAGCACATCCAGCAAGCTGTTGTCCTCACCCTCGACAAAGGGCGCGTCAACCGAGACGTGGCGACCCGATACTTTCATCGTGTCGCTGATCTTGTCAACGGGAATGTCAAGGCGCTCGGCCAATTCCTCGGCCGACGGGCGACGCTCGTGCTCCTGTTCAAATCTAGACTGGGCTTTGCTGATCTTGTTGATCGAACCCACCTGATTGAGCGGCAGCCTGACGATGCGAGATTGTTCCGCAAGGGCTTGAAGGATGGATTGGCGAATCCACCACACAGCATAGGAGATAAACTTGAAGCCACGCGTCTCGTCGAATTTCTGCGCTGCCTTGATGAGGCCCAGATTACCCTCGTCGATCAAGTCGGGAAGACTCAATCCCTGGTTCTGATACTGCTTTGCGACAGAAACGACAAAGCGCAAGTTGGCACTCACGAGTTTATCAAGTGCTGCTTGATCGCCTTGGCGGATGCGCTGTGCCAACTCGACCTCCTCATCGACCGTAATGAGTTCCTTACGGCCAATTTCCTGAAGGTATTTATCGAGGGACGCGCTCTCGCGGTTAGTAATGGATTTTGTAATTTTAAGTTGTCTCATAAACTTAAATTGAGTTTAAGCGTGCAAAGATACAACAATTTTTTGGTGTATCAAAAATTATTAGCAAAAATTGTGCCAAAAAATCTCATGTCATGGTTTGTGCATGATTTGTCAGGGTATGACAAATTACTCATCTACCCAATTCGGGTAGCTTGCAAATAAAGGGTTATGATGCTATAAAGGGCTGTGGCAATAGGTTATACAGACAAGAGCTTCCTTTCGTGTTCCTGATTGATTAATTGCTCGATGACACCTGCCAATGGCTTTCCATAGAAAGCGGCAAGCTCTTTGAGTCTTGCTTTAGTATCCTCTGAAATCAGGATGGACAGTTGCACTCGTTTTCCGTATATTCTTGGTCTTCCAGCACCAGGTCTTGATCCTCCTCGCATAATATCGTTTATTTATTGGGGTTAATTTAAATATTTGGCAAAGATACTACATTTTTTCTAATTCAATACAAAATTGATGTATTTTTTTGAATGATTTTTTACCAAAAAATAATTAACTCTTTTGGATAGGGGAAAAAAGGGTGGCGATAACCTGTTGAAAGTTATCGCCACCGTGAAGTTAAATGGTGAACTTCTCGAGTCGTTTTAATCCTCGTCGTCGCTCAGGTCGACAGCATAGTAGACCTTCTTGCCAGTGGGATAGAAGCCCGTGATGAACATGACCTTGTCGCTGTCACCGCTGCGCATGATCTGGTTGTAGATGTTCTCCACATCGTCGCGCGAGTCAACAGGCATGTTGTTGATGTCGGTGATGATGAAGCCGTCGCGGATACCGGCATTCTTGAACTTACCGGCCTTGATGCCAACGACTTTCAGGCCCTTAGAGATGGCCAGGTCTTCCTTCTCATCACTGCTCAACTCGGTGAAGGCACAACCCAGCGACAGTACATCACTCTGCTTGGTAATCTTGGTGTTACCCTGGTCATTCTTGAAGGTGACGGTGGTGCGTTTGAGCTTGTTGTCGCGGTAGTATTCAACCTCGGCCTTGTCGCCCGGGCGCAGCTTGTTCATCTCCTCTTGCATCTCACCACTGTCCTTGACGCGAGCGCCATTGAGCTTGACAATCACATCGCCTTCTTGCAGGCCAGCCTCCTTGGCGGCACCACGATCGGTTACGCTGGCGACATAAATACCCTCGGTAGTGGCAGTGATCTTCTCTTCCTTGGCTTTCTCGGCAGTCAGCTCGGTGTACTGGATACCCAGGACGGCGCGCTGAACGGTGCCATACTGCTTGATGTCGGTGATGACCTTCTTGACGGTGTTGCTGGGAACGGCAAATGAGCAACCGCTGTAATTGCCGGTCTGGGAGAAGATCATCGTGTTGATGCCGATGAGTTCACCGGCGGTGTTTACCAGGGCACCGCCTGAGTTGCCGGGATTCACGGCGGCATCATGCTGGATGAACGCCTTGATGCCATTGTTGTTGCGGCTGTTGTCGCTCATGCCGCGGGCCTTGGCGCTGATGATACCGGCGGTGACAGTCGAGTTGAAACCGAAGGGGTTGCCCACGGCGACACACCACTGGCCCACCTTGACAGCGTCACTGTTGCCAAAGGTGATGGCATGCAGATCCTTGGCATTGATCTTAATCAGGGCGATGTCGGTCTTCTCGTCAGTTCCCACTACGGTAGCGTTAAACTGGCGGTTGTCATTCAGGGTGACCTCCAGTTTCTCGGCGCCGTTAATGACGTGGTTGTTGGTGACAATGTAGCCGTCAGGGCTGATGATCACGCCCGAGCCCATACCAGTGGGCTGAGGATCGCTCTTCTGTTGCTGTTGTTGCTTGCGCTGGCGCTGACCCTGGCCAAAGCCTGGGCCAAAGAAGAACTCAAACGGATCAAAAAAGTCGCCTCCCTGGTAGTAGTTCTGTTGCGGGGTGGCGTAAACCTTGATGCTGACTACGCTGTTGATGGTGCTCTCGGCAACATCAGTAAAGTCGCGGCTCAAATCAACGGTCCTGCCTGAAGTTGTCACGAACCCGTTGTCGGTCGTTTTGCTTTCCTTGTTCAACACATATGTGTCGGTGATGACACCTTTCTTCTGCAACTCACTTGTTGCCATCATGGTTGCGGCCGAACCCAGAATAGAAGCTGCCACAAGCATGAGCACTAATTTCAAATTCTTTTTCATGTGTCTTCTGTTTGTTAATTTATTGTTGATTTTAAAATTTCAAAGTGTTAAAATTAACTTTTCAAATCCTGTGCCAAAAGTACAACTAAAAATCACAATGGCAATAGTTGTGCCATTGTTTTTAAAATAAATTAATAGCAAGGCATATTCTTTTTAAATTGTTTTACATTGGATGTAAACGCTATAACAAATAATGACATTTTGTCATTGCTGGATACTGGGATGAGGTGGTGTCAGGATTCTGGTTTGGCCCTTTTGCTGTGAGCAATAGCGGTTATGGTGTCAGCATCGGCGTGCTGGCACTTTTTCAGTCCTTATTATATAATATAATGATTAAAGGATGGTTTTATCCCGATACTTGGTGTGGAGAAGTTCATGGGCTTTGCCCTTTAACGGTTCGCCCAGGAAGTCTTCATACAGATGCTGGATGACAGGATTGTCATGGCTCTTGCGGTGGCGCTTGCCGATGTCCTCGCTATAGATGGCCCGTTGACGTGCCTTGATCACCTCGATGTCGCCGTGGTGGTAAGGTTGGCCGGTGCCGCCGATGCAGCCGCCGGGGCATGCCATCACCTCGATGACATGATAGTCCAGCTCGCCAGCCCTCATGCGGTCCATCACGATGCGCGCGTTGCGCAGGGTATTTACCACACACACTTTCAACTCAAAGCCATTGAGGTCGATGACTGCTTCACGAATGCCCTCTAAGCCTCGAACCTCCTCAAACTCCAATTGCGGCAGCTCTTTTCCTGTGAATTCCTCATATACGGTTCTCAATACTGCCTCCATGACGCCGCCAGTGGTTCCGAAGATAGCTCCCGCGCCCGAAGAATCGCCCAGTGGCGAGTCAAACTCGGTGTCGCGCAGGCGGTCAAAATTGATGTTCATGCGGCGTATGAGTTCAGCCAATTCGATCGTCGTGATGGAATAATCCACATCAGGATTGCCGTCGGTGAAGAACTCGTCGCGGGCACACTCATATTTCTTGGAGATGCACGGCATCACCGACACGACTACCAATTTGTCACGCGGGATGCCCATGCGCTGGGCCCAATACGTCTTGAGCACGGCGCCAAGCATCTGGACAGGAGATTTACAGGTCGACGGATATTCTCGCAGGTCAGAATACTCGTTCTCAAAGAAATTCACCCATGCAGGGCAGCACGATGTCGTGATGGGAATCTTCACATTGCGGTCGCCGGCGATAAAGCGCCTCAAGCGGTCAACAATCTCGGCGCTCTCTTCCATGATTGTGATATCGGCGCCAAAGTCGGTGTCAAACACATAGTCGATGCCCACCTTGCGCAAGGCAGTGACCATTTTACCCGTAACGATGGTGCCGGGAGGCATACCGAACTCCTCACCTAGGGCATATCGCACCGCTGGAGCCGTTTGGGCAACAACGATCTTTTCGGGATCGGTGACATCGACCAGCAGGTCCTCCACATAATTACGCTCGTTGAGGGCTCCCACCGGGCCATGGATGGCATCAAAGCGGCACTTAGTTGTACAATTGCCGCAACAGGTGCACTTGTAGGGGTTGATGATGTGAGGCTCACGCAGGTCGCCCACGATGGCACTGCTCGAGCAGTTGCGCTTGCACGCACTGCAGCCCCTGCACTTCTCGGGGTCGATCTTGTAGGAGAGCACCGAGAAAAATTTCTTGCCGCCAATCTCATAGATGTAATCGTTGAGCATAGCGTCAAGCGATACGTGCAGCGGTGAGTTCCAGTGCTTGACATCATCAATTAGCTGGTTGGCGGTGCTCTCGATATAGAGCAGGCGGTCTACCTGTTTGCCATCAATGATATGGGATTGAATGATTTCCTCGACATCCTCGGGCTTGACCTGAACATAGGTGGTGTTGTCGGGCATGATCCTGACGATGGGCCCTTTGGCACAAAAGCCGAAACAGCCTGTAGCAACCACATCGACACGGCTCCCCAAGTCATGGTCACCGATAGCGTGGATAAACTTGTCAATGATTTGGAGGCTTCCCATGCCGTAGCATGACGTTCCACTACAGCACAGGACCTGCACATGGTCATTGGCGAGCAAGCCGCATGGCGGATTGTCAACGTGGGACGGTGATATTGAGTTAGACTGTAGGCCGGACTCTTGTGGATTGCTGTCGTTGTTTTGCTTATTCATTGGATGCCAGATGTGAAATCATGTGGTATTCAATAGTATAATCATGCGTACTATCAAATCCAGTTGCAAAGATACAATTTTTGGGTTAATTATTCAAGATTTGCACTACATAAAAAACAAAAAAAATCAACAACACAGGATTTGACCACGTTTCTTGGTGCCAGTTGGACAGTTGGCGCAACCGGCTATATAAAAACAAAGCATCTCCAGCACAAAGCAAAATTAAGCGCTGGAGATGACATTATTATACTGTTCTTTAATCCTTGTCGCCGTATCCTAGAGCAGCAAATAACTCAGCCAGGACATACATGCTGCCGCCCACATAAATGAGGTCTTTGGGCTCGGCGGCTTTGATGGCGGCTTGCAGCGCGTCGTTGACGTGATTGTAAGTATCGCCTTTCAAGGCTACCTTTTCAGCGAGTGCTTTCAGGTCATCGGCTGTCATTGAGCGTGAGGTTTGGGCCTGGGTAAAATAGTAGAGGGCCTTGTCGGGCAGCAGTTTAAGCATGGAGATTACATCCTTGTCTGCCATGAAGCCCATCACCATGTGCAGTTTGGTGTATTGTTCGCGCTTGAGTTGCCTGATGATGGTCTCCATCCCGGGAGGGTTGTGGGCCGAGTCACAGATGATGGTGGGATTCTCGCCGAGTTTCATCCAACGTCCCATGAGGCTGGTGTTCTCGGTAATGCGTGCAAAGCCTCGATACACGGCATCGGTCTTGATGCGGTATTTCATGCGCTTGAGCATGTTGAGCGTGACAAGCACCGCGTTGGCGTTCTCAACCTGATAATCGCCCGTGAGTTCACAGTCAATCGTGCCAAAGCTCTTGGTGGTAAGACGAAGCACATTGTCGATGTGGGCTGAGCCGGTCACCTCGGGCTTGTCTTGTGCAAATTTTACTTCGGCATAAAGGCGTTTGGCCTCTTCGGCAATGACATCCCTCACGGCATCGCTGGCGCGCCCCACGACAACAGGCTTGCCGTGCTTGATGATGCCGGCTTTCTCGTGTGCGATTTCCTCAATCGTATTTCCCAGAAACTGTTGATGCTCCAGTCCCACGTTGGTGATGACGCTGATCTCGGGCGTGACGATGTTTGTGCTATCGAGTCGCCCGCCTAATCCTGTCTCGATGACCGCGACATTGACGTTGCGCCAGGCAAAATAGTCAAATGCCATAGTGGAAACGAGCTCAAAGAAGGAGGGGTTAAAATCCTCAGGCGTGTCTTTCTTCAGGTAGTCATTAACCCATTGTATCACAAAGTTGCGGCTGATTTTCTTGCCGTTCACACGGATGCGCTCCCTGAAGTCGACGAAATGAGGCGAGGTGAACAGTCCCACCCGGTAGCCACACTCCTGAAGGCATGAGGCGAGCATGTGGGCTGTCGACCCTTTGCCATTGGTGCCGGCGATGTGGATGATGCGGTAATGCTTGTGCGGTTCCTTGTACATCTTGTCAAGGGCTATGCTGTTGTCAAGACCGGGCTTGTAACCTGCAGCACCCTGTCGTTCAAACGCTGGGCGCTGATTATAGAGGTAATCAAGGGTGCGTTGCCAAACGCGCACAAGTTCTTCTTTTCTTGCCATATAATCTGTAAGTCTTTATTCTCATTCGGCGCCCCTCACGTGACAGGTCAGTCATCATTGTTTCATCGTTGAGTGGGGCAAGAACAAGGCCATCATGCAATAATCAAAAAAAAACACAGTATGGCTATAAGCCGGGTTTTGTGCCATCCCTGTGACGGGTTGGTGCCTGTCATTTATCTGTCCGGCGCATTGCTGCGCGCGGTATAGCGTTCTACCCCCCGACAATGGACGAGCAGCCCTTAGATGCCGGTATACATGAACTTGCAACTCACAGGTGGTGCGGCGCACTGTGTCACCACAATGCCCGGTGGGCTCTTACCCCGCCTTTTCACCCTTGCCGCAATGCTCACACGTGAGGTCGCGGCGGTTGTTTTCTGTCACCTTAAACCCTATGGTCACCCATAGCTTCCCGTTAAGAAATGTGACGCTCTGTGTTGCCCGGACTTTCCTCTCGCAACCATCATGTTAACGAGCGACAAGCCGCCATACTGCATTTGTTTTTTCGGCCGACAAAGGTAGACTAAAATATTAAAGTGTGCAAATTATTTGTCTCATTTGCCATATTTCGTTTTCACGCTTCAAGTGGGCAGGCATCGTGGCTGCGGTGAAGTAGCGCGCATGCAATTTTATGGGATGGTTTCCGTTAATAATTTGTAATAGATATACACGACACTAGGCTATGGGTATCCTCAAGAAGTTTTCTCTCAAGACGTTGATTGGCCGTTTCGGCTTGAGTTTTAAGCGTTTCCCGATTGCGATGCTGCTCACGCTGTTGCTGGGATGTTATCTCATCTATCTCAACCATGGCGGCTCGTTGGGCTATATGAAAGACTTTTTCTGGGTCTTTTATCCTGCCACGGGTGCGGTGCTTGCCGTCGCGCTATCGCTCATCACCGAGGATTTTAAGAATTGGAAGCTAGCATTAGCGGTTCAGCTGGTGGTGCATGCTGCATGGCTTGCCGTGTCGGTCTATCTGTCTCGTTTTGACCGCTTCTCCACAACCCAGCTGATAGCGGTGAGCGCTACCATCGCGGCGATGTCGCTGTCAGTGTTTGTCGCCTGTTTCTATCGCAAGCGTCAGGATGTGCAGTTCTGGAACTACTCCATGCGCACGGTGTTGGCCCTAGCCATGTCAACCGCCATTGGCGGCATTCTGACCGTTGGCTTGAATCTCTTCTTGGAGTCATTGAAGATGCTCTTCGGTCTTCAAGTGGACGACAATCTTTTTGGCGACATCGCTGCGGTGTGCATGACGATGCTTGCCCCCACACTGTTCATGAATATCATCCCCAAGGGGAGGAACAAGTATGTGGATACGGTGGTGGAGTTCTCCCGTTTTTCCAAGGGGGTTGTGCAATACCTCTTCATCCCGTTACTGGTGCTGTACATGGTCACGCTCTATGTCTATGCGGCCCAAATCCTGTTCCAGTGGAAGTTGCCCGTGGGGGGCGTGAGCTATATGGTGACAGTGAGCATGGTGTTGATGATCCTGCTCATCTACATCACATATCCCATCCAGCACTTGGAGGGTAACCGCTTGTTCAAGTGGGTGACGCGCTTGTTGCCGGTGGCGATGCTACCGCTGCTGGCGTTGATGACAGTGGCCATCGGCCGTCGATTGAGCGATTATGGCATCACGGTGAGCCGTCTTTACCTGCTGGTGTTCAATGTGTGGTGCTATGCGGTGTGCCTGTGGTTGATTTTCACACGCAACAAGCGCATCTGGATTATTCCCACTTCTTTTGCCGTCATCCTGCTGCTCATATCGGTGGGTCCACAGAGCATTGCCAATGTCACGCTCAACGAGTTGAAAAAAGAGGCTCGCAACGCCTTCACAGCCTCAGGACTTACACAGTTCCCCTTGACGGGTGACCAGTATCAGGCTTGGGCCAACAAAGTGGATAAAAAGACCGCAGCCTCCATTGATAGCAAACTGGACTATATCCATGATTTCTATCGATATGGAGCCCTGAAGGACTTGATTGGCAAGGACGTAGTATTGGGCAGGATTGCCAGGCAGGAAAATGACGGGTCAACGTCAAATGGCTATGAATACTACTCCAATCGTGAGTTGATCAAGCTAATGACGGTTCCTGCCGGATTAAGTCACATGGAATGGATTGCGTGGAGCCGCGATTTTGAGATTGACGGTGACGCGATGACGATTGTCGTTGACTCTAAAACCGGTGTGCCGCAAACGTTTACCGTGAGCGTGAAAGCATTGATAGCTCTTGATCAAGAGAAATGGACTAATGAGTCGCCCGCAAACCTCATCTTTAAAAATAGTGACGCACAACTGGTTGTCAGCCAGTTCTCACTCTCGGTCAACGATAAAGGGCAGGTTGACTTCTTAAACTTCGAGGGATTGCTGTTTACCAGGTAGGTTTCAGTTATCGCAAGAAAATGCGTTGCAGCATCAGCACGATGTTGCCCTTGTTGTCGAGCAAGGCCATCTCGTTCTGGTTGATGCGTTTGCACGATTCAGTTCTCTCGAGGGCCAGGAGCAGCGAGGTCTCAAGTTCGATGGCCTCACATTCATATTGAGAGGAGTGGAGGTCCTCAAACTGGATGGCCATGTCCTTAGTGTGGTCCAGCGTGATGATGCCGTTGATGATGTTGCAGCCCGTGTCGCCATGGATGGTTTTCTCGACCGCATCTATCACCAGACGCATGTTCTGCTCGCTCACGTTCTCGCTGTTGATTTCTTTCACCAGCCAAGCCCCATTCATGGCATCGAGGTTATGGCGCTTGAGCACCAGTACCACGTTACCCTTGGCATTCATCAGGTTCAGGTACTGGGCGTTGTATTGTGTGGTGAGGGTATAACGGCGCACGTCGGCAAGACTGTGCATGATGGTCTTCTCGTTGGTGACATTGTGGCACGACCGATCAGTAGAGATGAAATCGCTAAACATGATTTCGTTCCCCTTCAGTTGGAAGGTGCCGTTGATGGTGTTGCAGCCATTGTTGCCGTACACCTTGTTGCCGCCGGCAAAGTCAAGGTATAGATAGGCTCGCTCCATGGTATAGACCTTTTTCTTGCGCATGGTCATGATATCCCATTCGCCATACAATTGTTGGGCGGGATTGGTAATGGCAATCTCGCGCATGGGCTGGTCAACATTGGCGGTGACTTTCTCCACGTTCACCGTTTTCTTGTTATATTTCTTGTCTTTCTTCTTGCGGGCATCCATCGTTGCTGGCGCTAGCAAAATGGCAATCAAGAGGCTCAAGACGATATATTTTCTCATGATGTTTAATCGATGTATTGTTTCAATCTATTATAAAATTAGTGCAAGCCAAATAGAAAACTAATCCAACTTGGTTTTGTTTAGGCATGGCCTAATTCATGCAAATTTAGCACCTTTTTCCCTCCCAGCCAAATCCTTTAGCCTCTTTTAAGAAATAATGCGATGAAATGTGAAAAATGTAGTGCTGGCTGGGGGATTTTTGGTGGTCGCGAAATTTTAAACTACTTTTGCCGTTATTAATGCAGTTATGAATCATATAACGGCCATATATCGTCGATTGGCAATGCTGCTGGTTCTCACGGGAGCGGCATTGTCGGCGTTTGCCCAGATCAACACCGACCAGGTGGTAAACATCGGGCGTAATGCGCTCTACTTTGAGGACTATATCCTTGCTATCCAATACTTTAACCAGGCAATTAAGGCCAAGCCGTTTCTGGCTGAACCCTATTTCTATCGTTCGGTGGCAAAAATCAGTCTGGAGGATTATGGAGGTGCCGAGCAAGATGCCGGGTTGGCCATCGAGCGCAATCCGTTTATCGTCGATGCCTATCAGGTGCGTGGCGTGGCCCGTCAGAATCTGGGAAATTACAAGGGTGCTGTCGAGGATTATGACGCGGGGTTGAAACTGATGCCTGAAGATAAGAACCTGCTCATCAACCGTGCCATCTGTCAAACGGCCCTCAAGAACTATGATGATGCCCAGCAGTCCTTTGACCGGCTGCTCTCACTTGACCGCCGTAATGACCGCGCTTATATCGGCTTGGCCCAGATGAACCTTGAGCGCAAGGATACTACAGCAGCGCTCGAGAATCTGAACAAGGGCATCGAGTTGAACAAGAATAATGCCACGGCCTATGTCATGCGGGCCGAGATCTCGACCCGTACCCGAGGTGACTTTGAGGACGCGTTGGCCGATATGGACAGTGCCATCATGCTTGAGCCACGATATGCGGGCTACTTTATCAACCGTGCCTACATGAAGTATAATCTTGACGATTACTTTGGGGCGATGGCCGACTATGATTATGCGTTGAGCCTTGAACCGGCCAGCGTGGAAGCACACTTCAACCGTGGATTGCTGCGTGCCGAGGTGAGCGATAACAATAAGGCGATCAGTGACTTTAGTTTCGTTCTCAAGAGCAATCCAGCCAACTTTATGGCGCTTTATAACCGCGCCTTGTTGTATATGCGCACAGGACAGTATCGCGAGGCGGCTAAGGACTTTACGTCTATCTTGAAGAAATATCCCGAGTTTGAGGCTGGCTACATGGCGCGTGGCGAGGCTAAGCGCCGCATGGGCGACCACAAGGGCGGTGATGCCGACTATGAGCACGCGATGGCGATTTTCCGCCGCAAGAAGACGCATGTCTCTAACTTCAATCCCGCTGAAATCGAGGCCACGGCTGCCATCAAGAAAGCCGAGCAACGCGTGCTCAACGGGAACGATGAGCCCGAGACTGCCGAGGAAATCATCAACCGTTTTAACACACTGCTCACGGTGACCGAGACCGAGCCCGTAAAGCCCGAGTATGCCAATCGTCAGCGAGGACACATCCAGAACGACAACATCGAGGTGGAACCCATGCCCATGTTCACGCTCTCTTATTATGCCCAGGATAATAAGTTGAACGGCAACACCCACATCACCCGCGAGATGGCCGACGTCAATGACACGCGACTGTTGCCCGGCAAACTCACGCTCGTGTGCGGTGAGCCACAGTTGGGCGAGGAGGAGATCCAGCGCCATTTCTCTAACATCGAGTATTATAACAGCTTGTTGAGCATGGCCAATCCTCGCAGCGTTGACTATTTTGCCCGCGGATTGGATTATTTGCTATTGAAGAATCCTGATGCCGCTGTCAGCGATGCCGATGCCGCTATCGCCCAAAGCCCTGAGTTTGTGCTGGCCTACGTCCTGCGTGCCGATGCCCACTATATCCAGTACCGCATGGCACAGGTTCGTGATAAGAATGATGATGAGTCGCTTGCTGATGCTCCTGACGCCAAAACCCAGTCCATGCTGCGCCAGCGCCAGAACATGGCTGCGCTCGCCATGGTGATTGCCGACCTGGAGCAAGTCATCAAGCTCTCGCCCAAGAATGCCTATGCCCATTACAACAAGGGCAATGCCTATATGCTGCAAACCGACTATACCAGCGCTATCAGCAGCTATTCGACGGCCATCCAGCTCAAGCCCGACTTTGCCGAGGCCTACTATAACCGTGGCTTGCTCTACCTGAGATTGGGCAACAAGAACCTGGGCGTAGCCGACCTAAGTAAAGCTGGGGAACTTGGCATGCTCCCCAGCTACAATATCCTTAAGCGCATGACCCGATAATCGGGGTCAGGCTCAGCTATGTTCGATTAGTTAGTTCTTCTTCAACGCTTGGGCAGGAACAAGGTTGATGCCCATGGCCTTGCCGTCCTCGTCATAGATGATGACCAAACCCAGCTGGCCCTTCTCAAAGTTCATCATTGAGGTGTAAGCTTTCATGCCTTGGATCTCTTGGATTTCCCATGCCTCATGGCTCTGGTACTTGCCCATTTTGCCCTCGATTTGGGTGAGCGCGCCGTCAAACATCTCGGGCTTCACTTGCTCTTTCACTTTGTCTGAGAGGCTGTCATATAACGATTGTCCCTGGTTGCTAATCAGATAATCAAACAACTGCTCACTGCGGGCCGTGTTGGGGTCATCGGCAGGAGCGGGGATGCTGGCAGGCCTGGGCTTTTCGGGCTGGATGGCGGGTCTGCTAGGCTGGAGGCCATGCTTTGCAGTAGCCTCGGGTGCGGGAGCAGGGCCAGTAGCCTTGGCGGTAGCCAGGTCTTTGAGCATAGCCTCAACCTTATTCAGGCTGCCCTCATTCTTGATCAGCACCTTGAAGTCCTTGTCAAGAAGATAAAAACAGGGCAGGGTGGGCAGGTCATAGAGCTCGTTGTGCTCGATACTGCCGCTCTGGTTCCAGCCGTTGATCATCATCTTGGGATAAGCGGCTTTCTTCCACAGCTTCTGGTCATCATAGGGGTAGATGCCCAGCACAATCAGTTTCTTGTCGTTAACGAGTTGATTGATAAGCTCGCTATTGGTCAGGCGCTCCTTCACTTTCTCGCATGACTCGCAATCGGGATTGTTAAAGTACACGAGGATGTTGTCGGCCTTGAGGTCCTTGAGGTGATGGGTAGTCTTATCGTTGGGTGTCACATAGTCAAAATCGACAGCGATTGATCCAATCATGTTTTTCTTGGCACCCTCATACAGCAGGCGCTGTTTTTCCTTCTCGGCAGCACTCAAGACAAACTTCTCGCTGGCATGCTTCAGCACGGCCATATACAGTGTCTCGTTGTGAATGGGATCGGCTGGGTCGCTGAAACGGCGCTCGGCCAGTTCCATCATCTGGCGGTAGGCCTTGGGATCTTTAGCAAGGGTCTCCATGGTTGCTGCCATCAGGAATTCGGCCTTCTTGGTATCCATTTGGGCCACTTGTTCTATGTAATCGTTGTACTTCTCGGGTGCAGGCATGGATTGAGCCTGGATGTTGAGCCATCCTGCGATGGTCACAAATGCGGCAAAAAAGAATTTTTTCATTTCACTTATTCTTAAATTTTGTTTGTTTACAATCTTTTAGTGCGCAAATTTACACTAACTTTGCCGAATAAATCAAGAAACGATGAAAAAAAACGCAAAAACGGGTGCAAGCCAAATGCAGAGTCAAGCTACCTCGGGCTCGGCTAAGGCATCTCCACGTTTATCTAAAACCAATGCGGCCCGATTGCTCGACGCGGCCTCGATTGACTATGAACTCATCCCCTATGAGGTGGACGAGACTGACTTGGGGGCACAACATATTGCCGACCAGTTGGGCGAGGACATCGAGCAGGTGTTCAAGACCCTCGTGCTGCAAGGTGACAAAACGGGCCACTTCGTTTGTGTCATTCCGGGTGCCGAGGAGGTGGACCTGAAGAAGGCCGCCCGTGTGTCAGGCAACAAGAAGGTGGACCTCATTCCCATGAAGGAGTTGCTGCCCACGACGGGCTACATCCGTGGCGGTTGCTCACCCGTGGGGATGAAGAAACCGTTCCCGACGTTTATCGACGAGACCTGCATCCTGCACGATTACATCTATGTGAGCGCGGGTGTGCGTGGATTGCAGTTCAAGATTAACCCTGAGACCCTGGTCGCCTTTGTGGGTGCTGAGGTTGTTGACTTAATCGCATAGAATAGCATGAACACCATCGGAAAGATATTGACACTCACCACTTTTGGCGAGTCCCACGGGCCAGCGATGGGCGGCGTGCTTGATGGCATGCCGGCAGGTGTGAAGATTGACCTGGAAGCCCTTCAACGCTTTGTGGACCGTCGTCGCACGGGCCAGACCACAGGTTCCAGCAGCCGCGACGAGAAGGATAGGGTAGAAGTGTTGTCAGGCATCTGGCAGGGCGAGACCCTGGGCACGCCCATTGGCTTTGTCGTGCGCAACACCGATGCCCGCAGCGATGATTACAAGGAATTGGCCAGCGTCTATCGGCCCAATCATGCCGATTTCACTTGGCAGGCCAAATATGGCATCCGTGACCCGCGTGGCGGCGGCAGGGCTTCGGCCCGTGAGACCGTGGCGCGCGTGGTGGCAGGCGGCATCGCCATCCAGGCACTTGCCACGCTGGGAATCACCATCGAGGCCTCAATCGATCGTATGGGCCATCAATGTAGAGACGCAAAATCTTGCGTCTCAGTTGTTAGCGCCACAGAATCTTGCGTCTCCACCGAGGAACTGGAACGCGTGATTGCTGAGGGAGACACACTGGGTGGCATCGTTTCTTGCACGGTCAAGGGAGTGTCCGCTGGCTTGGGTGAGCCGGTGTTCGGCAAACTGCATGCCCAGTTGGCGGCAGCGATGATGAGCATCCCCTCGGTGCACGGCTTTGAATATGGTGACGGCTTTGAGATGGCGACAAAGCGCGGCAGCGAGGTGATGGATGTGTTTGAGAAACGTCCTGAGGGCTCGATTGGGACGGTGACCAACCATTCTGGCGGAATACAGGGTGGCATCAGCAATGGCGAGGACATCGTCATGCGCATCGCTTTCAAACCGGTGCCCACGCTCATGCGGCCCATCGACACCGTTGACCATGACGGCAATGCTGTGACATTGCAGCCCCGTGGGCGGCACGACGTGTGTGTAGTGCCCCGGGCCTTGCCCATCGTCGAGGCGATGGCCGCCCTAGTGATACTAGATGCTTATCTGTTAAAAAAGACCAACCGATTGTGATGAAAGAGTTTTCTAAGACCTATTATCTCGCTGCTGGCGAGTGCAATCCCCAGGGCGAGTTGCCCTTGACGCTGTTGATGACCCGCATCATCGAGGTGGCCACGTTGCATGCCAACTCGTGGGGCGTGGGCTATGAGCGCCTCATTCGTGACAACCAAGTGTGGGTGCTGTCGCGGGTGGCTATTGAGATGACCGAGTATCCCAAGGTGAACACCAATTACAAGCTCACCACATGGATTGAGGACTACAACCGCCATTTCTCGCAGCGCAACATGAGGCTTGATGACGAGAACGGCAGGCCTCTGGGCTATGTGCGCACCATCTGGATGGTCATCGACATGAACACGAGGGCAAGTGTGGACATCGAGAAACTGGGCTACATCAGGGAGAATGTATCGGACATCCCTTGCCCCATCGAGCCGCAGAGCCGTTTGCGCCCCATCGAGCAGGGTCACGCTGTGGACTACACCTTCGGTTACATGGACTGTGACTTCAACCGTCACGTCAACACCGTGCGCTACCTCTCACTGCTGATGAACATGTTTGACATGGACTGTTATGACCACTATTTCATTCGCCGCATGGAGTTGTCTTTCATCAAGGAGACCCACTATGGCGAGACCGCCCAGTTTGTCATCGATGACAGTGACTCCATGGAGTCACACATGAGCATCACCATCGACGGCGACGACCACGTCCGCGTCCGCTTCCTCTGGCAACAACGCCAAAGTTAAACTACGCATTTCGCGAATTAATCGAAGGCTGCCGTGCTCTGGCTCCTCACGCAAAGGCGCGAAGCCGCGAAGGCTTTTTTTTACATGTAATTACCGTGAATTATTCATTAATTATATGATTAATTCACGATAATTCACGTGAAAATATTTTTAAGCGAATTAGACTAATTTGGCTGCCGTGCTCTGGCTCCTCACGCAAAGGCGCGAAGCCACGAAGGCTTTTTTTTACATGTAATTACCGTGAATTATTCATTAATTATATGATTAATTCACGATAATTCACGTGAAAATATTTTTTAAGCGAATTAGACTGATTTGGCTGCCGCGTTCTCATAACTGTCCACGAATTACACTAGTGTAGTTCGTGCAATTCGTTGTTATGATATGATGCTGGTGCCGTCGATGCCAGCGAACTGCTCCCGCAGTCCCGGCACCTTGTCGGCGTCGGCCTCGATGGTCATCGAGCACACGTTATCAAAGGCTTGCTCCACCACCTTCAAGTCGCTCTTCTTGACAACCTTCATCACATCATTCATGCTCAGGTAGGGGAAGGTGAACGACAGCCGCGCCTGCTCGTGGCACTCGAGGATCTCGCCTGCCTCGATGGCCAGCTTGGCCGCCTCGCGGTAAGCTACGATGAGGCCTGAAGTGCCCAGCTTGATGCCTCCAAAGTAGCGGATGACTACGATGACGATGTTGGTCAATTCAAATGAGTTGATCTGCCCCAGGATGGGTTTGCCCGCTGTTCCGCTGGGCTCGCCGTTGTCGCTGCTCAGGTACTCGTTGCGCTCGGTCCCTATCATGTAGGCCCAGCAGCAGTGGCGCGCGTCATGGTACTCGTTGGCATAGCGCTTGATGACGGCGCGTGCCTCCTCGGCGCTCGACACAGGTTCGGCAAACGCCAGGAATCGGCTCATCTTCTCGCGGTAAATGCCTTGAGAGACACCCTTCACGGTCTTGAAAAAGTCACTCATATATAATAATGTGACAAAATTAGCAATAATTCCTCACATGGCAAAGAAAAGCAGGAAACTAAAGCATCCACGCTCGTTTTCTAACAACTGCAACAACATTGAAACTACTAGAACAACATTATATAAACTACGAATTACATTGTTTGGCCCCAGGCCCAAGGTTTTATTTTTCACATGTAATTACCATGAATTATCCATAAATTATATGATCCATTGACGTTGTGAGACGCCTAGAACTATAACCGTGCTGCGCACGGGAAATTAAAACAAATTATAAATTAAAATTATTAATTGTCCTTCTTGTCCTTCTTGTCTTCTAAAACCCTCAACGTGCGGATGCTAAATTAGTCCAATTAGTGTATTCGTAGTTTATAAGAGCGCGGGGGCTTGATTAGTTAAATGAAATTCGTGGTTTTTAAAAAAGTACGAGCGATTATAATGTCGCCAGTTGATAGAAGATGAATGATATCAGCCATGCCACGCCCGTGGTGTAGAAGATCTCAAACACCATCCACTTGGTGCCCGCCTCACGCTTGATGGCGGCAAGTGCCGCTATGCAGGGGAAGTAGAGCAGGATGAACAGCATGAATGAGTAGGCCACAACCGGGTTAAACACATGGCTGCCATCGGGTTTGGTGGCTGTCTGGAGCTTCTCCTTGAGGGGCGCGGATTCCTCGTCGGCATCGGCTTCGCCGGTGTAGAGCACGCCCATCGTCGAGACGACAATCTCCTTGGCGGCAGCGCCGGTGAGCACGCTCACGCCCATCTGCCAGTTAAAGCCCAGTGGTGCCACAACAGGCTCGATGGCTTTACCCATCTGGCCCATGAACGAGTTCTCGATTTGCTCTTGTGGCGTTTGTCCCTCGTGGCGGGGGAAATAGCCCAATGCCCACACGATGATGGATGCCGCGAGGATGATGGTACCCATCTTTTGCAGGTACTGTTTACCCTTGCTCCACATGTGGATGGTGGCATTGCGCGCCGTGGGCTTGCGGTAGGGGGGCAGTTCCATCACAAACTGGGTCTTGTCGTGCTTCAACAGTGTCTTGCTCAACACAATAGCCGTGATGCCAGCCACAATGATTCCCACCAGATAGATGCTCATGAGAATGAGGCCCTGCTTGGCGGTGAAAAACGCCGCAACGAGTAGCAGATAGGACGGCAGTCGCGCCGAGCACGACATGAACGGGATGGTGAGGATGGTTACCAGGCGGTCGCGGCGGTTCTCAAGCGTGCGAGTCGCCATGATGGCAGGCACTCCGCAGCCAAAGCCGATCAGGTAAGGGATAAACGACTTTCCGTGCAATCCCACGCGGTGCATGACGCGGTCCACGATGAATGCAGCGCGCGCCATGTAGCCGCTATCCTCAAGCAGCGAGATGAAGAAGAACAGAATCAGGATTTGTGGCAGGAACACGAGCACACCGCCCACGCCGCCGATGATGCCGTCAACAATCAGGTCGCGCAGGATGCCGTCGGGCATCGTGCTGCCGATCCATTCGCCCAGCCAGCCGATGCCGTTCTCGATCCATTCCTGTGGGTATGCTCCCAAGGTGAAGGTCGCCTCAAACATGAGCCACATCAGCACCAGCAGAATGGGCAACGCCAGCCAGCGGTTGGTGAGCAGGCGGTCGAGTGAATAGCCGGGTTTGGTCTCGTCGGTGGCCCGGTCGGGGTTGGGCGTGAGCGCCTCGGCAAGCGCGCCGCGCACAAAGCCATATTTCAGGTCGGTGATGATGCTCACGATGTCATCGTTGTAGTTGCGCTCGATGCGTTGACGCAGGTTGGCAGCGGCATCCTTCACCTCTTGGACGTTGTCTTGTCCTTCCAGCAATGCCAATGCATGCTTGTCGTTCTCGATGATCTTGAGCACGGTGTAACGGTCAAGATCGGGACACTTGTCGCCCAGTTCTTTCAAGCCGTCCTCGATGAGGGTGCCGTAGTTCACATTGTGGTGATGGGTTTCCTGTTCGCTCTCGTCGATGGCGTCCATGGCTGCTTGCAGCACATCGTCCACGCCGTGACCGTTATAGGCAGTGAGCGGCACCATGCGCGCGCCCAACAATCGCCCCAGCATCTCGGTGTCGAGTTTGTCACCGCTCTTCTCCAGCTCGTCCCACATGTTCAGGGCTATGACCATGGGAATGTTCATGTCCATCACTTGGGTGGTGAGATACAGGTTGCGCTCCAGGTTGCCGGCATCCACGATGTTGATAATGGCATCGGGGTGATGGTCACGGATGTAGGTGCGCACATACATCTCCTCGGGTGAATACTCGGTGAGCGAGTAGGTGCCGGGCAGGTCGACGAGCTGCACGCGGCGTCCACCCACGTTGAACCAACCCTCCTTGCTGTCAACGGTCACGCCGCCATAGTTGCCCACTTTCTCCTTAGCACCAGTGGCGTTGTTAAACAGTGAGGTCTTGCCGCAGTTGGGGTTGCCCACGAGGACGACACGCAGCACATCGTCGGCCATCGGGTCAACGCCGGCAACCGAGGTCTCTACCGTGCCGTTATAGGCATCCTCCATATCGCAGAAGGCAGCATCCTTGTCGGTGACCTCAACTTGGGCCGCCTCGCTATGGCGCAGCGAGATGTGTGAGCCCATGATCATATATTCGACGGGATCTTGCAGCGGAGCGTTCTTGAGGACGGTGACTTTTGCGCCGCGCACAAAGCCCATCTCGAGCAAGCGCTGACGGAAGGCTCCGTCACCCATGACACGCACTACCTGCACGGTCATGCCTACAGGTTCGTTATCCAGGAGGCGGGTGACCTTATTATTATTGTTTATATCTTGTTTCTTTGCCATGTTATGTGCATCTATAATATTCCAATCTGCAAAATTACTGTCATCCAAGTACTAATACAATCCCATCTTTTTAGTGTTTTGTGTCTTTTTTCTCCCCATTTTTGGGGAGATTAGAGGGCAAAACAATGGTTTAAAGTTAACGAGTGTTAAATGTGAGAAGGTGATTAAACTTTTTGGTTTCTCATCAGTCTTTATATTGACTTCAATGAAGATTAAAGGCTTCAAACGAAATAAACTGACTTTTTCTTAATAATAAAACACTTCAACCGTGTGTCAAACTGCTGGTGAAGCATGACAAGACACAGAACATATAGGTCCCGATTGACAAAACGTCTCGGGACTTTTGTTTTTTTGTGCCAATCTTGTCACATTTTCAGATAAAAATCTCTGGTCAAGGCGATGTATTCGCTGGTGAAGCTGCCATCGCGGTGGGCAATGGTCAAGTACTCCTCACGGTAAGGCATCTCGCGCCGCGACAACAGCCACAGTATGCGCTTCACGGCAGCTCCCTCGACAGGAATAACGCGAGTGATGTTTTTCATGGGCAGCGAGGCAAAAGCAGCCGCCTCAATAATGGCGCCCTCGGCCTCGGTGGGTGAGATCAATGCCAACATGCCGCCATCGGTCAGCCGTTGTGCTGCTCCCTCGATGAGTTGGCGATAGGAGAGTGACCCCGTGTGGCGCGCCAGCGTGCGAGCCGCATCGGGTGGCAGCAGGCTGTCGGTGAAATAGGGTGGGTTGGAGACAATCAGGTCATAGCTGTCAGTGCTGGTCATGTGGTTGAAGTCAGCCATCATGGCAGTCAATCTCTCGCTCCACGGCGATGCGGCGAAGTTAAGTGTCGCTTCCTCGATGGCACCCGGGTCGATGTCGATGCCGTCGATATGCGCCTCACTATTGCGCTGAGCGACCATAAGGGCAATCACTCCGCAACCGGTCCCCACGTCAAGCACGCGCCGTGCGCCCTCGACAGGGCACCAAGCGCCCAGCAGCACGCCATCAGTGCCCACTTTCATCGCCGTGCGGTCGTTCAAAACAGCGAATTGTTTAAATCTGAATGTCTTTTCTCTTCCCATATTTGTCGGCAAAGGTAGCCATTTTGTCGATACTTTTGGGGTGGTTTTTTTGTTTTTATTTACATAATGGCATGGTATTTGCAAATAACACGTGCATGCTATATTGTTAAAAATGTTGCATTTAGCATTTTTTCACTATCAAAAAAAGCTATTGTATCACATTACTTTATAACTTGCAGCGTTTTTGAATGATTTTTAAACATATCTTAAACTTTTCAAATACAATTTGGTCTAAAAGACAAACGAATATTAACGAATTTTTTAAACGTAATAGATTATGAAGTACCGTGTTTTAACATTGTTGGGCCTGATGGCGCTGAGTGCTGCCACAATTGTTCAAGCCCAGGACTATGACGACATTTATTATGATGCTTCATCGTCCAAATCGACTGAGGGCAAGACCGTTAAGGTCGTGAAGCCCGCTAAGACTATCGCCGTTTATGGCGAGGTGCCCGAGACCTATAAGGTGGCTGCTAACAGCAACTATCGTGTTGAGCGAGACGTTGACGAGTACAACCGCCGCGGAGGAGAGTATGAATCAAACTATGAGGTGGATCTCAATGGCGATACCATCTTTGAGGAGGCCTTTGCCAACACCCGCCGCATCGAGCGATTCTACAATCCTGACATCGTCATCCTGAGTGACGATGAAGACTTGGTGGAACTCTATTATGACGAGTCACCGAGCATCAACCTCATCATCGGGTCTGATTCATTCTACGGATCCTATGGATGGAATTGGGCTAGTTCCTATTATCCCTGGTATTCTTGGGGATCCTATTATCCCTGGAGAGTTGGATGGTATGACCCATGGTATACCTTCAGCTATGGCTGGTATCGTCCTGTCTACTGGGGCGGCTACTATTGGGGTTGGGGCCTCGACCACTGGCATTATTCCCACTGGTGGCCCGGTTTCTATGGCTGGGATAACTGGCACTATAGGCCACACAACTATGCTGATTGGGGACATCGCCCGAGGCCTGACCGCGTTCATGGCACTAGCGGCGGATCCACTCACAGGAATGTTGGCCTTGCCGATAACCGTAATACCCGTGGCCGTGTAGGTGGTGGTCGCAGTGCTGCTGGCTCACGTGGTGATAACCTGGGCCGCAGCTCAGTTCCGAGCCGCAGTCGTGGCGGAATTGGCACCTCTCGCTCCTCTAGCGGTAATTTGGGCTCGCGTAGCAGCAGTGGCGTTTCACGCAGTAGCAGCGTATCGCGTTCCAGTGGTGTATCTCGCTCCAGCAGCGTATCACGTTCTAGCAGCAGCCCCAGCAGCGTGTCACGTTCCAGCGGCAGCTACAGCAGCGGTTCACGCTCAAGCGGCAGCTACAGCAGCGGTTCACGCTCCAGTGGCGGCTATAGCAGTGGCAGCAGTAGCAGCAGTCGTAGCTCTGGTGGCGGCGGTGGCAGTCACGGCGGTTCATCGGGTGGAGGTGGACATCGTCGCTAAACTGAGCCTCATCCACACAAACACACACGTATCATTCAGTATTAGTTGAACTAATCTAAACATTTTGAACTATGAAGAAGAAAGTTTTTGCCCTCCTGTTGTGCGGACTTCCTCTCTTGATGAGCGCTCAGGATGCCTTTGATGTCCTTCAGATGTCCCAAACCGACTTGCGCGGAACAGCACGATTCCAGTCAATGGCTGGAGCCTTCGGAGCCCTTGGAGGCGATCTGTCGACGCTCTCCCAGAACCCTGCCGGTATCGGTGTCTATCGCAATAGCGACCTGGGTATCACCCTCGGCCTTGACTTCAATAACACCAAGGCTGGCATCACCACCACAAAAGAGACCAAATTCAATGTCAACAATGTGGGTTATGTGGGTGCCATACGTCTGGACAGCGAGTCGGTGCCCAACCTGAACTTCGGATTCACTTACAACCGCATCAAGTCGTTTAACCGCCGCTATATGGGTGGTGTGGGTAATCTCGAGTCCTCAATGAGCAACTATGTTGCCAGTGAGTTTGTCAATAACAACCCGAGCGGCCCTTTTACTGATCAAGACTTGTATTGGACCGACGATTTCAACCCTTATTTTGACGGTTATGCGCCCTGGGCAGCAGTTACCATGTTTGACATGCCCACGAGGAATGGAGGTTATGTGGGCATCATCAATGCCTATGGCGACAAGATGATTGGATTGTATGAAGATGGAATAACTTCGGGCTTTGCCAATTATGAGGTAGAAGAGCGTGGTCATGCCGACGAATACAATATCGCCTTTGGCGGCAACATCGCCAACCAGCTGTATTTTGGCCTTGATTTTGGCATCCTTGACTTGGACTACAGGAGTTTCCAGTCCTATGAGGAGTCGCTGACCAACCCCTATATCATGGCCGATGACAATGACCTGTTCTTGAGTGAATTGACCGACGTGAACACTTCTGCCGATTGGGGCTTGTACAACTACCTGCATAGCGAGGGTACCGGCATCAACTTCAAGTTAGGCCTCATCTGGAAGCCCACCCAGGCCTTGCGCATCGGTGCCGCCTTCCACACGCCCACCTATTACGACATGCGCGACACCTACTATGTGAGCACCTCGCTCATTGGCTATCAGGACGGCAACCGCCTCTACACTGCCGAAAAGGGCAGTAATGGCGAATTGGGTACATTCGATGGTTATGATTACACGAGCAACTACACCATTAAGACGCCCTGGCGTTTCATGGGCAGCCTGGCCGGTGTGGTTGGTAAGAGTGGCATCATCAGCTTGGACTACGAGTATGTGGCCAACCAGACGATGCGCATCGGCAACGACCGTGGCAACGAGTACTATGATGTGACTGACCATGTGAAGACTTATTTCAAGCCCTCTCACATCATCCGCGTGGGTGGCGAGTATCGCCTCAATCCCAACTGGAGCCTGCGTGCAGGTTACAGCTACAAGACCACTCAGGTCGAGGACGGCGTTGACAAGTATGAATACAACATCGCTACTGTTGGCACCAATCCCACCTACCAGTATGACAACACTGTTCAGCACATCACCTGTGGCTTGGGCTATCATCACAAGTCATTCTATGCCGACATGGCCTATGTTCACCAGATCCGCAATAGCGTGTACAACGCCTTCTCACCCTATGAGGACGAGTTAGGCTATGTGCCCAACGTGAGCGCCGATGTGAAGGACAACAACAACCGCTTATCCCTTACCCTGGGAATGAGATTCTAGGACAAACGTATCATATACCCAGAGATTACGTTTATAAAATTCATTAAAATGATCTGGCAGTTCGAGATTTCTCGTGCTGCCAGATCTGATTATTGTAACTGTATTAATCGTTGAGGGCTATCCTGGGAACAGGTTGTCCAGCGCGTTTTGAAAAGCGACCAGTTGTTCCCTGATGTTCTTGAGTTGCTCGATGGCGTCAAAGCGCTTGTCAACACCATCGCGATTGTGGCGAATCTGGGCTTGGGCGGCATCCAGTTTCAGCCCTTTTTCTTTCACTAGATAATAGACCTTGCTGATGGTCTCGATGTCGCTGGGCGTGTAGTAACGGATGTTTTTCTTGTTGCGACGGGGCTTGATGATAGTGAACTGCGATTCCCAGTAACGCAGTGTGGACTCTGGGATTCCCAGAATCTCAGAAACATCACCTATTTTATAGAATTTTTTATCCAGATTTTGCATGGTGTTGCACAAATGAATAGAATTAAGTAACTTTGCAGGTTGATAACAACACGGCAAAGATAAACAAATAGTTTAGACTTCGCAATAAAAATCGAACATTTATAACAAATTAAGAATAATATTATGCTTACTGCAAAAGAAATCCGCGAGACATTCAAGCGTTACTTCGAGGAGCATGGCCACCACATTGTGCCGTCGGCTCCCATGGTCATCAAGGACGATCCCACACTCATGTTTACCAATGCTGGTATGAACCAATTCAAGGACATTATCCTGGGCAATAAGGACGCCCAGTGGCGCCGTGTTGCCGATTCACAGAAGTGCCTGCGCGTGAGCGGCAAGCACAACGACCTGGAAGAGGTGGGCCACGACACCTATCATCACACGATGTTTGAGATGCTGGGTAACTGGTCGTTTGGTGACTACTTCAAGCACGAGGCGATCGATTGGGCATGGGACTTGCTGGTCAACGTGTATAAACTTGACCCCACTTGCCTGTATGCGACGGTGTTTGAGGGTGACAAGAATGATGGCTTGTCTCGTGATGACGAGGCTGCGGGTTTCTGGGAGGCCCATCTGCCCAAGGATCACATCCTGAATGGCAACCGTCACGATAACTTCTGGGAAATGGGTGATACGGGCCCCTGCGGACCGTGCAGCGAGGTGCACATCGACCTGCGCAGCGATGAGGAGAAAGCAGCTGTGCCCGGTGCGTCGCTGGTCAACAAGGACAATCCCCAGGTGATTGAGATTTGGAACCTCGTTTTCATGCAGTATAACCGCAAGGCCGACGGCTCGCTCGAGCAGTTGCCCAACCGCGTGATTGACACGGGTATGGGTCTGGAGCGCTTGTGCATGGCCTTGCAGGGCAAGAAATCCAACTATGACACCGACGTCTTCCAGCCCCTCATTGGCAAGTTGGGTGAGATGTGTGGCAAGAAATATGGCGAGAACAAGGATGTGGATGTTGCCATGCGTGTCGTTGCCGACCACGTGCGCACCATCGCTTTCTCGATAGCCGACGGGCAGTTACCCAGCAATGCCAAGGCGGGTTACGTCATCCGCCGCATCCTGCGCCGTGCCGTGCGCTATGGATACACCTTCTTGGGATTTAAGGATGCTTTCATGTATCGCCTGATTGACACGCTCATCGAGAGCATGGGTGAAGCCTATCCTGAGATTAAGGCACAGGCTGACCTCATCAAGCACGTGACCAAGGAGGAGGAAGAAGCCTTCCTGCGCACACTGGAGACGGGTATGAAACTCATCGAGAAAGTCATTGCCGACACTAAGGCCGCCGGCAAGACCGTGGTCGATGGCAAGGAGGCGTTTACGCTCTACGACACCTTTGGTTTCCCCTTGGATCTCACCGAACTCATCCTGCGTGAGAACGGCATGACCGTCAACGAGGAGGAATTCAATGTCGAGATGCAGAAACAAAAACAGCGTGCCCGCAATGCGGCTGCTGTCGAGGCCACCGACTGGGTTGAGCTCAAGGATGGCGTGACCGAGTTTGTGGGCTATGACCTCACCGAGTGTGACGTGAACATCCTGCGTTATCGCAAGGTGACTCAAAAGAACAAGTCATTCTACCAGATTGTGCTTGACCGCACGCCCTTCTATGCTGAGATGGGTGGTCAGGTAGGCGATCGTGGCACGCTCACCTGTGGTGACGAGGTCATCGAGGTGACTGATACCAAGCGCGAGAACAATCTGCCGGTTCACATCACTGCCAAATTGCCCAGTGACGTGAACGCAACCCTCCATGCAGCCATCAATCTGGAGGCACGCCACGCCACCGAGTGTAACCACACGGCTACCCACTTGCTCCATGCTGCCCTGCGTCAGGTGCTCGGCACCCATGTCGAGCAGAAAGGCTCCTACGTTGACCCGCACTCGCTGCGATTCGACTTCTCCCACTTCCGTAAGGTTACGCCCGAGGAGATCCGTCAAGTGGAGCATTTGGCCAACAAGATGATTCGTGAGGCCATCATCCGTGAGGAGCATCGCGAAATGCCCATCGACGAGGCACGTCAAATGGGGGCCATGGCACTCTTTGGCGAGAAATATGGCGACCATGTGCGTGTCATCAAGTATGGTGACTCGGTAGAATTGTGTGGTGGCACCCATGTGCCCAACACGGGCAACATCGGCATGGTGCGCATCGTTAGCGAGAGCAGCATTGCCGCTGGCATCCGCCGCATTGAGGCTATAACGGGCGCCAGTGTTGAGGATATGCTCGATAAGGTTCAGGATACCCTGGGTCATGTGAAGGAATTGCTCAACAATGCCCCCGATGCCATCACAGCATTGCAGAAGTCACTGGCCGAGAACGCCGACCTGAAGAAACAGGTGGACGACTTCATGAAACAGCGCATCGCGATCCTTGCCAAGCAGCTCATGAATGAGGGCAAGGAAATGAACGGCATTAATGTCATTAAGCTCACGGGCAAGCGTCTGCCCGACGTGGTCAAGGGTGTGGCTCTGGCTCTCAAGGCCGATTGTCCTACTGCTACCGCTTTCCTCGCTGCTACCGAGCATGAAGGAAAGCCGATGCTCACCGTGATGCTGAGCGAGGACCTCGTTAAAGCAGGCAAGAACGCTGGCAACATCGTCCGTGGCGCTGCCAAGTGCATCCAGGGCGGTGGCGGTGGCCAGCCCCACTTCGCTCAGGCTGGCGGCCGCAATCCTCAGGGATTGAATGATGCTATGGTAGCCATGCACGAGGCGCTGAATCTCTAATGTTTGTAATCATACTGCCGCACCTTCTCATTTTTGGGGGTGCGGTAGTGCTGTTTCATCAATTGTTAATCATTGGATATGGATTATCTGTTGCTTGTTGTTGGTTTGGGAATGCTTTTGCTGGCAGCCAACTACCTTGTCGATTCGTCGGTGGCCATTGCCCAGCGGGCCAAGATTTCTAATTTCATCATTGGCTTGACCATTGTGGGTATCGGTACCAGTGCGCCTGAATTGTTTATCTCGGTGTCCTCGGCGCTTAAAGATAGCGGGGATATCGCCATGGGTAACGTGCTGGGCTCCAACATAGCCAACGTGTTGCTCATCTTGGGCGCCACAGCCATGATTATGCCGTTTTCCATCGAGCGGTTGCAGCGCCGTCGTGACATTCCTTTTGTCATCTTGGCATCGCTGTTTGTCATGCTCATCGCCAACGACAGCATTGTTCCCGGCATCAAATACAACACGTTGAATCGTCTTGATGGCATCGTGTTGCTGATCATGTTTATCGGTTACATGTGCTGGGTGATTGTCCAGAAGGGCAAGGACCCCAAGCGGGCACTGGAAGAGGCCGATGAGGAAGCGACAACATCACTGGCTGGCAAGCAGCCGTGGCTGCTGTGGGGCATCGCCGTCGTGTCGCTGGTAGCGTTGATTTTTGGCGGTAACTTGTTCCTTGACAGTGCCAAGAACTTGGCACGCGCGTGGGGCATGAGCGAGGCAGTGATTGCCATCACCATTGTGGCTGTAGGCACTTCCTTGCCCGAGTTGGTTACTGCTATCATTGCGGCATCAAAGCATAATCCCCAGTTGGCCTTGGGTAACGTGATTGGCAGCAATATCTTCAATTTGTTGATGATTTTGGGTGTCGCTTCGACTGTTAAGCCATTGCAATTTGTTGACATCAACATTTGGGACTATGTGGTCATGGTCATCTCGGCCATTATGCTTTACATGGTGGTGCTCACTTTTAAAAAGGACAAGATGGACCGTGTTGAGGGCGTCATCTTCTTTGCCGCCTATGTGGGCTACACCATTTACCTATTGCTGCGCTAGCACGCTCTTCGTTGTCTATTAAACCAAATCACTACAATCCAGTCGAATAGAAAAAACCAATTGCAATGAATAATAGACAATTAATATCACTTATGTGTTGCTGCCTTATGGCGGTAACTGCATTGGCTCAGTCCAGGGTGGACACTAGAACGCACATCTTTGATAACAACGTCCACTCGCTCAAGGTGTGCCTGGCCAGCAATATGTACATTCCTCCAGTGCTGATGATGAACGGTGATGACCACCTTGTCGTCAACTTTGATTACATCGATTATGATGTACATTATCTGCGGTATAGTGTCACCCATTGCAATGCCGACTGGCAACCGTCGCAGTTGGTCGAGAGCGAGTATGTGAGCGGCTTTAATTATGCCGATATCGATGATTATGCGCACAGCGAGGCGACCTATGTCCACTACTATAACTATCAGTTCGTGCTGCCAAATGCCGACATGGAGTTTCTTGTGAGCGGTAATTATCTGCTCAGCGTTTACGAGCAGGATAATCCCGAGGATATCCTATTCCAGACGCGTTTCTCGGTCTGTGAGGGCAAGGTGGGCGTTTATCCCAAAGTCACCTCTCGCACCGATGTGGAGTACAACAACCGCTTCCAGCAACTCTCCTTTGACGTGCGTTTCAAGCCAGGTCAGATCAAGGATCCTTATAGCGAGTTAACCTGCGTGGTTAATCAGAATTCCCGCGAGGATAATGCGGTGACGGTTGTTCGTCCATTGATGGTTGGCGTTGATCACGTGACCTATGACCACAACCAGGACCTTATCTTCCCGGCAGGCAATGAGTTCCGTCGATTTGAGACGGTGGCGGCCCATACCATCAACATGGGAGTGAAGTCAATCCGCTATTACAACCCCATGTATCATGCAACGCTCATGGTTGATGAACCGCGCAACGAGGTCCAGTACCTGTATGATAAAACGCAGTTTGGCCGTTTCACCATCCGCAATGCTGAGGCTTACGGTGAGAATGCCCTCGAAGCCGACTACATGATTACCCACTTCACGCTCAACACCGACGGCAAACTTAATGGTGGCAACGTGTGGCTCTATGGCGAGTTCCTCAATGGATATCCCGCTTCGCAGGCGATCATGAAATATGACGCCAACAGCGGATGCTACACTGCCGACCTGTTGCTCAAGCAGGGCGCTTATAATTATATGTACCTGTGGGTTCCTGACGGCTCATCGGTAGGGCAGACCGGCAAAATAGAGGGTGACCACTATGAGACGGTCAACGAGTACACTGTCAAGGTCTATGACCGACCCATGGGCGAGCGCTACGACCACTTCGTTGGCTACGGCGTCGCCTACTCTGGCAAGTGATCCCGCTTCTCAAGACATTCGGGTCTTGTAATCGAGGTAATCAAATTCCCTGAGGATTTCCACGCTTCCGTCAATCCGTTTGAATAGGATGGACGGATGCTGCACACCGTTAAACATATTGGTCTTGACGGTGGTGTAGTGGTTCATGTCCTCAAAGGTGATGCGGTCGCCTATCTTGAGCGGTTTCTCAAAACTCCAGTCGCCCACATAGTCCCCGCTCAAGCACGAATTACCGCCCATGCGGTAAGTGGGTTTCGACGGGTCCACCTCGTCGAGGGCTTGGGTGATTTTGGGTTTATAGGGCATCTCTAGGCAGTCGGGCATGTGGCAGGCAAACGACACGTCAACAATGGCCGTGTTGATGCCGCTGTTGCTCACCACATCGACGACGGTTGCCTCGAGGTCACCAGTCTGCCAGCACCAGGCGCTGCCGGGTTCAAGAATGATGTCCAGGTTAGGGTAGGCTCCTTGGAAAGCGCCCAGCACTTGCTCCAGGTGCCTGATGTTGTAACCCTCGCGGGTCATGAGGTGCCCGCCACCCATGTTGAGCCACTTGAGGCGTGGCAGGTATTTTCCGAACTGCTGTTTTAACGCCAGCAGCACTTTTTCCAAGTCAAAACTCGTGCTCTCGCACAAGGCATGGAAATGGAAGCCCTCAATCCCCTCGGGCAACTCGTCGAGGTCGCTCGCCAGTACGCCGAAGCGCGATCCTGGGCAGCAGGGATTGTAAATATCGGTCTCGATGACCGAGCACATGGGGTTCACACGCAAGCCGCAACTCACCTGCTCACCAGGCCAGTCCTCATTGTGGGCCTTGACCTTGTCAGCAAATCTGAGGTACTGCTCCACAGAGTTAAAGGTGATGTGAGAACTGCCGGCGATATAGGCATTGATGGTCTCATCGGTATAGGCGGGACAGTAGGTGTGGGCACGGCACTTCAGCTCATCGTTGGCGAGTAGCATCTCGTTCACCGAGCTGGCGGTGGAGACGACGCCATAGTCCCTGAACACGTCAAACGTGCGCCACAGCGCGTTGGCCTTGAATGCCATGATGATTTCAACGCCGGTGCGCTGGGCAACGCCTGTTATCAACTCGATGTTGCGGCGCAACTTTTCCTCATACACGATGTAATATGGTGTCTTGTAGTCGGTCATAATGATTACAATATTTCAAATTTTGCAAATTTCAATAGCAGTTTGCGGGTTTGTCCGTCAGCAAATGTCACATCAATCTTGGCATCGCTGCCGCTGGTATCGATGCTGGTCACTGTGCCGCGTCCAAACCGTTGGTGCAATATTTGGCTGCCTGCTTTTAACTCATCGGCAGTATGAATGGCAAAGTTGCCACTTGCGGTAACAGGCGGGGGTGCGGGGGATGTTATTCTTTTTGGACTGGACGGAGACGCAAGATTTTGCCTCTCTACAGTGGATTGATGTGATGGCTTGGCTGGTGTCGAGGGGCGGGGCGGCGGTGCTGGACGAGTGGACTTGTTGCGCGTGGCACCAAAGTCATCATCATCCCAGCGTGACCGTTTGCGTGATGGCGCAGGAGCCGCGTTGGTGCTGCCCATCATCAGGTATTCGGGTGCGATGTCCCGCAGGAAACGGCTCATGACGCAACTCTTGGTCTGCCCGTTGTGATAACGCGAGGTGGCATAGGTGATTACGCAGTTCACCTCGGCGCGTGTGATGGCAACATACAGCAACCGGCGTTCCTCCTCAATCTGGTACAGTGAGCCGGCACTCATGGCACTGGGGAACAGGTCTTCCTCCACGCCCACGATGATAACGTTCTTGAACTCAAGTCCCTTGGCGGCATGGACGGTCATCAATGTCACTTTTTCTCCATCGGGGTCGTTCATGTCCTGGTCGGTGAGCAACGAGGTCTCGGCCAGGAAGTCACCGATTTGGCAATGCTCGTCGCCGCTCTCCTCCTTGCCTTGCTGGAAATCATTGACGGCGTTGATCAGCTCGTCAAGGTTCTCGATGCGGCTAATGTTCTCGGGCGTGCTGTCGCCCATGAGTATGCTCTTGATCTTGGTTTGTCTCACGGTTTCTTGGGCTACCGCGAGCGCGTCGCTGCCGTTCTGGTCCAACTCAATCAAGCCCTTGATCAGGGTGGCGAAGGCCTCCAGTTTTGACAAGGTGCCTCGATTGGCGTTGAGTCCGTATTGTTCGGGCTGGTTGATGACCTGCCACATGCTCACCCCGTTTTCGGTAGCGCAATGGTTAATCTTCCCCACGGTGGTGTCACCGATTCCCCTGCTGGGGTAGTTGATGACGCGCCTCAATGCCTCGTCGTCATCGGGATTGATGATGAGCCTGAAGTAGCAGATGGCGTCTTTCACCTCCTTGCGCTGGTAGAACGACAATCCGCCATAGATGCGGTAAGGAATCGCGCTGCGCATGTTGCCGTGCTTGTCACGACGTCCGCCGTTGCTCAGGGCTTCCTCCAGCACGCGTGACTGGGCATTGGTGCGGTAAAGCACGGCATAATCCTCATAGCTGTCGCCCTGACGGGCTTTTAACGCGGCAATCTGGTTGGCCACGACGTAGGCTTCCTCATAGTCGCTATAGCACTGGATGACAGGAATGCGATCGCCCACCTGGTTCTTGCTGAACAGGTGCTTGGCGATTTGCCCCTTGTTCTTCTCGATGAGGCTGTTGGCGGCATCGGTGATAGTTTGGGTAGAGCGGTAGTTGCGCTCCAGCTTGAACGTCTTGATGCCGGGGTAAAACTTGTTTAACCTCAATATGTTGTCGATATTGGCGCCACGGAAACTGTAGATGCTCTGTGCGTCATCGCCCACAACACACAAGCGATCATACTTGCGGCTCAGCTGGTGCACGATGAGATGCTGCGAGAAGTTGGTGTCCTGATACTCGTCAACGAGGATATAGCGGAAGAATTCCTGGTACTGCTCGAGTACGTCAGGATGGTCGCGCAGCATCAGGTTGGTGTTGAACAACAGGTCATCAAAGTCCATCGCCCCGGCGATGCGGCATCGTTTCCAATAGGCCCTGTAGATGTTCACAATCTCGGGGCGCATGGCATCGCGGTCAGCGTCAATCAGGTTCTGGTTACGGGCATAATCGTCGGGCGCGATTAAGGCGTTCTTGGCATTGCTGATGATGGTTTGTATCAACGCGGGTTTATATAGCTTATCATCCAGCCCCATGTCCTTGATGATGAGCTTGATGAGGGAGCGTGAATCGCTCTGGTCATAGATGGTGAAATCGGGCTTGAACCCAATGACTTCGGCGTTGCGGCGCAGCAGGCGAGAGAAAATGGAGTGGAACGTGCCCATCCACAGTTGGGCAGCGACATCAGGACCGGCAAGCGGCTCGATGCGTTCCCGCATCTCGCGAGCAGCCTTGTTGGTAAAGGTCAGAGCCATGACGCGCCACGGCTCATAGCCCAAATGGAGCAGGTGCACGATCTTATAGGTTAGCACACGCGTCTTGCCCGACCCCGCGCCGGCAATCACCAGCTGAGGCCCGTCGCAATACTCGACAGCCGCCCGCTGTTGTTCGTTCAGTTTCTCCAGGTATTTCTCGTCGTCGTTCATCTTGATGATTCTATAAATCAGTGTAGCATGGCACCTCCTCCAGGAACTGGTAGCTGTTTTTCTCGTAGTCGATGTGGCAGCAATAGTGTTCGAGTCCGTTGCTCACGATTAGGTATCGGGCCTTGAGCACCATGTTGTACCGCACGATTTGGTCAAACGTCTTCTGTGTGATGTTGATGTGTGGTGCTTTGTATTCGATGATGACCAGTGGCTCGCCCATGCGGTCGGCAACCACGGTGTCGCAGCGCCGCGCGATGCCGTTCTGTGTGAGCGACACCTCATTGCCCATCAATGCGGCGGGGAACCCCTTATCGGCGATGAGCCACTCCACAAAGTGCTGCCTCACCCATTCCTCGGGTGTGAGCGCGACCCAGCGGTCCCGCAGCCGGTCATGGATGGTCCATGAGCCGCCCTCGGTCTTCTTCACCTTAAAGTTGTATTCCGGTAAATTCAGTTCCACCATTGCTATCTCAAATTCTATCCACAAAGATACAACAATTCTCTTATTTATCCCGAGAAAAACACTACCTTTGCAAAAAAACATTTCAATAATAATGAAAAAACCGATTATCCTTCTTTTACTTGTCGTTCTAGCGGCAATAGGTGTAAATGCCCAGTCGTTTGATGAGTGCTTTAATGACAGCACGTTGCGCCTCGACTATGTTTTTGCCGGTAATAACCACGACCAGCAGATTTTCTTCGAGAAAGCTTGTGTCACCCCACGATGGGCAGGCCGTAAGGGCCGTCTTGCCGATGTCCCCCTCAAGGGCAACGGCCAGTTAACCGTTAAGGATCACGAGACGGGCCAGACGCTCTATGTCCACACATTCTCGACGCTTTTCCAGGAGTGGCAGGCCACCGAGGAGGCCACTCAGGTCAACCGCGCCTTTGAGACCAGCTACAATGTGCCGATGCCCAAGCGCCCAGTTGACATCACCGTGACCCTGACCGACTTCCACGGCAAGGTGGTTGCCTCGATGACGCATACCGTCGACCCCACTGACATCCTCATCCGCCGCATGGGGGATAACGGCATCCCTTATTATTACATCTGGAAGGGCAAGACTGTAGAGACGCAAAATCTTGCGTCTCCCGACCAGCCCGGTCAGCGCAATTACATGCCCAGCGAAGGCCCCATTGGCGGTGAGCCCGACATCACGTCATGCATTGATTTGGCCATCGTTGCCGAGGGCTACACCCATGCCCAGATGGGCAAGTTCTATAACGACTGCCAGCGTGCTGTCGATGCCCTGTTCGCCCGCGAGCCGTTCAAGTCACTCAAGAACCGCTTCAATGTCGTTGCTGTGGCAGCCGAGTCGCTCGACGGTGGTCCCAGCGTTCCCCACTTGGGCCGTTGGCGCAATACTGCTGTGAGCACCAACTATGACACCTTCTACAGCGACCGCTACCTCACAACCCGCGACATCCACCACCTCTACGACGTGTTGTCATGTGTGCCCTTTGAGCACATCATCGTGCTGGTCAATAGCGACACCTATGGTGGCGGTGGCATTTATAACCAAGTGATGATCACCACCAGCGACCATCCCACCTTTGCCCAGGTGCTCGTCCACGAGTTCGGGCATTCTTATGCCGGCCTGGGCGACGAGTATTTCTATGACGATTCCTACGAGTCCATGTATCCCGCCGACACCGAACCCTGGGAGCCTAACCTGACCACCCTTGTGGACTTCAACAGCAAGTGGGCCGACATGCTCCCCAAGGGCACCGCCATCCCCACGCCTCCTGATCCCAAGGTTCCCAATTACCGCAAGATCACCAATGACAAGGAGCGCCGCCTGCTCAATGCCGCCACCCAGCGCGTCGGCGTCTTCGAGGGTGGGGGATACCAGTCCAAGGGCGTTTACCGCCCTGCCCAGGAGTGCCGCATGAAAATCAACGAGGTTGAGGACTTCTGTCCCGTCTGCTCCCGCGCCATCCAGCGCATCACCGACTTCTACACCGCCCAGTAATCAATAAAGGAAAGGGGTGTGCCCAATGCTGGACACGCCCCAAACAATCAAACGTTAAACTAACCTTATTTGAGCATCAGCTTGGTGCTCTTTTCTCTAATTCTCACGATATAAATACCACTTGCATTGACGGGAATCTCGTTGCGACCCGCCTCGAGGTCAACTTCCCTGATATGACCTGCGATGTCGCTGATTACTGCGCTTTGTTCAATTGGACTCTCGATGATGATGCTTAGACCCTCAGCATAAACCTTAGCACCCATCTGCAACTCATACACGTTAGTGATGGGATCCCCATAGGCATCTTGTGACCCATTCGTGAATACATCTTCACCACCATCGCCTTCACCCTCAGGCTCAATCATGCCGATTTCCGCAGGCTCCATTCCGCCACTATCATAACTTAGGTTGACAGTTTTGGACCAAGCACTGCCGCCACTAATCGTGATTGTACCAGTTGCAATCTGGAGGCTGAGTGGGGCATTACATTGCACTGTTACAGTTACGCCATTAGCAGCTTGTGACGCAGTGATAGTTTTTGGACTGACTGAGAAAGGCGCACCACTACAAGTAAGAGTCAGACTGCCGCTCAAATAGTAGCCCTTTACCGTAAAAGTCTTAGTTTTAGATACTGTTGTGAAACTCAATGAAGAGACACTTGTTGTGATTTCAGCACATTTACCGCTTAGGCTGACTTTTTTGTCTGCGGCATTACCGCTATTATCTTTGATTGTCAAGGTTGCGGCGTGTTCGCCTCTGACGCTAGGCTTGTAGATTACCGTTACTTCTTTGCCTGCTTTTGCCTCGGCTGCAGTGATTGTTTTAGGTTCGACCGAGAAGTATGAACTTGTTGACAATGTCAGATCGCCTGTATAGTATCCTTTTATGGTGAACTTTTTAGAGGTAACCTTGTTTACAGGGACAGTTCCGAAATCCAAAGATGAAGGATTGCCTGTGATGGCTGCACATTTTCCAGTTACAGTAAGTTTGGCAATAGCATCGCCGCTGCTGAAAGTGAATACCCGAGTATACTCGCCACCACTAGTCGGCTCGAAGGTTACCGTCACTTTGCCGCCTGCTGAAGGCAATCCGACATCCACAGACGGTGAAATAGTAAACCCTTCTTCAAGTGCCGAAACAATAGAGATTCGGTCACTTAGGTTAGTTCCCGTCACCGTAAAGGTATGAGGAGGAATGGATTCTCCTTCTTTAACGGTGCCAAAGTCGTATGACGAGGGCGTGATATCAATGGCAGCACACTTTCCTGTCAGGCTAACCGGTTTACTTTCTGCGCCTCCTCCACTGATAGTCAGAATTGCGATGTGATTTCCACCAGCTGTAGGGGTATAGGTCACGGTCACGGTTTTTCCTGCGGCAGCCTCAGCAGCAGTGATTGTGGTGGGGGTGACAGTGAAATAAGGCCTATTAGATGACAGTGTCAGGTTACCAGTCAGATTAGTACCTGTTACAGTGAATGTTTTGGAAGCAGTTTTGCCCTTGACTACAGTGCCGAAATCCAGAGATGTGGTATTTGTTTTGATGGTAGGTGGAATGACGCAGTCGCCTACTACGTTGATTTTAGCAACAGCATCACCGCTGCTTAGAGTGATTTCTTGGCTATAACTACCTTCATAAGTGGGTTTGAAAGTTACCGTCACTTTTCCGCCGGTGGCGGGCAAATTATCCGGAGTAATTGTAAAGCCATCTTCCTGCGGCCATGCGAGAACGATAGGATCATTCAGGTTGTTGCCCTTCACTGTGAAGATAGCGAGTGTGTCCGTTCCCGCATTGACGGTGCCAAAATCGTAATTCGATGGCGTGACAATAATACTTTGATTGGTAACACAGGTACCAGAAAGGTTGACTTTCGGTCTGTCTTGATCTTGCAAGCCTCCCCCAGCAATGGTTAGGATCGCATTGTAGGCGCCTACTGCTGTAGGTGTGAAGGTTACAGTCACAGTATTATTGATGGCTGCTTCTTCAGGTGAAATCCTATCCGGAGAGACTTTATAACAACTGTTGTTAGTAAAAAGTGACAAATCACTAGTCAAATTTTCACCCTTAATGATTAATTGTTGTGAGAAAGTCTGGCCGATAACCACATTACCAAAATTCAAGAATGATTCTGAAGGAGTAACTGAGGGGACTACACAGTTGCCTTTTAAATTGATAGGCACATCAATGGCCTTTCCACCGCTGATGAGAAGAGTTGCGTCATGACAACCTTCCTCTGTGGGAGTATAAGTCACTGTAACAGGTACACCCTCACCCTTTGCTGCGTCCTCCGCTGTAATATGACTAGGTTCAACCGTGTAATTTGAGTTGCTGGGTACTAGTGTTAAGTCCCCTGCCAGGTTATAACCTTTTACCAAAAACGTTTCGGGCTTCTCTTCACCTATAATCACATTACCAAAATCTAAATCCGATTTGTCCGCTGTAATTGTTCGTTCTGTAGCAGTGCCAATGTGATCTTCGAGTCCAGAAAAATTCACTATGGGAACAAATGAAGCCCAGTCAGGTAAAGGCTTCCCATCAAAATCAAATTCACACATAACTAAAAATCTGAATAGGTGTGAACCAGCAACAGTAGGCTTGTAGGTTACTGATATGAATTGTCTGTCAGCGCCCTCATCCACATCAATATCAACTGGTCGTAAAGATGATGGATTTACTGAGAACATATTTGATTCACAAAGCGCGTCAAGATTAGTATCTGTAGATAATGCCAAAGGTATTTCTGTCAAACATAGTTTTAATCTCATGGATAATTTTTCTAGAGACAATTCAACTCCGTATTTACGTAAGAATTTTTTAGTGATTTCTGTTGATGCACAAATGACTTCGGTTAATGTATAAAGATTATGTCCCCACACGTAATAAGTCTTTGTTGCAGACTTTCCTACTGTTACATCATTGAATGGGTCGCTCTCATCTACTTCCCAAATATTAATTTTCGGTGCATAATCATTGATTGCTTGTATTACCAGTGCCGCAAGAGCCCCTCCTCTCAGCTCATTTTCATCAACAGATTCATAGTCATCGGAATTAAATCCTGGAAGAACAAATCCTTCTGGGAGTCCTTTACCGTTCCCTGTATTAACCGAGCCTAATCCTGAAGGCAGATGTGTAAATGGATCATCTGATGCATTTGAGGCGATTCCCGTCAGGTTAACTGATACCGTAGGTACACCTGCTGAGCTGCAATTTACATTGAGTGTTGCTTGGTGTGTGCCCTCAGCAGTGGGATTATAGGAAACCTTTACCGTACATGCATTTGACGTAAAGCTCCGCATTGTAATTTCCGCTGAGAACATTTGGCTGCCAGCCCCTTGGATGCTAACGGAGTAATCTCCACTGGCCTGGCCAGTAGACTGTAATGGGTTGCCATAGCTTGGCGCCATAACTACTGGTGTATTGGGGTCGGGTGGAATTTCTGCATCAGAAAACTCAATACTAATGGTTTGTGTTGCCGTTTGCCCTACATCAGTAGAGAACTGCAAATTCGCAGGGTTAACCTCTGTCGCCCATCCTTGAACTGCAAGCAGCACAAGGGAAACGAATAAAAAGAATTTCTTTTTCATAATGTTGAAATTTTAAATAGTTAGTAAAGCGAATAATTGTTTTGTGATGCAAACTTAGAAGTTGATGTTATGGTGCGCCAAAATAAAAATCGTGTTTTTTCAAATTTGTCTAATTTTTTGACGCTAAAGTGTCTAATTTTTTTACACTTTGTCATCTTTGGGTCGTTTTTAGTGTTACTTTATTGCCTGAGGGCGGGTTTGGATACTTTTGCGGGTTGTTAAGGAACGAAATTTTGCCATTTTAGCAAGGTAATCTTGGGGAAAGATGGGAGAGAATCAAGAAATAATTGTAATTTTGCGAGAGAAAACAAATCGAGGACAATGGCAGCTAAACGTGAAACGGTGACTTTTACCGCCCTGAACAAGGAAATCAAGGATGGTAAGTTCAAGAATATCTATGTGTTGCAGGGCGAGGAACCTTACTATATCGACCGCCTGCAGCAACTCATCATCGACACGGCGTTGACCGAGGATCAGCGCGACTTTAACCTGTCGCTGTTCTACGGCAACACGGCCAACGTGCGCGAGGTCATCAGCGAGTGCTGCCAGTATCCGGCTTTCTCCCAGTATAAGGTCGTGGTGGTGCGCGAGGCTCAACTCATCCCTAAACAGCCTGGGCACAAGAATGACTTGGACCTGTTTGCCTCCTATGCCGAGAAACCTCAGCCCTCGACCATCCTGGTGATTTGCCACAAGGAGACAACCCTCAAGAGCAAGCCCTTCCTTGACGCGCTCAAGGCCAACAAGAGTGGGGTGGTGTTTGACTCCAACAAGGTGCGCGAGGGTCGCGACCTGAACGCCCTTATCGTCAACTATGCGCTGTCGCTGGACTGCAACATCGATTTCAAGGCTACCAGCATGCTAGCCGACCACATCGGCACCGACATTGCCCGCCTGTTCAGCGAGTTGGACAAATTGGCCATGCTGGCCGACGACAAGAACATCACGCCCCAGCTCATTGAGATGAACATCGGCATCAGCAAGGACTTCAATAACTTTGAACTCGAGGATGCGTTGGCGCGTCGTGATGCCGCCAAGGCGTTCCGCATCGTGGACTACTTTGAGCACAATCCCAAGAACAACCCGTCGATGATCAGCGTGGCGATGCTGTTCTCGTTCTTCTCGAGCGCGCTGCTCGCCGCCACCGCCCGCGACAAGTCGCCCGAGGGGATTATGGCAGTCGTGGGCACCCGCAGCTCGTGGCGCGCCCGCAAGTTCCTTGAGGCCACCCGCGTCTATAACACCCGCGCATTGGTCAACATCATTGGCTACCTGCGCGAGTGCGACACCCGCAGCAAGGGAATCGGCTCCCGTCAGGACCAGTATGCCCTGCTCAAGGAACTGGTGTACAAGATACTACACGCATGACGTTTAGGGTCTTAGTCTTTATCATTTCGCTTATTCTTTTCCGTTTTTCGTCAAAAAAACGCATTTTCTCATGACTGTTTTGACGATTAATGACTATTTTTGCATGATATTCAATTAGTAATCACATTATACATCATCATGAGAAGATTTTACTGTTTGTTAGCTTGCATGCTTGTCCTCTGCATCGCTGGCCAGGCTGCCCCTAAATATGTGGGTGGCGACATCTCGTTATTAACAAAATATGAGGAGCATGGTGCCATATATTATAATGAGAATGGCACGAGAGTCACCAATGTGCTTGGCTATCTCAAGGACACCGGCCTTAATGCCATGCGCGTGCGCTTGTTCGTCGATCCGTCTAAGGCCGATGCCGAGGATCAGGGCGAAGGCGTGTGCCAAGATCTGGATTTTGTGATGGCCCTGGGCCAGCGCATCAAGGCTGCAGGCTTTAACCTGTTGCTCGACATCCACTACAGTGACACCTGGACCGACCCCGGTCAGCACTCCACGCCCTCGTCATGGACCGTGACCAGCGCGTTGGCCGACAGCGTCTATGACTACACTAAGCGTGTGCTCAACGCCATGATTGCGGCTGGTGCTAGGCCCGATTTCATTCAAGTGGGCAACGAGGTGACCTATGGCATGATGTGGCCCACGGGACACTGCTATCCCAATGGCAACAACTATGGCTCGGGCACTTTTGCCACGTTTGCCAACTACCTCAAGCGCGGCATCCAGGCCTGTCGTGAGGTGTGTCCAACGGCTAAGGTAGTGGTGCATACCGAGATGGGTCGCGCCTCAAATGTCACGTCATTTTATGCCACGCTCAACAACTACACGACCGACTATGACATCATCGGCTTGAGTTACTACCCCTATTGGCACGGTGATTTGACTGTCCTCAACAATCTGCTCACGACACTTGAGACTACCTATCCCACCAAGAAGATCCAAATCGTGGAAACGGGCTATCCTCATGCCTACTATCCCACAGGGGCAACCTATGATTTGCAGTCGATATGGCCTGCTACCGAGGCTGGACAAAAGGCCTTCACCGAGCAACTAGTGGCAACGCTGAACGCTCACAGCAATGTGAACGGCTTGTACTGGTGGTTCCCCGAGGCAAACGAGTATGGCATCAACTACACTAACTGTGTGACTACCAGTTGGTACAACTGCGGCTGGTGGGATAATGCCAATGGCCAGGTGATGGATGCCTTGTTTGTTATGCCCGACTTCCTGGATGGCAGTGGCGAGGAGCCCAGCGACAGCACCAGCCTTTACATCGTGGGCGGTGAGGGCGACTGGAGTCTGACCGAGCCGCTGAGCAAGATGACCAACCTGGGTAATGGTACCTATGTTGACACGTTGACCATTAGCGCGCCTATTTATTTCGTGTTTGCCGATGGCGGTCCCGATGAGTGGAACGATGACTGGACCGCCTTTAACAGCTCTTATCGTTATGGACCCGCCTCGACCTTCACCGTCAACACGGGCTCGCAATATACCACAGCCAAGCGCGACAACAATGCGTCGTACTATTTCACCGGTGACGGCAGCGATTACCTGTTCACATTTGACGCTGATAACCTCACTTTCTCTATCGAGGTGATTGAACAACAACCGCTGGTGAACCCGGGCGACGTGAATGGTGACGGCCAGTTGACCATTGCCGATGTCACGATGCACATCGACTACTTGCTGGGTTCAGAGCCAGCATCATTCAACGTTGTGAATGCCGATGTGAACCATGACTCGGGTATCACCATTGCCGATGTCACGATGCTTATCGACATGCTGCTGAACTGATAACGGGACCCTATTGGCGGGACTTGGTTTCCTGTCTCACGACACGATAAATGGTTGGTAGTTGATAAAAACTATCAACCATTTTACTGATAACTAAAAACTTTGTACTACCTTTGCAGCCGATTTGCAGAAAAATTTCCATAATTAAAAAACCAAATAGAGAAATTAAGATATGAAAGCATTCGTTTTTCCCGGTCAGGGTGCACAGTTCGTTGGTATGGGTAAAGACCTGTATGACAACAATGCACAGGCCAAAGAATTGTTTGAAAAAGCTAATGAGGTGCTCGGTTTCCGCATTACCGACCTCATGTTTGAAGGCACCGAGGATGACCTGAAGCAGACCAAGGTCACCCAGCCCGCTGTATTCCTGCACTCGGTAATTCTCGCGCTCACGATGGGCGAGGAGTTCAAGCCCGATATGTTTGCCGGCCACTCACTGGGCGAGTTCTCGGCACTTGTTGCCGCTGGTGCACTGCCCTTTGAGCAGGGCCTGAAACTGGTCGAGGCCCGCGCCCTGGCCATGCAGAAGGCTTGTGAGGCTGCCCCCTCGACGATGGCTGCCATCATTGGCCTGCCCGATGAGAAGGTAGAGGAAATCTGTGCCACCATCGATGGCATCTGTGTTCCCGCTAACTATAACTGCCCCGGTCAGGTGGTCATCTCGGGTGAGATTGCCGCCATCGAGGCTGCTTGTGAGAAATTCAAGGAGGCCGGCGCTCGCCGTGCGTTGCCCCTCAAGGTGGGTGGTGCCTTCCACTCGCCCCTGATGGAGCCCGCTCGTGCCGAGTTGGCCGAGGCTATCGAGGCTGCCGACTTCTCGGCTCCCGTTTGCCCCATCTATCAGGATGTGGACGCTAAGCCCCACACCGATCCCGCCGAAATCAAGGCCAACCTGCTGCAACAGTTGACCGCTCCCGTTCGCTGGAGCCACATCGTTGCCAACATGGTTGCCGACGGCATGACCGAGGCCGAGGAGCTTGGCCCGGGTAAGGTGCTGCAAGGCCTTATCGCCAAGACCAGCCGTGACGTCGTCCTCACCGGACGCCAGTAAGATGCTCGCAGCCTTTAGCCATTAGCAGGCATCCGCATTGTATGGCCTCGCCTTGGCGTGGCCGTCCCGCGACGGAAAAGCCTCACGCTAAGCCGCTAAGCCGCAAAGAAAATTTTTAGTTTGTATCCGCATTTCCCCTCAAACGGAGTGCGGATACTTGTTGTGAATGGGTATGTGGAATTGGCAATTTAGAACTATTAGCTTTCTGGGAATAATGCAGGCTTACAGCCTTGTGCAGCTCTTCGACCTGCTTGGACGCACCAAGGGCTCTGAACGACATCACGACATGTCCCAATGCGGAAAACAGGAAAAGCATAGGATGGTTTATCGTATTTTTGATGAGGAAGTTCTTGTGCTTGTGCTTACTTCTTACGGTCATTACAACGATAAATAAAAGAGCCAATAGCCCGAAATCAACTTCGTGAACTATCAACTCTTATCTGTTATCTAATATCTCTTATCTGATTTCTGTTACCTGATTCCCAGGATGCGGTGCGTTTGGAGTGACAGTCGCCATTCGGGGTGCCGCAAGACTGCTTGGACTGTGTCAAGCATGTTGCGGCGGCATTGCTCCTCATCATCAACCCAGCAGGGTTGCAGGTAGCGGTGAGAGGCCGTGATGTGATCGTATTGGGTTAAGTCTTGACCCAGGTAAACGACCTTGAGTTCGTCGCATCGGGTGAGAACGACTGACAGGTCGCCACTGTTGCCGAGGCCAGTCTTGGGCGACAAGGTCACCCAGTCGATGCCATGGGGCAGAGGACGGGTGCCGTTGGTTTCGATGGCGATGCGCTTGCCGGTCATTTTTTTGAGGCCAGCGACGAAATCCTCATCGATCCACAGCGACGGCTCGCCGCCCGTGAGCACGATGAGCGGAGCGGTGGGGTAGCGCATCACCTGCTCGACAATCTCGGGCAACGACATCAACGTGCCCTCTTCGTGCCGCGTGTCACAGAAAGAGCAATGCAGGTTGCAACCGCTCAGCCTGATGAACACGCTGGCAGTGCCTGTGTTATAGCCCTCACCCTGCAGGGAGTGGAAGATCTCGTTAACTTTGTACATTTTAGGCTTCAGGTGTTAGGTTTTAGGTGGATTTACCCCTAACTTCTAACTCCTCACTTACTCCACATCGTTGTCCTCGTCCTTGACGTAGATGGCCAGGTTGTTGGCGCTCTCACGCACGTCGGCGCGGTAGCAGTTGGGCACGTTCTCAACAATCCAGTGCGCAATGTTCTCGGCAGTGGGATTGAAGTCGAGCACCTCATTCAGGTACTTATGGTCGAGCTTGCCATGCACCATTTCCTTGATGATGGTGAAATCGGTAACCATGCCGTTGTCATCCAGTTCCTTGGCTTTGCAATACACGTTCACGATCCAGTTGTGGCCGTGCAAGTTCTCGCACTTACTGTTGTGGTCAAGGTAGAGCATGTGGGCCGATGAAATCTCGAGTGTCTTTTTTACGTAGTACATATTATTAGTCTTAAAGTCGCTAGTCGTTAGTTTCTCCTAATCTATTAATTCTTAACTCTTTTATTTCTGGGTTGGGGCACCGACTCGTTGAAGTGCATGTTGTAGATGAGATTGATGACTCCCTTGTCATAACCCATCGTCAATGCGGTCAAGTAGTCACTGCAGAAGATGCCGTCACGGGCGAAGACAAAGCCTTTGGTGCCAAGGTGGCTCTCCACTTTCTTGACAACCGATTCCTCGGTATTAGCCGGGCAATGCTTGACATTGAGCGAGATGATCACGCATTTAACGCGCGCGTCATAGTTGAAACTTGCGGCCGTGCTGTCGGCGTTGGCCGAGGCTACCTCACGGTCAAACACATATTGGATGATGTAAGGGCCTTGAGGGATAACGAGCGTGTTGCTGCCCGCATACACGCTAGCATCGGTGCTCACTATGCCGTTCATGTCCATGAGGGTTGTTTTGGCATCGGCTCCGCAGCAGTTGGTCTCGTCAAACATCATCATCATGGACGCTGCAGCAAGGTCGGTGTCAATAAAGCCTCGCGTGGCATAAGGATTATCCACGCTCACGTGGGCGTTGGAGAACTTGGCATTACCCACAGCATTTCCGTTCCTGTCGATGATGTGAAAAGTGTCGCCGTCAACAGCGATTAGGCGTTCACCATTGATATCAATAAGGTTGTCATGCTTGATGGGGATGAGCTGTTTGCAATACTTGTCCTCCAGTCCTACCTTCTTACCCTTGATGACAATATAGTCGCCCGATGGCGTGCGTGAATAGTCGTCATATCCACCCTTAGCCACCTGTTCATCATCATCGATGGGATTATCCACTTCCTTGCCTTCAGGATTGAGGCAAACCAGCGTGTCGCCCTTCACAACAGGCAGAACGCCATTGATGAAATAAGGCTGTACCGGCTGATACTCGTTGCTGCTGGCAGTAAACATCACCTTGCCAGCCTTATCAATTACTGAAAAGTTCACAATGCTGTCTCCCGCCTGATTCTCGTCAATGACCAAGGCGTAGTCATTATAAAGGAACAGGTTGACGGTGCTGTAGATAGCGGGAACGATAGTGTCGCCGCTGATGTTGATATAACCCCAAGAGCCATTATCATTCTGGAAGGCGGCCATGCCACGTGAAAACATTGAACATTGGGAAATTTCCTTGGGCAGCTCCTTGATGACCTGGCCCTTGCGGTCAATGACGCATAACGGGCCACCGACACGGCTGCAAACGGCCACGCCATCGTCGCTGAACGCCGTCACGCTGCCGAAGTGGCCAGCAACAGGCTGGGAGGGAGCGCTGATGTCATAGTAGTCGTAGGTCCCCTCGTCGTTCATCATGTAGAACATGCCAGCCACAATGGGCGACGGAGCGTTGTCAAAAGCGTCTTTGACCACCAGCTCACCTGTGTTCACATCGAGGATGGACCATTTCTCACTGCCCACGAGTTGCACGGGCAGATATTCGGTTTTATACTGGTAGGTCGAGTCACTGCCACTGCAAGCGGTCAGCAGTAGTGCCGCTACGGCGGCAAGCACTAGTTTGGAAAATATTCTCATTTTTATCGATATTGTTGTTTTAAGCGTGCAAACTTAGTCATTTTTCCCTTTGCGGCCAAAATAATAGGATTTGTGTAACATTTATTTCCCTTATTTAACGCTTATAAGAAGTGCCGTTGCGCAGCGTTTTACCCGTTTTGGCAGGGTGGGGTGACAATTTGTCGGTTTTACCCTCTTGGCACACTCGTTGCAGTCTTGCAGGTCGAGAAATCAACTTACAAACACAATTAATAACAATTAGAATTAATCATGACTATTAAACCATTAAACGACCGCGTTCTTATCGAACCGGCTAAAGCAGAAGAAGTCGTTGGCGGTATCATCATCCCCGACAGCGCTAAGGAAAAACCTCTCAAGGGCAAAGTGCGTGCCGCTGGTAATGGCACCAAAGACGAGGAAATGATCGTAAAGCCCGGTGACGTCGTATTATACGGCAAGTATGCCGGCAACGAGATTGAAATCGACGGCGAGAAACTGCTCATGATGCGTCAAAACGACATCCTGGCCATCGTAATGGATTAATGCTCGCTGCGCTTGCAGTTTAGAGTTTAGTGTTTAAAGTTTAGAGAGGCATTCGCCAACAGAAATTTTACTTACAACTAAAAACTAAAAAAAATAGAATATGGCAAAGTTAATTAAATTTGATATCAAGGCTCGCGAAGAGTTGAAAAAAGGCGTTGACCAGTTGAGCGACGCCGTCAAGGTCACCTTGGGTCCCAAGGGCCGCAATGTGATTCTCGACAAGAAGTATGGTGCTCCCCACATCACCAAGGACGGTGTGACTGTTGCCCGTGAGGTGGAACTGGAGGACGAATTCCAGAATATTGGTGCTCAACTCGTTAAGGAAGTTGCCAGCAAGACCAACGACGACGCTGGTGATGGCACCACCACCGCTACCGTTCTGGCTCAGGCCATCATTACCGAGGGCCTCAAGAACGTGGCTGCCGGCGCAAACCCCATGGACGTGAAGCGCGGCATTGACAAGGCTGTGAAGGTCGTTGTCGATGGCATCAAGGATCAGGCCCAGGAGGTGGGTGACGACTTTGACAAGATCGAGAACGTGGCCCGCATCAGCGCCAACAACGATGACGCTATCGGCCAGCTCATTGCCGAGGCCATGAAGAAGGTAAAACAGGACGGCGTCATCACCGTTGAGGAGGCCAAGGGCACCGAGACCCGCGTTGACGTGGTCGAGGGTATGCAGTTTGACCGCGGCTACATTTCACCCTATTTTGTCACCAATGCCGACAAAATGGCATGTGAGATGGAGCGTCCCTATATCCTCATCTTCGACAAGAAGATTTCGGGCTTGAAGGACATCCTTCCCTTGCTGCAAGGCGCCGTACAGGCCCATCGCCCCATGCTCATCATCGCCGAGGACGTTGACGGCGAGGCTCTGGCATCACTGGTAGTGAACCGCCTGCGTGGCTCGCTCGAGGTATGCGCAGTGAAGGCTCCGGGCTTTGGCGACCGCCGCAAGGAGATGCTGCAGGATATCGCTATCCTTACCGGTGGCACAGTCATCAGCGAGGAGACAGGTTTGACCCTTGAGAAGGCTACTCTCGAGATGCTGGGTACCGCCGAAAAGGTCACCGTCGACAAGGAGAACACCACCATCGTCAATGGCGCTGGCAACAAGGATATGATTGCTGACCGCATCGCCCAAATCCGCGTGCAGATCGATAACACCAAGTCGACCTATGACAAGGAGAAACTGCAGGAGCGCCTGGCCAAGATGTCGGGTGGCGTGGCAGTCCTCTACATCGGTGCACCCAGTGAGGTGGAGATGAAGGAGAAGAAGGACCGCGTGGACGACGCCCTGAGCGCAACCCGCGCTGCTGTTGCCGAGGGTATCGTTCCCGGTGGCGGTACTGCCTACATCCGTTGCCTCAAGGCCCTCGAGGGCATGAAGGGTGACAATGACGATGAGACCACTGGTATCCACATCATCCAGCGCGCCATCGAGGAGCCGCTGCGCCAGATCGTGGCCAATGTTGGCCTGGAAGGTGCAGTCGTGGTGAACCGCGTCAAGGAAGGCAAGGGTGACTTTGGTTACAATGCCCGCACCGAGAAGTATGAGAACCTCTTCGAGACAGGCGTTATCGATCCCGCTAAGGTGTCGCGCATCGCTCTGGAGAACGCTGCCAGCATCGCCGGCATGTTCCTCACCACCGAGTGTGTCATCGCCGAGAAGAAGGAGCCCGAGCCCGCTATGCCCGCTGGCGCTCCCGGCATGGGCGGCGGCATGGGTGGCATGATGTAATCCCACTGGCTGTTTCATAATTTTTATAATGCTTTTTCCCCTGTGAGCCTTGCTGGCCCGCAGGGGATTTTTGTCGTTTGGGTGAGGAACTTTGCCCTGTGTGGCTTGTTTTGTTCAGTGCAATGTTGTAATTTTGCGGCAAACAAAAATCATTACTCCTATGACTGAGATTGAGAAACTCGAAGCCGGCTTGTTGTATAATGCCAGTCAAGACCCTGATCTGCTCGACGATATCCGTCGTTGCGAGAAGTATTGTTATGACTATAACCACACGTCACCTTCCGATGTGTCAAGATTAACTGCCCAGTTGGTTCATCTGCTGGGTTCCACAGGCGAGCGTGTGCGCATCATCCAGCCGTTCAAGTGTGATTATGGCTATAACGTGCACGTGGGAGAAGATTTCTTTGCCAACTGCAACCTCGTGATCCTGGATGCCGCCCGTGTCATCTTCGGTGACCATGTGTTTGTTGGTCCCAACTGTGGTTTTTACACGGCAGCCCATCCGCTCGATATCCCCCAGCGCAATCAAGGTCTGGAATATGCTAAACCCATTGTCGTGGGTAACGATGTTTGGATTGGGGGCAACGTTTGTGTCATGCCTGGGGTGACTATTGGCGACGGTTGTGTCATCGGTGCAGGGTCGGTGGTCACTCATGACATACCGCCTCACACGCTCGCTGTCGGCAATCCATGCCGCCCAGTGCGCTCCCTTGAAGAATAATGGCCTGATTGCCTTATTTTTTGCCGCCTTCAATGCCAGTATGGTGGACAAAACCACATTATTATAAAATACTTTGTTAAATATCTTGTAAATTCCTAAAAATGTACTATATTTGCGGGGATTTTTGAAACTGATTATTTTTATTCTCCCTCAGGGTTGGGGTGATTAATAAAAAATAATCAGCAATTGACATATTCCTAGAAAACCGTAAATTGACACAGGCTAACATAGATTTTAAATGGATAAACAACGTTTAATATTTAACTCCCGAGACGAGATGCTGCGCATCGACGTGCATCGCATCGTGTATTTTGAGGCCGATGGCAACTATACCTACATTGTCACTTGCAACAAACTGAAGAGTGCGGTGTGCATGAACTTGGGCCAGATGGAAGATGTCCTTGCCCAACGTCTCAAAGAGAAGAAAAACATCTTTGCGCGCATCGGCAAGCGCTATATTGTCAATCTCGGGTATGTCTATAAGATCAATCCACTGAAGAAACAGCTTGTGTTGACCGATTTCACTAACTTCTCCTATCAGCTCGATGTATCGCGCGAGGCCTTGAAAACCTTGAAGGAAATCATGGTTCAAATCAAGATTTAATGTAACAATGGAACTGATTATTGGACGAGACGGAGCGACTGCTAAACTCAAGGTCGTGAATGGCACCCAGGTGAACCTCTATGGAGAGGCTGCCAGTGTGCCCGTTGATGTGAGCCGCCAGCATTGCCAACTCACGGCGATTGACGACAACACGTTTGTCATCAAGAACATCAAGGCCGCTAATGTCACTTGGGTAAACGGCATCGAGGTGCAAACCAAGAAAATCTCCAAGGACGACAAAGTCGAACTGGGTCAAAGCCGTTACAGCGTGCCCTTGCTGGAGATACTTGAGCAGATGAAACCCAATATTGCCGACATCACACCGTTGAAGGCAGTGTGGGAAGAATACAACCAGAGCACCATCGCCATCAAGAAGCGCCAGCAGAAGAACAACCTGCTGGCAAGGATCCCGATCTTTCTCACGATGCTTGGTGGCGGACTCATTGCCGTGAGTGAAGCCATTCGTCCCTATTCAATTACCTTCACCGTGATTGCATTACTCATCATGGCTTATGGCTTTTACAGGCAGGCTACCGACCGGGGTATCGATGAGCAGGAAAAACTCAAAAAACAGTTCCAGCGAGACTATGTGTGCCCCAAGTGCGGGCGCTTCATGGGCTTTGTGGATTATGACCTGTTATGTCAGAATAATAACTGCCCTGCATGCAAAGCAAGGTACAAAAAATAATTTCATACATTAATCCCACCATTTCATCCAATATGCTTTTAAATATTTGGTGACGGGATGCGGGCAATTTAATTTTGCATTGTCAAAATTATAAACCGATTAAATTTTAAGATTATGAGCGACGAAACAATTTACATGGGTAACACCCAGAACGAGGACATGAATGAGAGTGAGCGCAAGAGTGTGATCGCTAATGTATGGAAGCCCATCACCATTGGCGGTTTCACAGGTATCTTGTTGGGTGCTGGTGCCCTCATGGCAAGCAATGCCAGTGCAGCCAATCAAGGCCACGAGGATACTCCTCAAGACGAGCCTGTGGCATCGACCGATGAGCCTGCTGTTGATCCTGTGGGACAAGTGGCGCCCGAGACCGAGTTGGATATTGCCAACACTGAGCCGGGTCTCTCGTTTGACGAAGCCTTTGCCGCAGCTCGTGCACAAGTGGGTCCTGGTGGCATATTCTATTGGCATGGTGCTATCTTCAGCACTTACACCGTCGATGAATGGAATGACCTGACCGAGGCACAGCAAGAGCAGTTTGCTCAGCAAGTGCGTCCCGAGGTTGATGCCAATCATGTTGATGCCGAGCAAATCGCTGCGGTTGCTCCCCAAGACGATGCTGATGCTGCTGTTGAGGAGGATGCTCCTGTCGCTGACGCTGTCGTTGAGGAAGAGGCTCTGGTGACTGAAGCTCCAGTTGAGGATGAAGCCCCTGTTGAGGCCCTTCCCGTTGAGGAAGAAGCTCTTGTTGCTGACGCTGTTCCCGTTGAGGAAGAAGCTCCCGTTGAGGCCGCTCCCGTTGCCGAGGCTTCAGTAGCCGAACCGTCCATTGCAGAGTTTGCCGAGGATTTGGCTATGGCTGATGTCGCTCCTCAAGAGCTTGTTGACAACGTGGAACTGGACGAGGACGTTCAGATCGCCGACTTTGAGCCCCAGCATGTTATCGAGGATTTGGCGCTCGCCGACGTTCCAACCAAGAGCAGTGCCGCCCGGAATCTTGAAGCCCAACAGCAGAATATTTTGCACGAGTTTGACGTTGATGACGATGTGAGAATCGTGGGCTATGGCGAGTTTGACGGACACGTCGTGACTGGTCTTGACCTTGATGGTGACAACCAGGCCGATATCGCTGTGATTGATGTGGACGACTCGGGTAGCTATTCACGCGCCGATATCGTGATCGACAACGAGGGTAACATGTCAACCTATGGCGAACTCGAGGACTTCGCTCACGAGCAGATGCCCGGTGAGGATGACCATCTCAACGAGGATCAAGCCCAGAATCCTGAGGTCGCTCAAGACATGCCCGACTACATGGACGACGCCCTGGCACAAGTCTAACTGAATCACAATCTAGTTAGCCCATGCGACGATTCCTTCTCATCCTGCTCCTGATTGCGGCCTGTGTCGCGATACCGCAGCAAGCATTGTCCCGTAACTACGTCTTCTGTGTAGGACTGAACTCCTATTCGATGGACGTGGGACAGCTGCGTGTAAGCACCAATGACGCTAAAACCATCAAGAAGGTGTTCAAGAAGAACGGACACTCCAGCGTCTCGATCATCACCGACAGTGCCGCCACACGTGCCGCGGTGCTCAGGGGCATGAAATATTGCTTTGCTAGGGCTAAGAGTAATGATGTCGCGATATTCTTCTTCAGCGGCCATGGTACCGAGTATGGACTGCTGTGCTATGATGGCGTGCTGAAGAATAGCGAAATTCTCAATGAATTTAAACAATGTAAAGCCGGCACCAAGATGATTATTGCCGATGCCTGCTATTCAGGAAAGTTGCGCAACGATAGCGCTTGGCGAGAGGTCTATAATGGCGAGAATGTCATTCTGTTCCTGTCGTCAAGAACCGACGAGACGTCAATCGAGACGGTTTTCAACAACAGCCTATTCACGATCTACTTGGAGCGCGGATTGCGTGGCGGAGCCGATGTCAACAAGGACCGCACAATCACCGCTCGTGAGCTTTATGACTTTGTGCATGCTGGAGTGAGCAATGACTCCCGTGACACCCAGCATCCAGTGATGTGGGGAAAGTTTGATGGCAACATGCCGATTATTAAGTGGGAAAACAAAAAAGCGATTAAGTATAAATGACAACACTGACAGTAAATATCAAATGCCCGGGTTGTGGCGTGATCTTGAGAGTGACCAACTCCAAGAATGAGGCCGAGAAACGATTCAGCTGCCCCAATTGCGGCAAGCACATTGTTATCCCGTTCTATAAAATCAAACCCGAAGATGGCGAAACCCAACTCGATGGCCAGCCTGGTGCTCAGGCAACGCAGATGGGTGGCCAGAATGTGGATCAGAAATCATGTTACCTGCTCTACAACGGCAGGAAATATGAGTTGGCCATTGGCCAAAATTGCGTCGGTCGCAGGGCAATGACTTCAAGTGCCGATGTACAGATTGATACCGATGACAGGTTCTTCAGCCGTGAGCACATGCTCATCAACGTGAGGCGCTTGCCTGATGGCGGTATCAAAGTGGACGTCAGCAACTACAAGAATAAGAATGCGACCTACGTGAACAACAACTTGCTTGAGCAGGGTGACGCCATCGTCTTGCATGATGGTGACAAGATCCTGGTTGGTGCCTCCACACTGACTTTCCACACCAAGTAAACACTAAGTAAATAATGAAGATTAAGATATATCCACCACTGGCCATCCATGAGCTGGGTACGAGAGGTAATCAAGAAGACTTCATCTACCCAGAGCATGGCACAGCAACCGAGGACGATGCTTTGTTCATCGTCTGTGATGGCATGGGTGGACATGAGCATGGCGAGGTGGCAAGCCTGACATTTGCCACTGCCCTTGCTGACTATTTCAAAGCCAATGCCACCAGCGACAATGTCCTGGCCGATGAAACGCTGAACAAAGCCATTGAGCATGCCTATGATTGTTTGGACGCTAAGGATAGCGGCAGCTACAAGAAGATGGGCACGACGCTCACGCTGTTGTATATCCACCGTGGCGGTGTGACTGCGGCTCACATTGGTGACAGCCGCATCTATCATTTGAGACCAGGTGAGAAGATGCTCTACATCAGCCGTGACCACTCGCTGGTTTATGATCTATACCAGAGCGGAGAGATCTCGTATGGCGAGATGAAGACCTCCAAGCAGAAGAACGTCATTACCCGTGCCGTGCAGCCTGGTGAGGATAACCGTGTGAAACCTGACATCATTCACATTACCGATATCCAGCCAGGGGACTATTTTTACATGTGCAGTGACGGCATGCTCGAGCAGATGGATGACGATGAGCTGTTCAAGCTGCTTTCGGGAAAAGGCAGTGACAACAAGAAACTGAGGCAATTGATTGCAGCCACATCAGACAACGCTGACAATCATAGTGCATATATCATTCACATCGAGTCAGTGACCCATGAGCCCAGCGATAACCAGATTGTTGGGAATGAAGAATTGACCGCACGATGCAACGCATTGAACATCAAGGTCGTCAAGGGCGATGAACCAGCGGTTAACACCGAGGACGATGATGCGACACAGTTAGCTCCATCGGTAACCAAAAAGCCCGTGAGGGCCCCACGACGCAAGAAAAAAACGTTGACTTGGTTGTGGTGGGCGATACTCATTGCCGCTATTGTTGCTGCAGCCGTGTGGTTGACACTTTACGGCTTGCAGGACAACCATAAACAGAGCAATGTGCCGACGCGCACCGAACTTGAAGAATCTCAAACCACCGGCAAACCGTTGTTGCCGTCCATGATTCATCGCAAGGCCGAGCCCGAGAAGGCTATACCTTCTACTCGTGCTCCAAGGCCCAAAAAGGCTCAACCACAGCAACAGCCTCAAGCTCAGCCCCAGCATGCGCCCGCAACCAAGAGCGCTACAGAGGAGGCTGCCCCTGCTCCTGCGGCCAGTCCTGAGCCATCAGAGGATATTAAATTGCCTGGAGTGATCAAGAATCGCACGGCACCTTCTAAAACCAGTTCAGCCGGAAAGAAAACGGTTGGAGCCGGTAATGAGAATGATAAACCTAATCGTGACAAATAAAGAGTAAAGTATTATGTCAGATCAGAGTAATATAATCATGGAGTCGATGCTCAGAGTGGGCACCGTATTGCATGGCACCTACCGCATCGACAGTTACCTGTCCAGTGGTGGGTTTGGAAATACCTATGTGGCAACACACATCAACTTTAATGAGAAGTATGCCATCAAGGAGTTTTTCATGAAGGGCGTCAACGAGCGTGACGGCAACAATACTGCTGTGAGCGTCAGCAACAATGAGAAAGTGACTGAGTTCAATGAGCAGCTCGAAAAGTTTAAAAAGGAAGCCCGAAGGCTGCGCAAACTCAACAATTCCCATATTGTCAGGGTATATGACCTGTTTGAGGAGAATGGTACCGCCTATTATGTCATGGATTACATCAGTGGCGAGAACCTCAAGGAAAGGCTCAAACGTACTGGCCAGCCGTTGACCGATGATCAGGCTAACCAGGTGCTTATCCAGGTGTTGGACGCGTTAAATGAGGTTCACTCCAATGGCATTTGGCACCTTGACCTCAAGCCGGCCAACGTGATGATCAACAATGATGGTATTGTCAAGCTCATCGACTTTGGCGCCAGCAAGCAGTTTAACAACAAGACAGGTGGGGCATTGTCCACCTCGTCGGTGACCTATACCAATGGTTTTGCTCCCATCGAGCAGATGGAGAAAAGCTATGAGAAACTGGGACCATGGACCGATTTCTATGCACTGGGTGCGACACTTTACAACGTGTTGACCAACCAGCGTCCGCCCATGCCCAGTGACATCAATGATGATCACACTCCCGACAAGCACCTCTCCTTGCCATTGCCCTCAAGCGTGAGCAACAAGACACGAGATATGATCTTGTGGCTCATGAAGACCAATCGCAAGGAGCGACCCGCTTCGGTCAAGGAGATCATGGATAGTCTCAAGATCAATCAGTCTGGAGCAAAGAACCATCATACTGGCGAAACGACAATCCTGCAAACCCCAATTACTAATTCTACTCCTTCGGCATCTTGGTCAGCTCCCGTTGCTCAACCCGAGCCTCAGCCCTATCGCGAGGAGGAGCAATATGACTCAGAGAACAGTAGCTCTGAGACTACCAAGAAGACCAAAAAGGCCATCATCGTTGCTGTTTTTGTCGGTCTGTTGCTTGCCCTGGGAGGTTACTACATGTATAATGGCGGTTTCAGTGGTAGCACCGAGGAAAAAGAGACCGTTGACTCTGTGCAAAACCAATTGGTGACCATTGCCCTTGGCGAGGGACATTATTCCGGCCCGATTGATGAGGCAGGAAAGCCTAACGGCAAGGGAACCGTGGTGTTTAATAACGGTGACAAATGCGAGGCTAGTTTTATCAATGGTGTGATCAAGGTCGACACCATTACCTACAGTTTTAATGACAATGGTGATGTGTTTGTCGGATCAATTAAGATCGATAATGACGTTGCTGCATTATATGAGGGAAAATTGACCAAAAAAGACGGCTCCTATTTCGTCGGCTCATTCAAGGATAGTTCTCCTGACAAGGGTACCTGGTATGACAAGAAAGGGAATCGTACTAAATAACTGAATGATAGTGGTTATGGGTCGCAGGTTGTACATATCGATCATTTCAGTGATGCTGTTGTCTTTCACCGTGTGTGAACAGGCTACAGCACAGATTGTGCGATCTACACCCAAACGTGAGACTACAACCAAGCAGAATAAACCCAAAACGACCACTACCAATAAACCCAATAAAACGACCACCAAGAAGACCAGTCAACGGACCCGGTCAACCGGTTCAAGTAGCCGTTCTAGCGTTACAGCGGCTCCATCTTCCTCGTCGGCAGCCAATTCGCCGACAGTCTATGACGTGACGTTCACTTGCAATATGGACGATGCTGATTTATACATCGATAACGCCTATATGGGTTATGCAAATGGTACCTACAACATCAAGGGTGGGTCTCATTATGTTCATGTTGTTGCCGAGGGTTGCGACGATTACACGACAACCATCAACGTCTCAAATTCCAGGAGGAGTTTTAAACTCAACATGAATAATGACATCTCACAGCCGCTTCACACCCTCCTTGATGACATGGTGTTTGTGCAGGGTGGATCATTTATCATGGGAACCAAGGAGGAAGCCGGAGCCGAGTATGATGAGATGCCTGCCCACGAGGTCAAACTCTCGTCATTCTACATCTGCAAGTATGAGGTGACTCAAGACCTCTGGATCGAGGTGATGGGGAACAATCCCAGCGAGAATGTGGATGAGTCCCTGCCTGTTGAGTCGATCACTTGGGATGATTGCCAAATGTTCATCAAGAAACTCAATGCCATGACGGGCATCAAGTTCAGGCTTCCCACCGAGGCTGAATGGGAATTTGCCGCGCGAGGTGGCGTCGAGAGTCGTGGCTATAAATATGCTGGCAGTGACAGTATCAATGACGTAGCCTGGTGTTATGATTTTGATGAGACGACTCATGCGGTTGGCAGTAAGGCCCCCAATGAACTTGGGCTGTATGATATGTCGGGCAATGTCATGGAATGGTGCTCTGACTGGCATGGGCACTATAAACCTGGCCTGCAGCGCAATCCCACAGGCCCCAGACATGGCGAGTATCGCGTGTGTCGCGGTGGTTTTTGGGAGAGTGAGCCCAGCCACTGCACTGTCTCTTACCGAGTCCCGGTTGCCCCTGAGGATCACAGCAGTACCCTCGGCTTCAGGTTAGCGGCGACATCAATAAAAAGCAAACGATGATTATATCGAGATAATATGAAAAAGTTAGTTGTCATACTATTAGTTTTCACAATCATATCGCTGATGCCTCCTGCACCAGCGTTTGGCCAAATTGTCAGGCCCAAAAAAGAACAACCCACGACACCCCCACCGAGTGGCCAGTCCAATAGGAATTCGTCCCAATCCACGACTAGGACCAGATCCACGACGAGGACGACCACTCGCACAAGAACGACGCGCACGACAAGGACCCGTCAGACGACCAACCGCACCAGGGGATCCTATAACCGTTCCCGTAGTAGCGTCAGGGAAGACAACACGCCCGTTATTGAGGTGTCTTTTGGCTGTAATGTAAATGATGCAATCATTATCATTGAGGATGAGGAATACAATGTGGACGATAGCTGCGTGCTCAAGGAGGGACCACATTTGGTAGAAATCGAGGCCGAGGGCTATGAAGACTATTCCGAGACCATCGAGGTCGATGAGGACAACAACTATTTCTACTTTGAATTGGAAGAGATACCCTATGAGTATGTTGAGCCTGACGAGGTGCCTGAGCCCACTATGCCATATGTGGAGCCCGAGGAACCGGTCGTTGCTCCTCCCGCCCCAGCAGCAAACCAAGACATGCCCGAGGAGTGGGTAACCGTCAAGGGCATCACATTCTCGATGGTATATGTGCAAGGCGGCACTTACACCCGATACCGACTGCCCGAGGTGGGTGACCTGCATCCAGGCAGTGTCCCGCCCGCCCACCAGGTGACATTGTCAAGCTATTACATTGGCAAGAATGAGGTGACTCGTGGGTTGTGGTATGCCGTCATGAACGATAGTGTTCTCAAGGATCATCCTAAAGACCCGATGTCCAATATCTCCTGGGACGATTGCCAGTCATTCTTGGTTAAGCTCAATGCCTTGACAGGCAAGAACTTCCGCCTTCCCACCGATGCCGAATGGGAGTTTGCTGCCCGTGGTGGCGTCAAGAGTAGAGGATATGCTTTTGCAGGTAGCAACAATATCGATGAGGTGGCATGGCATAACGGCAATAGCGAGATGGAGTTCCATGAGGTTGGACTGAAGAAACCCAATGAGTTAGGCATCTTCGACATGACAGGAAGTGTGTGGGAGTGGTGTTCTGACTGGTCATGGAACTGGCGCGAAGATGTCGACACAAGCGCCCCATTGGTCAATCCCACTGGCCCCGAGACTGGCAAGAACCGCGTCGCTCGCGGTGGCGGATTGCTCACTGAGGACGAGAACTGCTGTGTTTGCCGACCTGATCCGACAAGCCCCGATACCAGCAGTGACGAACTTGGCTTCCGCCTGGTCCTCAAGTGAAATAAAGATAGTTGTTTTAAGGGATTAACTGTATCAGCAAGTGGGATTTTCCGCTTGTTGGTTTGCTGTTGTTTGTGATTCCTGATTTTCGGGGCGTAGCCGCTTGATTTTCCAGCCGATTGCCGCGATGAATATCGACATCAAGGGGCTGAGGTAATTAAAGAAACAATAAGGCAGATAGGTGAGGGTAGGGACGCCTAACACCGTCGCCTGGGTCATGCCGCACGTGTTCCAGGGCACCAACACCGATGTGACCGTTACGGCATCCTCGGTGGTACGGCTAAGCAATCGGGCCTCATAACCTTCCTTCTCATACACATTGCGGAACATGTCGGCAGTGAGCACAATGCTGATGAATTGGTCTCCGGTGGCCACATTCAGGAACATGCCGGTCCCCACTGTCGATGCGACCAGGCTCACCCGTGTGCGCACCCAACGGATAATGACGCTGGTGATGCTTTCCAGCATGCCACTGGCCACCATCGACGCTCCAAAGCACATGGCACAGATGATGAGCCAAACAGTGTTGAGCATTCCCGCCATACCCCCAGTGGATACCAGATCGTTGAGCGAAGCATTGCCGGTGTCGATGGCGGTCGAGCCATAATAGGTGATGGCAAGCCCCTTGGTTAGCGCCGCTGCAGTGCCCAGCGAAGCGTCATTGGCGATCTGGGTCAAGAGGTGAGGCTGCAGGATGAGCGCCATGATGCCCGCCATGATCGACGAGGCAAACAGCACGATGCATGACGACACCTGGCGGGCGATGAGCACACCAGTCACAATCGGGACAAGCAGGGTCCATGCCGATATGTTGAATGTGGATGATAATCCCAGGGTGTATTCCTCGACATGCAACGCACCCTCACTGCCCCTGCCCAAGCCGGCAATGAGAAAGATAATGAGCGCAATGCTAATCGTGGGGACTGTCGTGTACATCATGTAACGGATGTGCTTGAAAATGTCAACCCTGGTGGATGATGACGCTAGAATGGTCGTGTCGCTCAAGGGTGACATCTTGTCACCAAAGTAGGCCCCCGAAATGATGGCACCAGCCGTCCAAGCCTCGCTCACGCCCAGGGCGTCACCGATGCCCAGCAACGCGACTCCAATGGTGGCAATCGTTGTCCACGAGCTGCCCGACAGCAACGACACCAGCGCACAGATGGCGCACGCGCTCACGAGAAAGAAGCGAGGAGAAAGAATCTGCACACCATAATAGATAAGCGTTGGCACAACGCCGCTCACCATCCACGATCCCGAGAGCATACCCACCGACAGCAAAATCAATATTGTGATGAAGATGCCGCCCATCGTTTTGGTCATCTGATCCTCAAAGGCTTTCCAGGGCACATGATAGATGGTGGTGGAAATCAGCACGCACACAGCCATGCCCATCACGAGGGCAATCTGGCTGCCGCCGCTCAGCGAGTCACTGCCAAAAAGCGCGATGGCCACGGCCAGCAGGCCAATAAGCACCACGACGGGGATGATTGATATGAGGGGATGAGGTAGTTTACGGTCAGTCATGTCAACTTATTTTTTTGCAAACCTACAAAAAATAATCGGCATGACCTCCACATTTCCTGAAAAATATGTGCTTATATAACATAGCAGACTTGAAGTGCCCATCTTCACATAAGGGTTATTAAGTATGAGAAAGGTGAGAAGTACAAGAAAGGATATAGAATACAAGAATTTTTATTACCTTTGCGAGTAATAAAAATGTGATGATTACAACATAAAAAGAGACATGAAAAAAATTCTATTTGCTCTATTGCTGGTTTTAAACGCAATTGTAGTACAGGCGCAAACACCAAGCGATTCTGTAATTATAAGTGGACGGGTGACTGACTTCAATGGAATGCCAATAGATAGTTGCACTGTGATGTGGCAGAATGAGCAATATGAACCTGTTTTTCAGACACTCACCGATTCTGATGGATTCTATTCTGTACCTATCCATAAGGGTAAATATAATAGTATGGTAGCAATTTACCAGCCTTCTTACGCTCAGAATGCGATTATGAAAGGAATGCCTGAAAATGAGCATCGTCTTGAATTTTGGGGATGGAATGTCATTGCAGATCGCGATACAACGCTCAACATCCGGTACCATAGAATGGAAGCATACGGAATTCACGCTTTCTATATACCGGGAGCGACACCAGCCTTTCAAATTTACGTCCGTCCAATGAGTCTCACTCGAACATACAAATGGATGAAAAATCAACAATCTTCTGTTCCTAATGCATGGCAGACCAAATTATCCCCATCAATTAATGAAATCGGTATCCGGGTAGAGATTGATGGAGAAGAAGTAGCTGTTCTTCACAAACAAGAAATTGAAGAATACATCAATGCTAATGAAGCCTTTAACGCTTATCTTCTTACAGTCGAAAAACCTAAAAATCTGTCAAACAGGCCATACTGGGTAATAAAGGTCGAACTGTCAGATCTCGAAAATGGTGATCGTGGTGAGGGACTTTATTATATGGAGAAGCCGAATTATGTTCAATAACGGAAGAGTTTTTGACTAAGGCTTTCTCATCAACCACAATCCGCTCAAGAACCCGATCGATTCCTCATTCACTTGACGCCCGTCTCTCGCTTGAGTTTTTTGGAAACAGTACTCTCTTGTTTCAATCTTGATGGGTGCACAGTACTTGGAACTGTAAAAAATAGACATTTTTGTGTATAATTCTTTGGTATCTTGAGTTTTTTCCGAAAATAGTTGCAATATAAGCCTTTGTTGTTGTATCTTCGCATGAAAATTTATTATTAACATAATTGCTTATACGACAATGAAAAGGAACTTGCTTTTAACTTTGCTGACGTTGGTTGCTGCGACCACGACTGCGACCACGATTATGAATGCCCTGGATGAGTTGGAACAAACTGCTCCGCCTGTGATTTCATGTGAATATCCATCCCCGCCTACATTTGATACAGGAACTACAATTATCATCGAGAATTCTGAAGATGCCCCAGATGCCGAGATCTACTATAGCGTCTGTAAGGGAGAATGGTATCATGAACCTGAGGAATGGATCCTTTATCAAGAGCCTCTCTATTTTAACGACCCTGGCCAGTATTTCGTTTGGGCCTATGCGCAGTTACCGGGATTGGCTGCAAGCGAAACAGTGATGTACGATTTTGAAGTGAATAACTCAACTATTGAGTATCTTTATGATTTTATTGTTGATGGCATTTATTATATGCATCAAGGTAGTGACGACGAGGTCTGGGTGACGACCGAGGGCTTTGAATACAATGACTATTATCCGTTGCCTCAGCCCATATCTCATTGTTACTCTGGCGATGTCGTGATTCCTGAGCGTGTTGCCTATGATGGTAAGACTTATACAGTAACCGGCATTTATCATGAAGCATTCATGGGATGCGACATAATCAGTCTCGACTTGCCGGCCACAATGACTAATATCTTTGAGTTTAATTTTTATAGTACCGACAATTTGTCAAGAGTCATTTGCAGAGCCATCACGCCACCAGAGGTGGAATTGAGTGGGAATTGGGAAATTAATGGCCAGCTTACGTTATTTGTTCCTACCGAGTCGATAGAGGCATACCGAAACGCTGAGATTTGGTGTCAGTTTCATATCATACCCTTTATCGGCGCTGGGCCTGGCGACATCAATGGTGACGGCAATATAGCAGTCAGCGACGTGACCAACCTGATTGACCAGCTGCTCGGTGGTGATGAATTGCCCGCCTATGCCGATGTGAACGGCGATGGCGAGGTGACCATCAAGGATATCACTGACCTGATCGACATGCTACTCAACGGCAATTAACAGATTTAGAGAAGCAATAGAATCTTATGAGAACATATCCCTTGTGCCCACTGGTGTGAGGGATGTGTTTTTTTGAAATGGCCATGAAAGATTAAGCTAGAATCCATAAAAGTGTAAAAAAATTAGACACTTTTCCAAAATTTTCTTTTTTGATATGTGTTTTTTTAAAGAAACGCTTGTGATTGACTATGACTGGCCATAATTTAGCAGTCAATTATGCTGTTGGTCATTTGATGATGACAAGCCAATGAATGAACAAGATTTTTGGGCAGTCCATGAAGGGCTATTTTACGAATTGGCTCAAAATCAATATATTTTTAAGAGTATTATTAACTTTTAAATAGATATACGACAATGAAAAGGATTATTTTAACCTTGATGATGGTGCTCGGTGCTGTAATGGTGTTGAGTGCAACGAACTATTATGACTTTGAGGATTATAACTTCTACTTCAGGGTTTTAGGTGGAAATAATGTTGCACTTACTCATGGTGGAACTTATGAAGATCCTGAAACACACCTGGGTACTTATAGCGGATGGTATCTTCCTGTTATACCCTCGACAGTCACCTATAGAGGGAGAACCTACACGGTAACTGCTATCGATGACAATGCTTTTGCATGGTCAAATTATATGGAATATGTTGAAATCCCCAATACCGTAGAGACTATCGGCTTTCAGTCGTTTAATGGTTGTAATGGCCTTGAGAGGGCAGTCATTCCCTCATCTGTAAAAAGAATTGCGTCGGCTGCTTACTCATTTTGTTATGATCTTACCGAAGTGACAATTGGCAGTTCACTCGAGAAGATTGGACCAAGTGCTTTTGGATGGTGTAACAGATTGAATAAGGTAGTGTGCGAAGCAATTATTCCGCCTGTGCTAGATGATGACGATACATCTGTTATGTATGGAGACTGTTTCAGTTCTTACAGCACTGCTACCCTTTATGTTCCCCGCGAATCAATTGAGCTTTACAGGAATTCTGAGATATGGGGACGGTTCTCCAACATCCTCCCCATTGATAGTGGCGCAGGTCCAGGTGATATCAATGGAGACGGTAACATTGCCATCAATGATGTAACCAACCTGATTGACCTGTTGCTCGGCGGTGAGGAATTACCCGCTAATGCTGATGTAAACGGCGATGGCGTGGTGACCATCAAGGATGTCACCGACCTGATCGATATGCTACTGAATGGCAATTAAACAACAAGATTCTTTTAACGATTTTATTCCCTGCGACCAACCGGTGTGGGGAATACTTTTTGTACTCAAGGCAAAGTCTATTGGTATTGTTTTTATTTGTGCATGAAGTTGCTTATTTTGATAAAAATTAGTATCTTCGCAGATGGTATAAAAATTTAAAACTAATAATTATGAAAAATCTATTATTTCAATTTTGCTTTATTGTGTGCGCTGTGATAATGCCTTTCCAGGCAGCAGCCGATGAGTGTTATGTGCGAGGTGATGCTGATGGCGATGGCGTCATCACCATCAAGGATGTGACATTAATCGTTGACTATCTGTTGGCGGGTCAATGGCCCACTCAAGAGTTTGTGGTCAATGATGTTCCATTCACCATGGTTACAGTTCAAGGTGGCACTTTCATGATGGGAAGTCCAAATCCCGAGAATGCCCACCAAGTGACATTGTCGACATTTAGTATTGGTCAAACCGAGGTGACCCGAGGATTATGGAAAGCGGTAATGGGCTATATGCCGTGGTCAGTTCCTGACACTCTTCTGGAGAAACCGATTGGTCACATTTATTATAGTGAATGCTTGACCTTCATCGAGAAATTAAATGAGATCACTGGATTGACCTTCAGATTACCCACCGAGGCCGAGTGGGAGTATGCGGCAAGAGGTGGACAGAACAGCCGAGGATACCTATACGCTGGAAGTGACGATGTCGATGAGGTAGCATGGAATCCGACTAATTGTAGTAGCGAACAGCCGGTTGGGCTGAAGAAGCCAAATGAGTTGGGATTGTATGATATGAGTGGTAACGTGTGGGAAATGACGAAGGATTGGTATGGTAATTATGGTACTGAACCCGAAGTGAATCCCACAGGTCCCGATACTCCTTCCACCCCAAATGCCCGACGCTGCAGGGGCGGCGGTTATTGGTCTAGTGACAGCACCGCTTCGTCTTGCACGGTCTTCACCCGTGGCATGTGGTATGCCGATCGTCGTTTCTTTGATTTGGGCTTCCGCCTTGTGCTAGTGATGGAATAATTGCTGCATGAACGACGCGCCACCCATTTTCTAGCGGGTGGCGTGTTTGTGTAGTAAATCAAGCGAACGAGGCTTTAATTCATTACCTATCATAAATTGTTGCTCCAAGTAAATTATTGGAAAATATTTAAAAACAACAACTTATCGGCTTGGCGACATGGCATGAGGTTGAGTTGCTGAATGGTTAAGCCATAGCACTGGGAAGAACATTCTCGTTCTTCCCAGTGTGTCGTTCATGGAGAAATTGCAGCGTTTTTTGATAAAAAAGCCGCTTGTTTCATCTAGAATTCTTACATTTGGGCAATGAATCTAAATACTGTAAGAACTATGAATGTCATGAAGTCTTTTTTGCTGCTGGGATGTGCCCTAGTGGCTATGTGTATGACAGCTGGAGAGGTGAGCATCAACGATGCGCAGGCCAAGGCGTTGCGATTTCTCAACCAACGTCCAGGCACTAAACTTTTGATGTCCCCACAAGAGTTGAAACTCATCCACGTTGAGCCTGCACAGGTGGGCCGCAACGAGGCAGATTTCTATGTGTTTAATGCCGAGGATGGCAGCGCGTTTGTCATCATTGCGGGAGATGACCGTGCAGCCGATGTGCTGGCCTATGGTCCTCATGCCTTGGATATGCAAACCGTGCCTTGCAACATGCAGTGGCTGTTGAACCAATACAAGCGGCAACTGACATTCCTGCGCGACCACCCCGCAATGCGCGTCAGCAAAACCGCTAGTCGTCCGACCGCTGTACCTGTGTCTCCGCTCGTATCCTGTAAATGGAACCAGCGTTCTCCCTACTACAACCAGTGCCCGACCAGCGGCTCGCAGCATTGCCTCACGGGATGTATTGCCACCGCGATGGCCCAGGTGATGTATTACTGGAAATATCCCGCCGCGGCTCCCGCGATGGATGCCTATACGTCTGAGGTCAATGGCATGGCTGTGGGTGCATTGCCTGGTGGGGTGCTGGACTGGGATAATATGCTCGACGCTTACACCAGTAGCGCCACGACCCAGCAGCGTGATGCCGTGGCCATGCTCATGCGTTACTGCGGGCAGGCCTGCCGCATGGGATATGGCACATCGGCCAGCGGCGCTTATAGTGACGATGAGTTGGCGGGCATGAAGTTGTTTGGCTACAATGCCGGGGCGACCCTGCTCTCTCGCGATGACTATTCTGCCGACGAATGGGCTGGAATGATCGAGGCCCAGCTGGCTGCTGGGTGTCCAATTCTGTATGGCGGCGTTGACCAGGATAAGGGCATGGGCCATGGTTTCGTAGTGGATGGCTGCGGCGGTGGCATGTATCATGTGAACTGGGGCTATAGCGGTTCGGGCGATGGCTATTTTGTTCTTGATGCTTTCTCGACGATGGGCTATACGTTTTCCAGCGAACAAGAGATGCTTTACCAGGTTTATCCCATTGGCTACCTGTATGACAGGTACCCCTCGGTGATGGAACAGGCTGCTAATGTGACATCTTCATCGTTTACTGCCGATTGGACCGACCAAACTCCCAGCGAGCATGTGACAGGTTACACCCTGTATGTGCAACCCTATGATCCCTCGGCTCACGAGATGCTGTTGAACGAGACTTTTAGCGCCATAGATGTGAACGTTGACGAGACAGTAGCCCTCGCGTCCAATAAAGTGGGCAACTATTGCGACAATCCTGGCTGGACTGGCAGTTTTGTCTATCTGGGCGCTGGCGGTTGCTTCATAGTTGGTGGGCAGAAGTATGTAGGCTCGCTCACCACGCCCCCACTGAATGTGGGTGACGATGGCGTGATTACCGTTCGCTTCAGGTCCCGGTACTCAGGCAGCACGAGCAGCAACGCTATTGTGACATGCAGCGGTGTTGAGCAGGTGGTTGAGTTGTCCCGAATGGGTGAGGAGTATGTCGTCGTGTTTGAGAACGTCGAGGATGGCGTGACGGTGAATTTTGGCAGCACAGGCCGATATATGGGGTTTTACCTCGATGATGTGGAGGTGACTACCGGCGATGACCGCGACCCCGTCGAGTTGGGCGCTAGCAACAATGGATGCCTCGTCTTTCCCGATATTTCAGCAACTGACTACACTGTTACAGGACTCTCGGCAGGAGGGACTTATCGCTTCCTGGTAGTTACCCATTTTGCCGATGGAACGACTAAGAAATCCAATAGTCAGGTCGTCACCTTGTCCGAGCAGCCCGAGCACATTTATGAATCGGGCGATGTGAATCACGATGGCTCAGTGACCATCAAAGACGTGACCGACTTGATTGATTACCTGCTGGGTACCGATAACAACATCTGCCCCATCTGCTCCGATGTCAACGGCGATGAAAGCATGACCATTAAGGACGTTACCGACTTGATTGACACGCTGTTGACCGGCAATTAAAGAGATGATTAGATAATACTTGACCGAGGAGGGTGTGCCAGAATGATGGCACATCCTACATCCTCATTGGATTTGTTGACTCTACAACTGAGACCAAGAACGTACAGTACATTGGGGGGAAGCACCGAGCAGAAACAAAAAATAAGTGGCTGATTTTCAGCCACTTATAAAATCGCTTGTGGAGCATAGCGGACTCGAACCGCTTACCTCAACACTGCCAGTGTTGCGCTCTACCAGATGAGCTAATGCCCCGATTTGCGGATGCAAAGGTAATGCCATTTTTTGAACTGACAAATTTTTAGGTCAAAAAAAATATAGATATTGAAAAATAATTGTTGAATGATGGTGATGGAAATGAAAATTATACTAATTTTGCAGAAAAATTGGTTACTATGCCTGGAATGGAGTTGAAAGATAAACTGCAAAATTTGAAGCACAAGGTTGATGCTTTGGGCAAGCAGTACATCGCGCTCCAGGGCGAGAAGAAGGCGTTGGAACGTACCGTCGAGAGGCAGGAGCTGGAAATCGCGAAGCTGGAGAAGGAGTTAAGCCAGCTGCGCATCGATAACGAATTCCTGCGTGTGGCACATTCAGTTCCTCGTGACCCGGCTGTGGTCGACCGCTATAAGAAACAGGTAGCCAAAATGGTGCGGGACATTGACCGGTGCATCAAACAATTGAACGCTTGACACGACTATCAACGTTATGGCCGACAATAATAAAGTGAAAATATGGATTCAACTTGCTGACGCTGCTAACCCGATTGCTCTGAGCATCAATCCAGAGGAGGAGGAAAGCTATCGCAAGGCCGAAGAACTTGTCAACACCCTTTGGAAAAAGTGGATGAGCCGTTTTAATGGCACCTCTGATGACATCTTGGCGAGGGTTGCATTCCAGTTTGCACGACTTTATTTGGAGGCTTATGGTGAAAACCGCCAGGTCAATGAATTCCTGACTGATTTGGACAAACAACTCGACACTCTGCTGGGTGGCGATGAATAAGTTGAATCCCGGTGTGCTCTGGCAACGGGTTTTGACGACGATATTGTAATAGAAGAATTAGGTTCCTGCACCACTTTAGGTTATGCATCGAATTGTGCTGATATTCAGCGTGATGGATGCGGCCTTGGGTGGCGCTATTTATTAAAATATTTATCAATTTATAATGAACACGATTATAACTGTTATTGTAGCCATCCTGGCGATGGTAATTGGATGTGTGGCGGCGTTGTATTTCTCACAAAAGAACGCCAAATCACGAGCCAACGAAATTATGGAGAAAGCCCGTCTTGAAGCCGAGGTGCTCAAGAATAACGAGGTGATGAAGGGTAAGGAAGCTGGCATGACCATCAAGAGCGAGGCCGAGAAAGAGGCCAACACGCGTCTCACCAAGGTTCAGACCAGTGAAGCAAAACTCAAGCAGCGCGAGATGTCGCTTAACCAGCAGCAGGGTGACCTGCAGCGCCGCCGCAACGAGTTGGACAACCTGAAGCAGAATGTGGATAACCAAATGGCATTGCTCGAGCAGCGCAAGGTCGAGGTGGACAAGATGGAGAAGACGGTCCGCGACACCTTGGAGCACGTGAGCGGTCTCTCGGCCGAGGAGGCCAAGGAGAAACTCATCGAGTCGCTCAAGGATGAGGCAAAAACCAATGCCGCCAGCTATATTAACGACATCATGGATGATGCCAAGATGACCGCCAACAAAGAGGCAAAGCGCATCATTATCGAGACGATACAGCGAGTGGCTACCGAAACGGCTGTGGAGAATGCCGTGACGGTGTTCCATATTGATAATGACGAGATCAAGGGTCGTATCATTGGCCGTGAGGGACGTAATATCCGTGCCCTGGAGGCAGCTACCGGTGTTGAGATCGTGGTCGATGATACCCCTGAGGCTATCGTGCTGTCGGGCTTTGACCCCGTGCGCCGCGAGATCGCTCGTCTGGCACTCCACCAGCTGGTGAGCGACGGCCGCATCCATCCTGCCCGTATCGAGGAAGTGGTTGCCAAGGTGCGCCGCCAAGTCGAGGAGGAAGTCATTGAGACCGGTAAGCGCACTGCCATCGATATGGGTATCCATGGCCTGCACCCCGAGCTTATCCGCCTGATCGGTAAGATGAAGTATCGTTCAAGCTATGGTCAGAACCTGTTGCAGCACTCACGCGAGACCGCTAACTTGTGTGCCATCATGGCCAGCGAGTTGGGCTTGAATCCCAAGAAGGCGCGCCGTGCCGGCCTGTTGCATGACATCGGCAAGGTGCCCGATGATGAGCCTGAGCTGCCGCACGCTCAGCTTGGTATGAAGTTGGCCGAGAAATATAAGGAGAAAGCCGACATCTGCAACGCCATTGGCGCCCACCACGATGAGGAGGAAGCCACCAGTCTGTATGCGCCCATCGTGCAGGTGTGCGACGCCATCAGCGGTGCCCGTCCTGGAGCTCGCCGCGAGATTGTCGAGGCCTATATCAAGCGTCTGAATGATCTCGAGAAGCTGGCATTGTCCTATCCTGGTGTGGTCAAGACCTATGCCATCCAGGCTGGTCGTGAGCTGCGCGTGATTGTGGGTGCTGACAAGATCAGCGATGCTGAGACCGAAAAGCTCTCCAACGAGATCGCCCAGAAGATTCAAGACGAGATGACCTATCCTGGACAGGTGCGCATCACCGTCATTCGTGAGACCCGCGCCGTTAGCTACGCTAAATAATGCCTGTCATCCGCAATGGACGAGAATATCAATAACCAACAAACAGTTCCTGAAAGCGCCGGCTCGGGTGTGAAACCCGATGCGTGCTCCTGTGGGTGCGGCTGCTGCGGCAATGACGTGGGCCGTTGTAACCTCACAAGCACCAACTGGCTCGAAGATGTGCCCGACAATGACTTTGAGATTGTCGAGGTGCTCTTCAAGAACACGCGACGGGGCTTCTATCGCAACAGCACTCATATCCCCCTCAAGCGGGGCGATTGGGTTGCCGTTGAGGCTAGTCCCGGACACGACATTGGCCGTGTGGGACTCATGGGCCGCTTGGTCAAGAATCAGATGAAGCGTGTCAACCTGCGCAAGGATGCTGAGATACTGCGCGTCTTCCGCAAGGCAAAACCTGCTGACATGGAGCGCTATGAACTGGCCAAGGCCCGTGAGGAGGACACGATGATCCGTTCCCGAAAGATTGCCGTGGACCTGGGACTGAAGATGAAGATTGGCGACGTCGAGTATCAGGGCGATGGCAATAAAGCGATTTTCTACTATATTGCCGATGAGCGTGTGGATTTCCGTCAGCTCATCAAGGTGCTGGCCGACGTGTTCAAGATTCGTGTGGAGATGAAGCAGATTGGCGCCCGTCAGGAGGCTGGCCGCATTGGCGGCATCGGCCCTTGTGGCAGGCCCTTGTGCTGTGCGACATGGATGTCGGGATTTGTCTCGGTGGCCACCAGTGCCGCGAGGTTCCAGGACATCTCTCTCAATCCTCAAAACCTGGCAGGACAGTGTGCCAAGCTCAAGTGCTGCATCAACTTTGAGGTGAACACTTATGTTGAGGCGATCAGGCAATTGCCGCCCAAGGATGTGCATCTTGAAACCAAGGACGCAACCTACTTCTATTTCAAGGCCGACGCATTGAAGCGCGAGATCACTTATTCCACCGAGCGCAACGTCCCCGTTAACACTGTCACGTTGACAGCGGCTCAGGCGTTTGAGATTATCGCACTGAACAAAAACGGCGTTAAGCCCGAGAGCCTCAAGGAGGATGATGGCAAGCGTGGCGCATCGCCATTCGGTGACCTGCTCAACCAGGATGCCATCAACCGCTTTGACAAAAAGAAGAAGAAAAAGAAGAAAAAAGGCGGTGAGAAGCAAGCCGGTGGTGGCAATAACAAGGGCGAGAAGGCCAATAATAAACAAGAGAAGGCCAACAAGGCTCCTCAAGGAGGAGGTGACGGTCCTGGCAAGCCTGAGCGCAAGCAACGCCCAGCCAAACCTCAACGCATGGAGAAAAAGACTTTCCGTCCTCGTAAGCCCAATGGCGAGGATGGAGCCCACAGCGACAATGGTAAGAGCAAGCAAAATAATGCCTCTAGTGAGTGATTGGCTCATGAGGATTAACAGCAAAGCGGTGGCAATGACGGTGTTCGTTGCTGCCGCAATGCTCATTATAACTGCTTGCACGCGCAAACCTGTCATGGCCCATGCCCAATTTGTGAACATGCCGTCCCATGGCTGGCAACAAGACCTCCCGTTGGCCTTCACGCCCATCTATGACGATTCGACTCTCAACTGTGATTTGATGCTGACCATTCGCCACGACAATAGTTACTCCTATCGTAACCTCTCGATGACGGTTGACATCATTGCGGCTGACTCGACGGTTAACCGTCAGCAGGTGAATATGCCGCTAGCTGATGAGTACGGCAACTGGACGGGTGGGGGATTTGGAGCGTTGTATCAGGCCTCGGTATTCATCGCCAGAGGCTTGTCGCCGTCCCAAGCCTCACGCGTTATCGTGTGGCAAACCATGGCGGATTGTGACACGCTCACAGGCCTTGTTAACATGGGTCTTACTGTTTTCCCTAGCCATTAGGGTAAACTAAAGCTTGAATTTCTTGGTTAATTCGTTAAAATGTCCTAATTTTGCCACGTTATGAAGATTGACAAGGCCGAAGCCCGGGAAACTGGCATACAACTGCTCAAGTATGCCGTGATAGGTGTGCTCAACACGCTCATCACGCTTGTCGTCTTCTATATTCTTAACACACGGTTAGGATTGTCTTACGGTATCTCTAACGTGGTGGGTTACATCTTTGGCGTAATCAATAGTTTCTTGTGGAACCGCAATTGGGTTTTCAAAACCAAGAATGACGTTAGGCGAGAACTCTTGCTCTTTGTCTGTGGGTTCCTCCTCTGCTTGGCTTTGCAGCTATGCGTCAGCTGGATCTTGCTTGAGGGTTTTGGCTGGAAGAATTTGCCAGACGATATCATCCCCTTCTTCCCCATGCAGAAGGCTGGTCAGAATATAGTCATGATTCTCGCCATGATTTTCTACACCCTGGCCAACTATGCCTACAATCGTTTCGTCACATTCCGCATCAAGTAGTTGTTTCACAACAGCTTCCCTTGATGCACAATAACCAATAAACTTATTCCCTGCAATGTTAATCATCGCTAATATCTCCCTGCTGGTTGTGGCTTTGTTTGACCTGTGCATGATGTTGCGTTATGACTCACAGGTGCTGCATCAATGCGAGTACAAGAATAGCGCTTACTGGCAACGGCTTAATGACGCCAGCGAGTTCACATCCCTCAAGCGGCTCCTGGCCCTTGCGGTCCTCATCGGCGCTTGCACTACCATGGCCCGCATGTCATGGATGGTTGTGGCTATTCTAGCTATTGTACTCATAGCCCAAGCCATTGTCCTGATGCGTAAACCTCGTGTGGTGAATCAGGACAACTCCAATAAGCGTCGCGCACGGTTGCTCTCGGCCGCTACTGTCCTGGCCTTGGTGATTGTGGCGATAGTTGGCTACGTGGGTAGCCTCAAGGGTGAGTTGATCGCGGCTCAATCGGCCTCCACCACGGCGCTGCTCGTGCTCGTGGTATCGCCAGTGCTGGTCGTGCTATCTAATTGGTTGATGAGCCCCATTGAACGGAATGCCAACAAGGGTAACAACTAAAAATAATGGTTTAAAGCATTGCTTTAAACCATTATTAAGATTCATCTGATTGTGAATAGTTTGTTTCTTCAGGTTTATCCTCACCCTCATCAGACTTCTTCAAGTTTTTATTTAACTCTTTAAGGCCACGAGGATTGAGTATCGCAAGGTACTCATCATAGGGGATAAATCGTCCTCCCAGGGAACGCAGGTGGCTTGTTTCAAGTTGGCAGTCGATAAGTTTGCCACCAATGCGGTGTAAGAATTGAGCCAAGTGGATAAGTGCGAGTTTTGACGTGTTGGGCTTTCTTGAGAACATGCTTTCACCGATGAAGCATTCACCCACTATCACACCATATAGTCCGCCAACCAGTTCGCCGTCCTTGTCCCACACTTCCACACTAGTGGCATAACCGAGCCGGTTGAGTTCACGGTAAGCGCTCATCATGTCTTCACCTAACCACGCCCCTTTAGCATAGTAGCGACCGTCCACATTGCTGCAGCCCTCAATCACTCCGTCAAAATCACGGTTAAACGTCACGTGATACTCCTTCTTATTCATCAACGTGCGCATGGAGTGCGAGATGTGAATCTCTTCAGGGAAAATCACAAACCGCTGCATGGGACAATACCACGCCGGATAGGGCCAGTCCCTGAACGAGAACCATGGGAAGATACCGTAGCTGTAAGCCAGCAATAGGCGATCGACACTCAAGTCTCCGCCAATCGCCAATAAACCATCCTCCTCACCCATGTGAGGGTCAGGGAACACTATTTCGTCAGTCAACTCAAAGACCATAAGCGCCCATCTGCTATGATTTCAATTCGTCAAGGTCATTGATAACACACTCGCCACCTTGCTTGAGGGAACCGAATAGTATCTCCCTCACCAGCTTGGTCTTCAGGTGGTTGTGAATGATACGATCCATCTCGCGGGCGCCATATTCCTGACTGTAGCCCTCGTGCAGTAATTGCTCCCGCGCTTTGGCTCCCAGTTTGAGGGTAACCCCCTTAGCGGTAAGCATCTCCTGCAGTTCCCGGAGTTTTTTGTCTAAAATCATTCCAGCCATGGTGTGGTCCATGTCGTTGAACACGACAATCGATGACAGGCGGTTGATGAACTCGGGCTTGAACGTCTTCTTCACTTGTTTGAGCATCGCTTGACCAGCCGTTACTGTCGAAGCGAAACCTACTGATGCCTGATGGGCAAACTGAGCGCCAGCATTACTGGTCATGATGAGCACCACATTGCGGAACACGGCTTTGCGTCCCTTGTTGTCACTCAATGTGCCATAATCCATCACCTGCAAGAGCAGGTTGAAAATGTCGTCGTGGGCTTTCTCAATCTCATCGAGCAGCAGCACGCAATCAGGATGCTTGCGAACGGCATCGGTCAGCAATCCGCCATCATCATATCCCACATAGCCCGCCGGTGAGCCAATGAGTTTAGCAACAGTGTGTTTCTCGACATATTCACTCATGTCAAATCTCACCAGTTCTACGCCCAATTCCTGAGCCAGCACCCTGGCCACCTCGGTTTTGCCGACACCCGTGGGCCCGACAAAAAGCAGTGATGCCAGCGGCTTGTTCTCGTCGGTGAGACCTGCCTTAGACATTTGTACCGCTTCAACCACTTGCTTCACAGCCTGGTCTTGGCCATAAATCTTGTCCAGAATGCGAGGCTCCAGGCTCTCCAGCCTGTCGTTGTCGCTATCGTCCATCGTCAAGGCATCCACCTTAGCGACTCTTGCCAATACATTAGCGATGAGCGCTTTGTCCACTACTCGGCTCTCATCTTCCTTGCGATTCATCTGCACCCATGCACCCGCCTCGTCCATCAGGTCGATGGCTTTGTCGGGCAGGTAGCGGTCGGTGATGTGACGGGCACTGCCCTCAACGGCAAACCGCAATGCGTCGTCGTCATATTTCACATGGTGGAACGCCTCGTAAGATTCCTTGAGCATCTGCACAATCTTCAGGGTTTCCTCGATGCTGGGCTCCTCGATGGGAACCTGCTGGAAACGGCGCATGAGCCCCTTGTTGCGCATGATGTAGCGGTTATATTCCTCATAGGTTGTTGCCCCGATAAAGCGCACCTTGCCGCTCTCGAGATAGGGCTTGAGCAGGTTGCTGGCATCCATCGAGCCTTCACCCGTCTGTCCTGCGCCCACGATGTTGTGGATCTCGTCAATATACAGGATGGTGCCGGGTTCGGCGGCAATACCTTTCATCACCATCTTGAGGCGCTTCTCAAAATCACCCCTGAATTGAGTGCCGGCAATGAGTGCTCCCAGGTCCAACTGATAGATGCGGCTGCCTTTTAGCACCTCAGGCACATTGCCGTCCTCGATGCGCTGGGCTAGGCCATAGACGATGGATGTCTTACCCACGCCCGGCTCGCCAATGTGCAAGGGGTTGTTCTTTTCCTTGCGACACAGTACCTGGATGGTGCGGTCGAGTTCGGCCTCACGCCCAATGAGCGGATTGTGGTCGGCCAGGTGGTCATTAATGCAAAGCACAAAGTCGCGCCAGCTGCCATTAGCCGCTGAGGGTTGCTGGGGCTGCTGAGGCTGTTCATCGGGCTCGGCAGGTTGAGCCATGTTACCCACATCATTTCCTTCCTCATAGGCGTTAGTTATTGCCTGCAGGAAATCCCCTTTATTGTCTCCGATGAGTGCCATGAGGCAATTGGCCGCAAAAGAATCCTTAAGTGTCAACATGACGTTGAGCAAGTGGGGCACGTCCAAGACCTTGGCCGACGATGTCCTTGTCATCATCTCCAGCCTTTTGATGAGTTCGCCATACTGGTGAGAGCCCATCATGTCGACATCGTCCTCGTCGTCAGACAATTTATCCAAGCGGTCGGTGTATTCACGCAGCCGTTGCATCACATCCTCGACGGGAAGCTGTGCCAACCCCTGCAGGGCTGACAAGACGGCAGGTTCCTCGAGCGTGATCAGTAACAAGTGCTCTGGGGTGACAAGCCTAGTGCCACAAGTATAGGCCAGCACATGGGCACTGGTCATGATATTTTCTAGATTTGTTGAGATTTCCACTGAATTAGGCCAATATATATATATTGTGTTGATACTAAACAGGTTTGATTATTCAGGCTCGCAGGTCACCTGCAGAGGGAAGCCCTCGGCGCGCGCCATCGATGTCGCCCGTGACGCCTTGGTCATTGCCACGTCATAACTGTAAATTCCCACGACGGCTTGGCCCTCGCGATGAACTTTCATCATGAGCACCACAGCCTCGTCGGCGGCCTTGTTGAAGACCCGGCGCAACACATCGGTGACAAATTCCATCGTCGTGAAGTCGTCGTTGTGAAAAATCACTTTATATTGCCTCGGCTCCTCGATGCGCACTTTGTCACGCGTCGCAGCACCCGTTCCTGTGCCCTGATTGGGATGATCTGAATTACTAGCCATTATATTATTATATATGTATAGAGACACATGGAGTCATGTCACCCCATTTTCGTTTTCAAAAATAATCATTTTTACCGAATTCAGCAAATTTCATGCCAAGCGAATTATGTCAGCAATGGCACACAATCAGTGAGGGTTATTCCTCGTTTGGCACCCCCTTGTTGTGGCTGGTGACCAGGTCGTGGGTGCGGGTCATGAAGCGGTTAAACTCGCCTTTAGAGTCATCGCGCTGCAGGTCGGGGCGCGACTCGGGGATGAGGACGTAGTTCTCGCCGCCTGAGCGGGGCTTCTGTACAAAGAACAGTTTGTAACGCGGCTCGACAATAACGGCGTGCCCGTTTTCCATCCTGAGCGATACCTTGACCATGGCACCGCCTCGGGTGTCGATGTCGCTCTGGTTGCTGATAAAGTTGCCCATGCTATAGACCAGCAGCACGTTTTTGTCATACTCCTTGCTGTAGCGCACCTCCATGGGCTCAACGACATGAGGATGTCCGCCGATGATGAGGTCAACGCCTTGAGTGACAAGGAAATCGGCTAGCGTGCGCTGCTCAGCCACGGGTTTGAGCTGGTATTCGATGCCCCAGTGCAGGTTGACGCAGATGGCATGCGCTCCACGTTGCCGTGCGATGGCAATGTCACGGGCTATGAGTTGCTGGTCAATCAGGTCAACAACCACATCGCCCTGGATGGGAATGCCGTTAGTGCCATAAGTATAGTCAAGAAAGGCGATTTTCATGCCTTTCACATTGACGATGAGGGGAACGGCGCGGTCTCGTTCTTGCTGGTTGCGATAAGTGCCGATGTGAGGAATTCCTAACGAGTCAAGCATCTGGCACGTGCGCACCAAGCCCTTGTCGCGACGGTCCAGGCAGTGGTTGTTGGCAGTGAGAAAGAGGTCAAAGCCCACGTCACGCAGCTGCCTGGCATAACTGTCGGGAGCGCTGAAGCAGGGATAGCCCGTGTAGGGCTTGCCACCCAGCGGACACTCCAGGTTAACCACGGCCAGGTCAGCCCAGGTGATGTCATCCACAAGATGCTGGAAACACTGGCTGTAATTATAGGTTCCGTCGGCCTGCCGCGCCGCAGTGATTTGCGGCGCGTGTTGCATGGCATCACCCACAAACGTCAGGTTGACCGTGTGGTTGCTTTGTAGCAACGACACGATCGACAGCATCAGTATGGAGAGCAGTTTCATGTTTACCTGTTACGTTTTGCGGCCTTGGCTTGTGCCTTGGCGTTGCGCATCATCTGCATGGGATTGGTCGAAACCTGGTGCATCACCTTGCGCATCTGCAGGAACTGCTTCAACAGTCGGTTAACCTCCTCGACACTGGTTCCACTACCGGCGGCGATGCGCTTGCGGCGGCTAGCGTCGATGATGTCGGGGTTGGAGCGCTCTTGCGGAGTCATGGAGCCGATGATGGCCTCCACACCCTTGAAAGCGTCGTCGGGGATATCGATGTCCTTAATGGCCTTGCCCACGCCCGGAATCATGGATGCCAGGCTCTTGAGGTTACCCATCTTCTTGATTTGCTTGATCTGCTTGATGAAGTCGTCAAAGTCAAACTTGTTTTGCTTGATTTTCTTCTCCAGCTTTTCGGCCTCTTCCTCATCATATTGCTGCTGCATGCGGTCAACGAATGACACGATGTCACCCATGCCCAGAATGCGGTCGGCCATACCTGCGGGACGGAAGGGGTCGAGGTCGGTCATCTTCTCGCCGATACCCACAAACTTGATGGGTTTGTCAACCACGGCACGGATTGACAGGGCGGCACCGCCACGGGTGTCACCGTCGAGCTTGGTGAGGACAACGCCGTCAAAGTCTAAGCGCTCATTGAACGCCTTGGCCGTGTTCACGGCATCCTGACCGGTCATCGAGTCCACGACAAACAGGGTCTCGTTGGGGTGGATGGCATCCTTGATGGCCTTGATCTCAACCATCATGGCCTCGTCAACGGCGAGGCGGCCGGCGGTATCGACAATCACCAAGTCCTTGCCGTCGCGCTTGGCCTGCTCGATAGCGTGAAGGGCAATCTGCACGGGATCCTTGCTATCGGGCTCACTGTAAACGGGCACTTCAATCTGCTCGGCGATGGTCTTCAACTGATCGATAGCGGCGGGGCGGTAAACGTCACAGGCCACGAGCAGCGGTTTGCGTTTTTCTTTGCCGTTCTTGAGACGGTAGGCGAGTTTGCCGGTGAAGGTCGTTTTACCAGAACCTTGCAGACCCGACATCAGGATGATGGCGGGATTTCCCTCGATGCTGAAGGTAGCCTCCTCACCTCCCATGAGCTGGGCCAACTCGTCATGGACGATTTTGACCATCAACTGGCTGGGATTAACGGCGTTGATAACGTTCTGGCCCAGAGCTTTGGCCTTGACGTCGTCGACAAACTTCTTGGCGACAGGATAGCTGACGTCGGCATCAACAAGTGCGCGGCGCACTTCCTTCAGGGTTGATGCTACATTGATTTCGGTAATTCGGCCTTGTCCTTTCAGGACTTTGAATGATCGTTCAAGTTTCTCTGATAAATTTTCAAACATATTGTGATTGAGGTTTTTATGATTGCATTGTAAACACCGTAGGGTGGTGCGGGATAGTTAAAATATGTTATTTCTTCTTGATGAGGCGGTTGGTTGCCGTGTCGGGGAAGACGATTTGAGGTTTGAACTCGCGGCCTTCCTCGGGAGTGACGATGGCATAAGCCATAATGATGACGATGTCGCCCACCTCGACCTTGCGGGCCGCGGCACCGTTCAGGCAGATTGTGCCACTGCCACGTTCGCCGGCAATGGTATAGGTGTCAAGTCTCTCACCGTTATTCACATCAACGATATACACGCGCTCGCCCTCGATGATGCCGGCAGCATCCATGAGGTCCTGGTCGATGGTGATGCTACCAATGTAGTTGAGGTTGGCATCGGTCACCGTCACGCGGTGAATCTTTGATTTCATGACTTGAATGTACATATCTTTGTTAGTTAAGAGTTAACAGTGAATAGTGAATTTTTCTCTCTAGAGGCGGTCGCTATAGAATAAAACCTAAAGCCTCTTATAGGTAATATTGTCAATCTCGCGCACATCGCCGCAATAAACGGTGATGCAGCCCACGATATAGTCGCTGTCGTCCCAGCTAGCAACGGGTTGCAACGTGATGCCGTCGCAGATTGAGAAATACTCAACCTCCATCTCGGGCCAGGCGTTGATGGTGGCCACCACCCAGTCGTGGGTCTGCTCGACGGTGTGATCCTTGGCAAACTCCAGGCTGCGCTTGAGGGTGGCATAGATTTGCGGGGCGACCTTGCGCACCTCGGGCGTGAGGCGCACGTTGCGGCTGCTCTTGGCCAGGCCGTCTTCCTCGCGGATGCACGGACACTGAACGATCTCGAGGTTGAAGCCCAATTGCTTGATCATCGCGCGGATGACGGCAATCTGCTGGAAGTCCTTCTCACCGAAGTAGGCACGGTCAGGGCTTACCCATGAGAACAGTTTGCTCACGATTTGGCACACACCGTTGAAGTGACCGGGGCGCATGGCTCCCTCCATCACCTGCTGGACAGGGCCAAGGTCAAACTCGCGGGTATCGGGCTCGGGGTAGATTTCCTCGACGGTAGGCATGAAAGCCACGTCAACGCCACATTCCTCGAGCATCGCTGCATCGCGCTCGGCGGTGCGGGGATAGGTGCGCAAGTCTTCCTTATTGTTGAACTGCGTGGGGTTGAGGAAACAACTCACAACAACAGCGTCATTTTCCTTGCGGGCGCGCTCAACGAGCGACTTGTGACCCTCGTGCAGGGCACCCATTGTGGGCACCAGACCTACTGATTTACCTGCCTGGCGAAAAGCCTCAACGGCCTCGCGCAACTCATTGACCTTGCTTATAATCTTCATTCTCTTTTTTTAGGATTAATGAATTTAATTCAAACTGCAAAATTAGTGCAAATCGAGTGAAATGCCAAATTAATTTGAGTATTTCAGAGATGCGGCCTAATTTATTAAAATTAATAATCTTAACACACATCGGCAAATTAAGTGTAGTTTTTTGCCGCTGAGCAACCAAAATTATGCAAATTGCGTGCCAAATGTGCCCACTGGTTGGCTTGAGAAGGCCCAAAGAGCAAAAAATGGGGTATGTCATATTTCATTTGCAGGAATATTAACCGCCCTGCAGGCGGGAAATTATTCAAATTTGTTTTATTCCGCCCGCAGGGTAGTTATTGTTGGCGTGATAGAAAAAGAGGGTGTGTCATAATTTTCGCTTGAAACATTGATCGAGCTTCGCTCGAAAAATTTAAAAATTGATATAAAAATTTTAATTGTTTTAATTTTAATACAAAATTCGTTTTAATTTCTCGGCCGTAGGCCGATATATGTAGCGGCATTGCAATTATGACACAGCCCGTACAATGCGGATGCCATTTATAATCTCTCTAATCTGCGAGCGCTGCGGGCATCAAGGCCAGGAACCGCCCAAGAGGTAGTCGATGAGGGCGGTGACGTCGCTGATGGAGATGTCGTCGTTCAGGTCACAGTCAGCGTTGTCCATATTGATGCCATCGGCGTTACCGCTCAACAGGTAGTCGATCAGGGCCGTGACATCGGCAATGTTGACGGTTCTGTCCTCATTCACATCGCCGCGCAGCAAGCCGCCCTGCTTGGTCATGCGCCACACGGTCAAGTGGCTGCCGGGATAGTACTGGTAAATGATGACCTCGCGTGGGCCGGTTACCTCGGCATTGAGCCAGTTGGCTTGATAAGAGTTAGCGTCGGCAGTGGCGGTCTGAGGAACATTGACGAGAGGCTCGACGGCACCTGACTGAGCAACGGCAAAGCCGTCGCGGTAGTTGTTGAGTGTGGGATAGAGCACCAGCTCCATGCCATCCCAGATGAAGGGGTAGGCGCCATTGTTGTTGCCCTTGTTGGGCAGACTGAGTCCCATGGCAGTGAAATTGTCGCCGTCAAATGCCAGTTTTTGCACCGAATTGGAGCGGTTGACATACAGTATGGCCTCATTACCATCCAGATCGGTATAATAATTGAGCACCGTGCCGCTGTTGGGTGCCACGCCATCGCAGTTGGCGAGGTAGGAATTGTCTGCGTCGATTTCCCCGTCGGTGATCTTGATGCGGCTGATAGTAGTTCCGCTATTGGCACCCACGAGGTAGAGTTCACCGTCCTCAAGCAGGTTGCCCTTGGCGAAGCCCATGTTGTCGCTGCGCCCAAAGTTGATGAGGTCAACGGGTAGGGTATAGGTAACGACATCGCCGGTAGTAGGATTGATGACCTTGATGGTGGGGCTGCTGGCCCACGTGTTGGGGAAGTTGGCGTTGCTTACCACAAAGTTGCCTGCTTCGTCTCGGGTAAAGCCCACATTGGATCCACCCTCATAGGTCGTGCCTGTTAATCCGTTCTCGTCCACCTCATAGATGGTACTCGTGGCCTTATCGTTGACATAGTACTTGCCGTTCATGCCAAAGCCCTGGCGAGCGTCAGCCATTGATAAGAATGAAGTGATGTTATTGATTTCCCACACTTTCTCGATTGAGTAGGTGACGGGTGTGGGCTGTTCTGGGTCGGGGTCATCGGGATTGTCGTTCACGCCCAAATAGGCGGGAGCGCTCTCGTTGCCGTAGCCGTCAATCACGCAAACGGCATACCAGTAGCCGTTCTGGTATTCGCTAGGCAGGATGTAATCAGGTTTGTAGGCCACGCCCAGCAGGTAGTCGCTCTTGATGCCGTCATAGGCCGTGCTCATGGCCTCCTCGATCGTTATGTCGGCAGGTACGGCATAGACTGAGTACTTGACCAGTGTGCCTTCCTGGAGATTCCACGACAGGGTTGCACCATTCTGGACAAGGCCAGTGGGAGCATCATATCCCGGAGCGGTCTTCCAGGTCACGGCGGGTATCATTGCTGGATGCTGGAAGGCATTGGCGAGCAAGTAGTTGCCCAGTCCGCTCACGCCGTTGTTGTTGCCGTTGATGTTCTTGGCGCTGTAGAGGACTGCACCAGGAGAATTGTCCTCAGTATATTGGCGTGAGTAGTTGATTTGCTTGACTATTTCGGCCCAGTCGCTCGTCGTGTTACTCGACGAGGCCAGGAACGAGATGCTGTGACTCGCATAGTGATGGCGTCCGTAATGCTTTGCGATATAGCTCCACCAGTCGGTCAACGGACCGAAGGGGTTGGTCGAGTGGGTCGTCTTCCAGTAGATCTGAGGCGAGATGTAGTCGATGGTGCCCTGTTCCAGCCAGGCCAATGGGTCACTGAAGATGCCGTTAAACTGCCAGTCACTGCCCGTGGGGCAAGGAGTCACACCATGCTGACCTGCCGATGTGCTGGCGGTGCCTGCCACGCCGGCAGGGCTGATGCCAAATCGCACCTCGGGCTTGGTCTCCTGTATCATGTTGTACACATCGGCGACCATCATGTTGACGTTGTTGCGGCGCCAGTCGGCAAGCGTCATATCTACGCCCGAGTCATTCCACAGGTCATAGTCAGGTGCGCTTCTATTGGTGGGAATACCGTTGGGGTAGAAGTAGTCGTCAAAGATGATGCCGTCCACATCATATTTGGTGATGATTTCCCTGATGACATTGACGATGCGCTCGCGGGTGGCGGGGAGGCCGGGATTGAGGATCGTATAGGTCGATGAGCCGTCATTGTAGCTGAGCAGCATGCCGGCGTTTTGCAATGCCTGGTCTTGAGGCGTATTCCAGTTGGTGCCGGTGCTCCAGCGGTAAGGGTTGATCCAGGCATGGCACTGGATGCCGCGGGCGTGGCATTGTTCAACGGCATATTCCAGCGGGTCATAGCCCGGGTTCTTGCCGCGGGTGCCCGTCAGGTAGCTGGACCAGGGCTCATAGCTGGACTGGTAGAAGGCGTCACACATCGTGCGCACCTGCAAGAAGACAGCATTGAAGTTCTGCGCCTTGAATTGGTCCAGGTAGGTGTTGAGCTCATTCTTTTGGGCGGTAGCATTATTGACAGTCGTGGGCCAGTCGATGCGATAGACCGTGGCGACCCATGCGGCGCGCATTTCGCGCTTTATGGCCTCATCGGCTGTCGCTGTGATGCCTGCTGTCACAGCAATTGCAATGAGAAGTAACAAGATTCTTTTCATATTCATGACCTTGGTTATTAAAAATTATTTGGGTAATTAATTTTGATTGAATGCCACAAAGTTAGGGAAAATTCAAAAGCAATTCAAATAAAATCATTCTTTTTTTGCTTAGGCTGAGTAACTTCATCGATTTATCGGCATTGATATTAATTCTTTTTGTTGTTCCACGATTTAGTTTTTTTTATGTGATGTGAGAGAGGTGAAAACCTCGAAGAGGATAATCGGGTCGAAGACTCGATTTCAATTGAAAACACCATGCAAGCCCGTCGATGACGGGCGCAGCTTGGTGCGAGAAGAATCAATAGGAAGTGCGTCGTAGACGAACTTCTTTTCTCCGAAATTTGCTATTTATTGGCTCAATGATTACCTTTGCATTAGCATCTAAATAAAAAGAATATGAGTGCAGTCAGTTCAATGTATCACGTTGTCATCAATACTTATCGTCGACAAATGACAATTCCTGAAGAGACGAGTGAACACATGTATCGTTACATCTGGTCGATAATTAAAAGCCGAGGTTGTAAGTTATACCGGATTAACGGCACATGTAATCACATACACATGTTGATTGAATTGTCGCCTACGATGGCTTTGAGTGACTTAGTGCGTGATATCAAGCAGGGTAGCAGCAAGTGGGCTAAGCAACAAGTGTATTTCCCTCAATTCAGTGGTTGGGGCAAGGAATATGGTGCTTTTTCTTGTAGTTGTCGAGAAAAAGAAGCTATCACAAATTATATTATCAACCAACGGGAACATCACAAGGCCAAGTCGTTTGAGGACGAATATAAAAGCATGATAGAACTGTCGGGCATCGAGTGGAATGATAATCGTCTTACTTGAAGTTCCTCTTCGAGGCACTTGCTGCGCATCATGTTAAGCACCAAGCTGCGTGGGCCTTCGACCCACTTGCATGGTGTTTCTTAACGAAGCCGGGTCATCGACCCGTCCACCTCTGCGAGGCGAACTGATGGCTGAAACCCTGCGATGTGTGAAGTGATTTACTGAAATGGCCTTGAAATGCAGTCAAAGGAAGTGCGTCGAAGACGAACTTCAACTGATTTCAAAAAAAATTCATCTTTGTGCAACTTTTTGGTGGACTTGATGCATCTAATGCATGAACGCGGTAGCCAAGGCCATCCAAATTCACTGAGAACAATACAAACAATAAAAAAGATAAAGACAATGAAAAAGACGATTATGACATTTGTGATGCTGCTCATGATAGCATTTGCTGCTCCGATGGCAGCTGGTGCCCCCATCACAAAGACCGATTCAGTGATCGACGCCAGCAAGAAAGGCGTTGAGCGCGTGAGGGAGAAAATCGACCAGACCCTCAACGACACCATCGCTTCGACTAGTGGAGGCGTAATTAGTATTGGAAATGAATCAGAGATGACCCCCGAGGACATTAAGGAAATCAGCAATCAGTGGGCCAGTGTGGCCAAGCAAATGTTCATCAGCGGCTCATTCTGCTTGCTGGGACTGGTGGCCCTAGTGCTGTTGTTCCGCTTCCTGAACCGTCGCAACAAGTACCGTGTCATCGAGAAAGCCATCGAGAACAATTATCCGCTCAACGAGCTCTCGTTGACCGATGTCAAGCGCAGCGCCATTTATGTACAACAGCCTGTTGTAACAGTTCCTCCTGTGATTAATGCCGCCTCGCCCCAACAGCCAGGAGGAGTGCCTGTGGGTGCTCCCATGAGTGGACAGGCTCCCGCCAATCCCATCGTGATGACCGATATGGTCAACTGGCGCGCTTTGAGACCTGCCATCGCATGGTTAGGGTGGGGTGCGTTGGGACTGTTCTGTGGCCTTGCCATCGGTAGCTCAAATCCCTTTACTCCAGTAGGTTTAGCACTGATATTCGTTGGATTGTGCAAGGGATTCATTATCTATAAGGAGCAAAAGTCGCTGCAAGAGGCGTGGAGACGCGCCGAGCAGATGCGCCCCCAGCAGGAGCCCATGCGTGAAGGCATCCCCGTGCCGCCCGCCTTTGACCAGGATTATAAAGAGGATGACAACACTCCCTATCAACAGTATTAAAACTAATGATGTCTTCGCGCCTTAGCGGCTTAGCGTGAGGTGTGTTGATGAAAACAAACGAGAGATGCTTACCAAGTTTGATGAAATAAGACTCCTGTCGCAATGCGCCCTGGCCGACAACCGGGACGCATTCGGCAGGCTCGTCGAGGCCTATCAGCCGCGCGTGCGTCGGTTCTTGCTGAACCTGACCATGGGCGACGAGATGCTGACCGACGACCTGGCACAGGAGACTTTCATCAAGGCTTATGTGGGCATACGCAGTTTCAAGGGACTGTCCTCATTTAGCACATGGCTTTACCGTATTGCCTATAACGAGTTCTACAGCCATGCCCGCAAACATAGCGAGGAACACGTTGACGATATCTCGGCCATGGGCGAGGTGAGCACTGCAGCCAATGATGCCATCGAGGCTTCGATGACCGTGCAGGAAGCGCTCACTCGCTTGAATGACAACGAGCGTGTGGCGGTCACCCTGTTCTACATCGAGGATCAGCCACTCAAGCAAGTGGCCAAAATCATGCAGATGCCCGAAGGCTCGGTCAAGTCCCTCATCCACCGAGCAAAAGGCAAGATGAAACAATTTATCGATAATTAAATCGTTATAATGATATGAATACCAACGAAGAAGATAAGAAACTGGCCCAGGTGCTCAAGCAAGGTGCCCATGACCCGGGGGAGAACCCCTGGTTCACCAAGCGTGTGCTTAACAAGCTGCCCGAAAAGCACTCCCATGGCTCATGGACCTCGATGGTGCTCTATGCCATCGCCCTTGTGGCGTGTGTGGTGTGCTGGGTGATGATGTGGCGTGGTCAGGACCTGGGCACAGTCACGGTGCGTGACCTGCTTTATAACGCCTTGATGGGAGTTGTGACGTTGACCGTACTGTGGCAGGAAGTCATGGCCCTCATCCGTTTGGCCGACTAAGTCGCCCGTCAGTGCCATATTTATTGACCAATTCACGACATTGCACGTGAAAATCATCTTAAATGCCAATTACGCCCTAACTTTGCGGCGATGAAAGTTTGACGAATAATCTTTCATCGCCGCACGGCTTTTATTACCTTTGTCGTAGTAAGGTAATGATTGACCGCCGGGGA
>ONKD01000044.1 GCA_900318345.1 uncultured Prevotellaceae bacterium
AGGTTGCTTCGCGTCACGCTTTTCCCCATGCCGAGGTGGTAAAGCTTGCCTTGATGAGCCTCAAGGGCAACGACCAAATCACGTAATCCCTCGCGGTTACACAACTGACCGAACATCATCGAAAGTAGCTGATTCCAACAACTGAAGCTCTTTATGTATCTGTCTCCGTTGTACTTAGCTACGATACGATTGAACTTACTGCGGTCAAGAAAATCGGATAAAACGCTAAAAACGTATTTGTCATTATTCATAACTGTCTGATTATGACCGCAAAGATAATTTCAAATCCGTTCGCGCCAAAAACCGACTTAACTAACTGAATTTCAATAATTTCAAAGAACTTTTATGATTTTTTAGTGGACACTAATGATATGGAGTAATCATTTAATTAATCAGTTTAATACCATTATTTACTATGAAGAAAAAGTATTTTATTCTGTCTGTATTGTTCTGCTGTGCTATTGTGGCTGCCGCTGTTCCAGCTAAGCCCGGCTGGCACACAATCACCCAGAGTGATGGCACTACCCTCAAGGTTCAGGCTGTGGGTAACGCCTTCAACAATGCTGTCTTGACCGCCGACGGCTTGACTGTTGCCCGCGGTAGTGACGGGGATTATTACTACACCTCGTCGCTGACGGGATTGACTGCCGTTCGCGCCCATGAAGCCAACAAGCGCACGGCTGCCGAGAATGCATTTGTTAAGGCACAGCTTGGCTCCTTGAAGATGCAGTTCCAGCCCTATAGGCTGCCAGCCACTAATGGCAGGCTCAATGCCGTGGGCAGCAATGCCGCTGCCGATGTGCCGGCCCAGGGCGAGCGCCGCATTCCCATCATCCTGGTGGAGTTCCAGGATAAAAAGTTCAATAACACACGCGAGGCGATTATCGAGTCGATGCTCACGGGTGGGGAGAGCGTTGGCCAGTATTTCCACGACCAGTCCAATGGTTTGTACCACCCGGTGTTTGATGTGTATGGCATTTATTGCCTCTCCCAGGACCGCGAGTATTACGGTGGTCACAATGGCACCACCAAGGATAAAGGCATCGGTTGGATGGTGACCGAGGCCTGTGAACTCGCTGCTGCCGACGGCGTCTCATTCCAGCCCTATGACACCAACAATGACTACTATTGTGATGTGGTCATCGTCATCTTTGCCGGGGTGGGTGAGGCTCAAGCCAAGGTTTACCACCCCGAGGCCATCTGGCCCTGTAACTGGACCCTGGATGCCGCCAAGTATTATTCCCGTGGCGGCAATGGTGCCTTCAGTCCCAGTGAAGGTGACCCCTACGTCAATCATTTTGCGGTCTTCAACGAGTTATATGGCAGTAATGATAACGGCAGGACAATCGATGGCATCGGCACATTCGTCCATGAGTTTGGGCACTGCTTGGGTTTGCCCGATATGTATGATACGGGCAATAACGACAACTATGGCATGGGCAACTGGGACATCATGTGCCTGGGCTGCTATTGCAACGACGGCTACACGCCTGTGGGTTATTCGGCCTACGAGAAGGTGTTTATGGGATGGGTCGATTACATCAAGCCGGAGCCTAACACCTATTATACCCTGCCCGTGTGGAACCAGAAGAGCAAGGACACCGACAAGGCCGTGTGCATCACGAGCGACTTGAACAAGAACGAGTATTTCATCTTTGAGAACCGCGCTCGCACGGGGTGGGACCGCTATCTGCCCGGAGTGGGCATCCTGGTGACCCACATTACTTATAGTGCCAGCTACTGGACCAACAACAAGCCCAACAACGACAAAATCCAGCTGGTGACCATCATGCCCGCCGACAACAAGTTGAGTCAATATAGCGAGAGTGCCGACACATGGCCCAATGGCAACAAGCATAGCCTGACCGATGAGACCGTGCCAGCCACCGTGCTCAATATGACTCCCTATGGTGATATTACCGGCCATGCCGGCTATCTGGGCAAACCCGTGACCGAGATGGTCATCAACCGTGATGGCACAGCCAGTTTCTGGTACATGAAGGAAACCCACAACTTTAAATTGGGAGACGTGGATCACAGCGGTGACATTTCTATCAAGGATGTGACAGGTCTGATTAGCTACTTGTTGGACAATCGCTATCTGAACTGTTGCCACATTTGTGCCGACGTGAATGGCGATGGCAGCATCACGATCGTTGACGTGACATCACTGATCAACCTGCTCTTGTAATGATGGTTTTCTCTACTCTCCTTTAATGATGTGCTCTTAAGCTATTATTATGCTATCATTTGCTATAGATGGTAAGAAGGACAATGCCCACGGGCATTGTCCTTCTTTATTTGTGATTATTTGCTTAACGGTGGCTTAGCCGCACTGGAAGTACTCGTTGACGAGTTGTGAGGTGCGCTTGGGATCGTGCTCGATGTCGTGGCGCAGGGTGCGGTCGTTGAACGAGCGCAGCTGTGCAATGATGCCATCAATCATGTGGGCGCTGAAGACACCCTTCTTCTCAAATGCTCCACGCAGCTTCTCCAGGCAGTCGGCACTGGCGACGCAGCTGTCGGGCAGACAGTCGAGCTCGTTGAGGCGGGCAGCGTTGGCTGCGTCGTGGATGTTGACGTCGACATAGGTCTTGGCGGCCAGTTCGAGGGCATTCTCCATCTCGAAGCCGTGACGGCATGCTACACACAGGCCAGCGAGCAGCTGGTAGATGTCGGCTGAGCCATCAGGCGAGCGCATCTCAACGGTCTGCTTCTGGGTGGTGTCAAAGTTGCTGGCGGGCTCCAGCGGGTTGGCTATGCGGCACATGTCTGCTCCGGCAGTCCAGCCCAGCGGCACGCGCACGAGGACTGAGCGGTTGCGGTCGCCCCAGCACACGTTGGTGGGAGCCTCCTGGTGAGGCACCAGACGGAAGTAGGACATCGGGTTCTTGTTGCCGAAGGCGGTGATAGCGGGAGCCAGATCCATCATACCGGCGATGGCCTTGCGGGCCTCGTCGCTCAGGACGCCCTTGTCGTTGAGCCTTACCGGTGGTGATCTTGGGGGCAAAGGTGACGTTCAAGTCCTCGCGGAAGGCAAGGTTGCGGATCACCCACTTGGCGACCATCAGCTGGTCGGCGGCATCCAGCACGGGCACGGGCAGGAACTCAATTTCGTTCTGCTCATATACCACGCCGTCCTGCTCAAAGTTACCCACCTCGCTGTGGCCGTACTTGATTTGGCCACCAGCCTTGGCGATGTAGTCCATGCAGCGCTGGCGGAAACCATTGGTCTTGGCATAGGGCATCGATTCGTGATAGCCGTGCTGGTCACGAGCGGGATAATAAGCGACCGAGGGACGGATAACGTAGTATTCCAGCTCGCCCATGGCCTCATATTCCATGCCAGTCACCTCGCGGAAGGCCTGAGCGGCCTTGCGCAGCGTCTGCTCGGGAGAGCTCTCCAGCGGATTGCCGTCCTTGTCAAAGAACGAGCACAGCAGGCACAGCGTGGGAAGATCGGCAAACGGGTCAAGGAACGCGGTGCTGAAGCGCGGCAGCACATACAGGTCACTCGAGCTGGCCTCGATGAAACTGAACAGGCTGGAACCGTCAACACGCTCACCACACGAGAGGATGGTGCGCAGGTATTCCTTGCTGCTGATGACAAAATTCAGGGTTTTTAACTTGCCGTCACCGCCAGGGTACATGAAATTGACCATGCGGATGTTGTTCTCCTCAATGAAGCGGATGATGTCGGCCTTGGTGAACTCGCGCGGTTCTTTCTGCAGGTAGGCTACTACCTGATTGGCGTTAAGTGCCAGGATTTCGTTTTCCAATTTGTTTTAAGATGTTAGCGGAGACGAATTGACTTATTTAACAATCGTTCAATGATTTACAGGCTAAATCGGTCAATGGGTCTCACAGGTTAATGAATGGTTTTAGTTCTTTGGTACAAAGGTAGTGCAAGTCGAGCACAATGGCAAGAAAAATCACTTTTTTCTTGCATTGTCGAGACGCAGCCTACCTTCGCCGCGGGCAAAGGTAGTGCAAGTCGAGCACGATGGCAAATATAAAATAACATATTTCGGCTACTTAATTTCAGAAAAACACAATTTTCTATAGGTCAGTTGCAAAGAATCATGTAAATTTGCTCATCTTATTCTAACTACCTCGATATGATGAGAAAAATGATTACAATGCTTGCCGCAATCCTGGCAACGACAGTGTTGTCGGCGCAGCAATTACCTCAGTTCTCCAGTTCCAGTTTTGACGATTGGACCTATAATGGCGTCACGCTCAGCACGACTAACATTGTCAATGGCAAAATTACCTTGTATATCACAAGGCAAGGTAAGGTCCTGAATTTGATCTCTCCTGTTTTCCAGTGCCAGGGCATGGACAGCATTGCCGCCGAGGTGATCTGGTACACCCAGAACTTCTATGACAGCGACTTCGTGCTCTCAAAGACCGCCTTGACCATGGCCATTGATGATGTGGAGGGCACTCCCATCGATTCGGTGACCTGTGTGCCCACTAAGACTGGCGTGAGCAATCAGACCCTTAGGCTGACGCTCGCTGTGCCGCATGGACTCTTGAACGGGCAGTTGCGATTTGTGTCGTGGCAGGCCGATGTGACCAGTTGTGGCGCTGTCAAGTCGGTGGTACTCACGTCAGTGAGCGCATCGCCACAGCCTGGTGTGATACCAGGGGATGTAGACAATAACGGCACCGTAAGCATCACCGATGTGACTGAATTGATTGATTACCTGTTGTCGGGAGACAGCGCGGCAATCAATGCCGCGGCAGCCGACGTTGACCGTGACGGCAACATCAATATTGCTGACGTCACCTCACTCATCGACAAACTGCTGTCAGGAGGGTAAAGCGCTCTATTGGCGGGAATGTTTCAAGCCATAGAGCGTCACCACCACGAAGCAAACAGCGGGTACCACAAACGAGACATTGACGGCAGGCAACAACTGAATATCGCTATCAATAATCATCGCCTGGAGCGCGGGCAGCAGGCTACCGCCCAAGATGGCCATAATCAGTCCCGCCGAGCCCACCTCGGTGTCTTGACGCACACCGCTCAGGGCAATGCCATAGATGGTGGGGAACATCAGGCTCATGCAGGCCGACACGGCCACCAGGCAGCACATGCCCGCGCGACCACCCACAAAGATGACACCGCACAGCAACAGCAGCGCCAATGTGGCAAAGAATGTCATCAACCGTCCAGGCTTGATGTATTTCATCAGATAGATGTTGACAAATCGCATGATGCAGAAGAGCACCATCGCCACGATGTTGTAGCGTTGAGACAGAACCTCGGCGGCCTGCTCGCTCATCCCCTCGGCCATAAAGACACGAGTCCCGTACTGGATGATGAAGGTCCAGCAGGTAATCTGAGCGCCGACATAGAAGAACTGCGCCACCACGCCCCAGCGATAAGGTTTGTTGGCCGCCAATCGCTTGACCGTGGGCCAGAGCGGCTCATGGCGCTCACGCGCCGACTGGCGCACGGCAGGGATGGGCATAAACAGCATGGCCACCAACAGCAACACGAGCACAACCCCTAGCAGGGCATAAGGTTGGATGAGCACACCCAAGTCGCTCTGCTTCAACGCCTCGAACTGCCCATCATCGAGCACAGCACGCTGGGCGGTGTCGAGCGGCGAGAGCCGTGCCTGGATGAAATTCATGGCCACAAACATGCCCGCCAGCGAACCGATGGGATTGAACGATTGGGCCAGATTCAGGCGACGCGTGGCGGTCTCGGCATCACCCATGAGCAGGATGTAAGGGTTGGCTGTCGTCTCAAGGAACGACAGGCCGCAGGTGAGGATGAAATAGGCGATAAGGAACGGGGCGAAACTGCCTATCGACCGAGCAGGAATGAACAGCAGCACACCCAACGCATACAGCGCCAGCCCCATCACGATGCCGCTCTTGAACGAGTGGCGGCGAATGAACATCGCCGCTGGCAGCGCCATACAGAAGTAGCCACCGTAGAAGGCCACCTGCACCAGCGTGCCGTCGGTCACGCTCATGCGGAATATCTTGGAAAAGGCCTTCACCATCGGGTTGGTGATGTCATTGGCAAAGCCCCACAGGGCAAAGCAGCAGGTCACCACGATAAAGGGCAGCACATAGCTCACGCCCTCACGTGTAACCAGCAGCCTGGATTTATTGTGATTGTCTGTCTCTCTCATTCCTCATTAATCTTTAAACTCTAAACCCTAAACTTCAAGCTTCAGGCCCTCTTGAAGCTTGAATATCCTCTCCATCAGTTGCCACTTGGCGGTGGAGGGGGCATTGGGGTCACAGCCCTGGAACTGGGCGACATAGGCTTCCCACTCGGCTTGACGCGGCAGCGTCGCCAGGCGGGCATTGTCGACCTCCCAGTCAAAGTCATCGACCGTGTCACAGATCATGAACAGGCGGTTGCCCAGGATGTATATCTGCATGTCCAGGATGCCCACACTGCGGATGCCTGCTTGGATCTCGGGCCACACGTGGGCGTGGGCCTCTACATATTTTTCAATCAGCTCGCGGTCGTCGCGCAGTTCTAAGGTTTGGCAATAGCGTTTCATGATTTGATGGATTTAACGGATATTATGGATATTACTGAGGGGTTACATGCCGCTGCGGCGGATGGTGAGCGTGATGGCCCCCTGAGGGAAATGCTCGCGGTCGCGGCACACGAGTGCCAAATAACCGCCTCCACCGGCTCCCGGCATCTTCCACGCCAGCACACCGTCCATGGCGCTGTAGCGGTCGATGTAGTCCTGCACGCCTGGCTGAATCATCGCGGGGAACATCGCTACCTGGGCGGCAAACGATGCACGATAGGCCGCGGCAAAGCCGTCGATGTCCCGCTGCTGGATGGCGTTCCAGCAGTCGTTGGCGGCGGCAGCAAGCGCCTTGACTTTCTCGGTGGTGATGTCCTTGCCCTCGACCACACTGCAGCCAGGTCGGCGCGGAAACATGGGAATCATGCACAGGTGATCCTCGAGCCAGCCCAGCAGGTCGGGATCTTGGGTATATTCTATCTTCTCGGGCCAAAAAGCGCCGTTATAGTAGTGCCTCGCAAGGCCTGGCACACAGATGCCAATGGCATCTTGGGCACCGCTCACGATGCCGTCGCTGCGCTCGGGATCATTCTCGAGGCAAAAGACCAGGCGTGCCAGCATCTCGGGGTCCATGTTGGGCAGCTGTATGGGCCACACGCGCTTGATGGTGTTGCGCGTGCTGGTGGACAGGCCGCATCGCTCCCTGACCTCAAAAGTGGGCTCCAGCGAGATGGTCAACGCCCACCCGGGGGCATAGCATGACACATAGGGCTGGTCAATCCATGTCCCCGCCAGGTCCAGGCGCGTGGGCAACTGGCTGGGCATCTGTTTCAGGTTGGTGCTGCTGCGGGCGGCAAGGCCGTCGCTCGGAATCCGCTTGAGCACAATGTACTCCATGCCGCGCTCGCGGCACAAGGCGCGTTTCTCCTCGCGGTCGCCGTCCTCGTTGACCACCAGGCAGTCGGGCCTCACGAGGTCCAATGTGGGCAGGAAATCGAGGTAGCCGTCACCCTGGTTGATGTAGGCTTCCTTGACGTAGCGAATGGCACGCACCATGAACAGGCGCTCCTGCTCGCTGTACATCGTCTTGTGCCCTTTCAGGGCCGCGATGGTCTTGTCACTGCCTATGCCCACATACAGGTCACCAAACTGTGCCGCCTGCTTGAAAAACTCCACATGGCCCGAGTGCAGCAGGTCATAGCACCCCGACACAAACACTTTCTTTTTCGTTTCAGCCACTTCGTGTTTTCAATTAGTTTCTAGTGCCGCAAAGGTACAACATCCCGTCCACAGGAGCATCATGAAGGGCGGAAAAATACTTTCCGCCCCACAAAATCAACTTACTTCATTGTTTAACTAATAATCACGTGCTTATTTTGGTACACTCTTAAGGGTCTGTGCGATATCTTCATCCGAAATCTGGTAGTTCATCAGGTCGCCATTCAGGTATTGCTCATAAGCGCTCATGTCAATCAGGCCATGCCCCGAGAGGTTGAACAAGATGACCTTTTGCTCTCCGGTCTGTTTGCACTTCTCGGCCTCACGGATGACAGCGGCAATGGCATGGCCCGATTCGGGGGCGGGGATGATGCCCTCGGTGCGGGCAAACAGCATCGCGGCATCGAAGGATTCCAGCTGCGGAATATCCTCACCACGCATCAATCCGTCCTTCAACAACTGCGAGATGATCATGCCGGCCCCGTGATAGCGCAGGCCGCCCGCGTGGATGTTGGCAGGCTTGAAACTATGGCCCAGCGTGAACATCGGCAGCAGGGGGGTGTAACCGGCCTCGTCACCGAAGTCATAGCGGAATTCGCCCCTTGTCAATTTGGGACAACTCTCGGGCTCGGCAGCAATGAACTCGGTCGTCCTGCCGTCCTTCAGGTTGTGTCGCATGAACGGGAAGGCGATGCCGCCGAAGTTTGACCCGCCGCCAAAGCAGGCAATCACCATATCAGGATACTCCCCGGCCATGGCCATCTGCTTCTCGGCCTCCAGGCCAATGATGGTTTGATGCAGGCCCACGTGGTTAAGCACCGATCCCAGGGTATACTTGCAGTTGGGCGTCGTCATCGCCAGTTCCACAGCCTCTGAAATTGCTGTTCCCAGCGAACCGGGGTGCTGCGGGTCACGGGTGATGATGTCCTTGCCGGCACGGGTGGACATCGAGGGCGAGCCCGTCACCGCCGCGCCGAAGGTGCGCATGATGGACGAGCGGTAAGGCTTCTGCTGCATCGAGATTTTCACCTGATAGACTGCCGATTCCAACCCGAAGACTGAGGCGGCATAGGCTAGGGCGGCGCCCCATTGCCCGGCACCGGTCTCGGTGGTGACGTTGGTGGTGCCTTCTTGCTTGGCATAGTAGCACTGGGCCAGGGCGGAATTGACTTTGTGTGAGCCCAGCGGGTTGACCGACTCATTCTTGAAATAGATGTGAGCAGGCGTCTGCAAGGCCTCTTCGAGAGCATAGGCGCGAACGAGGGGCGTCGAACGATAAGCCTTGTATTTGTCCATGACCTCGTCGGGAATAGGGATGAAGTCGTGCTCGGTGTCCAGTTCCTGAACACAACACTCCCGAGGGAAGATGTGGGCCAAATCGTCTACACCTAGGGGTTGCTTGGTAGCGGGATGGATGGGCGGCATGGGTTTGTTGGGCATGTCGGCCTGGATATTATACCATGCTGTAGGCAACTCGTTCTCTTGCAGAATAAATCTCTTTTGTTTCATCTTTCTTAATGTATTATTATTAATAATGTTTAAAAGGCCTGTCGCGAGAACGACAGACCTTTTATTCTATTTTGCAATCTTAATGATTTCAAATGGTCAAGCGACTCACGACTTTTTCAATCTTGAGTTGCGCCACCACCAAAATGCTGAAATCATTGCCATTATTATCTCATATTTATGTTATCGATGCAAATATATAACCACTTTTTGATTCGGGCCAAGAAAAATCGGGAAAAAATGACCCATTGACCCGAACAACTACAAGAATCGGTTACTGAAATTTTTCTTAGGGGGCAAAATGAAAAACCGTAGGTGGCCAATTAGCGCACCTACGGTTCGATCACGAAAAAAATTTTTTTATTTAGCGGGTTCCCATTTGCAACGCACGGGCGATACAATGGCACCCTCTTTCTTCAACGCGGTAAAGGCTTTGTCAACGACCTTGCGGTCGAGGCCGGTCAGTTCGGCTACTTTTCCAGCATTGAGGGGTTCGCCAGCTTTACGCATGGCTTCCAGAATTTGCTCTTTCTCGTTCATAATCTTATAGTTAATTAAGTGAATTACTTCTTCACGGGAGCCTCCTCGAGGGCCTTAACCAGCAGTTTCCAGAAGGGCTCGGCTGCGGGGATGTAGGCGCGCTCGATAGTGGTGTGCGGGCTGCGCAGTGTGGGACCGAAGCTCACCACGTCCATGTGAGGATACTTGCCCAGGATGATCGAGCACTCCAGGCCGGCGTGGTCAACTTGCACGATGCCGTCCTCGTTGAATAGCTGCTTGTACAGGTCGAGCAGCATGTGCAGGGCCTCGCTGTCGGGATTGGGATCCCAGCCGATGTAGTCACCGCCGGTCTCTACCTTAAAGTCGGCGAGGTGGAAGCAGGTCATCAACATCTTGACGATGTAGTCCTTCATGTCCTCGCGGGCCGAGCGGGCCAGGATCTTAACCGAAGCCTTGCCGTCCTCGATGTCGATGATGGCGAGGTTGCTCGAGGTCTCTACCACGTTGGGATAAGCGGGGATGAAGCGCACAACGCCGTCGTGGCAGGCATACAGGGCGCGCAGGATGGTCGTCTGGTCGTCGAGCGCCATCTTCATCTTGGGACGGTCGATAGCCTTCATGGTCAGGTCAACGTTGTCCTCGATGAACTTGAACTCGCTCTCAAACTGGGCCTTCATCGTCTTGACGAGCTTCTTCAGGCCCTTCAGGTTATCCTCGGGCACAACCACTACGGTCTCGGCCTTGAATGGGATAGCGTTGCGCATGTTGCCGCCATGCCAGCTCACCAGGCGGGCCTTGTGGTCCACGATGGCCAGTTGCAGCAGGCGTGCCATCAGCTTGTTGGCGTTGGCACGGCCCTCATGGATCTCGAGGCCGCTGTGGCCGCCCTTCAGGCCCTTGAGGGTGATGCGCACGGCAGTGTCGCCGCTGGCGGTCTTCACCTCATTATACTTGCGCGTGCAGGTAACGTCGATACCACCGGCGCTACCGATGACGAACTTGCCCCACGTCTCGCTGTCGAGGTTGAACAGGATGTCGCCCTTCATCTGACCCTTGGGCAGGTCGTTAGCGCCATACATGCCAGTTTCCTCGTCCTTGGTGATCAGGCCCTCGATGGGACCATGCTTGAGGGTGTTGTCCTCCATGACTGCCATGATGGCTGCCACGCCCAGACCGTCATCAGCGCCCAGCGTGGTGCCGCGGGCCTTGATCCACTCGCCGTCGATATAGGGCTCGATGGGATCCTTCTCGAAGTTGTGCTTCGACTCGGGCGTCTTCTGGGGCACCATGTCCATGTGGGCCTGCATGGTGATGCACTTGCGGTTCTCCATGCCCGGAGTCGCGGGCTTGCGCATCACGATGTTGCCAGCAGGATCCTGGAAGGCCTCCACGCCCACCTTCTTGGCGAAGTCGAGCAGGAATTGCTGGATTTTCTCAACATGTCCCGAGGGACGGGGAATCTGCGTCAGCGCAAGATGCACGTCGGTTGCAGTTTTTCAATTTCGTTCATTTCCTTGATTCTGTTAATGTCTTATAGGTTTAAAAATGAATGGATTTGTATTCGGCTGCAAATATAATGAAAAAGTTTCTAGTTACTAATCCTTTGCCCTTAGTTTTTTGTTCTTTTTCAGACAACTTTATGCTCGCTGTGCGAGCAGTTTAAAGTTTAGAGGTTAGAGTTTAGAGAGGCATCCGCTTCCTTGCCTCACGCAAAGGCGCGAAGACGCAAAGAGTTTAGGCATCCGCACACTCTTAACTGTCCGCGAATTAGACGAATTGAACTAATTTGGCATCCGCACTCTTTATTCTGAGGGTTGGCGGGCACTTGCCCTGTTTCAAAACGGCAAAAAGCAATGGGTGGTTTTTGGCTTCATTTTTCTAATTAGCTGGTTTTCAGTCATGTGTTTGTTTGCTGCAAATGTAGGAGGGTGGTGCGGGATTGTTAACGAATTGTTAAAAGCAGGCTTTGCCACCTCCAGCACAAAAGTACCATCCACCTCCTCTAAGGGTCAATGCCAAAAAGAAACTAACGCATTAATGCTCGCAGTTTAGAGGGGCATCCGCTATCGTTGCCCCACGCAAAGGCGCGAAGACGCAAAGAGTTTAGGCATCCGCACACTCTTAACTGTCCGCGAATTAGACGAATTGAACTAATTTGGCATCCGCACTCTTTATTAAAAAACTACGGATTTTTCTGAATATTCTGAACGCATTCGCACGATTGATTAATTGAAGACAAGAAATACAATGAGAACTATTTTTTAAGTCGTTGTTTTTTGGCTTGTTTTTATCGGGATTATTCTTATATTTGCGGTAATTATTTACTTGTACTCAAAATCGCTATGAAAAAGAATAATCTACTCCTTCGTTTTGCTGTCCTAGTGACGGCCCTGATGTGCACCCTTGGCGCCAGCGCCCAGGAGGCCTATGCTTGCTACACGTCATCGAACACGACACTCACGTTCTACTACGACAACGATCGTAGCTCCCGCTCGGGCACGACCTACGATCTGAACACTGGCTATAACTATCCCGACTGGTACACTGATGGCACCAATTTCAATGTGACCAAGGTGGTCTTTGACCCGTCGTTTGCTGGTGCCCGCCCGACGTCCACCATCTATTGGTTCTTTGGTTTGTCTAATCTTCAATCCATCACGGGCCTGGAGTACTTGAACACCAGCGAGGTTACCGATATGGCTTGGATGTTCTTTTACTGTACAAATCTGACGAGCCTTGAATTGAGCCACTTTAACACGTCCAAGGTAAACTCAACGTATAACATGTTGGGTTACTGCCAAAGCCTAACAAGCCTTGACCTGAGCAGTTTCAACACATCCCAGGTGATCAGTATGAGTAGCATGTTCGATCATTGCGTCAATCTGCGGACCATCTATGTGGGCGATGGCTGGAATACTGCTGCCGTGACGTATTCCGATAGAATGTTCGCTGAGTGCACCAGCCTGGTGGGCGGCCAGGGCACAACCTACGATGCCAACCATGTGGATGCAGCTTATGCCCACATCGACGGTGGCCTCAGCAACTCCGGCTACTTCACCGCGAAGAACGCTGGCCTGCGTGGCGACGTGAACGGCGATAACGATGTGAACATCAGCGACGTGACAGCATTGATTGACCTGCTACTGGGCGGCGGCACCATTAGCAATTCTGCTGCCGATTGCAACCAAGACGGACAGGTAAGCATCAGCGATGTGACCGTCCTCATCGACTACCTGCTGAGTGGCAACTGGCCTTGATGCCCACGTTGCGAGCAAGCTCGCAAGATATAGCTTAAAGTGGGGGTGTGTCATAATTCATTTGCTGGAATATTAACCGCCCTGCGGGCGGGAAATTAAGACAAATTTTGTATTAAAATTATAATAATTAAAATTTTTATTATGTAACGACATTGCAATTATGACACAGCCTCATTCACTTCGATTGATTTGAAGACGGTAGTCGAGCATACACGTATGCACTAACGAAAACCCCACGCTAAGACGCAAAGGCGCGAAGTATTTAGGTTTTGCTCACAAGGGGCTTGCATAATAGTTAAACCTAACGACTAAAACCTTTTATGCTTTTGTCATTATACGGTTCTTTCGTTTTTTTTGTATCTTTGCGCAATCGCAAGTGTGAGTGTTTGAGTTTAATCACAAGATTTTAGTATATATGAAGAAGATTTTTTCTATCGTTTTGATTGCCCTCATGGGTTTGATGGCTGGCGGCGCGTCGGCTGCCGAGGCTCCTCAAGGCAATAATGAGATTATTCTGCACGCGTGGTCGTGGTCGTTTAACACCATCAAGGAGCATCTGCCCGAGATCAAGGCCGCTGGCTACACAATCGTGCAGACGTCGCCCATCAACGAGTGCGTCGTGGGCGAGGGCGGCGGCCGCCAATTGTTCGGCCACGGCAAGTGGTATTACCACTATCAGCCGACCGACTGGACCATCGGCAACTACCAGCTGGGCACGCGCGACGAGTTCAAGGCGATGTGTGCCGAGGCTACCCGCCTGGGGCTGCGCGTCATTGTGGATGTGCTGCCCAACCACACGGTGATTGACCGCACACAAATCAACGCGCGCCTCGATAGCGCTGTGCATGGCCGCGAGAACCTGTTCCACGCCAATGGTCTGTGGCCCATCAAGGACTACAGTGACCGCTACCAGTGCACGACGGGCGAGATGGGTACGCTGCCCGACGTGAATACCGAGAACCCTGACTTCCAGTACTACTACATGCAGTTTGTCAACGACGTACTGGCCTGCGGTGCCAGCGGTTTCCGTTACGACACGGCCAAGCACATCGGCCTGCCCGGCGAGATGTGCGACCCCAAGTCGCCCGAGAACGACTTCTGGGAGGTGGCCATGGGCCGCAAGGCTGTCAAGGGCCTCAGGTTGGCTGTGCCACGCGAGCAACTGTTCATCTATGGCGAGGTGTTGCAGGACCGCAATGTGCCCGAGCAGGGCTATGCCGAGTATATGGACCTGACTGCCAGCAATTATGGCTGGGTGCTGCGCAACGTGCTCAACAAGCATGATGCCCGTGCTGACAACCTGTTGACCTGGCACCACTCGGTGGATCCCGCCCACCTGGTGACCTGGGTGGAGTCGCACGACACCTATTGCAACGAGCATGCCTCGGCCGGCATGAGCGATGAGCTCATCCGCCTGGGATGGGTCTTCCTGACCGCACGCCAGTATGGCACGCCGCTGTTCTACTCCCGTCCTCACGGCAGCACTCGCGACAACTATTGGGGTGACAACGAGATTGGCAAGGTGGGCAATGACGAGTTCAAGCACCCCGTGGTGAAGGCTGTCAACGAGTTCCGCCATCGCAATGTCAATCAGCCCGAGAATATCGTCTATAGCGAGAACGGCAAGCAGATCATCGTCGAGCGCGGCAATAAGGCCGCTGTGGTCATCAACCTCGACGAGCAGCAGGCCCAAGTTGCGATCCCCGTCACCCTGAGCAACGGCAAGTACCGCGACGTGGTGACCAAGCAGCGCCTGCAAGTGAAGAAGGGCGTCCTCAAGGGCACCCTCGCGCCGATGACGGCCTACGTTATCTACAAATAACGGCTAGCGCCGTATTATGCAGGAGAAAAATGAATCCGATTCATTTTTCGACTTAAAGTTCGAGGGGGAAGGGTGGTTGCGCGTGGCGGCGCTGGTAACGGGTCCAAAATGCGGTGCGGGCCTCCATCGTGAGACGGACGGCCTCGTCCTCGTCAAAGCCGCGGCCCTGGGCGTAGCTGCGCGCGATGAGTTCGATGAAGCGCTTGGGACCCCATAGGCGGCGCATGGCGGCACACCCGTCCTTGATGCTGACCAGGCCAAAGTGCATGCGGTTGATGTCCACCACGGCGAAATGGTATCCGTCAGCATCCTTGTCCCACAGGATATTGCCAGGGGAGAAGTCGAGGTGGAGCACCTCTCGATCGTGCATCATGGCAGTGAAGCGGCCCAGTTCACGCGCCATTTCCTCGTAGGAGCCCTCGCGGGCATCGCCGAACTCATAGAGCGTGTGCCGCAAGGGCGACTGGACACTCACAAAATAGCATTCTTCAAGCAGGCCGAGGCGGTTGCGCTGCTCAATATAGGCGATGGGCTCGGGGGTGGCAATGCCGCGCTCCAGCAGGCGGGTGGGGTAGGTGAAGGCGCGCAGACCCTTGGGTTGACGGATGCCCAGGGAATAGATCAGGCGGTTGGGTTGCCGCGGAACGCAGTAGCGCTTGGCGTTGACCAATGTGCCGTCGGGAGCCTCGATGACGCGCAACTGGTTGCGGTTGTCATAGATGACCTCGCCCAGTTGCTCGAATTGCTCTGGCAACTGTTCCAGCCACTTCTTGAGGTGCTCATATTTCTTATTAATCATCATGCTTAAAAAAGCCTAACAAGGCGGTATGTCATCATTCGCCTCAAGTGGCTGTTCCCACTCTATTCCTGTCCCTCGGGAGAGGTGATGGGATCCTGTTCCTGGAAGTAAGCCTTGAGAATGTCCCCTGCCATTCCCTCGCGGTTGTCCAGGTCCTTCACTACAACACCTTTCTCTAGAAGCAGGATACGGGAGGAAATGTCGGTGACGAAACTGAGGTTGTGGCTGGAAATGAGCACGGTAGAGCCCAACTCGCGGTTCTGCTGTTCGATGAGGCGTGCCACGATAATCTGTGACGACGGATCGAGGTAGTTGAATGGCTCGTCGAGGATAAGCACCTTGGGCTGAATCATCATTGCCCCGATGATACCGACTTTCTGACGGTTGCCCTGTGAGAAGTCCTTCAGGAATTTGCTTGTGCCCATGATTTCGCCGTGCATCAGCGGCTCAAAGGGCTTCAGACGCTGCTCCAGCGTGTCTTTGTCAATTCCGTAGATGCGTCCGATGAAGGAGAAATACTCCTCGGGCGTGAAGAAGTCAATGAGGAAATTGCCGTCGATGAACGAACCTGTATAGGTCTTCCACAGCTCGTCCTGATCGACCCGCCTACCGTCGCTCTCCACATAGCCAGAGCTAGCACCAATCACATCGAGGATAAGACGCATCAGTGTGGTCTTGCCTGCACCGTTATTTCCCACCAGGCCAATCAGTTCGCCCGAGGCCAGGGTCAGATCGGGGATGTCGAGCACCGTGACCCAATCATACACTTTCTTGAGGTTTGTTATCTTGATATCCATCTGTTCTAAATACTAAAACGTTAAATTAATTCAAATATCTCTCCATATTCTCGTATCGATTATTCTTCCACTTCCGCGCCAGCAGGCGGATGCAGGGACGATGAACAGCCAGCGCGGCAAGGCCGATGGCAGCCATGATGGTGTCACCCCAGAACGGTACCAACGCGAGGCTACAAAATGCAAAAATAGCCAACGGGATTAAAATAATGAACGAATATATGGTCACGCGCATACTTGCTCCCTGATAGTTGAAGAAGGACGACGTGAACAAGTCCAAGCGGGTGGAGAATAGGCACGTGGGCATCATCAACAGATTATGGCCGCAACCCAAGAACAGGATCATGGCCAAGAGTGTGGTGGGTCGCAGCCCCATGAGGAAAATGGCTGGGATAAGCAACACCGCCATGCTCAATGTCAGAATAATGAAGAACTTGTACTTGTTCAATAACATGTGCTCGATGGAATAAGGCTTGGTCCACAAGCCGTGGAAGTAGTTGCCCTCGATGCCAAACACCCACTGACCCAGAAACAGCGACGGCCAGCCCAAAAGGAAGTACAAAGGGATGTTCAACTGATTAACACCATCGCTAGGAAGTGTATAGCTCTGCAGAAGAAACAGGACAGTGAAGATGAGAATCGGGACGCGAAAGCGCTTGCTGCGCAACACGCTCAGGTATTCGGTAGAGAAGAGCGTCACGTCGCCCACCGAGCGAATGTTGCTGGCGTGCTGCTCATGCTCGTCATAGGCGCGCATGCGGCAGAAATAGAGGTAGAGCACCACCGTCAATACAATGTCCAGCACGATGAACAACACCAGCTCGGTCCACGGCGAACCGGGCAAATGAAACATCATGGCCATCATAACCAGGATGATGCCCACGGTTGTCATTCCCAAGTAATAAACCACCCCTCCGATCCACAATGGCAGTGAGTGTTCGATGTCAGGAGCCTTGTGGATGTCAGCCACCAGCCACGACAACATCAGCGATTGCACCAATGCCGCCACAACGGCCAGGACCGTCACTCCGACAGGAAGCAAAAATGAGCCCACCAGGGCTGCGAACATCGGCATCACCAAGTTCCAAGGGTCGACCATGAGCGAGATGGCCATGAATCGGTTCCACGCATTGGAGGGAATGGGCTTGGTGCGCAGGAAGTCGTCCATCACTACGGCATCAGTGTTCAACATCATTTTCAGCATGAAGTCGGGCAGGGCGAGCGTCGCTACCAGCGCAATCGCCAAACCTGCAGGCGGCAACTCGTCCAGCAAATCGGCTAATATGTCGCTACTCGCAAAGAGTATGCCCACAATCATAAACAGCATGATGCCAACGAGATAAAGCACCACTAGGAATTTCCTCCAACTGAAGTTGCGGCGCCATTGGATATACCTTAAGGATAATAACAGTTTCAACATGGCTTCAATGATATATAGACAAATCGAAGGGTGAAAAATGATTCTTAAAATCCGTGAGAAATTGGCGATGTCAAGTCGTGGCGTTGGCGCCGAGCATGCGCAAGACGGTTTCCAGGCATTGCTTGTGGTCGCCGCGCACGATGACGTGGTGGTTGCCGATGCTGCGTTCCAGGAAGTAATCCAGTGGCTCGTCGAGGCGCAGGTGCAGCTGGGTGCGGCACATGTTGGGGTTAGTGGTGCACTGCAACAGGCTCGCGCGGCTGATGAAGTAGAGTTCCATGCCCCTGCCGCCGCACTTGACAACGGTCACGTCCATGGGGTCAAAAATGCCCTCGACGGCGACACCGCTCAGCGACTCGTAGTGGTCGCGCACGATGTAGCGGTCGGTCATCGCTGGGGCGATGGTGCAGTGGGCAAACACCATCTCGTGGGTAGCGTTGTCGAGTATCTTTGACGGATTTGCCATGAAGGTCATCTCGCCCGTGGCCGCTTGCACGGCAAGCATGGTGAGCAGCGTTTGCTCGTCACCCTCGCAGCCGGCGGGAATGCCCTCCTGGTTAAGCAGTGCCAGGGCCACGCAGCCAGTGGTGTGGGTGGTGGGGATGAGATCAAAGCAGTTGAGAGTGAAGGCATTGAGGCGGTAACGCTCCACAATAGCCTTGATCGAGCGGTAGAGGCGCATGGCCTTGACCACCTCGTCGCGCGACGGTTCCTTGACGTCCACGGCCTTGCTGATGAACTCGTCGGTAATGTTCTGCACCTCATCATCGCCGATGGCCTCATAGCCCGTGACCACTTCGTCGAGGGGCACGTCAACCATCTCGATGCCCCAGCGTTCATGCATCGTGGCGTAGTCCACATTGCTGGCGATGAGCCACCCTGACGGCTTGCCGATAACGCCCACGCGCTTGCCCTGCAACTGGCTGATGGCGTCATGGGCAGCAGCACAGTCGTCGATGCCCTGCATGATGAAACTTGTGGGACCGTGCAGTACACGTCCGTGGCGGTCGTTTTGCCGCATCCACGACAGAATCTCGAGCGAGGCGGCGAGCGAGTTCTTCAGCCCGTCGGCAATGAGCACCACGTAGGGGGGCAACCGGTCGATATTGGCCTTGACCATCTCCTCGACGCCACCGCTACCCACGAGCACCATCGTGGCACCGTCGGCCATTGTCCCATCCAGTTCCTCGGGGAAGATGTAACGCACCTCATATTTCTCGTTGATTGCATCGAGCAGCTCGTGATGGTCGGTGAAAATCGACTCACGTGATGCCAGTGAGGACGCAAATGTAATCAAGTTCAGTTTCATCATGATGTTGTGTGGTTAAGTATAGGTTGTTATTGTAGCGCAAAGTTAAAGAAGTTCTGTGAGATTTACAAAAAAAGCGGCCAGAGACTAATCACTGGTCGCCTTTTTATAGTGAATTGGATGATGTTAGAACTTGTAGCGCAAACCGGCCAAGGCAATACCTTGCTCACCAATACCAAACTCGGCAAAACCGCGAACATGCTGATTGCCGGCCTCAATACCAATGAGCGAAACCTGGAAGTTGAAGAACAGGTCGTTGGCCGTTTCCTTCTCACCGGTTTTCCTGTCGTTTTCATAGTCCTCGAAGCAGAAATGGGTGTATGTGGCACCTGCTGCCAATTTGGAGTACATGCCCCAGTTGTTCTTGCGGAGCCAATTGAATTTCACCGAGGGCATGAATGATAAGTAAGATTTGGTGTGATGCGCAATCTTTGCATTCTCATAAAAAGCATCCTCATTGTTGGTGGTAAACACGCCAACAGCACCCACGCCAATCAGCGGGCTGGTGTGATAGTAGTATTCAAGTCCGATAGGGCCATAAAATTTGATGTTATCTTGGGTCTCACCAAACATGGAACCAATCACATCGGTGAAAATGTCAACCCATACTGAGTTGGGCACGGTACCATAAGTGATGCCAATCTCATGACGGGTCTCCATCTCGTCCTGTGCTTGCACGGGGATACTCATTACTGTGCTGATGGCCAATGCAGCCATTAAAAACTTAATTTTCATATACTTAAACCCGTTGGCGGAATTAAGCGAGCCATACTTGATCCTGCCGATGGGTCTGTTATTGATTGTGTTGAGATAATGTGAGTCGATGATGAAGAAGCCTCTCCGCCGTTAGATTTAAGAGCAATCACTTCCAGGTCGCTGAATTTGGGAACCACACATGGCCGAGGCATATTGCCGAGTTCATTCACAAGATTTGCTGAAAATATCTTGCATACATCAAGAATTTTGACGAAATTTGCGTACAAATTGTGCCTAGGGTGATTTGAATTTAATTGTTTAATCACCACTAAATTACTAAAAATCAGCGATGTGCGCAACTTTTGAACATTTTTTATCTTTAAAATCCCGCCAACGGGTAAAACTTTGTTATTATGAAAGAGAAACAATTAGAACAAATCAACAATCTGAGCAAGGATGAACTCGTTGAACACATCAATAGTTACTTTAATAAACAGGCAAAGTACAGTTTTGTAATTGCTATTCTTTGGGGCATAATTGCCATTTTGTCATTATTTCCGGGTCCCTATACATCAGAATATGGAATACTATTGCCATGTTTATGGTTTCTATTAATTGTATTATACTCCTTTCGGTTTTTGGAATACAGAAAATTGAGCAAGGAAGACAGCGCCAAAGGATTGTTAACCCGCTATGATAAATATAAAAAAAGAGACCTGTCGTTAATCCCTATCTGTATCATATTATTATGTATCCCCATATATACAATATTTGCCGAAAAACATTTCGCTCCTAATGTTGGAGAGTGGATTATCTGCATCTTATTTGGCTTTTTTATTTTGTACTTAGCATGGTATTTCTTTTCTCCAAAATTTCGCACTAAGATGGAGAATTATGGTCGTGGCAACATTAATCAGTACGTTGAGCGCTTGAGAGAACTTGTCGAGCAAGAAGAAGGGAAAAGTGAGGAAAACGTATAGTTAATTACCTGAATATACCAGCCCTCTCAATCTGGCCTCCGCTCCCTCCTGGTCTCAATAGAAGAAGTCCAGTCCATAATCCTGCGAACTATTGGTCCATCAAAAATCTCACTCAAAGGTTGGGCAGCGGATCTTGAACCTCTTAAAGTACCCATATATTTCTTTTGGGAGCGGCTGGGCTATGGTACGATTACTAGGAGTCGCAGCATCGGATATTGGATGTCGAGCTTTTACACTTCACCCATCGTATATCTGGGCGAATGCATCCGGTAGCTTAAGGATGAGATGAAATTACTAAAAATCAGCGATATGCGCAACTTTTTGAACATCTTTTTATTAACTTTTTAATCCTGCCAACGGGTATACTTAATTATTTATTACTGGATTTAGTTCATAAAAAAACGGCTGCAAAATTAATAAATACTTTGCAATTGGCACCCTCCAATCCCGATTTTTGTAGAATAGTTGTCCACCATGGACGCTGTCATAGTCCCAAAAGAGGCTGTGTCATAATTGCAATGTCGCTACATATATCGGCCTACGGCCGAGAAATTTAAACAAATTATTTAATAAATTAAATAAAAATTTTAATTATTGTAATTTTAATACAAAATTTGTCTTAATTTCCCGAAACTTGGCGGCATTTCAGCCATTGAAGTAAACTTCATGGCCTTCGATTTGCTCAAGTTTTCCCGCAAACTGTCCACAACTCAATTTTTTTTCGACTTATGGACACTTTTAGTGAATTTAAACTGTCCACAACTCAATTTTTTTTCGACTTGTGGACACTTTTAGTGAATTTTGCCTCAACATGGGGACGGGTTACTGATCCTTGTCTTCTTCGGGTTGGGGGTTGAGGGCGTTCTCGACGTCGGCGAGGGCAGCGGCCGCCGCGTTCTCATATTGTTCCAGGGTACGCGACTTGCGGATGGCCTTGAACAGCTTGTGCTCTGTTCCAGGTAGGAAGGTTTGCCAAATGTCCTGCAGGTGGCGCACGAGTTGGGCTTCGCCTCCATTGAGTTGCTCGGTGTAGCCATCTACCAGCATATCGTGGAAACGGCGGTAGTCGTCGGGCTTGGCGTCAAGGGCGAAAATGCCTGGGTTGGCGGCCAGTCCGCTGCCCACCATCACGGCGGCAAGGGTGGGGTAGCGCTGGGTAATATTTTCAATGTCCTCGACTGAATGCAGGCTGCCGTTATAGACAATGGGCCACGACGAAGCGGCTAGCAATGCCTCAAACTGCTCCATATCCAGCTCGCCCTTGTATTGCTGCTTGCCCGTGCGAGGATGTACGGCGATGTGGCAGGGTTTGATGATGTCCATTAATGGCAGGATATCGCGCCACTGGTCGTTGCGGTTCCAACCGATGCGCATTTTCACTGAATACTCCACACCCTCGACGGTAGCGAGTGCCTTGAATAACGCTTCGACAAGGTCGGGATAGGCCAGCATGCCCGAGCCCTTACGGTGAAGGGCGATAGGAGGGAATGGGCAGCCCAGGTTGATGTCGATGCGGCTGTAACCCATCTGCTTGAGGGCATCGACCATCATCAGGGCATGGTCGGGCTGGCAGGCAAGAATCTGGGGAATGAGCGTGATGCCAGCGTTGCGCTCTGGGTCCACGTCGCGCAGGTCCTTGCGCCTAACCTCGCCACGCTCCACGCGCATGAAGGGGGCATAGTAGGCATCCACTCCGCCAAACACCTCATGCTGTGCCATGCGCCACACATTATCGGTCACACCCTGCAACGGTGCAGCCAGCACTTGTATCTTGTTGTCTTTCATTTCAATTATTATTTAGGGGGAGGTATCTCCCGTCGGTTATCGTTTGGATGGTTAATTGTTTGTACACGATATCATAGGCGCTCGTGCTGCCATCGTTGTCATTGCAGTCCTCGAGCAAGAACGCGATGTCGCCATCGGTGGTGGAAATCATGGTAGAGTAGGCTGAGTAATTCTCAGTCACTTGATAGCTTTGCCAGCCCCACGTGAAGTCGAGTGGCTCGTCATAGTCCTCGGCGTTAAGCAACGCCTTGTAGTAGATGGTCACTCGCTGGCGACCGGGACCTCGAGGTACCGATTGCAAAGCCAGATGCATGGGGCGCTGGTCGCTGGTGCGGATTACCGGCACGATGAGCAGTTCGCCGTTGCAGGAGCAGTTCTCGCTATAGGTGCCCGATTGGGAATCGTTGCTCACGGCCATCTCGCCCCATGAGCTGGTGGCGTAGTCATAGATGTTGAACAGCCTGCCGCTGGTGGCTGTCTGCTTGGAACGGCAGCTGAGCAGGACATTGCCGTCAGGCAGTTCCTCAACCTTGGCCTCGTCGCCAAATGGGGTTATCGTCGGCCTTGCGTCGGGGTCGCCCAGGGCCTGCCATGTATTGCCAAAGTCATCACTGTAGAGCACCATGCAACCCACGCCCATTGGACCGTCAACAGCCGAGTAGATGCGGTAATAATCGCCCTGCTTGATGCGGCTGCTCTGGCAGATGCGCCCGCTCGAGAAGAACAGTGCGTTCACCTCGGGGCAGCTGGCAAAGATGCCATAGATGTCGCTGGTCACCTCGCAGCCAGTCCATGTCGCGCCATTGTCATCACTCGTGTAGCGCCCCACGAGCAACGGATTGGCCAGCGTTGAGGCTAGGAATCCCTGCTTGCCCGAAGCACACATAATGAGCAGTTTTCCTGTCTCGCGGTCCACAACCGCAGCCGCATCACCATGGCTGTTGTCAAAGCCCTGGCGCCGTTGGTTACCGTCGGCAATCATCATGGCGGTGCCCCATGTCTTGCCGTTATCCTCGCTAATCTTGCCCACAATGTCGATTCCCTGGTTACTGCCGATGTCATAGTCGCTGTTGTGCCTGTCGTCGGCAATGGCGAGCAGCCTGCCGTCAGCCAGTTGCACGATGGCGGGGATGCGGTAGTAGTGGCGGGTAGCGACGTTGGTGTCAAACACCGTCGCAACGATGGTATCATTGGTGGGGTCAACGGGTGGAGGTGTGGGCGTTGTTCCATCCAAAATGACATTGACGACCTCGTTCACGTCAGCGATGTTCACCTCGCCGTCACCGTTCACGTCGGCATAGACGCCTTGTCCGCTTGCAGCCTGTGCTAACAATACTGTCAGCATTAATGCGGTCAAATGTAGTAACTTCTTCATGTTGCTCAAGTCAGTTGAAACGTTATTTTTGGGTAACTCTTATCCGTTGACTTGTTGGTCGCTGATAGGAACTTTACAAGTCTAACGCCTTGGAAAAGCCTGTGTCGTGTTGTGCAAAGATACATTTTTTCCTTGAGATGACGTACATTTCCTGGCAATAATCATAAAATAGTAAAAAAGTGCGTTTTTAACAATAATTCATTCAGATATTTGCCTATATAGGGAATGTGTCAGTATATTTGCGCCAAAACTAACCCGAATAGTCTATATGAAAGTCATTATAGTAGGTGCTGATGCAATAGGTGCTCATCTGGCTGAACTGTTCTCCAAGATTAAGCAGAGTATCGTCATCATTGATGAGGATGAGTCGAAATTGGAACGCATCTCGTCCCAGTGTGATTTGTTGACAATCAAGTCGTCGTCCAACACGCCCATCCAGTCGTTCAGGGATGCTGGGGTTAAAAATGCCGACCTGTTTATCTCGGTGACAAAGGATGAGAACTTGAACCTGAGCTTGTGTGTGCTGGCTAAATCGATGGGTGCCAAACAGACTGTCGCCCGGGTTGAGAACGACGAGTTTACTGATGCTTTTATCATCGAGGCCTTCAAGCGGGCCGGCGTGACATCCATCATCTATCCCGATGACCTTGCGGCTCGTGACATCATTGCTGGCCTTGACGTGTCGTGGGTGAGCCAATGCTGGGATGTCCATGGAGGCGCGCTCACGATGCTGGGTCTGAAGGTGGATGACGGGTGTGAGATCCTCAACAGGCCGTTTAAGGAAGTGTGTGGGCCAGACGCCCCCTATCATGTACTGGCTATCAAGCGAGGCGGCACAACGATTATACCCACAGGAAATGACATGCTGCTCGACAAGGACTATGTTTACTTCATGACAACCCGCGATTTCATCCCTGCCATGAAGTCAATTGTAGGCAAGGAAGACCACCCTGAGGTGAAACATGTCATTATTGTCGGTGGAGGAAAAACAGCTGCTCGTGTGGTGAACAGGTTGCCGCATGGGATGAAAGCCAAAATTTTTGAGACCAGTACAGCACGATGTGAGGAACTGAACGCGATCATCGACACCAGCCGCGTGATGGTCATCAATGCCGATGGGCGCTCGGTTGCCAACCTGCTCGAGGAGAACATCAAGAAAGCGCAGGCGTTTGTTGCGCTGACGGGCAATGCCGAGGCCAACATCCTGGCCTGTATGACAGCACAAGAGCTAGGCGTGAGCAAGACCATCGCGATGATTGAGAACATGGATTACATGAACATTGCCGGCAATGCCGACATCGGCACGGTCATCAACAAGCAAGCCTTGACGGCAAGCTACATATATCAGTTGTTGCTAAATGGTGACGTGCGCAATATCCGCAACCTGCTTGTGGTGAATGCCGATGTTGCCGAGTTTCACGCCCATGAAGGCTCGCGCATCACCTCCAAGCGGGTGCGGGAACTCGCCCTGCCGTCAACCGTCGAGTTGGGTGGACTGGTGCGCAATGGAAAGGGCATGCTGGTCAGTGGTAACACTCAAATCATGCCTGGCGACAATGTCGTGGTCTTTTGCCAGGATACCAACATCAGCCAGATTGAGAAGTACTTCATTTGAGCCATGATTAATACCAAGCTTATATCTAAGATATTAGGTGCCTTGTTAAATATCGAGGCAGCATTCATGGCGGTGTGCCTGGTTGTGTCGTTGTGCTATCGCGAGGACGACATGGGGCCACTAGCGGCCACACTAGGGGTGACGCTGGTTGTGGCATTGTCATTGTGGCTGTTGGGGCGCGGAGCCTCCAATTCCTTGAGCCGAAGGGATGCCTACCTGCTCGTGACGCTTGTCTGGATTGCCTTTGCCGCTTTTGGCTCGTTGCCGTTCCTTTTTGGGGGCTATATCCCTCATGTGGCGGACGCCTTCTTTGAAGCGATGTCAGGGTTGACAACGACAGGAGCCACGACCATCGACCACGTGGAGGGCATGCCGCATGGCGTGTTGCTATGGCGCTCGTTAACTCAGTGGATAGGCGGCCTGGGTATCGTGTTTTTCACCATCGCCATCCTGCCGTCCTTTGTAGGCGGGTCAATCAAGATTTTTGCCGCCGAGGCCACCGGGCCTGTTCAGTCCAAGCTGCAGCCGCGCCTCACGATGAGTGCCAAGGCGCTGTGGGGTGTCTATATCCTGCTCACGGCGGTTTGTGCGCTTTGCTTTTTCCTGTTTGGCATGGATGGGTTTGATGCCGTCAATTATGCGATGACCATTACTGCGACAGGTGGTTTTGCGACACATGACGCCAGTACCGGATACTTCAATAATGCCGCCATCGATTACACGGCCATCGTGTTCATGTTCGTGTCGGGCGTGAGCTTCGCCATGCTCTATGCCGCGATGTTCAAGGGCCGCATCAAGCATCTGTTCAAGAACGCCGAGTTTCGTTTCTATTCGTTGCTCACATTGGTTTCAACAGTCATCATTGCGGTATTCCTGTTGCGCTATAACGACTATAGCGTGAGCGACGCGATCAGGTACTCCTTGTTCCAGGTCGTGTCTTTTCTTACAACGACAGGCATGTTTAACGAGGATGCCGCCCAGTGGCATCACATCACTTGGGTGGTGCTATGCGTGTGTATGTTCTTTGGTGGCTGTGCTGGCAGCACGGCAGGCGGTTTCAAGTGTGCCCGTGGTGTCATCGCCCTGAAAATCCTGCGCAACGAGCTGCTTCATCGCCTTCATCCTAAAGCCATCTTACCGGTAAAGGTCAATGACACATCCATTAACGCGTCGGGCCAGATAACCCTGATTGCGTTTCTCATGGCTTACTTCGTGTTGTGTTTTATAGCCTATTTCATCATGATTCTTGTGGGAGTTGACAGCACCAACTCGTTTACCATCGCCTTGAGTTGCGCCAGCAATGTGGGCCCGACGTTGGGTTTGGAGATCGGGCCGACGATGTCGTGGAGCATTTTGCCTGCATTTATCAAGTGGATCCTATCGGCGCTCATGCTCATGGGAAGGCTTGAGATTTTCACCGTGTTGGTGATTTTTACCTCGGCATTTTGGAAGAATAATTGAGGTATAGAAAACTTTTTTGCCAAAAAATTTGGTGGGTTGGGGAAATGGCTGTACCTTTGCAGTCGCTTTTCAAAAGATGGCGGGATAGCTCAGTCGGTTAGAGCGTCGGATTCATAACCCGGAGGTCCTGAGTTCAATTCTCAGTCCCGCTACCATCAAGGGGTCGCACGATGTGCGGCCCCTTGATGGTAGTTTATAGCTTTATGTTTTCGATTGCTCTTCATTTATCACACTGCATTACGCATATATGATAATAAAAACGATCAATGAAAAGAAAGATAAAACACAGTAAGCGAAAACCAACCATCCTTTAATGACTCGATGCTTTTCTCCCTTATATCTCTGATCCAACGATTCATAAGTTTTATCATCAGGCCATATTCTCCATGCCAAAATCATACATATGATAAAAATGACAACGAGATTACTACTATAAAAAACATATGAATCATGGATAGAAATATTAAAAACCCAATTACAAATGAGCATGATTAGAAGAGCTATGTTGGACACAATGCATAATGACAAATATATCATAGCATGAACATCATAGTAACCCTTTTCCCATTGATTGAGATTTAACAAAGCATGGGCTATCCGATAATATACATATTTGATTAATTGTGTCATGATACTGACTATCAGTTACCAAATACACGATACAATGACAACAGAAAAAAATGACAGAATGCAATATATGGCAATCAGCCAGCCTTTAAGTTCTCTATACTGGTCGTTTTTATATTTAGCCTCGTAATTGCATAACGTAATATTGAAAGAATCAGCAAAGCATTGAATGTAATGCATGTGCCTAAAACAGCATATGCAAAGCCATCATAGACGCTTTTACCCCAAGAACTTGCGTTCCATGCTACACTCGCAATTCTATAATAAATATACTGAATGATTTTCGTCATATGGATTTCCTTTTGAATATGCAAAGATACATCTTTTATTACCTAAAATCCGCATTACTATTAGTTGCGGATTTTAGGTACTTTAAACTGTAATATTGTGCCTACAGGCACAATATTACATGTACAATTTTTGGTTTTCAAAGTCTACCTCGCGGTCGAGGAGGGTGACGAAGTCGTCGAGCACCTCGCGGTCGATGTCGCCCAGGGTGTACTCGTTCTCGGCGTCCTCGCGGATGAGGGCGATCCACTCGCGGCGTGCTGTGACATAGTCCTTGTGGATGCGCTCTACTGCCTCATCGGTCAATTCGTCGATGCCATAGTAGTCGAGGATGATGCGGTAGCTCCATGACCAGCGCAGCTCGTTGTAGTTGGCATCGATGGCCTTGAAGCGGGCGTTGACAGCCTCGATAGAGTCGAGTTTTCCGTTGATGATGTCGTCGATGATTTGGTCCTCAGTACTTTGAGGCATGAGCAGGCCCATCAGGTCAATCCAGTTGCCCTCGCCCAAAGTGGTGACAGGAGGCACGGGTTTGTGGCGTTTGAGGACGGCTCCCATGTAGATGCGCAACGCCATGTCATAGTACTTGATGCCCTTGTGCAACAAGGGAGCCTTGATGACATACTCGTGGTAGTTATAGGTGCTCACTTTGTCGCCACTGGCCTCACGCAGTTTCTCCAGGATTTTCTTGCCCCTGAGCACCTCGCTGATGGTAAACGGGCTGAGCCAGTCAAAGTTGACCACGCTGCGGCGTTCGCCCTTATAGCGCTTGTCGCGTTTGGGCCACTTGCGAATGTCGCGGTACAGTCCCACGGTGGCAAAGTTACGTCCCGGTTTCAGGTACATCGTGTCGCCATAGGCGATGAGGTAGGAGAATGGCAGGTCGCGTGTGTCGGGGTGGTACATCAGCTTGCCGAACAGCACGCTGAATGAGCCGATGTTGGCGGGCAGCAACAGATAGGCACCGCTGGCGGTCTTACAGCCGCGTTCCAGTGCGCCATAGTGCATGGGTCCCATTTTGTAGGCATGGTTGCTGAAGTTGGTTGCCGATCCAGCATTGTAGAACGAGAACATCGCGCCAATGAGCAGTGAGCTCTTGTGATGGCTCACCGTGAACGGACCGCAGAAGGCTGCACAGGCCTCGCCATTGGACATGAAACTGTTGGCGAAAAAGACGCTGCTAGCCGCCGTGAAGCCGTTCTCGAGTTGGCATGACTCACCCACAAAGCAGTCGGTGAGTTTGACACTGCCACTCAGGTGTGAACCGCCGCTGATGATGGTATTCTCGCAAATCACGCCTGTGCGGATGATGATGGGGTTCTCCATCGTGCTGCAGATGGTGCAGTTGCTCAGTCTAGAAACGCCGCAAATCTGGCAGCCATCATCAATAATGGTGTTGATGATGACCCCGGTGTTCACCACGCGCACGTGGTTGCCGATGGTGCTGCATGACGGGCGTGAATCCTGCACAGATTTAGCCACCATGCGTTTGATGGCAGCCATCAGGGGCTTGTTCTCGCCATGTTTGACCATGAGCGCCGCCAGCTGGCTGTTGAGTTCGTTGAGCAGCAGCAGATTGCCGTCGCCCACCTCGTTGAGCACGGCGATGGTGTGGCCTTGTCCGTAGTTGGGCTCGCCCATGGTGTCGATAGTGCTCACGTTAGAGATATAGCATCCGTCGCCAACACTTACATTATTCATGTAGTTGCCGATGTTCTCAACCAGGCAGTTGTCGCCGATTTTCACATTGCGTAAAGTGGCGTTGTAGATGCCACAGTTCTTGACAAAGCCCTCGGTGATTTCCACTGTGCCGTCGCCGCTTCCCAGCTTGGCCCAGCCATAAAACTGCACGCGATGGCAGCGAGATGTATCAAATTGGTCAGTGATTAGGATATCGTTCCAGTCTTGTGCCCAACAGTCGTTGGCTTTCAAGGACTTGATTTGTTGGTCAGTTAGGTGATGGTATTCTTTCATCTTATTAAAATGGAAACTTAAAAAATTGCCCGCAAAGGTAATGCTTTTGCGGGCAACAAATCATATCTCGTGGTATTTTAATATTTGATAAGAATTGTAAAAATATTTTTCGAAAGAACATTCAATTAGTCCAGGCAGTGCACCAGCAGGTCGGTTTTGCCGTTCTCGACCAGGTGGATGACCAGTTCGCCGAAGAGGGTGTTTTGCCAGGCAAACCAAGCGCGGGTGTATTTGGTCGCGTCATTCCTGTTGAACGACTCATGCATGAACCCCGTGCCAGCGTCGGTTGTGAGCAGCTGGCGCATGCAGGCCGTGATTTCCTCGTCGTCCTGGGCCGTGAAGGCTTTCATCATGATGCTCATGGGCCAAATGAGGTTATAGGCCGTGTGGGCACCGCCGATTCCCTCACCAGCTGCCCCCTTGAAGAAGCAGGGGTTGTCCTCGCTCCACACAAAGCGGCGCGTGTTGAGGTAGATGGGGTCATCCATGGGCACGTCGCCCAAGTAGCCCATCGCGAGCAGGCTGGGCACGTTAGCATCGTCGGCGAGCACGCGGCCGCCCCAACCATCGACCTCATAGGCGTAGATCTTGCCATACTTGGGATGGTCAACGATGGCATACTTGTGCAGGGCATCCTCCACCTCCTGGGCCAGGTCAGTGCACTGGGTGGCGAGAGCGGTGTTGTGGTTTACCGTGTTGAGGACTTTAGCAGCCTTGCGCAGCGAGGAGACCGCCATGAAATTGCTGGGCACCAGGAAGGGCAGCACCGTGGCGTCGTCGCTGGGACGGAAACACGACACAATCAGGCCCACCGGGTTGACGGGAGGTCCCCAGCCATACCAGGTGAGTGACGACTTGGCATCGATGTCGCGGCGCATGAACTTGTAGGGGCCCTTGTCGCCGTTCTTGCGCTGTTGCTCCTTGAAGGTGCGTAGCACCGCCTGCATCGCCTCGACCCACAGGTCGCCAAAGATGCTGTCATCGCCCGTCACCTGCCAGTACTCATAGGCCAGGCGGATGGGGTAACACAGCGAGTCGATTTCATACTTGCGCTCATGCAGCTCGGGCTTCATGTCGGTCAAGTCACTTTCCCACTGGCTGCCCGTGGGGCCGTCGTTGAAGGCGTTGGCATAGGGGTCCAGGATGATGCACTTGAGCTGGCGCAGAATCACGCCGCGCAGCATGTGGCGCAGTTTCTCATCCTTGTTGGCATACTTGACGTAGGGCCACACCTGGGCACCGCTGTCGCGCAGCCACATGGCATGGATGTCGCCGGTATAGACAAACGTGTCGTCCTCGCCGTTGTCGGTCAGGCGGTAGTGCACCGTGCTGTCGAGCGTGTTAGGGAAACAATTCTCAAACATCCAGGCCAATTTGGGGTTGCCCTTGATGAGTTTGAGCACTTCTTGGATGCGCTTCTCGATGATCTTGCTGGTGAACAGGCGTTCCTCGGCTGGTGGCCGCTTGGTGACATAGGTAGTGGTCGCGTCGCTCACCATGGTGGTGTAGCGGGAATGCACGTCGGCTGTGGCCGGCAAAACCGCCAGTACCATGGCCATGGCAAGAAGCAAATGTTTAATTTTCATCATGTTAGTTATTTTATATAGGATAGAATTATTGGGAATATGGCTTTATCTTCAATTGGCCTTAATTGCCAGGTTGTGGGCATAGTCTTCCCACTTGTTGATAAGGGCGGCCATGTCATCGGGCAGGGGACTGTCAAAATCCATCTGTTCACCAGTCTCGGGGTGGACAAAGCCCAGCGTCTTGGCATGCAAGGCCTGGCGGGGGCACAGCTCGAAACAGTTGTGGATGAACTGGGCATAGCTCGACGAGCGATTGCCGCGCAGGATTTGGTCGCCGCCATAGCGGGCGTCGTTGAACAGCGGATGTCCGATGTGCTTCATGTGGACGCGTATCTGGTGGGTGCGTCCCGTCTCGAGCTGGCAGCGCACGACGGCCACATGAGCCAGGTTCTCGACAGTGTGCCAGTGGGTTACCGCATGCTTGCCCTGGTCGCCGTCGGGGAATACCTTCATGAGCACGCGGTCACGCGGGTCGCGCCCGATGTTGCCAGTCACGGTGCCGTCATCCTGCTTCATCTCACCCCACACCACAGCGATGTATTGGCGCTTGGTGGTCTTCTTGAAAAATTGTCCGCCCAATGAGGTCTTGGCATTGGGGGTTTTGGCGATGACCAGTAGGCCGCTGGTATCCTTGTCGATGCGGTGCACTAGTCCCAGGCGGGGGTCGGTCACGTCATAGTCAGGGTTGTCCTTGAAGTGCCAGGCCAGGGCGTTGACCAGGGTGCCGTCAAAGTTGCCATGACCGGGGTGAACCACCATGCCGGCAGGCTTGTTGACCACCATCAGGCTGGCGTCCTCATAGACGATGTCGAGGGGGATGTCCTGAGCGACAATCTCGCACTCATAGCGCGGGCGGTCCATCACCACGCTGATGACGTCGCCTGGATGCACACGGTAGTTGCTCTTGACAGATCGACCATTGACGCGGATGCACCCAGCCTCGGCCGCGTTCTGGACGCGGTTGCGACTGGTGCCCTTGATGCGCTCGACCAGGTATTTGTCGATGCGCAACAACACCTGTCCAGGCTCTACCACATAATGGTAGTGCTCCCAATAGTCGCGCCCGTCCTCGGTAAAGTCAGGCTCGCTGTAGTCAAACTGTATCTCGTCCTTGCCGCCCGCTTCCAGTTCGTCCTCGAGCAGCTCGTCATCCAGCGCCATGATAGGTGGTTAGTTCTTCTTGTCTTTTTTGGACTGGTCTTTATTCTTGTCTTTGTTCTTATCTTTCTCCTTATTCTTGTCCTGGTCTTTGGACTTGTCCTTGTCAGACTTCTTGTTCTGGTCCTTCTTCTCTTGTGAGGCTTGGTTGCGGGCCTCCTGCTCGGCGCGGGCTTGAGCTGCCTTCATCTCCTCCTCATAGTTCTTCTGGGCCTCCTGGTAGAGTTCCTCGTCAATCGAGTCCATGATCTCGGGATCAATCACCTGCTCGGGGTTAAGGTCGACGATAGAGCCGTCGCCCACGGTGATCTTGATTTGGCTGTTCACGCTCACAGGCTTGCCGGGAGCTACGTTATGCCCGTCGACGGTGACTTGCAGGATGAGGCCGCCCATCTCGCTGGGAATGCTGTCCATTGTCACATGCTTGAAGCCCATGGCGCGCAGTGTCGCCATTCCCTGTCGGCCTGGCAGGTCAACCAGCTTGGGCAACGGGATGATGGGTGCATGCATCGCGTTCACGCTCAGGTAGATGATACGTATTTTCTTGATGTAAGATTTAGCCTTGGGATCCTGGTCAATGATCGTGCCCGGCGGGTAGTTCTCATAGAAGGTAGTGGAGTCGCTGATTTCCCAACGCAGCCCCACCTCGTCGAGGATGCTGATGGCTTTCTCCAGCGGCAGGTTGCGCACGTCGGGCACCTGGACCTGCTGGCCATGGGAAGTGAATACATCGATAAACAAAAGGGCGATATAGCCCAATGCGACCAGTGCAACAGCCATCAGTGCCGAATTCAGCAGGATGGGGTGACGGTCACGAAAACGGTCAAATCCGCTCATATTCTTGTCGTTATTCTTGCTCATGGTGGTTCCCACTATTGATTACAATCGACAAAGATACGGCAAAAAATCCGATAAACTGAAATCCAACCCATTTTATTTGTCGTGAATCCCGAAAATAATGGGTCGGGCATGGCAGGAAGTGGGGTGTGTCAAAATTCATCTGCTGGAATTATAACCGCCCTGACGGGCGGGAAATTAAAACAAATTTTGCATTGAAATTAAATAAATATTAATGATATATCAATTTATTGATAATTCTTGTTTGATTTCTCGGCCGTAGGTCGATTAATCATTGAGTCATTCAAGTTACGCAACAACTTGTATGAGTGAAATTTTTGGTAGGACTGTATAGGATTGGGTTTCAGGTGGTTTACATGTGTCGGGTGGTACCGCGGACAACGAGGCGGGTCTTGACGATGCGTTTCTCGGCATGGTCGTGGGGGAGGGTACCCTCAACAAGGCCGATGAGGATATCGGCCGCCTCTTTACCGACCTGTGTGCCACGTTGCTCTACTGTCGTGAGCATGGGGTCGCAGACGGTGGCGCGGAAGCCGTTGGTGAAACCACAGATGCTTACCTCATCGGGGACGGTATAGCCCAACCGTTTCACCACCGAGAGGATGCCGATGGCCGTCTCGTCGTTGACCGCAAAGAAGGCGTCAGGCCGATTGGTCATGCTCATCATTGCTGGTGTAATGCGCTCGGCGTCAGCGCGGTTGTCACAGATGCGCACCAACGACTCGTCGAGCGTGAGGCCATGCTTGTACAGGGCATCACGGTAGCCGTTGAAGCGGTTTTTGCCGATTTGCAGGTTCATGGATGTGCCATAGAAGGCGATGCGCTTGCAACCCGTGGTGATGAGGTGTGAGACCGCGTTGAGCGTCCCCATGTAGTCATCGACGACGACACGGCTGGCGTTGAGCGCAGGGCAGATGCGGTCATAGAAGACCAGCGGCACACCCGAAGCCGTGAGGTGCTCAAAGTGGTCATAGCGCTCGGTGTCCTTAGCCTGGGAGACGATGATGCCGCAAACCTTGTTCTTGAGCATCGCTTCACAGATTTGGACCTCGCGCTCGTAGCTCTCGTTGCTTTTTGCCACGATGATGTGGTAGCCGCGCGACGAGGCCTCGGCCTCGATGCCGTCGAGGATTGACGAGAAATAGTAGTGTACCAACTCAGGCACAATCACACCGATGGCGCGTGATGGATTACGGCGGCTGTGGCGCAACTGCTCGGCAATGACGTTGGGGAAATAATTGTGCTCACGGGCGAACTGCTGGATGGCCTGCCTGCGTTTCTTGGAGATGCTGGGACTGTCACTCAGAGCCCTCGACACCGTGGCCACCGAAACGCCCAATTCGCGGGCGATATCCTTCATCGTCATGTGTTGGTTATCGTTCATGTTCAGTTTTTACTTGATATGGTTATTGTTAGAAACACGGGCGAAATTATAACAAAAAAACGGATTGCGCAAACGATTGCATATAATTAATTAGAAAATTAACATTATAAAAAAAGAAAAAATTACTAAAAATACTTATTTTTGCCCTGTTTTAATTGCCTTAAAACGGCCATTTAAAACCATGCGGCTGAGCACAGCCCATAAGCAGATGAATAAAAAGATGGATATAAATATTTAATTATCAACATAATATTAACTTTAAAAATTTAAAGATGAAGCAGGTAAACATCAGAATTCCTTCTAGGATTCTTACCCTTGTGATGGGACTGTTCCTGTCACTGGGAGCCTATGCACAGATTACTGTGAATGGCATAGTGAAGGATGCTACCGGCGAGCCTGTCATCGGCGCGAGTGTTCGTGTCGTTGGCACCCAGTTGGGTACAGCTACCGACTTTGACGGTCTGTTCACCCTCGACGGTGTGCCCCAGGGCGCCAAGCTCCAAATCACTTCTGTAGGCTACGAGGACCACGAGGTCACCGCAGCTAGTGACTTAGTTATTACCATGGCTGAGAGCACCAAGATGCTTGAAAATCTGGTGGTCATCGGTTATGGTGTAGTAAAGAAAAACGACTTGACCGGTTCGGTGTCGGCTCTCAAGCCCGATGCCAAGAACAAGGGTGTCGTTGTCAGTGCTCAGGACATGCTCGGCGGTAAGATTGCCGGTGTGAGTGTGACCAGCAACAGTGGTGAGCCTGGTGGCGGTGCAACCATCCGCATCCGTGGCGGTTCGTCACTGAACGCCAGCAACGACCCCCTGATTGTGATCGATGGTATTATCATGGATGGCAACGGTGTGAGCGGTCTGTCCAACCCCCTGTCACTGGTTAACCCCCAGGACATCGAGAGCTTCAACGTGTTGAAGGACGCTTCGGCCACCGCCATCTTTGGTAGCCGTGGTTCTAACGGTGTCATCATCATCACCACCAAGAAGGGTCGCCGTGGCCAGAGCCCCAGCGTGTCCTACAATGGTAGTGTGACTTGGAGTATGAAGAATAAGACCATCGACGTGATGGACGGTGACGAGTATCGCGCATTTGTGAAGGAGATCTTCGCCGGTAACACCCGTGAGGAGAACGCCCTGTCGCTGCTGGGAAACGCTAACACCGACTGGCAGAACGAGATCTACCGCACGGCCCTGAGTCATGACCACAACTTGACCGTGGCTGGTTCGGTGGGCACGCTCCTGCCCTATCGCGTATCGTTGGGCTACACCGACCAGGAAGGTATCTTAAAGACTTCAGACTTCAAGCGCTACACCGTGGCCTTGAACCTGAACCCCTCGTTGTTTGACGATCACTTGACCTTCAACCTCAACGGTAAGCTGGCTTGGACCGATTCGCGCTGGGCCGATTCAGGTGCTGTGGGTAATGCCGTTCGCATGGACCCGACCCAGCCCATCTACAGCAACGACCCGAAGTATGCTGGCGTGGGTGGCTACTTTGAGTGGATGCAGGTGAATGGTTCTGATTCCGCTTGGCCCTACACCAAGAACACCAACGCTCCTTACAACCCCGTGGCTATGCTTGACAACCATGACAACAATGGTAAGACTCACTCATTCATCGGTAGCGCTGACATTGAGTATAAGATCCACGGTTTTGAGGACTTGAGGCTCCACCTCACCCTGGGTGGTGACTTCACCAGCGGTCATGGCCACAACATCAGTGCCAATATCTCCAATACCTCGAACTACTGGGGCAACACCAGCTACTATCGTCAGACTAAGGAGAACCTGCAGCTGAGTACCTATGCTCAGTATTTCAAGGACTTCAACGATAAGCATCACTTTGACATCATGGCAGGTTACGAGTGGGCACACTACTGGCGCAAGGAGTACAACGAGTCGTGGGGTACTTATCCCGCCAATTCGGCCCTGTTCTTCACCGACGATGATGTCGAGAAGGGCGCACTGGTTGTAGCACCCGGTATCTGGATTCCCGCTGCAACCTACAATGTGGGTGGCAGCAAGGCCGGCGCTATCCGTGCCGAAGGCGTTTACCGCCAGAATAACGGTCTGGGTTTCCGCACTGAACATTATTTGATATCGTTCTTTGGCCGTATGAACTACTCCTATGCTAACCGCTACATGTTCACCTTCACCCTTCGTGATGACGGTTCATCACGCTTCAAGAATCACTGGGCATTGTTCCCCTCTGCAGCATTTGCATGGAAGATTAAGGAAGAGGCTTTCATGAACGAGAGCGTCTTCAGCGACCTCAAGCTGCGTCTCGGTTGGGGTAAGACCGGTCAGCAGGATGGCATCAACGACTACAACTACTTTGCCACCTATGTGATGAGCAATGGCAGCCAGGGTTCTTTCTATGATATTACTGGTAACGGCACCAAGGCTAAGCCCCAAGTTTTCAACGGCGATCTCTCTTGGGAGGCCACCACAACGACCAACATCGGTCTTGACTGGGGTATCATGAACCAGCGTCTGAACGGTAGCATCGACTGGTATTATCGCAAGGCTACCGCTCTGATCAACTGGGCCCCCTTAGCGGCAATGACCGCCCCCGGCAACGCTTACTACAAGAACATCGGTTCGCTGCGCAACACTGGTATTGAGTTCGCATTGAACTGGAAGGCCATCTCGACGACCGACCTGTTGTGGACCATCGACTATAACTTGACCTATAACAACAACAAGATCATTGCGCTCATCAACGACGATCCTAATTATATGGTGCCCACTGGCGGCATCGGCATCAACGGTAATGCCGAGGCTCACGTTGTGAGTTACCCTGCCAGCAGTTTCTATGTATACCAGCAGGTTTATGACCAGGCCGGTAAGCCCATTGAGGGCCAGGTGGTTGACCGCAACGGTGACGGTGTGATTAATGAAGCTGACAAGTACTTCTACAAGGCACCGTGGGCTCCTGTGACCATGGGTCTGGCTTCGCGCCTCGATTGGAAGAACTGGGACTTTGGCTTCAGCCTGCGTGCCAGCTTTGGCAACTACCTGTTCAATAACGTGATGCAGGGCTATCACAACGTGAGCCCCGCTGCAGTGTTTGAGGAGGTTTCCGGTTTCTACCTGAACAACCGTCCCAAGGCATTGGTTGATTTGGGTTGGCAGACCTATGACAACGAGACCGTCTTCAGTGACTACTGGGTACAGAACGCTTCGTTCCTCAAGTGTGACAACATCACCCTGGGTTACAGCTTCAACAACCTGTTCAAGCATGGTAGCTACCACGGTGTTGGTGGCCGTCTCTATGGTACGGTGAGCAACGTGTTCTGCATTACCAAGTATGATGGTATCGACCCCGAGGTCTTCGGTGGTATCGGCGGTGATTTCTACCCGCGTCCCATCTCGTTCATCCTGGGTCTTAGCCTGAACTTCTAATTATCGACACATTAAATTCTATATTGGAACTATGAATAAGTTTTTCAAATATATACAATTTGCTGCTGTGGCTCTGTTGATTGCAGGAGGATTCACGTCATGTATCAACGACCTGGATGTGGAGCCTATCGATCCCGCGTTGCAGAGCGATGTCACTCCCGAGCAGCTGTTCAACAAGTGCTATTCGGTGTTTGCCACCTCGGGTAACAACGGTGGTGACGACAATGTTGACGTTGACGGTCTGGACGGCGGTTTCCAGCACAAATTCCGCCAGATGTGGAACTCCAACGAGCTGACTACCGACGAGGCCATCTGCGGTTGGGGTGATGAGGGTATTCCTACCTACTGCCACAACAGTTATGACGCCAGCCACCCGATGCTGCGCGGTTACTACTATGGCCTGTGCATCGGCATCACCTTCTGCAACCAGTATTTGGCTGAGTTTGCCGACTATGATGCAACGATGACTGCCGAGATTCGCTTCCTGCGCGCCTTCCAGTTCTACTTGTTGACCGATGCCTTTGGCAACGTCCCCTTCTCCACCACCGTCTCGTCCGAGAACCCCGAGCAGTACAGCCGTGCTCAGGTGTGTGAGTTTATCGAGAGCGAGCTTAAGGCCATCGTGGGCGAGAATGACGCTGACAATGCCAATATCTTGAATGATCCTAAGCCCAAGAAATATGGTGAGACCGGTTATGGCCGCATCGACAAGGCTGCTGCCTGGATGCTGCTGTCCCGCCTGTACCTGAACAGCGAGGTTTACACTGGTACTCCCCGCTGGCAAGAGGCTGCCGAGTATGCCAAGAAGGTGATGGATTCAGGTTACAAGCTGCATACCCAGGGCTATGCTGCCGAGGGCAAGGACGGCGTTTACCGCGAGTTCACCGCTTACCAGATGCTGTTCATGGGTGACAACGGAATTACCGACGCCGCCTATGAGGCAGTCTTCCCCGTCATCCAAGACGGCCTGCGCACCACCTCGTGGGGTGGCACCAACTTCCTGATCTGCTCGACCGTTGACGCCGACGTTCATCCTTATCCCTATGACGAGACTGAGGTGAATGGTCTGTACAACAACAGCACCTGGGGTGGCAACCGTGCTCGTCCCGAGTTGATCCGTCTGTTCTTCCCCAACGATGACGCTCCGTCAGAGCACGCTTATGCCGTGGCTATGGCCGCTGGTGACGATCGTGCCCTGTTCGAGACCGAGGGCCGCTTCTTGAACGTTGAGGATGAGTCCAACTTCAAGTATGGCTATGCTATTGCCAAGTTCAACAACTTCAAGTGTGATGGTTCTAAGGGCAGTGACATCACGTTTGCTGACTCACACCTGTTCTACATGCGTGTGGCTGAGGCTTACCTGAACTATGCAGAGGCACTCACCCGCATGAACGGTGGTACCGCACCTGCTGATGCCGTTGCAGCAATCAACGCCATCCGTGGCCGTGCCCATGCTACCCAACGCACTTCTTACACCCTCAACCAGATTCTGGACGAGTGGGGCCGTGAGTTCTACTTCGAAGGTCGTCGCCGCGTCGACCTGATTCGCTTTGGCAAGTTTGGTGGTCCCACCGACTACCAGTGGCAATGGAAGGGCGGCTCCTATGCTGGCCGTGACTTTGAGGCCTTCCGCAATGTATTCGCCATCCCCACCAGTGACTTAATCACGAACACCAAGCTGCAACAGAATCCCGGTTATTGATGCTACAGTAATGTCTAACATTTAATATTGACAATAAGAAAATGAAAAAGATATTTTTATCATCACTGATGCTGCTGAGCATGGCACTCGTGTTCACGGCATGCGAGGATGACCGCGATTCTAACCCCACGCTGGTACAGCCCACCACGTTCACGCTCAACAACCCCGTGAACACGCTGGTTGACCTGGCTGAGTCTGTTGGTATCCCCTTCGCTTGGTCACAGCCTGATTATGGTGGCTGGCCCGCAGCGGTAGAGTATCAGCTTGAGGTTTCTCCCACCAATAGCTGGACTGTTTCGACCGATGAGGCCGCTCTCGACGAGACTGGCGCCACTATTGCCGACTATGCTATCCTGCCCACGGTGTACGCATCGTGCACGGGTAATATGTCGGCCGTTGAATTGGATAAGGCCCTGATCGGCATTTGCCATTGGGGCGAGGGTGAAGTTCCCGAGAAACAGACTGTCTATGTCCGTTGTAAGGCTTCCACCGCTGGTGCCGAGACCATCATGTCTAATGTGGTTTCCCTGGAGGTTAATCCTTACTATATTGAGCTCGCCGATGCTCCCATCGAGATCTGGTACCTCGTGGGTAACGAGATCGGTTCTAAGAGCTGGGACAACAGCGCAGGTGGTGTTGCTACCGGTGGCTTGATCCCGATGTATCCCATCATGGGCAATGAGTATGACGCACGCACCGGCCAGGGTGAGATCCAGTACATTGGCTACTTCCAC